>NZ_JBIWMV010000001.1:403781-1315645 GCF_044766845.1 Streptomyces sp. NPDC101776 | reverse complement strand
CGGATCCTGGCCCGGGACACCTCACTGTGGAGCGACGACGTGTGGCTGGTCGACTCCACCCCGGTCGGCTGCGGCTGCTCGCGGGAGACGACCAACATGCTCGACACCGCACCCGGGGTCGAAGCCGCCCACCCCGGCCAGACGATCATCGGGGACAAGAACTACTACGGCCGCGAGTTCGAACGAGACCTTGCGGAGCGTCACCTGGAGTTGCTGCGGCCGGCCCGCAAGGGAGAGGCCGAGCGGGCCGGGGCACACCTGTTCAAGCCGCTGCGGCAGGTCATCGAGTCGATCAACCAGACCTTCAAGGGACAGCTCGACCTGGAACGGCATGGCGGCAAGAGCCCGGCAGGAGTGGCGACCCGGGTCTTGTGCCGGATCCTCGCGCTCACGGCTGCGATCTGGCACAACGACAAGACAGGGCAGCCAGTCAAGCGATCACTGACCGCCTATGATCACTGACCGCAACGACACCCCTCGGACTCATTCATCTAGCCGGTTCGTGGGCACCTGGTTACCCGTTCACCCTTTCGGAGAAGGCGCTCCGGCTGACAGACTCCGGAGGTGCCCGACTTCGACATGCTTGTCATCGGTTCAGGACCGGGCGGCCAGAAGGCCGCCATCGCCGCGGCCAAGCTCGGCCGCCGGGTCGCCGTCGTCGACCGCCCCGACATGGTCGGCGGGGTCTCCATCCACACCGGGACCATCCCCTCCAAGACCCTGCGCGAGGCGGTGCTGTATCTCACCGGCCTCACCCAGCGCGATCTGTACGGGCAGAGCTACCGCCTCAAGGACGACATCACCGTCGGCGACCTCACCGCGCGCACCCAGCACGTGGTCAGCCGTGAAGTGGACGTCATCCGCAACCAGTTGTCCCGCAACCAGGTCTCCCTGTTCGCCGGCACGGGCCGCTTCGTCGACCTGCACACCGTCGCGCTGACCGAAATCACCGGCCACGAACGGCTGTTGACCGCCGAGAACATCATCATCGCCACCGGGACCCGTCCCGCGCGGCCGGACACCGTCGAGTTCGACGGCCAGACCATCATGGACTCGGACAACGTCCTGGACCTGCCCAGGGTCCCCCGGTCCATGGTCATCGTGGGGGCGGGCGTGATCGGCATGGAGTACGCCTCCATGTTCGCCGCGCTCGGCAGCAAGATCACCGTGGTGGAGAAGCGTGCCGGCATGCTCGACTTCTGCGACCTGGAGGTCATCGAGTCGCTCAAGTACCACCTGCGGGACCTCGCCGTGACCTTCCGCTTCGGCGAGACCGTGGCCGCCGTCGAGCGGCACACCAACGGCACGCTGACGGTCCTGGAGAGCGGCAAGAAGATCCCGGCCGACGCCGTGATGTACTCCGCGGGCCGGCAGGGCCTGACCGACGAACTCGACCTGGACAAGGCCGGGTTGTCCGCCGACCGGCGCGGCCGGATCGACGTCGACGAGAACTTCCGCACCACGGTGCCGCACATCTACGCCGTCGGCGACGTCATCGGCTTCCCGGCGCTCGCCGCGACCTCGATGGAGCAGGGCCGTACGGCCGCGTACCACGCCTGTGGTGAGCCGGTGCACCGGATCGACGACCGGCAGCCGATCGGGATCTACACCATCCCGGAGATCAGTTTCATCGGGAAGACCGAGGACCAACTCACCGAGGAGTGCGTGCCGTTCGAGGTCGGGATCTCCCGTTACCGCGAACTCGCGCGCGGCCAGATCATCGGTGACTCGCACGGCATGCTCAAGCTGCTGGTCTCCCCGACCGACCGCACCCTGCTCGGCGTGCACTGTTTCGGTACCGGCGCGACGGAGCTCATTCACATCGGCCAGTCGGTGATGGGCTGCGGCGGAACGGTCGACTATCTCGTGGACGCGGTCTTCAACTACCCGACGCTGGCCGAGTCTTACAAGGTCGCCGCCCTCGACGCGACGAACAAACTGCGCCAGATCGACCGACTCGGCGACTGACCGTTCACAGGAGATTACTCGCTGGTCAATCTTGAAAGGTCAAGAGGTACGGCTATCATCACACCCACACACGGTGTGACCGTCCGCCGACGCAGCGATTAAACGGAATCCACCGTTCCCTTCTGTTGTTCCGACCGGCCAACGACCCGAGGCCACCCCTCTCCGGGTCCGGGGCCGGTCCGCTCAACTCCGCACGTCGTGCAAGACGGAAAGCAGCGCATCCATGAGCAACAACAGGGGCAGAGGGCTGCAGGCCAACGCCCTCGGTACGTTCGACACCGTGGTGATGGCCGTGGCGGGCAGCGCCCCGGCGTACTCGCTGGCCGCGACCACCGCCGTCCTGGTCGGCGCGGTGGGACTGGCCAGTCCGGCGGCCCTCCTCTACTGCGCGATACCGATGCTGGGCATCGCGCTGGCGTTCAGCTATCTCGGCCGTATCGACGTGAACGCGGGGGCGAGTTACTCCTGGGTGGGGCGCACCCTGCATCCCTTTCTGGGCTTCATCAGCGGCTGGGCCCTGGTGGTCTCCGCGACCATCTTCATGGTCGCCGGGTCACTGCCCGCCGGTTCGATGACCCTGTCCCTCTTCGACCAGGGCCTCGCGGACAACACGGCGTTGTCGACGGTGGTCGGCGCCGCGTGGTTCGTGATCATGCTGCTCGTGGTGCTCGGCGGGGCCCGGCTCACGGTCCGGGCACAACTCCTGATGTCCGGCGTCGAGTTGGGCATTCTGGCGCTGTTCGCGGTGTTCGCCCTCGCCCACACGGACAACGCCCGCGCCTTCGACTGGTCCTGGCTGGGCTTCAGCCACTTCGACGGGGTGTCCGGCTTCGCGTCGGGCGCCCTCATCGCCGCGTTCTACTACTGGGGCTGGGACGTCACCAGCAACCTCAGCGAGGAGACCCGCAACAGCCGTCGTACGACCGGACTCGCGGGCCTGATCGGCGTCGGCATCGTCTTCCTGCTCTTCGAGGTGTTCACCATCGCGGTGAACATCATCCTGACCTCGCGGCAGATCGAGAGCAACAAGGCCAATGTGCTGGCGGTGCTGGGCGACGAGCTGTGGCCGGGCTGGGGCGGCAAGCTGCTGATCGTGTCGGTGATGCTGTCGACCATCGCCACCCTGGAGACGACCCTCATCCAGGTCACGCGTTCGCTGTTCGCGATGGGCCGCGACCGTACGATGCCGGCCGCGCTGGGCCGGGTGCACCGCACCTGGAACACGCCCTGGGTGGCGATCACCGTGGTCGGCGGGGTGGCGCTGGCGATGTTCATCGCCTCCAACGCGCTCGGCTCGGTGGGCGAGATCCTCTCCGACGCGATCTCGGCGATCGGTCTGCAGATCGCCGTGTACTACGGTCTGGCGGGCCTCGCGGTGGTCGTCGCGTACCGAAAGATGCTGTTCAAGTCCGCGGTGAACTTCTTCTTCGGCGGGCTGTGGCCGCTGTTCGGCGCCCTGTTCATGTTCTGGATCTTCGTCGAGTCGCTCGGCGATCTGAGCAGGGCGGCGATCTCCATCGGCATCGGCGGACTGGCCGTGGGGCTGATCCCGATGCTCTGGTACTGGAAGCAGGGCAGCGACTACTACCGGCCCGCGCGTCTCGACGCCACGCACACCGTCGAGACGGACTACGTACCGGACGACTTCGTGCCCGAACAGTCGCGGGTCCATCAGGGTCTCCCGACCGACTTCTGAGGGGCACCCCGATGGCGCGAGACCGCTACACCCCCGACTTCGACCCCGACTGCGGGGACGCGCCCCTCAGTTCGGCCCGGCAGGACATCGTCATCGGCCGCTGGCAGGGGCTGCGGGACCTGCTGCGGAACACCGGCGCGCACTGGCTCGGCCGGGGCCACCGGATCCGGACGCTCGCGCAGGCCTGCGCGAGCAGTTCGACGGTCGAGTCATGGCTGGCCGCCGAGCCCCACAGCGGCGACGCGCTCACCTTGCGGGCGGCGACGGAGACGGCCCGGGCCTTCCATCTGGCGATCGCGGCGGGCCGGGGCGTGCCGATCGACCGGAACCGTATCGACGGAGCCGTCATGGCCTGCCTCCAGGCCTCGGAGGCGTACCCGGACGACCCCACCCCCTGGATCTCCCTGATCTCCGTGGCCCGCCTTTATCCGTCGGGGGTGCGACGCCAGGAACTCGCCCGCTGGTGGGACGAGTTGCACCGGCGCGACCCGTACAGCGTGGAGGGCCACCTCCAGGTGCTGCACTACTACTCCTCCCGCTGGCACGGCAGCCACGGCCTGATGTACGACTTCGCGCGCGACGCGGCGGGCGTGGCACCGCCCGGCTGCACCCTGCCGGTGCTGGTGCAGTACGCGCGGGTGGAGGAGTACCGCTTCGCCCTCCACGCCGCGACGGGCCGGCAGGCGGCGGTGGGGCTCGGCCAGCACTGGACCCACGACGGCGCCGTCAGCGATGTGCGCCGCACCTGGCAGCGCTGGATCACCGCCCGCGAGGAGGGCCCCTTCCCGCCCGGCGAACTCCGCGACCTCAACTACCTCGCCCACGCGGCCTGTTACGCGGGCACGAAGGACATCTCCACGGAGGTCCTGGCCATGATGGGCCGCCGGGCGACAACGACTCCGTGGTCGTACACCGGGGACGCGGAGAAGCAGATCGTGAAGTGGCGCAAGGAGATGGGGGTGCGGGCCTGACGGACCTATTCGGCGGGCTGCTGCGCCGGCTGGGCCAGGCTCGCCGTCCACTTGTCCTCGATACGGCCGAACTTCCAGACCAGCAGGGCCACGATCCAGGTCGCGAAGAACAGGCCGACGATGAGGAAGCCGATGACGTTGAGGTCCAGGCCCGCGATCCAGTCCCAGAAGAAGCCGTGCAGGTCGAGCTTCTCGGCGAACAGGCCCAGGAGTTCGACCGTGCCGATGATCAGGGCGACGGCGACGGACAGACCGGTGATCGTGAGGTTGTAGTAGACCTTGCGGACCGGCTTGGAGAAGGCCCAGCCGTAGGCGAAGTTCATGAACGTGCCGTCGATCGTGTCGAGCAGCGACATACCGGCGGCGAACAGGACCGGCAGGCACAGGATCGCGTACCAGGGCAGGCCCGACGCGGCGCCCGAACCGGCGAGCACCAGCAGCGCGATCTCGGTGGCCGTGTCGAAGCCGAGGCCGAACAGCAGGCCCAGCGGGTACATCTGCCAGGACTTGGTGATCGACTTCATGAAGCGGCCCAGGATGCGGTTCATGAAGCCGCGGTTGTTGAGCTGCTCCTCCAGCGCGGCCTCGTCGTAGTGGCCCGAGCGCATCTGCCGGAACACCTTCCAGATGCCGGCCATGATGACGAGGTTGATGCCCGCGATGACGTAGAGGAAGGTGCCCGAGACGGTCGTGCCGATCAGGCCGGTGACGTCGTGCAGTTGGGAGTTGTCGTCGCGGACCGGGTTGGCCAGCGCCTTGACGCCCAGCGAGAGGAGGAGGGTCAGGCCGAAGACGATGCTGGAGTGGCCGAGCGAGAACCAGAAGCCCACCGACAGCGGCCGCTGCCCCTCGCTCATCAGCTTGCGGGTCGTGTTGTCGATCGCCGCGATGTGGTCCGCGTCGAACGCGTGCCGCATGCCGAGCGTGTACGCGGTCACGCCCATGCCGATGCCGAAGGACTTCTCGCCGACGCTGTAGTGCCCCGGCGCCACGATCCACACCAGGGTGAACCAGCCGATCACATGCAGCCCGAGGACGAAGGCGGCCATGCCGCCGACCCTGGTCCACTCCTGCCGCGTCATCGACGTACGGACGCGGTACCAGACCGATGCCGTGGCGGCGCGGGGCGAAGTGGTGTCAGGGACGGCCGTCATCGAGGAGGGTCTTTCTGCCGGGTACGCGGTTGCGGCCTGCAACCTTGTGCCATCCTCCCGTACCTGCAACCCATTCGCAGTAACGCCCGGCAAAGACCACGGCAGGTCTTGCCCAAAGGAGAGAAAAATACCTGGTCAGGACGCCAGCAGACCTCGCCCGAGCCAGTCCTTGGCGTCCTTCGCCCCGGGTAGCGCGTAGAAGTATCCGCCGCCCGTCGGAGAGATGTAATCGACGAGGGGCTCGTCGATCAGCCGGGTCTGGGTCGCCTCGAACTGCCGCTTCACGTCCTGCTGGTAGCAGCAGAAGACCAGGCCCATGTCGAGGTTGCCCACGGCGTCGATGCCCCGGTCGTAGTTGTAGCCCCGGCGCAGGATGCGCGAGGTGTCGGTGGCCGCGGTGCGCGGGTTGGCGAGGCGGATATGGGCGTCGAGCGGGATCGCCGTGCCCTTGGGGTCCTTGGCGTAGTGCGGGATGTCCGTCTCCTTGGCGCCGTCCAGCGGGGCGCCGGTGTCCTTGCGGCGGCCGAACATCAACTCCTGTTCGCTGAGCGAGACCCGGTCCCAGAACTCGACGAGCATGCGGATGATCCGGATCACCTGGTAGCTGCCGCCGCTCGCCCAGGCCGGCTCGCCCTGTCCGTCGCCGATCCAGATCAGCCGGTCGGTCTCGCGGGTGGACGTCACGTCCGGGTTGGCGATGCCGTCCTTGAAGCCGAGCAGATTGCGCTGGGCGCCGGTGGGGCGCGGGGTGTTCTGGAAGCCGTCGATGCGCCACTTGATCTGCATGCCGCCCCGGGTGTGCCGGGCGATGTCGCGCAGCGCGTGCAGCACCGTGTCCTGGCGGGCGCCGCACACCTGGAGCGACAGGTCGCCGTGGCACTCGGCGGCGCGCAGGTTGTCGTTCGGGAACGTCTTCATGGGGGTCAGCCGGCGCGGCTTGGCCTTGGCGAGGCCGTAGCGGTCGTCGAAGAGGGACGCGCCTACGCCGACCGTCACCGTGAGGGCGTCGGCGGGGACCTCCGGTCCGAGGATGCCGTTGTCGGCGGGCGGCGCCCCCACGCCGAGGTCGGCGGGGGTGCCGCCGGAGGTGAGGAAGCGGGCCCGTTCGGTGATCGTCCGCAGCAGGTCGGCCAGTTCGGCGCGGTTGTCGGCGATCACGTCGAGGGAGACGAAGGTAGCGGCGGCCGGGGCGGGGGTGAGGATGCCGGCCTGGTGGGTGCCGTGGAAGGACACCTTCGCGGCGTTCGTGGTGTCCGCGGCCTGCGCCTGAGCAGTGCCGCCGGTCTCGGCGAGCGCGAACGAACCACCGGCCAGCACCGCTCCGGCGGCCCCGGCACCGAGCGCCGTCCGGACGAAGGAACGGCGACCGGCTCCGGCCGGGCAGCCCGGGGTTTCGGCAGTCGGCATCGGACGCTTCCCTTCAGTACGGATGTTCTTGGTGCCGGGGGTGTCATAGGTACCGCTGGTGTCCTCGGTGCTCATCAGGCGGACTTCCTGATCTCCAGCAGGTCCGGCACCGGTGCCAGATCCTCCAGCAACTGCCCGGTGGCGCCGTCGAGTCGGGCCCTGGTCGGCTGGTCGAGCTGCTCGACGGGGGTCCAACTGCCGCCGTGATGCGCCGAGTCGAGCAACGCCTGCAACCGGGCTACGGCCGCGTCCACGGTGGGGAGCAGCGTCGGGGACTCCTTGGTGAGCAACGGAGTGAGTACGGTGAGCAGTTCGCGGGTGCCGGCGAGGTTGCTGTCGACGGTCGCGAGGTTGGTGCCGCTGCCCTCGTCCGTATCGCCGGTCAGCTCGAACTGAAGGGCGTTCTCGAGGATTTCGTGGGCCCGCAACGGCAGGTCACCGGGGTCGAAGTCCTGGGTGGGGAACGCCTTCCGCAGTCCTACGACAGCGGCGGCCAACTGCTGGGCAGGTACCTTGAGTTCGCTCGCCGACTGCCCGTGCCACAGCCCGTACTCGATGCGGTGGAAGCCCGCGAAGTCCTTGTTCGCCACTCCCCCGGCCAGCCCGTCGGCCCGGCCGTTGATCCTCTGGTCGAAGTCCTCGAACGTGCCGTAGGCGGCGCCGAGGGAGGAGTACGTGCGGTGCGCGGTCAGCCAGTCGGTGCGCGCCTTGGCGAGACGGTCACCGGCGATGTCGGCGGCGAGCTGCCGGGTCTGGGTCTCCAGCGTGGCCAGGCCCTGGTCGACGTACACCTTGTAGGTCTTGAGAGGGACGGCGAGGTCGCTCTCGGAGACGGGGACGACCGCCTTCACCGCGCCTCCCGTGCCGCTGACGTGGACCGTGGCCGAGGTGACGGCCTTCGCTCCGGTGGGCACGCACCGCCAGGCGTACGAGCCACCCGCGACGGTGGCGACCAGGTCCCGGGTGGTGCCCGGAGCGATGCCCTCGACCTCGCCGTAGACCGCGCCGGTGGCCGGGTCGATCAGGTACACCTCGGCGGTCTTGTCGCCGGTGTTGTGCATCTGGAAGGTCTGCCGTCCGGTGTCGGGCGCGGTGAAGCCCTTGCCGCACTCCGTCTCGGAGACGGCCACCGTCTGAGAGCTCGCGGGCTTGGGGCGGGCGAAGGCGACGACACACCCGGCCACGACCGCGGGTACGGCGACCACGGCGACGGGCACCACCCAGACGGGACGGCGACGCGGGGACGACACGGCCTCCGGTGCGGGCGCGGACTCCGGCTCCGGCGTCTTGACCGACCCGCCGCGCACTCCTCGTACGAACAGGGGCAGGACCACGACCAAATAGCCGACGTAGCCCACCACTTGGAGCCAGGTCATCGTGGGCATCAGGTTGAACACGCCCTGGACGAGGGTGCTGTACCAGGAGCCGGCGTCGACGCTGCCGCCGAGGTCGAAGGCGTACGTGGTCGGGCCGGGGAGGACGCCGCCCTCCTGGAGGTCGCGCAGACCGTAGCCGAGGACGCCCGCCGCGATGACGATGAGGACGACACCGGTGGCGGTGAAGAACTTCGTCAGGTTGATCCGGAGGACCCGGTGGTACAGGCCCCAGCACAGGGCCGCCGCGAGGACGAGGCCGATCGCGGCGCCTGTCAGGGGGCCGGAGGACTCGCCGGCCGCGCGGGCCGTGGTCCACAGGAACAGGGCCGTCTCCAGGCCCTCGCGGCCCACCGCGAGGAAGGAGGTGAGCATCAGCACGCCCGCGCCCATGCCGAGCGCGCCGGTCACCTTCTCCCTGATCTCACCGGAGAAGGTGCGGGCCGAGCGGCGCATCCAGAACACCATCGCGGTGACGAACGCGACCGCGATCACGCTGAGGACACCGCCGAAGGCCTCTTGGGCCGTGGCGGAGAGGTTCGCGGCGGTGAAGGTGAGGACCGCGCCGAAACTCATCGCGAGGGCGATCGCGGCCAGGACGCCCGTCCACACCTGCGGGAGCCGGGACTTGGCGTCGGCACGGACGAGGGTGGCGACCAGGATCGAGACGATGAGCCCCGCCTCAAGCCCCTCCCGCAGCCCGATCAGAAAACTCGGAAACGCGTCGTCCCACATTGGGTGCGACCCCTCCTGGGTTAGTGAAGGCATGCCTTACTTCGCGGACCATCATGACTACATGCATGTAGTCGGTCAGTCATGAATCGGCAACGACCGGGCAAAAGTGCGGAACTTCTCCTGCGCGGCGGTCGTCTACAGTTGAGTAGACCGTCTACAGATGTGTAGTCAGAGCGGGGAAGGGGCTGACCGTGCTGGACGCCAGGTCGATGTTCACCGGGGAGGTGCGCGGATGATCCTCGTCGCGTTCCAGGGGTCGTCGATCGACGGCGAGGCCTATACGGATGTGGTCAACTCGGCCGCGCAGGCACCCGGTTGGCTGGACGAGCTGGTGTCGGCGTGGTCGACGTACGGGCTCGTGGTGTTCGCCGCGGTGATGGTCGTGGGGTGGTGGCGGGCGCGCCGGGTCGGTGCCGAGGCCGCGGTGACGGCGCTGGCCGTGCCGGTGGTCGTGGTCGGCGTGTACGGCATCGACTCGCTGCTCAAGTCGGCGGTGCGGGAGAGCCGACCCTGCCGGAGTCTGCGGGTGGTCACACTGGAGGCGTGTCCGGGGCCGGGCGACTGGTCCTTTCCCAGCAACCACGCGACCATTGCCGCGGCTGCGGCGGTCGCCCTGTTCTTCGTCTCGCGCCGGCTCGGTGCGGTCGCCGCCGTGGCCGCGCTCGCGATGGCGGTCTCCCGGGTCTGGGTCGGGGTCCACTATCCGCACGACGTGGTGGTGGGCGTGGCGGTCGGCGCACTTCTGGCGTTCGGCGCGATGACGCTGCTGAAGCGGTGGCCGGACTCCCTGACCCGGCGGATCACGGCCACCCGGCTGCGACCGCTGCTGGTGTCATGAACCGCGAGGACCTCGCCGAGTTGGCGGGCAGCGTGGGCCTCGGCGCCTGGACCGCGTTCGGCGTGCTGAGCATGGTGGTGATCGGGCACGAGGGCGCTCCGCTGTTCACGGACGAGGACGTGCTGTCCTGGTCCGTCGCCCACCGCCCGGACATGGCGCTGGCGGTGGCCCGCGGACTGACCGCGACCGGCACGGGCATCGTCCCGTACGCCCTCGTCGTCCTCGCCGGACTCCTCACCGGCCGCACCGCACACGGCCGCCTCTTCGCCGTCACCCTGGCCACAACCTGCCTCGCCTCCGGCCAGGGCCTGCGCTACGGCGTGATGGCCCTGGTCGCGCGCCCCCGCCCGGCGCCGGGCGACTGGGCCGGGCACGCGTCCGGCTGGGCCTTCCCCTCCGGCCACACCACCACGGCCGCGCTCACCGCCGGGCTGGTGATCCTCGCGATACGCGTGCGCGCCCCGCACGGGAGAGGACCGCTCTGCCTGGCCGTCGGCTGCTGGGGCACGCTGGTCGGACTGACCCGGATGTATCTGGGCGTGCACTGGTTCACGGATGTCGTCGGTGGCTGGCTGTTCGCCGTCGGCTGGCTCGGGGTGTGCGTGTGCGCGGCGGCGCGGTGGCTGCCCACGGGGGTGGTCGCCGAGTGGGCCGATCCGGCGAGGTCGGCACGGGAGCGGACAAGCCGGTAGACGCGCTCAAGCGGAAACGGCGGCCGGCACCGGACGCCGTGGGCGGTACCGGCCGCGCAGACCGAGGTCCTCGGTCAGGTCGCCGTCGGCGCTGTAGCCGTGATCCGTCCGCTCATGGCACAACTCGGCGCTGCCGTGCGCCTCTTGGAGTCGCGGCCGGGCCGGCACCGGAAGGTACACGTCCGCCGCCGCGTCACCCGTGCAGTCCGGTGCCCGGATCTCCAGCTCGAACCAGACCTCCTTGCCCTCGTCCACCAGGCGGCTGCCCCAGCGGTGGGCGAGTGCGTCGACCAGGAACAGACCGCGGCCGTTCTCGCTGTCGGGGTCGACGTCGTGGTGGGCGTCGCTCTCGGTCTGCCGGTGCGGAGGCCGGGGCAAGTGCCGCCGCTCGTCCGCCACTTCGCAGCGCAGTGTGCCGACGCCCAGGGACAGCGTGAGCCGGTAGCGACCACCCGCGTGCACGACGGCGTTGGTGGCGAGTTCGCTGACCAGCAGTTCGGCGATGTCCACCAGGTCCTGGAGGCCATACTCGGCCAGCCGTTTGCGGACGAGTTCCCTGGCCTGGCGGACCGAGGACTTTCCCGGGCCCAGGATCGAGGTGCACCCCTCGCCCACGGTCGGCAGGCCGCGTGGACGGTCGTTCGGCATGGTCGATTCCCTTCGGGCCCTGGGGCGTTCGGCTCGTGCGGTGCGGGCCGGGTCCGCGGGCAGACCCGGCCTTGTCTCCACCATGCGTCCGCCGTGCCCATCGAGGCGCGGGGGGAACTACCCGAATCCGTGGGCCGGTTCGTCAACCTGCCGTGACGAGAGCCGTCTCCATCCGGATGGTCCAGCCCTCCCGCTCGTGGTCGCCGGACCGCATGTCCACGAACTCGCAGACCTGGCGGGTGTGCCAGAGCCCGTCCTCGGGGCGTACTTCGGCACCCGGTGGCCAAAAGCCGAGGAACGGATCGGTGATACGGCCGCGCGGGGTGCGCAGTTCGCAGATGATCCGCTGCCGGGTCGACCAGAGCCGCAGATGTGCGCGGTCGCAGCCCTGGGAGGCCGCGTAGCGCGTGGCACCGGACACGGCCTGCCCGAAGCGGGCCGCCTCGTCGGGGGCCATGCCGCGGGCCCGTGCCTGGGCCGCCGCGAACCGCTGACCGACGGTCAGGTCCCCGTCGAGGCCGACCCCGACCGCGTCCGGCGGCGGTGCGGGCAGCGGGCCGAGGCCCTGGGCCGCGTACACCGCGGGCGCCGTGAAGAGCGGGCTGGGCCGGACGCCGTGCCGGTCCCGTTCGGTCGGGTGGGTGTGCCGGGCGGCGTCGACGACGTCGGGCGGCGCGGTCCGGGTGTCGTAGAGGCACATCAGGTCGGGCGGGGCGCCGGTGAAGAGTTCGGTGGCCAGGGCCTCGTACCGCTTCCACTCGGGGATCTGGCGCGGTGAGCGGCCCTCCCACACCGGCTCGCCCGTCATGTGGAGGCGGCCCTCGGGGCTCGCGTGCGTGACGTAGTAGTCGAGGGCGGTGGCCATGCTGTTGGCGGGGCTGCCGCGGTACCACCGCGCGGAGTCGCGGAAGTCCACCCGGCGGGCGTCCGGGCCCAACGCGCGGCGCAGCAGGTCGAGTTTGCGCGCGGTGGTGATGACCACCGGGTCCGGTTCGTCCTCGGCGACGATGCCCTCCCTGAGGAACGGCACCACCACCGCCAGGAACTCCTCGTCGGACGAGTGGATGCCGGCGTGGTGCTTGACGGCTGGAACGGGTGTGCCGGGTGCGGTGGTTGGGGTGGGTTCTCCGTGCTCCATCGCGCTGCCTTCCTTTCGCTTCGCTCGGTTCACGTCCGTACGGCGTCAGGGGCGTACGGCCCGGCGCGCCTCGGCCCAGACGGCGACCTGGCTGCGCGAGGTGAAGCCCAACTTGCTGAGGATTCGCTCCACATGGCCCTCCGCCGTCCGCAGCGCGACGACCAGCCGGTCGGCGATCTGCTGGTTGGTCAGCCCCTCCGCGACCAGTTCGGCGACCTCCGTCTCACGGCGGGTGAGCGGGCTGTCGAGCACCTGCCGTACCGCGGACTCCCGCTCGCCCAGCGCGTAGGCCACCGCGTGGTCCGAGGTGAGGGCGAGACCCTCGCGGTAGGTGCTCTTGAACGCGTCGCCCAGCAGCGCGCGGGCGCCTTCCTCGGCCTCGGTGCGGACCGGGCCGTGGGACGGGGTGCGGTCCAGGGCGACATGGGCGTCCTGCCAGATCCGTGCGGCGGCGCCCAGCAGTACGGCGGCGGAGCGGCCCTCGCCGTCGCGGGCGTGGACCGCGCCGAGCAGTTCCAGTGTCATGCCGATGCCGAACACGTCACCGACCGCCCGCTTGAGCCGGAGGCACTGCCGGGCGTGGATCCTGGCCGCCGTCCGGTCGCCCTTGGCCCATTCGGCGAAGGCGAGTATGCGCAGGAGGTAGGAGTGGATCCACTGTTCGCCGTGGGCGAGGCAGATCTGCCGGAACTCCTCGCACAGGGCCATGGCGCGGTCGAACTCGCCCTGGATCGCGAGGACATGGGCCAGCTCCACGTACTTGAAGCCGACCAGGCTCATGGACTCGCCCTCGCGCGGCGGCCGGGACAGGGCCTCCTCGTACACGGCCCGGGCCCGGTCGTAGTCACCGCTGATCAGGCGGGCACCGCCCCGGCCGAAGTAGGTGTGCGCCACTTCGGCCTCGGCACCCAGCCGCAGGGCCAGGGCGCGGGCCTCCTCGACGAGGGGCGCGGCCCTGACCGCGTTGCCCTGGCTCAGTAGCATCAGGGCCAGGACCCACAGGCCTCGGGCCCGTTCGACGGTCGGCTCGGGGGCGGCGGCGAGCAGACGCTCCAGCCAGTACCGGCCCTCCACCAACGCGCCGGTCGCGAACCAGAAGAACCACAGGTGCCCGGCCAGTCTCAGCCCGGCCCGCAGCTCCCCCGGTGTGGTCAGACAGAACTCGAACGCCGAGCGGATCAGGTCCGACTCCGTGTGCAGCCGGCGGACCAACTCCGGCTGCTCGGGGCCGAACCAGCGCCGCTCGCACTCCTCGACGAAGTCCAGGCACCAGTCCCGCATCCGGCGCCGGGCCGCCGCCTCCGCGTCGGCGTCGTCCTCGCGGAGCCGGTCGAGGCCGTACTGCCGGATCGACTCCAGCATCCGGTACCGGGCATGGACGGCGTCTCCGTCGCGGACGAGCAGCGACTTGTCGACCAGACCGGCCACGGCGTCCACCATCTCGTCACGGTCGAGTCCGGGCCCGGCGCAGACCTCCTCGGCGGCGCCCAGGTCGAAGGTCCCGGCGAAGACGGAGGCGCGCGCCCACACCGTCCGTTCCTCGGGGGTGCACAGGTCGTGGCTCCAGTCGACGGCCGCGCGCAGGGTGCGGTGCCGAAGCGAGGTGTCGCCGGTATCGGCTGTCTCCGCCGTGTCGGCCAGCAACCGGTAGCGCCGGTCGAGGCGTTCGAGCAACTGCTGCACGCCGAGGGCGCGCATCCGTACCGCCGCCAGTTCGATCGCGAGCGGCAGCCCGTCCAGCCGGTGGCACAGGGCGGCCACCGCGTCCTGGTTGGCCTCGGTGAGGGTGAACCCGGGCAGTACGGCGGCGGCACGATCGGCGAACAGGGCCAGTGCCGGGTACTCCAGCGCGGGCTTGGGCGGCAGCGGATCGCCCGGTGCGGGAGTCGCCAACGGCTGTACTTCCAGGACGTGTTGGGCGGGCACGTCCAGCGGATGTCTGCTGGTGGCCAGCACCCGCACGCCGACGGTCTCCGCGAGCAGTGTCCCGACGAGCCGCGCACACGCGTCCGCGAGGTGTTCGCAGTTGTCCAGGACCAGGAGCACCTCCCGATCCTGGAGTTGGTCGACGAGGACCCGCTCGGGCGAACGCCCGGACACGTCACGGATGTTGAGCGCCTCGATCAGCGCGAGCGGCACCAGCGAGGCGTCCCGTACACCGGCCAACTGGACGAGATGCACTCCGTCGGCGAACGCCCGCGCCAGCCGGGGCACGGCGTGCAGGGCCAGCCTGGTCTTGCCGACACCGCCCATCCCGGTGAGACTCACCAGCCGGTGGACGGCCATCAGACGCTTGACCTCGGCGGTCTCCTGACGCCGGCCGACGAAACTCGACGTCCTGACGGGTTGGCCGGTGTTCTGCCTTGTCACGGATACCTGCACAATCGGTCCCGCCTCCGAAAGTGGACTTCAAGAACCCTATGGGCGGGACACGGGCGAAGCATCCGCAGTCCGACATTGCCAGGGAACGACACTTGAAGGCACTTTCCTGACGGAATGTGCACGGTTTCCGTCGCATGGCGATCACCGGTGGATCAGCCGTGCAACGGCAGGACTCAGCCGGCGCTCAACCGGACGAGAACAGCGGTGCCGGCGCGCGGCAGGGTCACCGTCAACCGCCCCTCGGCCGCGTCCCAGGCGACGCCCGCGTCCGTGGTCCCCGGATACAGCACCGTGGCATGCGCGGAGGCACCGCGCAGGTGCGGGACCGTGAGGGTGCGACCGGTGTCGTCCGACCCGCGGCTCCAGACCGTCACATACGTGGCCTCCGTACCCCGCAGCCCCTGGGCGATCCACTCGTCCTCCCAGCCGGGCAGCCCCAGCGGCCAGAACGGATGCCCGGCGCCGATCTCCGCGCGGATGTCCTTGTAGACGGAGAGCGCCGAGCGGACGAGGTCGAACTGCTCGTCGTCCATGAGGTTGAGGAAGCCGGAGAGGTGGACCCGGCCGAGCAGCGGGGCGGTGAGGGTGAAGGCGATCTCGTCGAGGCTCTGATCAGGCTGCGGGTACGCCCACACGGCGGCCTGTTCCGGTGTCGCGGCGGTAGCGGCTGCCGCGGCGATGGGCGGGTAGCGCAGCGGGTCCTGCTGGTCGCTCGTGGACTGGATCTGCGCCACGGCGAGTTGAGCGTAGTCCATGCGCAGGCCGCCCGATCCGCAGTTCTCCAGGACCAGTTGGGGATGACGGTCGAGGAGCCCGGCCAGCCAGTCGAGGTGGGCGCGGTGATGTCCCAGTAGTCCGGCGCCGGCGCTCTCCGAACCCTTCTCGGTTCCCGGGCCGATGTTGACGTTGTAGTCGAGCTTCAGATAGCCCACACCCCACTCCCCGACCAGCCGGTCCACGACCTCGTCGAGGTGGGCGCGGGCTGCCGGGTGGCGCAGGTCCAGATGGTGCCGTCCGTGTTCGGTGACGCGGACACCGCCGCGCCGGAAGAACGCCTCGGGCGGCAGCGTGCCGGCCAACGGGCTGCGCACGCCCACGACTTCGGGCTCCAGCCACAGCCCCGGGGTCATTCCGTGTTTCGTGATGGCGTCCAGGACCTCTTGAATGCCGCCCGGGAAACGGTTGGGCGCGGCCTCCCACGCGCCGACGGAGTCCCACCAGCCCTGGGCGTCATCGTCGTACCAGCCCGCGTCGATCACGAACACCTCGGCACCGGCACTCGCCGCCGCCTCCACCAGCGGCAGGAGCCGTTCGGTGGTGGGGTCGCCCATCAGGGTGTTCATGTAGTCGTTGTAGATCACCGGGAGCGCACGGTGGTCGGGGTGGTCGCGGCGGATGCCCCGGCGGTAGTCCGTGAGGACGCCGAACGCGGCGTCCAGTCCGCCGCTCTCCGTGCGGACGAGGACGGCGGGAACGGTGTGGAACTCCTCGCCGGGAGCGAGGAGTTGGTGCCACTGGTGGTGGGCGTCGTCGGGGCCGAACAGGGCGACGTAGGCCGCGCCTTCGCGTTCGCCGGTCTCGAAGCGCCAGCCCGCGCTGGACTCGATCTGCCAGAGCCAGGCGTTGCCGTCCCGGTCGGTGAGCGCGCCGAGCGGGAGGTGCCGGCCGGTGGACCAACTCCCCTGCGAATAACGCTCGAAGCAGCCCCGCCCCTCATGCCCGTGCGCGGACCGGCTCAACGGGACGACCTGGTCGCGGAGTTCGGCCTGCCGCCAACGGCACTCGGCGAGCCAGTCGTTGTCCGCCCAGTGCAGGGTCAGCCCGTCGAGGCCGTCCTCGGCGACACCGGACGCGATCCCGCCGAGCGTCAGGGTCGTCACGCTCTCCAACCGGATCGGCTCGACGCCCTCGTTGACCAGCCGTACCCGGGAGCGCAGAAAGCCCGCATCGATGCCGACCTCCAGGGTGACCTCGGCTGCCAGCCCCGTCGCCGGGTCCGCCAGCCGGATCGTCGTACGCTCCAAGTCCCCGTCCCGCACGGTCTCGTGGTCGCGGTAGGTCATCCGCTCGCCGACGGCCGTCTCGATGAAACGCTCCCCCGACCACATGCGCCCGTGCCCGGTGGCGGTGACCTCGACGAGAGGCACCAGACAGGCCCAGTCCTGGTCGGGCGCGCCCAGCCGGACCCCTCCGGCGGCATCGACGACGGCGTGCAGCCCGAGCGCCGGATGCGACCAGATACGGGACCCCTCGACTGTTGCTACGACACTGGTCAACGCAATTTTCCCTTCTGGGGCAGTTCGGTCCTGCGGCTCTCGTACAGGCGCTGAGCTGGGCCTTCTCGCTCGACGGGAGGGAACTCGCCACTCCGGTCGGTGTGTTCGAAAGGTAAATCCCCAGTTACGGTCTCTTGACGCCTACGTTGTGACCGCTCACAATCCTCGCATGGATGTGACCGGTCACACAAGCTCCGACGGCCACGGCGACTCCCCTCAGGGGCCGCAGAAAGCCGCCAGTATCCGCGACGTAGCCGCCGCGGCGGGCGTCTCCTATCAGACGGTTTCGCGGGTCATCAACGGCCACCCGAACGTCAAGGAGGAGACCCGCAAGCGGGTCGACGCCGCCATCCAGACCTTGGGATTCAGGCGCAACGCCACCGCGTTCGCCCTGGCCAGCGGGGTCACCCGGTCGGTCACGGTCATCACGTCGAACACCGTCCTCTACGGCTATGCGGCCACCCTGCAAGGCCTGGAGGAGGCGTCCCGCGCCGCCGGATACGCGCTCGGCGTACGAGTCGTGACACCCGAGGACGATCTGGACCGTACGATCGCCGCAGCCGCCGACACCGGTGGTGGCGTGGTGGTCATCGGCTTCGACCGCCTCGGTGCCGCCGCTCTGGATCGCGTACCGGCGCATGTACCGTGCGCGGCGCTGGTGGAAGCACCACCGCCGGGCCGGACACCCAGCCGTCCGGCGGTGTGGGCCGACGACCGCGAGGCGGCCCGTACCGCCACGGAGCACCTGCTGGCGCTCGGGCACGCGAACGTCCACTATGTAGCGATCCCCGCCTCGACCGGAACCCGGCGCCTGGCGAGTCCCCGTGCCGAGGGCTGGCGTCAGGCGCTGGAAGCGGCCGGCATCGCCCCGCCCCCACCGTGCGGCAAGGGCTGGGATGCCCAGGCCGGCTACGAGGCAGGGAAGAAGCTCGCCCGGAACAAGGCCGTCACCGCGATCCTGTGCGGCAACGACGATCTGGCGCTGGGTGTGCTGCGGGCCCTTCATCACGCGGGTCGGCGGGTCCCGGACGACGTCAGCGTCATCGGCTTCGACGACGCCCCGCACTCCGGTTTCGTCACCCCGTCCCTCACCACCGTCCGCATGGACTTCCACGGGCTGGGCCGCGCCGCGTTCGGGCTGCTGCGCGCCCAACTCGACACCGATCAGCAGGAAACCGCGCCGGTACCGGCCGAACCCACCCTCATTCTCCGGGAGAGCTCGGGGCCGCGGGACGCCTAGCCGGGCCGGACGTCCGGCCTCGCCCTGTCCGTCACGTCCGCCGCGCTCGCCGTGTCCGTCAGCCGTCTTCCCCGTAGTCGTCGCACATCAACGCAGCACCGCCCTGCCTTCCTTCCGCGTACGAACAAGGATCCGCCATGAGAAGAGCCGTCTCCGTCCTTGCCACCGCCTGTGTCCTCGGGCTGACCGCCACCGCGTGCAGTGACAGCACCGGTGCCACCACGGCCGCCGCACCCGAGGGCTCCGTCAACCCGACCGCCTCCCTCAAGGGCGTCAACCTCACGATGTGGGTCGCCCAGAACAGCGTCTCGGAGCCCAAGCAGGCCATCGAGGCGTTCGAGAAGGCCACCGGCGCCAAGATCACCACCGAGGTCATACCCGACCCGTACGAGTCGAACGTCCCGACCAAGCTCGCCTCGGGCGTCAAGCCGGACCTGATGTTCTGGCAGCCCACGGGCAGCACCCTGCCGTTCGTGCAGCCCTCGAAGAACCTGCTGACGCTCGACAACGAGGACTGGGTCTCCAAGCTCGGCACGACCGAGAAGACCCTCGGCCAGGTCGACGGTCACCGCTACGCCGCCATCGTCACCAGCCCCGCCGTGCTCGGCGTCTACTACAACAAGGACGTCTTCGCGAAGGCCGGCATCACCACCATGCCGGCCGGCTACGACGAGCTGCTCGCCGACGCCGCGAAGATCAAGTCGAAGGTATCGGGCGTGGCCCCGTTCTTCGAGGTCGGCGGCGACAAGTGGCCGTTGCAGTGGCAGGTGCAGGCCCAGATGACGGATCTGCCGCAGTCCTTCTGGGACAACCTCAACAAGAACAAGGACAGTTGGACCAACAAGACCATCGTCGACGCGATCACCAAGTACAAGACGAAGGTCCTCGACGGCGGTCTGGCGCAGAAGAACTACAAGACGGCCACGTTCGTCGACCAGGGCAAGGCGATCATGGACGGCACCGCCGCGATGGCCGTGAACGTCACCGCGCTCCAGTCCGAGATCCAGGCCACCTCCACCACCGCCGAGATGGACAAGAAGCTCGGCTGGTTCCCCATCGCCAACAGCGCCGCGAAGGCCGAGTACTCGCCGGACCAGACGAACGGCGTCGTGGCCTTCAACACGGGTGACACCAAGCGGCAGAACGCGGCCCGGCAGTTCATGTCCTTCTGGCTCGGCCCCAACTACCCGGCCTACATCAAGGCCAACAAGCTCGTGTCGGTGGAGCCTTCGGTGGCCAACCCCGACGGCCTGCCGCAGACCGCGATCGCCCAGGCCAAGGCCCTGTCCAGCGCCCAGGGCGTCTTCCAGGTCAAGGCGCTCACCGCCCCCGACCTGCACCTCGCGCTCGCCGACATGATCTACGGCAAGAAGACCCCGCTCCAGGTCGCCCAGGCTGCCGAGGACCAGTTCAAGCAGGTCCTCAAGGCACGCGGCGTCGCCGGCTTCTGACCGGCGCCACCGAGCCAGCCCTTCCCCCGGGCCGCCCGTCGGCGGCGTGCCCGGGGCCCGTACCGGAGGTAAGAAAGTGGTGGACACCGCCACGATGGACGCTCTCGACGCCAAGCGTGCGAAGCACCGAGACCAGGACACCGCCCAGGCGCGGCGGTCCCGGCGCAACCGGCTCCGCGGCAAGGCCAACCAGCCGTGGTGGTTCGCTCTGCCCGCGCTCGCTGTGTTCGGCGTGTTCTTCCTGCTGCCGAATCTGCTGAACTTCGTCTACCCGTTCACCGACTGGTCGGCGTTCCACTCGCAGATCGGCTTCGTGGGACTGTCGAACTTCAGCACCATCCTGCACGACGGGTCGATGGCCCGTGACATCCGCATCACCCTGGAGTACGCGGTCCTCGTGGCCGTCTTCCAGAACGGCTTCGGTCTCGCCCTCGCCCTGCTGCTGGAGCGCGACACCCGCTTCAACCGCTTCTTCCGCGCGGTGTTCTTCCTCCCGGTACTGATCTCCGCGCTCGCCGTCGGCTACATCTTCCGTGCCCTGCTCGCCCAGGACGGCGCCCTCAACAGCGTCCTGTCCTCGCTGGCGGGCCATCATGTCGACACCCCCTGGCTCGGCTCGACCACCTGGACGCTGGTCGTGGTGACCCTCATCCACGGCTGGAAGTGGATGGGTCTGGCCATGCTGATCTACCTGGCGGGCCTGAAGAGCATGCCGGGTGACGTGCTGGAGGCGGCCCGTATCGACGGGGCCGGCTGGTGGCGCACCTTCTGGTCGGTCAGGTTCCCGCTGCTCGCGCCCGCCGTCACCTTCAACGTGACCACCGCGCTGATCGGCTCCATGAACACCTTCGACATCGTGCAGGCGACCACCGGAGGCGGTCCCGGCGGCGAGACCGAGGTCTTCAACATCTACATGTTCCGCATCTTCGGCCAGGGCCTGTACGCGCAGGCGTCCGCGATGAGCCTGGTGCTCTTCCTCATCGTCGTCGTCCTCGCCGTGCCCGTCATCGTCGGCCTGCGCCGCAGGGAGAACAACCAGTGACCACCGTTACCGCGTTCGCCCCCGCGCACCGGCGCCCACTGCGCTGGGTCCAGCCGCTCGTCGTCCTGATCATCGCCGGCCTCACGATCGGCATCCCGCTGTGGCTGGTGGCGGTCACCTCCTTCAAACCGCAGGCCGAGGCGATCAAGCCCAACCTCTCCCTGCCCCACCACGTCCAGGCCGCCGCCAACTACAAGCAGAGCTTCGACGAGGGCAAGATCGTCCAGGGCTTCGTCAACAGCCTCCTGGTCGTCGCCCCGTCCGTCGTCCTCGTCCTGCTCCTCGGGGCGGGCGCCGCCTGGGTGTTCGCCCGCCGCAAGGGACGCCTGGTCACCACCCTGTACGCGCTGAGCATCAGCGGGCTGCTGCTCCCGCCGGCCGTGATCACCATCGTCATGGAACTGCGCCAACTCGGCCTGGCCGGCACCCGACCCGGCATGATCGGCGTCTACGCCGGGATGTACCTGTCCACGTCGATCTTCTTCATGACCGGGTTCATCCGCGCCCTCCCCGAGGAGTTGGAGGAGGCCGCCCGCATGGACGGCGCGGGCCCGGTCCGGGTCTTCTTCCGCATCATCCTGCCGCTCCTGCGCCCGGTCATCGCCACCGCCACGATCATGGTGATGCTCTACGCCTGGAGCGACATCTTCTACGCCTTCTTCGTCCTCGGCGGCGGCGACAAGGCCACCCTGCCGCTCAACCTCTACCAGGTCGCCAACGCGCAGTTGTACCTCAACAACTGGCACCTGATCTTCGCCTACGTCGTGATGATGAGCCTCCCCATGGTCCTCGTCTTCGTCATAGCGCAGCGCCGCATCGTCTCCGGCATCACGAGCGGGGCCGTCAAGTAGCCCCGGGGTAGGGCCCGTTCGCCCGCCCCGGTCCCACCCACTATGCACCCGACAGCCTCCCGCAACGTCGCGGGAGGAGGAGGACACCCATGCCTCGAACATCACGCAGACCTCGCTCCGTCCGTGGCCTCATGGGCGCGGTCGTGGTGAGTGCCGCCCTGGTGGGCACAGCACTGACCGTGCCCACCGCGCAGGCGGCCACCCCGACGCTGACCGTCGACCTCGGCCAGAGCACCGGCGCCGTGATGCACGGAGCCAACGGCACCCTGTACGGCCTGAGCGACGACGGAGTGCCCGGCGACAGCATCACCACGCCCCTGCACATGACGTCGATCGCGACAAAGGCGCCGGACGGCGCCCAGCACCCCAACGGTGACGCGCTGGTCGTCCAGCCCCAGTTCGCCCGCGGGGGCGGCGGCGACAACCTCATCTACATGCAGGACTTCTACGCCCAGTGGCCGTACGAGAACCTGGGGCTGGCCGACTACCTGTCGAAGGTCGACACGATGGTCCGCAAGGTCGCGGCCCGCTCCGACGCGAGCACGTTCGTGTGGGTGCCGTTCAACGAGCCCGACGGGATCTGGTACACGGGCCTGGGCAGTTCGACGACCGCCACGTACAACAGCGCGCTCGCGAGCTTCGAGAGCGACTGGAAGACGGTCTACGACAAGATCCGCTCGATCATCCCGAACGCCCGCATCGCCGGCCCCAACGAGACGCACTACGACACCCGGCTGATGGGCGACTTCTACCCGTGGGCCAAGGCCAACAACGTCCTGCCGGACATGACCACCTGGCACGAACTGAGCCCGGGCTCCCTGTCCGACTTCGAAGGCAACTACAACGCCTACCGGACGCTGGAGCGCGAGAACGGCATCAGCCCGCGGCCGATCAACATAGACGAGTACGGTGACCGCCGCGACCTCTCGGTGCCGGGCCAGATGGTCCAGTGGATGTCCATGTTCGAGCGGAACAAGGTCTACGCCGACCAGGCGTACTGGGACGTCGCGGGGAACCTGGACGGCAACGTCAGCCAGACCAACATCCCCAACGGCGACTGGTGGCTGATGCGTTGGTACGCGGGGCTCACCGGCAAGACCACCAAGGTGACACCGCCGCAGTCCAACGTCATCGACACCCTCCAGGGCATCGCCTCCCTCGACACCGGCCGCAAGCAGGCCCAGGTGCTCCTCGGCGGCGGGACGTCGGGCTCGGCCGACACCGTCGTCCAGCACATACCCTCCTCGTTCGGCAGGACTGTCAACGTCTCGGTGGAGCGCACAGCCTGGAGTGGCTATGAGGGTGCGGGCCCCGCGCCCACGGTCCTGGCCCGCAGCACGTACCGGGTCTCCTCGAACGGCAGCATCACCGTGCCGCTGACCAACCTCGACCCCATGTCGGCCTACCGGATCACTGTCAACCCCGCGGGCAAGGACACGCCCACCGCGGCGCACGTTCCCTGGTCGGCGTCGTACGAGGCGGAGAACGCGACCCTCACCCACGGCACCGTCTACACCCAGGGCAGCGTCACCAACGCCTACGGCTACGCCACTTCGGGCACCAAGGACGTGGGCAGCCTCAACCAGGCCGACAGCAAGGCCGCCTTCACCGTCGGCGTCCCGACCACGGGCACGTACAACCTCAACGTCTTCTACGGCAACCAGTCCGGCGGACCGGCCACCCAGACCCTCACGGTCGACGGCGGTTCGCCCCAGACGGTCGCCTACTCGCCGACGCTGAACTGGACCTACCGCTCCACGGCCGCCGCCTCGGTGTCCCTGACCGCGGGCACCCACACGATCACCCTGGCCAAGGGCACCAACGAGGTCACCCTCGACAAGATCGACCTCACCGCCGCCTCCACCGCGGAGACCACCTACCCCGCCACGTACGCGGACATCACCGGATCCCCCTGCTACAGCTACTCCACGTCCGGCACGACCGGCGCCGGCGCGCTGGCCCTGACCTCGCGCACCTCGGCCGCCTTCGACGTGTACGCGCCGACCGACGGCTACTACACCGTGCACACCGACTACTCCTCCAACGGGTCCGGCACCCTCACCCTGGACGGCGCCACCGCCGTCAAGCTGCCCTCCACAAAGGGCAAAGCCACTGACAAGAGTTCGCGGCTGTACCTGTCGGCGGGCAACAACCGCATCACCGCGGCCACTTCGGGGTCCACCACGCTGACCCTGCGCGACCTGCGCGTCGCCGCGAGCGGTGACACGACGGGCGTCTCCGCCTACGAGGCCGAGAGCGGCACCCTCGCCGGTACGGCCGTCGTCACCTCGGACAGCTGGGCCTCCGGCGGGAAGTACGTCGGCTACGTCGGCAACGCCTCGGCCAACACACTCACCCTCAAGGTGACCGCCGCCACTGCCGGGCGGTACGTCATGAACGTCCGCTACGCCAACAACCAGGTCTCCGGCTCCGGGAACTACAACACCAACGTCGTCTCCCGGGCGGCCCAGATCTCCGTCAACGGCGGCACCGCGCAGACCGTCATGTTCCGCAACAACTACAGCTGGTCCACCTACTGGGACCTGCCCGTCCCGATCACTCTCACGGCTGGTACGAATACCGTCACGTTCGCCAACGCGAGCGCCTACGCACCCAACATCGACCGCATCACCGTCGCGCCGGTCTCCGGCTGACCTCAATTTCCTTCGAGGCCCGGCCAGTTGGGCCGGGCCCCGAACAAGGTCCCCGTTTTGGCGATTTTTTCACTACACTCCATTCATCATTTCGAACACTGGTCGAAATCTCGAACAAAGGAGGGTCCGGCGGTGACCACCGAGCACCTCGATCACACCCATCCCGACACCTACGTCATCGGCGTCGACTACGGGACGCTGTCCGGACGGGCCGTGGTGGTCCGTGTCCGCGACGGCGCGGAACTGGCCACCGCCGAGCACCCGTACACCCACGCCGTCCTCGACCGGACCCTCCCCGACGGCACCCCGCTGCCGCCCGACTGGGCGCTCCAGGTGCCCTCCGACTACATCGACGTCCTGCGCATCGCCGTACCCGAGGCACTGGCCCAGTCCGGCGTACGACCCGACCAAGTCGTCGGTATCGGCACCGACTTCACCGCCTGTACGGTCCTGCCGGTCCTCGCCGACGGCACGCCCCTGTGCGAACTGCCGGAACTCACCGGCCGCCCGCACGCCTACGTCAAGCTCTGGCGCCACCACGCCGCGCAGGCCCAGGCCGATCGCATCACCGAACTGGCCGACGTCCGCAAGGAGCCCTGGCTCAAGCGCTACGGCGGCAAGATCTCCTCGGAGTGGGAGTTCGCCAAGGCCCTGCAACTGCTCGAAGAGGACCCGGACCTCTACGAGTTGACCGAGCGCTGGATCGAGGCCGCCGACTGGATCGTCTGGCGGCTGTCCGGCACCTACCTCCGCAACGCCTGCACCGCCGGGTACAAGGGCCAGCTCCAGGACGGCAGTTACCCCTCCGCCGACTATCTGGCCGCCCTCAACCCCGCCTTCGCCGGCTTCGTGATCGACAAGCTGGACCAGCCGATCGGCCAACTCGGCGACCGCGCCGGTGGGTTGACGGCCGAGGCGGCGGCCTGGACGGGCCTGCCCGAGGGCATCGCGGTGTGCGTCGGGAACGTCGACGCCCATGTGACCGCCCCCGCGGCCACCGCCGTCGAACCCGGCCGGATGGTCGCCATCATGGGCACCTCCACCTGCCACGTCATGAGCAGCGACCAGTGGGCCGAGGTTCCGGGCATGTGCGGCGTCGTCGACGGCGGCATCCTGCCGGGGCTGTGGGGCTACGAGGCCGGACAGAGCGGCGTCGGCGACATCTTCGGCTGGTTCGTGCGCACCGGATTCCCGGCGTCGTACGCCGAGGAGGCCGCCGCGCTCGGCCGTGACCCGCACGAGCACCTCACCGCCCTGGCCGCGCAGCAGCGGGTGGGCGAGCACGGGTTGATCGCGCTGGACTGGCAGAGCGGCAACCGATCCGTCCTCGTCGACCACGACCTCAGCGGTGTCCTGGTGGGCCTGACCCTGTCCACCCGCCCCGAGGACGTCTACCGCGCGCTGCTGGAGGCCACCGCCTTCGGCACCCGCACCATCATCGAGGCGTTCAAGACCTCCGGCGTGCCGGTCCGCGAACTCATCATCGCGGGCGGCCTGATGAAGAACCCGCTGCTGATGCAGATCTACACCGACGTCACCCGCCTCCCCCTCGGTGTCATCGACTCGGCGCAGGGTCCCGCGCTGGGCTCGGCGATGCACGCGGCGGTCGCGGCCGGCGCCCACCCCGACATCCGGGCCGCCGCCGACGCCATGGCCAAGGCCCGCCCCGCCGTCTACCGGCCGGATCCCGAGCGGGCCGCCGCCTACGACCGGCTGTACGCCGAATACCGGCTCCTGCACGACTACTTCGGCCGCGGCGCCAACGAGGTCATGCACCGTCTGCGCCACCTCCGCGCCGAGGCCTCCGCCTGAGCGACACCCCCCGCCCGGTGGTCAACCCCCTTTGAAAGGAACCCTCATGGACACCAACGCAACGCCCTACCCCGACCAGGAGATCTGGTTTCTCACCGGCAGCCAGGGCCTGTACGGCGACGACATCCTCCAGCAGGTCGCCGACCAGTCCCGGAGCATCGCCGAGATCCTCGGCGACCCCGGGAAGATCCCGGTCAAGATCGTGTGGAAGCCGGTGCTCACCGACGCCGACGCGATCCGCCGGCTGTGCCAGGAGGCGAGCTCCTCCGACACCTGTGTGGGCGTGATCGTGTGGATGCACACGTTCTCCCCGGCCAAGATGTGGATCGCCGGACTCAGCGCCCTGGACCGGCCGTTGCTGCACCTGCACACCCAGTACAACCTGTCGCTGCCCTGGCCCAGCATCGACATGGACTTCATGAACCTCAACCAGGCCGCCCACGGCGACCGGGAGTTCGGGCACATCGAGTCCCGGCTCGGCATCGACCGCAAGATAGTCGCCGGGCACGCCACCGACCCCCGGGTCGTCAAGCGCGTCGCGGCCTGGGCACGCGCGGCCGTCGGCAGACACGCCTCCCGCACCCTGCGCCTGGCCCGCTTCGGCGACAACATGCGCGACGTCGCCGTGACCGAGGGCGACAAGGTCGAGGCCCAACTCCGGTTTGGGTACTCGGTGAACACGTACGCGGTCAACGACCTGGTCGCCGTCGTGGACCAGGTCGAGGACAAGGAGGCCGCCCAACTCGCCGCCGAGTACGTCGAGTTGTACGACGTCGTCCCGGCCCTGCGCCCGGGCGGCATCCGCCACGACTCCCTCGTCTACGCGGCCCGCCAGGAGATCGGCCTGCGCGCCTTCCTCACCCAGGGCGGCTTCACCGCGTTCACCACCAACTTCGAAGACCTGGGCGGGCTGCGCCAGTTGCCGGGTCTCGCCGTCCAGCGCCTGATGGCCGACGGCTACGGCTTCGGCGGCGAGGGCGACTGGAAGACCTCGGCGCTGCTGCGCACGATGAAGGTCATGGGCACCGGCCGGCCCGGCGGCACCTCGTTCATGGAGGACTACACCTACCACCTCGGCCCGGGCACCCCGCGCATCCTCGGCGCCCACATGCTGGAGGTCTGCCCCTCCATCGCCGCCGACCGCCCCAGCTGCGAGATCCACCCGCTGTCCATCGGCGGCCGTGAGGACCCCGTCCGCCTCGTCTTCAACGCGGCCCCCGGCCCCGCCGTCGTCGTCGGCCTCTCCGACCTCGGCGACCGCTTCCGGCTGACCGCCAACACGGTCGACGTCGTCACCCCGAGCGAACCCCTCCACCGCCTGCCCGTCGCCCGGGCCGTGTGGAAGCCGCGCCCCTCGCTCGCGGAGTCCGCGGAGAGCTGGCTGCTCGCCGGCGCCCCGCACCACACCGTGCTCAGCTCGGCCGTCGACACCGAGACCCTCACCGACTACGCCTCGATGACGGGCGTGGAGCTGCTGACCATCGACGAGACCACCAGCACCGGGCAGTTCACCAAGGAGATCCGCTGGAACGCCGCCTACCACCGGCTCGCCCAGGCCCTGTGACCCCTGTGATCCCGATCGATCCGCAAGGAGAGCACCGATGACCGCGCGAGTCCGTGACGGCCTGCGGCAAGAGGTACTGGACGCCAACCTGACCATCCCCCAGGTCGGTCTGGCGACGCTGACCTGGGGCAATGTGAGCGGCGTCGACCGCGAGGCCGGCGTGTTCGTCATCAAGCCCTCGGGCGTCCCCTACGAGGATCTCGCCCTCGACCACCTGGTCACCGTCCGCCTGTCCGACGGCAAGGTCGTCGACGGCGACCTGCGCCCCTCCACCGACACCGAGACCCACCGCTGCCTCTACCTCGCTTTCCCCTCCATCGGCGGCGTCACCCACACCCACTCCACCCACGCCGTCGCCTTCGCCCAGGCCCGCCGTGACATACCGGTCCTGGGCACCACCCACGCCGACACCTTCAACGGGCCCGTCCCCTGCACCCCGGACCTCACCGCCGAGCAGTGCGCCAAGGACTACGAGTACAACACCGGCAAGGTCATCGTCGACCTGCTGGAGAGCGACGACCGGCGGGCGACCGAGGTCCCGGCCGCGCTCGTCGCCAACCACGGCCCCTTCACCTGGGGCGCCACCGCCCGCAAGTCCCTGGAACACGCCATCATCTGCGAGGCCGTCGCCGACATGGCCATCAACACCCTGGCCCTGTCCCCGACGGGGCCGCCGCCCCCGCACCTGCTGGCCCGCCACTACACCCGCAAACACGGCCCGGACGCCTACTACGGCAACCCGACTCCCGCCCTGTGACCGGCACCGCGATCACCCGGACCAAGTCGTCGGCTACGGTGCGACGGTCGGCCCATCCGGGTGGTCGCGGCGTTGTGCGACCATCTCGCGGCTGAGGGCCTCGGTCTCCGACTCCGGAAGCCGTTCGAAACCGTCCTCGGTGATGACCGACACGATGGGGAAGATACGGCGGTTGAGGTCCGGGCCGCCGGTGGCCGAGTCGTCGTCCGCCGCGTCGTACAGGGCCTGAAGTGCGGCCAGGGCCGCGTCGCGCCGGGACATGCCCTTGTGGAACAGCTTCTTGAGGGCGCTCCTGGCGTACGGGGAGCCGGAGCCCTCGGCGTGGAAGTCCGACTTCTCGTAGGTGCCGCCGACGACGTCGAAGGTGAAGATACGGCCCTGGGCGCCTTCGGGGGCCGCGGGGTCGTAGCCGACGAGCAGCGGTACGACGGCGAGGCCCTGCATGGCCTGGTCGAGGTTCTGCCGGATCAGGCCGGCGAGGCGGGTGGCCTTCGCGTTGAGGGTCATCGGGATGCCCTCGATCTTCTCGAAGTGCGTCAGCTCGACCTGGTACAGCTTCACCATGTCCACGGCGAGTCCGACCGTGCCGGCGAAGGCGACCGCCGTGTAGTCGTCCGCGGGGTGCACCTTCTCCAGGTCGCGCTGCGCGATGACGTTGCCCATCGTGGCCCTGCGGTCGCCGGCGATCAGCACGCCGTCGCGGTAGGAGAGGGCCAACACCGTGGTGCCGTGCGGGAATTGGTCGGCGCCGGCACGGACACCCTCCGGGAAGGGACGGCGGGTGGGCAGCAGCGCGGGCCGGTGTGCCGCCAGGAACTCAGTGAAGGACGAGCTCCCGGGAGTGAAGAACTCGTCCGCCAGCCGGCCACCGGTCTCTTGCTCCGCCATGCCACTCCACTCCCCTTGGTCCGCGTACCGATGTCGGACTCCTACCTGAACCACCCGCGCGGGAAACACAGTTGAGGTCAGAGCGCCTTGCGCCGCACCAGTACCCCGAGGACCAACAGGCCGGGGATCAGCGGCAGCCACATCGTGAGCAGCCGGTAGCCGAGGACGACGGAGGCGGCGGCCGACGCCGTGGTCCCCGACGCGGTGAGCGCGAAGACCAGGGCCGCGTCGAGGGAACCGATGCCGCCCGGCGTGGGCAGCAGGGCGGCGGCGCTGCTGGCGGCGAGGTACAGCAGCGCCACCCGGGCCGGGGACAGGGGCAGTTCGACGGCCTGGGTGACACAGATCAGCACGAGGGACTGCAGGGCGGCGAAGGCGAGCGAGCCTCCCCAGAGAGCAACTGCCCGGTGCGGCAAGGTGTGTACGGCCCGGATGTCGGTCAGCACCGTGCCGAGGCCCCGCCGACACCGGGGCCACAGCGGGCAGTTGAGCAGCACGGCGACCAGCACGGCGACCGCGAGTACGACACCCACCGCGCCCAGGGAGACACGCGGCACGCGCAGCACACCCGGGCAGACGGCGGCGAGGACGCCGATCAGCACGATCCGGACGACCACACCGGCGGTGGCCTTGACGGCGAGAGCGCTGGCCGAGCGGCCGACCGGCAGCCCGCAGCGCATCAGGAAACGCAGGTTGACGGCGCCGCCGCCGAGCCCGGCGGGCAGCACATGGTTGGCGGCGGACGCGGCGAGCTGCGCGGCCACCAACCGCCCACCGGGCAGCCGTTGGGCCACCGCGCCCTGCTGGGCGAGCGCCGAGGACACCCATGTACCGAGCGCGGCCGTCCCCGCCACCATCAACCACCCCTGGTCGGCGACGGCGAGCCGCCCGGCCCCGCTCGCGAGCACGGGCCAGTGCCGCCGCACCAGACAGACCACTGCGACCAGGACGGCGACGGTCAGCGCGGTCTGCCAGTAGGCACGTCGGCGGCGAGTGGTGGTGGCCGTCTTCGGGGTGAGGGCGGGCGGTGCCGTCATGCGCCGCCGCCCCTCTCCGCCCTCGGGGCCACCCGCAGCTCCAGCGCGCCGTAGCGGTGGGCGGGCCAGTCGTGGGCGTAGGCGGGTGGGCGGGTGCCGGTCGGGGTGAGGTCGGCGACGGGCATGCGGTGGGCCGTGCGGTCGAGGGTCGTGCGGGTGGTGTTGGCGTTGTGGCCGCCGGTCGCGGCGGAGGCGCAGCCCGTGTAGAAGGCGATCGGGATGGCGTCCTGGCCGGTGAGCAGGCAGGGCTTGCTGACGCCGAGGCGGTGGAGTTCGGCGGCGGTGCGGGACCAGTCGCGGTGCTGGGTGTCCGTACGGCTCACCGTCCGTTCCAGGACGGCGAGTTGGACCGCCAGATGTCCGGCGAGGCCGATCGCGAGCAGGGTCACCGCGGGCCGCCGCCATGCTCCGGTCGGTCTGGTGACCAGGTGGATCAGTCCGTCGGCGACGGGGATCGCGACCAGCGCGTAGGCGGGCAGCAGGAAGCGCGGGGCCGCGTATCCGATCATGAACAGGTAGGGGAAGGCGGCCGTGGCGGCGCAGGCGAGCGGGACGAGGGTGGCCGGCGTGCGCCGCGCGCGGACCGCGACGACCAGTCCGACGACGGCGAGCACGGGGAGCACCAGCCACCACACGTCGACCGCCGGGTTGGGCATCTTTCCCGTGCACGGGCGGCACAGGGCGCGTCCGCCCAGGCTGCGCAACTGGTCGACGACCGCGATGTGCCAGCCCAGTCCGCCCTCGATGCCCGAGGCCTCGTGCAGCCGCTGGGCCAGGCCGCCATAACTGACGTACGCCTCGATCACCCACTCCGTGGCGCCGGACGCGAGCCCGGCGAGGAGGACGGTGAGCAGGCGCCACCGGCGGACGGCCACGACGAAAACGAGCAGCGGCAGGGTCGCCCAGACCGCGTCCGTCGGCCGCATCCACGCCATCAGGGACGCGCTCGCCGCCAGGCCCCACAGCGCGGCCCGGTCCGAGCGGTCGGCCCGGGCGCGCAGGCAGCAGCCCGCCGCGGCGAGGGCGCCCACGGCGACCCAGTAGTTGGGCATGGCCTGCGGGCCGTAGAGGAGGGTCACCCAGAGGGAGGCGAACAGGGCGCCCGCCAGGGCGAGGACGCGGGCGGGGAACAGGCCGCGCCAGGTGCGGAGGGCGAGGAAGAGGGCGGTGCCCGCGAGGACGGCGAGGTAGACGCGGAGCAGGGTGGTGGACGAGGACCAGGAGGTGACGGGCGCGACCAGGAGGGAGATGCCGCGGGCCCGGGGTGCGCTGAAGTAGGCGGCGGGGGCGTGCGCGCTGAGCTGGCTGACGTACACGGTCTCGTCCCAGCCGAGGCCCAACCCGGGCCGTACGAAGACCAGTTGGGCCAGGACGAACGCGACCGCCACCACCGCGAGCGGGTATTCCGAGCGGCGGGACGCGGTCGGTGTTCCGAGCCGTCGCGTCCCGGCGAGTGTGGCGTACGCGCTGCCGGACATTGCCCACCCCTCCCCCTACAGTTTGTAGGGTTTCCAGCACCCTACAGCCTGTAGTTCTAAAGACGGGGGCCAGTGAAAACATGGACAAACTACCGCGCGGCGGGCGGGACCGCGGCCTGTAATTCAGCCAAGCGACTGACGGCCCTACACGCTGTAAGGTGACCGCCATGGCTGGCAGAGACCCGCAGGTCCGGGCGGAACGGCGCAACGCCGGTGAGCTGGAGAGCGAGGTCCTCGCCACGTTGTGGGCGACCGACCGCCCCCTGACACCGGCCGAGATCCAGGCCGAGATCGACGGCCCGCTCGCCTACAACACCGTGCACACGATCCTCAAGCGGCTCTACGACAAGGGGCTCGTCCTGCGGGACGCGGCCGGGCGGCGCGGCGCCTACCGGCCGGCGAAGAACGCGGCCGAGCTGACCGCCGAGGCGATGCACGAGGCGCTGGGCCGCGGCCCGGACCCGATCGCCGCGTTGCAGCAGTTCGTGAGCGGTCTGCGTCCCGAGGAGGAGAGGGCCCTGCGCGACCTGCTGGCCGGGGGCGCGGGATGAGGTCCGACGTCTGCACCCCCGTTGCCGTGGTCGCCCTCGCCGTGCTCGCCGGGTCCGTTCAGGGGGCCGTGAGCGCCGACCGCCGTACGCGGCGCGCGCCGCACCGGCTGCGCGAAGGGCGACCTGTTCCGGATGCCGGCGGGAGTGCTCGACCGGACGGGCGGTCCCGCTAGCCGGTTCGACAGCGAAGTCGGCCTGAACGGAAGGCGGTTGTCGGTGTGGCCGGTGTGGCCGGTGTGGTCGCCGTAGCCGTCAGCGGCCGCGGGGCTTGCCGCGCTTGGTTCCCTTGGCGCCGCCGGACGAACCGCGAGGGTTCTTGCCGGTCCGGCCCGTCGTCTTTCCGGTGGCGGGCTTGCGGCGGGCGGGGGTCTCGGTGCGCTTGGCCTTGGCCTTCGTCTGCGGCTCGGCGGGCGCCTGGGTACGGCCCCGCGTGCTGTTGACCGTACGGCCGCGCACGATGCCGATGAAGTCCTCGACCAGGTCGGTGGTCGCGTCCTCGGGCCAGGAGAGGGCGACGTCCGACCGGGGGGCGTCGACGACGGTCCGGTAGGTGAGGTCCTTGCGGTGGTGCAGCCGGGCCAGGGACTGGGGAACGTAGAGGATGCCGATGCCCGAGGCCACGTGCTCGACGGCGTCCTCGGTGGTGGCGGGACGCTCGAACGCGGGCTCCCCGGGCGGCTGTTCCCAGTCGAGGACGTCGTCGAGGGGGTGGAGGACCACCTCGCCGGCGAGTTCGTCGAGGGACACCTCTTCGGCCACCGTCACGACGTGGTCCTTGGGGGCCACGACCACGGTCGCCTCGGTGTAGAGGGGGATCGCGCTGAGGACCGTACGGTCGACCGGCAGCCGGACGAGTCCGGCGTCGGCCTCGCCGCGCCGCAACACGTCGGATGCCTCGGCGGCCGGGACCGGCAGGAGGACGAGAGGGACGTCGGGCCGGCGCTCTTTCCAGATCCGCACCCACTTGGCGGGCGTCACCCCGGGGACGTACGCGAGCCGGAACGGGGGGGATGCTTCCGAGCCTGTCACCCCGCAAGGTTACCCGCCGTGGTCGGAGGCCTCTTACACGGTCGATACTCTTGACGGTATGAGTTCGCACCAGACCACCCAGACGATGAAGCCCGCCACGGCGGCGAAGAAGCTGGGTGTGTACCTAGAGGCCACCCCCGCCGAGTTCCAGGAGGGTGACGTCTCCCGCGCCGAGCTGAACGAGTTGCAGGCCGAGCCGCCCCAGTGGCTGCGCGAGCTGCGCGCCAACGGCCCGCACCCGCGCCCGGTCGTCGCGGCCAAGCTCGGCGTGTCCATCGCCGGTCTCGCCCGCGGCGGAGTCACCGAGCCCCTCACCACCGAACAGATCGAGGCGCTGAAGAAGGACGGCCCCGAGTGGCTGGAGAAGGAGCGCGCCATCCAGGCCGAGGTCCGCAAGGAAGCGGAGCGGATCAAGAACAAGAAGAACGACGAGCGCGACTGACGGCTGCGGGGCGGAAGCGCTCAGGACGGAGACCCGGTCGGTGACGGACGGCCCTGGCAAGCCCCCGGCGATGTACCGCAAGGTCGCGGCCGACCTCGGCCGCGAGATCGGCGAGGGCCGCTACGGCTCCGGCGGACGGCTGCCCGCCGAGGGCGAGCTCGCCGAGCGGTACGGCGTCTCCCGGGGCACCGTCCGCCAGGCCATGGCCCTGCTGCGCACCGAGGGGCTGATCGCCTCGCGGCGCGGCACCCGCCGGGTCGTGATCGGCACACCCCGGCCGCAGAGCTTCGGCGAACTGCTCAGCTTCACCCGCTGGGCGCGCTCGACGGGCGAGGAGCCCGGCGGCCGGATCGTCACCGTCGACACCCGCCCCGCCGACCCGACCGAGCGGGAACACCTGCGGCTGCCCGCCGGGGCCGAGGTCTACGAGGTACGGCGGCTGCGCACGCTCTCGGGGCGTCCGGTGATGGTCGAGCGCACCGTATACCCGTCCGCCGTGGGCGAGTTGATCGCCGAGCTGCCGTCCGACACCGTGTCGCACACGGTGGCCCTGGAGGAGTCGGGCGTGCTGATCGCGGACGCCCAGCACACCATCGACCTGTGCCGGGCCGACGAGGAGGACGCCCGGCTGCTCGGCTGCCGGCCCGGCGACCCGCTGTTGCGCGAGCGCAGGTGCAGTACCGATCCGGCCGGCACACCGGTCGAGTGGTCCGAGGACCGGTACCTTCCCGAGACCGTCGCCTTCACCGTCCACAGCTCGGCGGCGTCCGGCTCGCTGGCCCGCCGCCCGGCCGACGACGCCTGACCTCAGGCGCTCCGCAGCAGGGCCGTGAGCAGCGGGCGGAAGTGCGCGAAGTCCGGGGTCGGCGCCTCGGGATCCTTGCCCTCGTCGTCCCAGCGGCGCACCGCGACCCCGTCCGCCGCGTAGGGATTCGCCTCGTACGCGGCGACCTCGGCCGGGGACATCGGACCACCCTGCACCTCCAGCGTGTACACCGACGCCTCGGAGAGCCGGCCGAAATAGCCCGGCTCGACCGCGCACAGATACCGCTTGGCCGCCACGTGCAGCCGGACCGGTTCGGTGACCTCGGGACCGAACCACCCGGCCAGCCGGTCCGCCCCGGTGTGGCTGTGCCGGTTGTCGGTGCCCTCCATCAACTCCGCACCGCTGACCGGTCCGTGGAAGTGCCCGAGGTCGTGCAGCAGCGCGGCGGCGACGAGTGCGTCGGGGGCACCCGACTCCTCGGCCCGGGCCGCCGCCTGCAACATGTGCTGCGCCATCGTGACCTCCTCCCCCAGGTAGGCACTCGCCCCCTCCTCCGCGAAGAGTTCGGCCAGCTCGTCCACGAACTCCCTTGCGGCTACGGCCCGTTCGCGGCGCAGTAGCGCCAACGTGCCGGCCAGTGCGTCGAGGTCGGCGTAGGCGCCCTGGAGGTGACGGGCACCGCTCTCCTCGAAAGCGGTGCGTGCGTGCAGCAGCCGGACGTTGTCGAAGATCAGGCAGTCGCCGGGCAACAGCCGGAACTCCAGCTGGAGTTCGGGGCGCAGGGTGATCTCGGCGAAGGCGCGGTAGGCCCGGTAGAAGGACTCCAGTTCGGCGGCGGGCAGCAACAGGGTGCCGATGGAACGGTTGTTGAAGCGCACCTCGCGGATCTGCCCACGCCCGTCCACGTCGATCAGCGGCCGGTCGGCGGCCAGCACGGTGTGCGCGTCACTGAACCGGAACGGCACGGGGGTGCGGGTCAGTACGGCGAACGCCTCCGGGTCCTCGGCGCGCAGCAGCGCGGCGGCCTGGAAGCCGTCCACCAGTCCGGAGTCACCGCCGACCGCAGCGTTGGACAGGCAGTGCAGGAGCTGGAGGGTGGGCACCGGGTCGCGGTACGGGTTGTCGGTGTGCGGGGTGATCCGGGCGCCGGTGAAGGCGAGGTTGTTCGGGTCCGGTTCGACCCGTACGTCGAAGAGCCGCCCGTAGTTGGTCTCGCGGACGAAGCCGAAGGTCTCCGCCACCGCCAGCACCTGGCCCTCGCGGCACGGCACCTCACGCAGCAGGGCGAAGCCGAGCCCGAGGACGGACTCCAGCACCCGCGCCTTGACCACCGGGTCGGCCAGGTAGTCCGCCCAACTCGCCTCGGGGAGACGGCCGTTCAGGTCGGCGGCGGTCCACAGGGTCTTGCCGTTCTCACCACGCCGGTCCTCGGAAGCACTCCCGGCTCCGGGTCGCTCGGCTGCCAGCCACCGCTCGGAGTACACGGACCGGTGCCCGTCGGGTGCCCAGTCGATCTCGACGCCGTCGGTGGTCTGCCGTACGGCCTCCAACGCGAGGTCGGTGGGCACTTCGGTGATCTGGAACAGCTTCTGACCGTTGCGCGGGTCGCGGCACCGGGGGCAGGGGCAGTTGTCCCGCAGCCAGGCCAGCGGCAGATCCGCTACGGACGGCGACATCTTCATCACTCTCACACCAAGTTGTATAGCCAACTTTTCGGACAGGGCGAACGTCTCAGCGCCGGATGAGCACCAGGTGACGTACCGACTACCGGCGCATGAACGGAATCGACGTCAGCGCGGCAGCCGCAGGCCCGCGATCAGGACCTCGACCAGGCGGAGCGCGTCGTAGCGCTCGTCGCCCTCCACGCCGGCGCACAAGTTGCCGACGCCGCGCATGAGTTCGTAGGCGGTGAGGTCGGACCGGACCTCGCCGGCCGCCACCGCCGCGTCGAACAGTTCGGCGCACACGGGCAGCAGGCGGTCGAGGAAGTAGGAGTGCAGCGCCTCGAAGCCGGCGCTGTCGGACCGCAGCACCGCGGCGAGCCCGTGCTTGGTGACCAGGAAGTCGACGAAGAGATTGATCCACTCCCGCAGCGCCGCATACGGACTGACACCGCCCGCCAGCAGCGCGGGTCCGGCTTCGGCGCAGGCCTCTACCTGGTGGCGATAGACGGCGATGACGAGATCGGCGCGGGTCGGGAAGTGGCGGTAGATCGTGCCCAGTCCGACACCGGCCTCGCGGGCGATGTCGCGCACCGGTGCGTCCACGCCGGACGTGACGAAGACCTTGGCCGCCGCGTCGAGCAGGGTCTCCTTGTTCCGCCGGGCGTCCGCCCGCTTGGACGGGGCCGCGCCGCGCACGTCCGCCTCGTTGTCGCTCACCGCGCAGTTCCTCCACCACTGGACCTTGTTAAACGGAACAGGGTTCCGTATTGTTTTCGGAACAGCGTTCCGCTTGCTCATGATGTCAGAGCGGGAGCCGGACGACCAAGCCGTGCCCGCCACCACGCGTTGCCGAACAACGGAAGGCGCCATGCCCCGCACACCCCGGACCAGCTTCGGAATCATGACCACCCCCATGCAGGTCGGCTACCCCGACCTCCTCCGCGTCTGGCGCGAGGCGGACACGGTCCCGGAGATCGAGCACGCCTGGCTGTTCGACCATCTCATGCCGATCGGCGGCGACCCGGACGGCCCGGCCTTCGAGGGCTGGACACTGCTCTCCGCCCTCGCCGCGCAGACCCGCTGGCTACGGCTCGGTGTGATGGTGACCAGCAACCGCTTCCGGCCGCCCGCGATGCTGGCCAAGATCGCCACGACCGTCGACATCGTCTCCGGCGGGCGCCTCGACTTCGGCATCGGTGTCGGCTCCCGCCCGGACCATCCCCTCGCCCGTCGCGAGTACGAGGCACACGGCCTCCCCTTCCACGACTCCGCGCACGCGCTGGCGAGCCTCGCCGAGGCCTGCACGGTGATCCGGCGGTTGTGGACCGAGGACGAGCCCTTCGACTTCCACGGCACCCACCACCACCTCACCGGAGCGTTCGGCAGCCCCAAGCCCGTCCAGCGCCCCCACCCCCCGATCCTCATCGGCGGACGCTCGGCCGCGACACTCCGCGTGGTCGCCGAGCACGCCGACCTGTGGAACATCCCCGGCGGCGACATCGAGGACGCCGTCGGCCGTAGCGCGCTCCTCGACCGCTACTGCGCCGAGATCGGCCGCGACCCCGCCTCCATCACGCGCTCGATCCACCTCTCCGTGTCCTACGACAAGCCCGAGGCGACCCGGGACGCGATCCGCGAGGCGCTCGACGCGGGCTTCCACCACATCGTGCTCGGACTGTCGGCGCCCTACCCCGCCGAGGTCGCGCACTGGGTCGCCGACGAGCTGATCGACAAGACGGCCTGAGAGTCGGTCCAGGTCAGTCGTGCGGGAAGGAGTGGTGCTCGTGCGCGACCATCCAACGGCCCCGTTCCTTCCGCAGTCCGAGGGTGAGCCGCAGTCGCAGGGTGGGGGACGCGGCGAACTCCTCGCGAGTACCGCACCGGAGCAGGGCATGGGCGTAGGCGACGTCCGTGCCGGCCGTGATGTCGAGCGAGTCGATGTCGAAGAAGGCGCCCTGGGCCTGCCACTCGAAGAACGGCGGCCAGCTCGCCAGGTAGGCGGCGAGGCCGTGGATGCCCGCGTGCGGGGGCGGGACGTCGTACATGACGAGGTCCTCGGTGTGGTCCGCCATGACACCGGCGAGGTCGCCGCGGTGGACGGCCTCGGCCCAGCCGGTGATGAGGGCGCGGATCTGTGTGACGTCGTCGTGCATGGACGGCTCCTGTTCCTGTCCCCCACTCCATGGTCTCTCCGCTGACTCGACTCCCCGATCTTCGGCGCGTCATCGCCCCGGCCACGCGTCCGAGACGGATGGCACACTCTCCGTGTGCCGCTGACTTTCGACGACCTCCTCACCCGTGCCACCGCTCTCACCGCCCCCGGCCGACGCGCCGTCCTCGGTATCACCGGCAGCCCGGGCGCGGGCAAGACGACCCTCGCCGAGCACCTGGTGCGCGCGCTGAACGGCAGCGGGGAGCCCTGGGTCGCGCACGTCCCCATGGACGGCTTCCATCTCGCCGACGTCGAGCTGGACCGGCTCGGCCGTCGCGACCGCAAGGGCGCGCCCGACACCTTCGACGCGGCCGGTTACGCGGCGCTGCTGCGGAGGGTGCGCGAGGAGACCGACGAGGTGGTGTACGCACCGGGCTTCGAGCGGGTGCTGGAGCAGCCGATCGCCGACGCGATCCCCGTACCGCCCACGGCCCGGCTGGTGGTGACGGAGGGCAACTACCTGCTGCTGGAGGCGGGTTCATGGGCGCGGGTACGACCGTGCCTGGACGAGGTGTGGTTCTGCGAGGCCGACGAGGACGAGCGCGTCCGCCGACTGGTCGCCCGGCACGAGGAGTTCGGCAAGGACCACGAGACCGCCGTGGCCTGGGTCTCGGGCACGGACCAGCGCAACGCCGACCTGGTCGCCACGACGCGTGGCCGGGCGGATCTGGTGATCCCCCCGGCCACGCTGCCTTCGCCGTACGGCGCGCCCCGCGTCTGAGGGCTCACGCGTGGAGCGTCAGCTCCGGTTCTCCGTGGGCGTCGCCCGCCGCGTCCCCGATCACCGCCGTGAACGCCTCGGTGCGGACGGTGAGTTCACCGTTCTCGCCGCTCTCGAACTCGGCGGTGAAGGGTCCGGTGCCGGGGCCGTAGCGGACGGCGAACACCTGCAGGTGCTCCGGCGCGCCCGGTGCCGGGTCGGCCTCCAGTGCCGTGGAGGTGACCAGGTGGCTCCAGCCCTCGTCCGGGTTTCCGTAGCCGCGCGGGTCGGCGGCGAGGGCGAACGCCGCCTCCTGCTGGCTGAGTTCGGAGCGGGCGTCGAAGTGGTCGGCACCCTCGCCGGTCGGGTGGGTGAGACGCAGGGTGCCCGCGGAGCTGACGTCGCCCTCCGCCGTCCTGCGCACCCGGTCTCCGTCGTCCGCCGCGTAGGGCAGCCCGGCGAGCAAGTACGGTGCTCCGTCGAGGCGTTCGACGGCCACCGTCGTCCACAGGCTGATGCCGTCCGTGACGTACAGGGACTGGATGTGCCGCAGGACGTGGTCGCGGCCGACGACCGGCTTGGTGACCAGCTTGGCCGTGAGTCCCTCGGCACGGACGTCACGCACCCGCACCTCGCCCATCGGGCGGCACAGCAGGAAGCCGTCGAGCACCGGGCCGAAGCCGTGCTGGCGGTTGACGGCCGCGGGCAGGTAGTACGTGCCGTCGGCCTCGACCACCGACGGGGTCATCCTGCTGTCGAAGGCCACCGACACACTGCCGGCGCGGAGTTGATGGCGGGTCGCCTCCGTGGACGGGGTGCGGTGCCAGGGCGTGCTGTCCTGGATCTGCCAGACCAGCATCCACGCGAAGTGGCCGTCGACTCCCCCGTCCGGCTTGACCGCGTGCCGGGCCCAGCGGCTGTCGCCCCGGTAGCGGCCGATGTCCGAGCCGATCCGGGCGCCGAAGTAGCGCAGGCCGAGGACCGATTCGAAGGCGGAGTGCTGCTCGCTGTAGCGCGGACCGCCGTTGTCGAAGCCGCCGTTGGTGAGGCGGGCGTCGATGTAGCGGGCCAGTGCCTCGCCGTCCTCGGCGAAGACGTCCTCGCCGCTGACGATATGGGCCTGCGCGAGGAAGGAGAGGGAGATCGGGCCGTAGTTGTTGTCGTACGCGCCGCCGTGCTCGGGCGGGAGGAGGGCGCCGCGGTCGCTCACGCGGTGGGCGCGGATCTCGTCCGCGTACACGGTGAGCGCGCGTTCGCGCACCGACTCCCCTTCCGCCGACGGGAGATGGCCGGCCAGCATCAGGCCGCCGACCACACAGCCGATCGCCTGGTTGCCGGCCTCCTGCGGGTTGAAGAAGGTCGCCTCGGTGAGCCAGCGCCAGTAGCCGAGCGCCAACTCGACCAGCGCGGCGCGCTGTTCGTCGTCGACGAGTCCGTCCGTCGCGTCGAGGATGTTGACCGCCTGGAGCAGCGCCCACGCCGTGCTCGGCCAGTCGCCGATGGGGTGGGCGCCCGCCTCCAGGACGTAACGGGCGTACGGGAGGCCGGAGTTGCGGACCCTCAGGTTCGGGTAGCCGGGGTTGTCCTCGGTGTAGACGCGCTCGCCGAGATGGAAGGCGAGGCTGCGCCGGACCAGCTCCGGCAGGCGCGGGTCCTTGCCGCGCTGCCAGGCGAAGGCCAGCAGGGACGTGATGCCGAGCGAGGTGTCCCCGATGTCGTCGTAGCAGTCGGGGTGTTCGAGGTTGCCCTCCGGTGTGATGCGCCGCAGAGCCTGCTCGACGACGTCGGCGAGGACCGCGTCGTAGGCCTCCGGGGTGTCGGGGAGGTCGTGCAGCGGGCCGCGCTGGTGGAGGAGGTGCACGGGTGGATCAGTCCTTCATGCCGGAGGTGGCCGTGGCGTGGGTCGTCGGGGTCAGAGGTCGGGTGCGGGGCGGCCGGCGCGCAGGGTGACGGTCAGTGTCCGGGGGCCGTTTCCGCCGAGGTAGACGCGGTTCCCGGTCGTCGCGTCGGTGCCGCCCACCACCGTGTGGTCCTGGCCCGGGTCGTACCGTAGTACGTCGCCCTGGTCCGGTCCGGCGAGTGGTCCGCCCGCCTCGACGTGCGCCTCGACGCGGATCTCGTCGTCGCCGACCCGGTAGGCCATCGGCCCGGTCGTCAGGCACCAGCGTCCGTCGCCGATCGGGGTGGCGCCCTCTACAACTCCCCCTGGCCGGAAGGTCAGTTCGAGGGACCAGGGCACCTGCGGTCCGCTGATGTCGATCCGCAGGTCGGCGCCGTCGTCCCGCAGGTCGACCTCGACTCGGGTCGTGTGGGAGACCTCGTCCTGCGGGCGGTCGGGGAAGGCCATGGCGGCGGAGAAGCGGCCCTCGTCCACCAGAAGGTAGGCGCCGTCGTCGCGCCTCCGGTCCTTCGGGAGCGGCTGGTAGTAGGCGGTCGTGAGGGTTTGGGTGAGCCGGTACCGGTTGTCGGCGAGCTGTTCCATGTCGGCGGCGCGGAACGGGCCCAGGTCGAAGAACACCCGCGAGAGGCGGACCGCGTCGAGGACGGCGGCACCGGCGAACAGGCGCAGGAAGGTGGGGTTGCAGGCGAGGCCCGAGCGGATGCGCCGGTGCTCGGGCACGTCGGAGCCGCCGTACACCACGGTGTGCGCGGTGGCCGAGACGTGTGCGGCGAGGCGTGCGGTGGGGAGGTACCGGTCGCGCGGGAGCTTCTCCGCGTCCGGGGCCGGCAGGGCGCGGCACAGATCCGGGGTGAGGAGGGTCTGGGCGAGCAGGTCGGGGTCGTCGATGCCGTCGGCGGCCGCCAGGCGGGCCGCGCGGGCGAAGTCGCCCCGGCCGGTGCGGATCGCGAGCAGCCGGTAGTGCGGCAGGTAGGGCCACAGCGGGAACGAGAGCTTCTGGTCCTGGCGGCGCGAGTGGACGGTCTCCACCATGCCGTCCGGTCTGATCAGGTCCAGGGTCGTGGCGAGGTTGCGTTCGACGATGTCCAGCAGGTCGGTACGCCCGAGCACCTCGGCCAGCAACAGCAGCGACGGGTTGGTCACGAGGGACGCGTAGACGGCGCTGCGTTCCGAGTACAGGCCCTCCGTGTCGATGTCGACACCCTCGGCGAGCCACTCCTCGGCGCGGTCGAGCAGCCGGTCGTCGGGGAACGACCGGTGCAGCCGGGCGAGCGCCGCGCTCAGCTCCCAGCGGTGGTTCGGGGTGTGCACGCCACCGGTAAGGAGACTGGCGGTGGCGGCGCCGGCGATCTCGGCGAGCACGGCCGTCACCTCGCCCAGTCCCGGTCCCGCGTCGGCGGCGAGCACGTACGCGTCGCACACGTCGTTGACGGTGAACGCGGAGTCCGGCGGTGACTGCACGTTGTCGCCGCCCGCGAAGAGGCCGGAGGCCGTCTGCACGGCCCGCAGCGCGCGCAGGTGGGTCGTCGCGGCGGCGACCGCCTGTCCGCTGCCGTGCAGTGCCGAGTCCGCGGAACGGTATGCCGCCACCAGGGTCTTCACCCGGCGAGCCAGAGCGCGGTGCGGCACACCGGTGGGTTCCGCGTCGGGGTCGGCCGCCAGCGGGGCGGCCGACCGGTCGGCGGCACGGGCCGCCGCGCGCACGAACGCGTCGTCGAGCGGGGTGGGCACGGTCAGTCCTTCAGTCCGGCGTTGATGTCGGCGCTCATGACGTAGCGCTGGAAGACCAGGAAGATGAGGATCAGCGGGATCATGGAGATGACCGAACCGCCGAGCAGCACCGACCAGTTGATGTTCTGGGCGCCGACGAGGCTCTGGATGCCGATCTGCACGGTGAACTTGTTGGGGTCGTTCAGCATCAGCAGCGGCCAGATGTAGTCGTTCCAGCGCCACTGGAAGGACAGGATCGCGAGGGTCAGCATGATGGGCCGGGAGATCGGCACCATGATCCGCAGGAAGATCGACAGTTCACGCGCGCCGTCGATGCGGGCGGCCTCGACGAGTTCGTCGGGGACCGTCAGGAAGAACTGGCGGAACATGAAGCAGCCGGTCGCGGTGAGCACGGCCGGGAGGATGATGCCGGCGAACGAGTTGTAGAGGCCGAGGTCGCGGACCACCAGGAACTCGGGGGCGAGCATGACCTCGGACGGCAGCATCGTGGTGGCCAGGATGCAGAGGAAGAAGAACTTCAGCCAGCGGTTGTTGTACTTCGCCAGCGCGTAGCCGGTGCAACAGCTGACGCCCACCGTGAGGATCGTCGTGATCACACACACGAGGGCCGTGTTGATGAAGTACTGGGAGAAGTTGGCGCTGTCCCACGCCGCCTTGTAGCCCGACACGGTGGGGTTGTGCGGAAGCACCGTCAGCGGAAGGGAGAAGAGGTCTCCCGCCGGCTTGAAGGAGCTGAGGACGAACCACAGCACCGGCAGCCCGTAGAGGGCGGCCAGGATCCACAGCAGTGTCGTCGCGGGGACCGCGCGCCGAAGCCCGCCGTCGCGCCCGTTGCGTCGCTGCCGCTTGGAAAGGGTCCGGCCGGAGTCGGCGTCGACCGGACGCGGCGTGTCTGTGGTTGTCATCGGTTCTCCACCCGCCGGTTGACGATCAGCTGGATGATCGCGACGGCCATCAGGATGAGCATGAGCACGAAGGACGCGGCGCTCGCGTAGCCGATCTGGCCCCGGTTGAAGCCGGTCTCGTAGATGTACTGGACGAGCAGGTTGTTCGAGGTTCCCGGTCCGCCGTTGTTGAGGGACACGAACAGCGGGTATTCCTTCATCGCGTTGATCGTGTTGAGCAGGATCACGATGAACGAGGTGGGCGCGATGCTCGGCAGCGTGATGCTGATGAACTGGCGCCAGGGGCCGGCGCCGTCGAGCGAGGCCGCCTCGTAGTACGACACCGGCACGTTCTTGATCGCCGCGATGAACAGCAGCATCGAGAAGGCCGTTCCCCACCAGGCACCGGCCATCACCACGACGCCCAGCGACAGGTCCGCGTTCGACTGCCACGCGATCGCGTGTCCGCCGAACTTCTCGATGACGTAGTTGATCAGTCCGAAGTTCTCACCGAACAGCCACCGCCACAGCACACCGACGACGATCGGCGAGATGAGCCACGGGATGAAGAAGACGACGCGGGCGAACGAGGCACCCTTGGCCTGCCTGCTCACCACGAGGTTGGCGATGAGCAGCGACAGCACGAAGTTCAGCGGGACGACGAGCACGGTGTAGAGCAGCGTCCGGAACAGCGCGTCGTAGAAGGTCGAGTCGCCGAACAGGTTCTGGTAGTTGTCCAGTCCGATGAACTGGAACGCCCCCACACCGGTGTAGTCGGTGAAGGAGTAGACGAGCCCGATCACCGCCGGCCACACGAAGAACAGCGAGAACAGCACGACGTTGGCCGCGATGAGGACGAGCGGCGCGAGGGTGTACGTGCTGCGTCGTCGTCGCCTGGGCGGGCTCACGGACACGTCCGCGGCGCTTTTTGTCATCTTCCTGACTTCCGTGCTGGTGGAATGGATTGCTGTGGGCTCGGACCGTGAACCCGGCAGGTCGTGGGCGGCCAGGGCCGGGCGGCGGTGTGCGATCCGCCGCCCGGGGCCTTGGGCCTACGATCCGCTGCCGACCGCCGTGTTGTAGCCGTCCACGATGTTGTCCAGGGCCTTGTCGACCGACTGCTGACCGTTGATCGCCTTGCCGAGCTCCGTCTTGGTCGGGTCGGTGGTGAGGCTCTTGCCCTTCAGCACCCAGGCCGTCTGCGCGCCGTTGAAGTAGCCCGAGATCGGGGCGTAGAGCGGGATCTCCTCGTTGTAGAGCTTGAACGCCGCCTGCGCCGCCGCCGACTTGAAGGGGTACTTCGGGCTCAGGCCGCTCTCGACCGGGAGGAAGCCGGAGGTCTCCACCAGCTCGGTGTAGTTCTTGGGCTCGTACACCCAGGACATGAACTTCTTCCCGGCGGTGGCCGCGGCGCTGTTGTTGTTGAAGCCGACCATCATGCCGCCGCTGTTGACGTCACTGGCCTGCACCGGCTGGGCCGGGGTCGGGACGCTCGCCCACTCGAACTTCTTGATGCTGTCCGCGAAGGCGGGCACCTGCCAGACACCGGACCAGTAGGCGACGACGTCACCGCTCTGGAACATGGCCGACGGGTCGGCGCCGCTGGTCCACACCGACTTCGGCATGACCTTGTCGTCGTTGAGACCGACGAAGTACTTCACGGCCTTCTTGGTCGCCGCGTCCACCGAGAACTTGCCGGAGGAGTCGGCGTGGACGTACTTGCCGCCCATCTCGTACACCATGGCGCGCAGGCGCGACGGCGACTGGTCGAAGGTCAGGGAGTACTTGGCGCCGGTCTTCTCGCGGACCTTGTTGGCCGCGGCGATGAACTCGGTCCAGGTCCAGGTGTCCGTGGGCGTGGCCGGGACGGCGACGCCGGCCTTCTCGAACAGCGACTTGTTGATGAACAGGCCGGACGCGGTAACGTCCGAGGGGATGGCCAGCACCTTGCCGGACGAGTCCTTGGCGAGGAAGTTGGCGTTGATCTTGTTGGCCTTGTTGTTCGTGATGGAGCTGAGGTCGATCAGCTTGCTCGACCAGATCGGGTCCAGCGCCGGGACGTCCGCGACGTCGGGCAGCGAGTTGGCCTGCGCGGCGTTGTGCAGCTTCGTCGGGTACCCGTCGTAGGGGATGTTGACGAGCTTGACGCTGACGCCGGTCTCCTTCTTGTACTGCGCCACCAGCTTCTTCCAGCCCGCGTCCTGGCCCGGAACGGTGGAGATCCAGAACGTCAGGGACTTGGAGGTGCCACCCGAGCCGGACCCTCCCCCGCAGGCCGACAGCAGGAGGGCTCCTGCGGAGGCCGCGGCGGCGAGAGGAACCAGGCGGCGGATGCCGTGGCGGCCGAGTCGGCGGGAGCGCCGCATACTCACACTGGTCATCTTCGATCCCTTTTCTTCGTAGCGGAAGAAGCACGGCGCCAGCCGAGGCGGCACGGGTGCATTGTGCAGAGAGTTTCGCTTTCCGGGGGCGCGGCCTCGCCCGGCCTCGCCATTCTGAACGGGTGACATCCCCGGCCTTCTCGGCCGCTGCCGCACAAGCTCACCCTGATGCGGTCGCTGTACGTCTCGTACAGGCGGGAGGCTCACCCCAAGTCGATGTCCCGACCGACTTAGAAAGCGCTTGTCCGGACATTGGCAGACCGAGTCCGAGGCCGTCAATCCTTCGCCCCCGCACCATCGGTCACGGTTTGGACTCCTCTGGCGACCGCGAGCCGGGCGGCACCCACCACGGTGCCGAGATCGCCGACCGTGCTGCTCACCACCTCGGTGGGCCAGCTCAGCCTGCCCAGCTCGGCCCGGACACCGGGCAGGAGCTGCGGGTCCGTGCCCGTGCTGCCGCCCAGGACGATCAGTCCCGGGTCCAGTACGGCGGCCACGGCGGCGGCGAGTCTGCCCACGTCGGCGGCATGGCGGTCGACCAGGGCCGTCGCCGTGCCCTGCCCCTGTGCGGCGAGGGCGAACAGTTGGTCGGCGGTAGTGGGGCACGGCCCGTCGGATTCCTGCCAAGCGGCTGCCGCCCGCCGCAGCAGCGAGCGCGCGCCCACGTACTCCTCCAGGGCCTCACGGCGCGGTTCCACGGCGTCGTCCCAGGGGTAGGGCAGCCGGGCCAGCTCACCGGCCGCGCCGTTCGCGCCGCGCAGCACCTGGCCGCCGACGACGATGCCGAGACCGATACCGACGCCGATCCGGAGATAGCCGAAGGAGAGCCGGCCCCGGGCGGCGCCCTCGTGCAGTTCGGCGAGCGCGGCGCAGTTGACGTTGTTCTCCAGGTGGACCGGCACACCGGGCGGCAGGGCGACCGTCATGGCGTCGAACACCGGGCCCGCCTTGGCGGTCGCGGGACGCATCCCGGCGCCCGCCCGGTCCCGCGCGGCGACATCACCGACGGCGACGACGACGGTGCGCAGCGGAGTGGCGGCGGGCAGCGCGTCGAGCGCCTCGCGCACCGCGGCGGCGGCGTCCTCCCGGGGGCCGGTGGCCTCGGCCAGCAGCGTGCCGTCGAGGGCGCAGCCACGCACCCGCGTGAGCGCGGGGCCCAGGTCGACGGCGAGTACGGCACCGGCGGCCGGGCCGAGACGGTATACGGCCGCGTTGCGGCCCGTGCCGCCGGAGGCGGTGCCGGAGTGCGCGGCGAGCCGGACGTTCTCCAGTTCCACGACCGCGGAGGACACCGTCGGCTTGGACAGGCCCGCGAGGGTCGCGAGCTGCGGCCGGGTCGCGCTGCCGGCCCTGGCCAGCACCTCGAACACCGCGCTCGCGCTCTCGGTCAGCCGAGACGCCTGCGCCACGACGTGTTCCACACTTCCCCCAGTTCACAGGCCGCGCTCCCGGAGGGTGTCCATGGGCTGCGGCGATGGGATGTCCTGACGTCACGCGGGCCCGGACGGTACTTCCCGTTGCCCGATACGTGATGCCTCTTGACGCACTGTACTTCGTTAGTTAACTTCCTAACGAACGTCACGGTACTCGCCTGCCGTGGTCCGTCAGAAGCCCGTCCCGGGGCTTCCCGAGTGCTTCAACTGCCTGTCCCCCGGACACGGTTCGCCCACCGTCGCAGCACCGCGCAACGACGAAAGAGGTTCCGTGCAGGACTTCACGCCCCTCGTGGTCGGCATCGACGTGGGTGGCACCAAGACGCATCTCCGCGCCTGCGCGGGCCCGGATGTCGTCGCCGACCACGTCCGTGCGAGCAGCGGCTGGCGGCCGCACGACCCCGCGACCGCCGCCGACTGGCTGACCGCGCTGGTCCATGACGCCCTGCCCGCACACGCGCGACCGTCCGCGGTCGCCGTGGGCGGGCACGCCTGTGAGACACCCCGCCAGTGCGCCGACATCCGGGCCGCGCTGGAAGACCGTCTGGGTGTGCCCGCACTCGTCGTGGGGGACGCCGAACTGCTCGTCCCCGCCGCCGGATTGGACAAGGGGGTCGGCCTGGTGGCCGGAACCGGTTCCGTCGCGGTGGGCCTGCTCGGCGACGGCACCCGGCTCCAAGTGGGCGGCTGGGGCGCCGTGCTCGGCGACGAGGGCGGCGCCGCCGGTCTCGTCCGCGAGGCGGCCCGCGCCGCCTGGGCCGCGCACGACCGGGGCGAGGCCCCGGACCAGCTCGCCCTGGGACTCGTCGAGGCCTTCGCCGTGGCCGAAGTGCCCGCACTCGGCGCCGCGTTGGAAAGCGCTTGTGACGTCTCCGCCGAATGGGGCCGCCACGCCCGTGTCGTCTTCACCGCGGCCGACGCGGGCTCGCTCCTCGCGCGCGAGGTGATAACCGAGGCCGGCCGCTCCCTTGCCGCACTCGTCGTACGGCTCGCCGAACGCGGCGTCCCCGTCGACGACGTGGTGGTCTCCGGCGGCACCGTCCTCGCCCAGCCCCGCCTGTACGAAGCCCTCACTCGCGCGCTCGCCGAGCGGGTGCCCGGGGCGCGTCCGCAGCCCATCCGGGTGCCGCCCGTCGAGGGCGCGGTGGCGCTGGCCCGATCGATCCTGTGAACCGCACGGCCCCCGTTCACCCGGGGGTCACGCGCCGGATGCCGAACCCCCTCCGAAGAGACACGGCCCGGCGCAAATCTTCGCACGTACGCACCAGTTGACGTATGCGCTTTCTCGCGTCGTACGGTGCACCCCGAACCACAGCCGATCGCACGACCCCTCCCTGGTCCCAGGACCTGGCCGGCCGCAATGGCCGTAGAACTCAAGAGAGGCACACCCATGCCGTCACCCGCCGGGCACCGCACTGACGCCGGTCGACTCGCCGTGAACAGACGTGGTTTCCTCAAGACCTCGCTCGGCGCCTCCGCCGGAGTGGTCGCCGCCCCCACGCTGGTCAGCTGGCTGGCCGCCGCGGACGCCAAGGCCACCACGGCTCCGCTCGCGTTCGTCGACGACTACAAGACGAACGTCATCGCGAACCTGACACCCGAGACCAACGCCGTGGTCCGGATCCTCGGCGGCATGGCCCAGATATGGAAGACGGGCGCCGCCTGGAACACCGGCACCCCGCTGCGCCCCGAGATCCTGCGCGCCAACGTGCGGTACTGCGTCGACCTCACCACCCACCGCACCGAGGCACAGGCCAAGGAGGCGTTCCTCTACGACCGGCAGCACCAGAGCTACGCGATGATCGCGGGCCTCGGTCCGCTGGCCGACCTGTACAAGTCCGGTGCCCTGGCGGTCACTTCGATCACCAGCGCCCCCGACGGCACCCCGGCCACCACGATCAACGACGCCGTCCCGGCCGACGCGCCCGCCGGTTCCGCGCTCGGCGCCGGCTCGCACGACTCCGCGCTCGGCAAGGTCGCCGAACTGGTCGACACCGTGCGCGGCAACTACGCGTCGGGCAACCCCGGCAAGTACGCCTACCAGTACCCGCGGCCGTGGCGCATGAACGAGAAGAGCGAGGTCGTCGACACCGGCAAGGTCGACGCGCTCGGCTACCCGGTCTACGACTCCAAGGTGGTCGTCGCCCCTCAACTCCTGCGCCAGCGCAGCACGTCACCCACCGACGACGCCGGTTTCCCCAGCGGTCACACCAACGCGTTCCACCTGGCGGGCCTCGCCTACGCGTACGCCGTACCGGAGCGCTTCCAGGAACTGGTCACCCGTACCTTCCAGTTGAGCCACACCCGGATCATGGCGGGCATGCACTCCCCCGTCGACGTCATGGGCGGCCGCATCATGGCCACCGCGCTGGCCGCCGCCACGCTCGCCGACCCGGCCAACGCCACGCTCAAGGCGGCGGCGCGCGCCCAGGCCCTCGCCTACTTCGAGGCGCAGACCGGCACGACGGCGGACACCCTGTACGCCTACGCCCACTCGGCGACCACCGCGACCGACCCGTACGCGGACCGCGGTGCCAACTCCCGTGTCGTGGAGCCCAAGTTCACCTACGTCCTCACCCGCGGCGGCCGTGACAAGGCGCTGACCGTGCCGAAGGGCGCGGAGGTGCTGCTGGAGACCCGGCTGCCGTACCTCGACGCGGCCCAGCGGCGGGAGGTGCTGCGCACCACCGCGCTGCCTTCCGGCTACCTCCTGCTGGACGGCTTCGAGCAGTGGGGCCGCCTCAACCTCTTCGCGGCGGCGGACGGTTACGGCTCCTTCGACTCCGATGTCGTCGTCGCCCTGGACGCGGCGGCCGGGGGCTTCGGCGCGACCGACGCCTGGCGCAACGACATCGACGGCTGCGGCGGCCTGACCAAGCAGGGCACCGGGACGCTCACGCTGACCGGGCACAACGCGTACACCGGCGGGACCGTGCTCAAGTCCGGTGCGCTGGTGGCCGGTTCGGCGCACGCGCTGGGCCACGGTGACGTGAGCGTGCTCGGCGGCTCGCTGCGGGTCTCCGAGTCCGTGCAGATCCACGGCACGTACGCCCAGCAGTCCGCCACGCTGGAGGTCACGCTGCGCTCGGGCCACCAGCCCGCCGTCGAGGTCACCCGGCGCGCGGTGCTCGGCAAGGGCAGCGCGCTGTCCCTGCGGTTCGACGCCGAGCACCCGCCGGCCGCGGGCTCCACGGTGCGCGTCCTGGGTGCGTCCTCGCTGCGCGGCCAGTTCGACACCATCACGCTGAACTCGGACAAGCTGCGGGCCGTACCCGTGTATACGGCGGAAGGTCTGTCGGTACGACTCCTGAAGCGGTGACGCCCCTGGTGGCGGGAGCGATGCGAGAGTAGGGCCATGACCCGGCTCCGGCTCGCTCCCGCCACCGCGCGGCCGGCCTCACCGCAGGGCGGATGATGGCGCGCGAACAGCACTCGGTCCTCGACCCCGGCACGCTCGGCGACGGCGGGCCCCCTCCGCCGCGCGCCACGGAGAGCCGGCCGGCCCGCCTCCACGCCGGACTGCGGCGCCACCGGCGGTGGCTGTTGCCCCTGCTGGTGGTGGTGCTCCTCGCGCAGATGGCCGCCGTGATGGTCACGACCGCCGTCGAGCAGACCCCGACCATCGACGAACCGGTCTACGTGGCCACGGCCACCGTCTATCTGCGCGAGCACAGCCTCGACTACAACCCCGAGCACCCGCCCCTCGGGAAACTGGTGATCGCCGCCGGGATCGCCCTGGCGGACCCGCACTTCGATGCGAACTACCGTGGTGATCAGGGCGAGTTGGGCCGCCATCTGCTCTACGAGTCGGGCAACGACCCCTGGCGGCTGATGTTCTGGGCCCGGCTGCCGGTGATCGTACTGACCCTGCTGTTCGGACTGGTCGTGTTCGCGTTCGCCCGTGAACTCGTGGGCGCGGCACGGGGGTTGGCGGCGCTCGCCCTCTACGCCTTCTCGCCCGATGTCGTCGCACACGGCTCGCTGGCCACGCTCGACGTGCCACAGGCCGGCTTTCTGCTGACGTCGGCATGGCTGCTGTGGCGGGCCCGACGGCGCCCGTTCCTGTACGTCCCGCTCGCGGGGGCGGCGCTCGGTGCCGCCGTGGCGACGAAGATGAGCGCCCTGCCCGCCGCACCCGTGCTGATGCTGCTGGCCGTCGCGTCGGTGTGGTCCGCGCGCCGCCCGGCCGACCGTGACGCCCGGCGCCGGGCGTTGGCGCTCGGGGTCGCGGGCGCGGCCGTGGTGGCGTTGGTGACGGTCGCCGTCGTGTGGGCGTCGTATCTCGCCGTCGATCCCCGGCTGCGGTTCACGTCCACGGAACCGGTGCCCGTCATCCACGGACTGCGTGGGCAGATCGTCGGTCTGCTGCCGTTCCCGCGGGCGTTCCTCGACGGGATGCGCATCCAGTTCGGCCTTGAGGACTATCCGTGGCAGGGCTTCCTGTTCGGGCACCTCTACACCGGGTCGCACTGGTACTACCTGCCGGTGGCGCTGCTCGTGAAGACCCCGCTCGGCATGCTCGTGCTGTGGGCGGCGGGTGCCGTCGCGGTGGTGGCGGTACGGCGGTTGCGGCCGGCGGCGCCGTATCTGCTGCTCCCCACCGCCGTACTGCTGGGCGCGGCGATGGACGGCTCGCGGGACTTCGGGACGCGATACGCGATCTTCGTGCCGATGTTCCTGGCGGTGGCGGCGGCCTGTGTGCCGGCGCTGCGGTGGCGGTGGGCCGCGCTGTCCACGGGGGTGCTGGTGGCGTTCGTCGCGGTCAGTTCGCTGCGGACGTTCCCCTACTATCTGCCGTACTCCAACGAGGCGTTCGGCGGTCCGTCCAAGACCTATCTGCGGCTGCACGACTCCAACGTGGACTGGGGCCAGGACCTCGGCCGCCTCGCCGACCGGCTGCGCGAGCGGTACGCGGGCGAGCGGATCTGGCTCGTCTACAAGGGCAGTGGTGTGCCGTCGTACTACGGCATCGAATCGTCCGATCCGCGCAAGGCAGGGGTGCGCGAGGTGCACGGGCTGTTGGTCGTTTCGGACACCTCGATCGACAAGGCGACGGGAAAACTGGCCGAGTTGATCGACAGCAGTCGTCCGATCGATCAAGTCGGTCATTCGATCACGATCTACCGGCGTTGATCACCCTCTGGTCACAACGCTCTGTGAGCTATGTTGAGTGGCTGTGGGAGACAAAGGAGGCGCACCGGTGCCATCGCCGCAGCAGGCACGCGCCCAGGCATCCGTGATCACCTCGGGAAAAACCGACCCGGAAGTCGGCGCGGCACCGACGTCCCAACTCAGGGAACTCTTCGACGGGCCACGCCTGTCACCGGGCCAACGGCGCATCGCCCAGTACCTGATCGAGCACATCACCGAGGCGGCGTTCCTCTCCATCACCGATCTCGCGGAGCGCGTCGGCGTCAGCCAGCCCTCGGTGACCCGGTTCGCCGCGGCGGTCGGCTTCAGCGGGTACCCCGCGCTGCGCGAGCGGTTGCAGGCGATCGCCCTGCGCACCCTCGCGGGCGGCCCGGCGGCCGAGGAGAACCGCAGCAACGAACTGCAGGCCGCGGTCGACGCCGAGATCGCCAACCTGGAGAACCTGCGCCGGGACTTCGCCGACCCCGACCGGCTGATCGACGTCGGCCGCGAACTGTCGGCGTCCACCCCGCTGACCGTCCTCGGCCTGCGCATCTCGGTCTCGCTCGCCGAGTACTTCGCGTACGCCGCGCGCCGCATCCACCCCGACGTACGGCTGGTGACCCGCGGCGGCAGCGTCGCCTACGACGCGATCCTCCAGTCCCGCGAGGCGGGCGGCACCTGGCTGCTCGCGTTCGACATGCCGCGGCACGCGCACGAGACGCTCACCACGCTCCGGGTGGCGCGCAGCGCCGGCCTCAAGGTGGCCCTCGTGACCGATCTGGCGCTCGGCGCGCTGGCCGACGAGGCCGACGTCACCTTCGCCACCGGCACCGGCTCCCGCCTGGTCTTCGACTCGTACGCGGCGCCCGGCGTGATGGCCTCCGCGCTGCTCCAGGCCATGACGGACGCCGATCCGGAGCGCACCCAGGCCCGTCTGGAGGACTACGAGCAGATCGCCGAGCAGCACCAGTTCTTCATGCGGGACTGACCGACCACTCCCCCCTCGTATCACTTCAAAAGGGCATCGATCCGCCTATTTCGCGCATGAATGTTTTCATACGCCTTGCAAAGCGGACGGCATATATAAATACTGCTCACGGATCGCACCCGCCCCGAGAAAGCCCGGTCCGCCCATGCGCATCTCCGCTCCACCCGCCGCGCCGGCGACACCTGCCTCCCGGGGCCCTCGCACGAGCACTCCCAGCCGCCGTCTCCTACCCGCGTCGGCGCCGGGCGTGTTCGGTCGGGCATCGCCTGCGCGAGCGCCCAGGGCGGCCCCGGTCATCCCCTGGGCCGGGGCCGCCGCCCACCGTCGAACCACCCCCGCGACGCCGCACATCCGGAAGCGATGACATGCAACTGACCACCACGCGCATCAGCCAGGACTGGCCCTGCCAGGTCAAGACCCCGGGCAGCTACGACTGGGAGCGCTCGGCGGCCAAGTGGCTGCGCGAGCTGGTGCCGGCCCGCTACGCCAGCTACCCAGCGTTCATCCGCCACCCCGTGCTGCTCGCCCGCCATGCGCAGATCCAGGTCCAGCACGAGATCCGCGTGGCCCGCACCGCCCTCCAGACCGCGCGGGCCGACCTGCCCGGCATCGGTCTGCCCGAGTCGGTCATCGAGCACACCATCAAGCTGTACGCCGCCGAGGTGCTCCAGCTCCAGCACATCGCGCGCAGCGTGCGCGCGGTGACCGAGGCGCTGGTCGGGCACAGCACGGGACGCTGACCCCGCCACGGGTCGGGGTGTCGGTCGTCAGGTCGTCAGTCGTCGTCGCGGTGGAGCCAGTACCAGAACACCCCGACGACGAGGGCCAGCAGAAGGACTCCGGGCAGGATCAGACCCGGGACGCGGGAGCCGCTCATCGGCGTGGCCTTCGGTTCGCAGCGGGCACGACACCGCCGACCTGCGGCGCCGCGCTGTCCATGATGAGGCGCTACGACCCCTGGACCATCGACTTTCCGCAGGCCTTGCCGCGTGTTCGAGGAACCGTTCGACTACTGGCCGTCGTCGAGTGTCGTACGGGACTCCAGGTCCTTGCGGGTGTCGTCGCCGTACACGCCGTTCTCGTCGCCCCGGATGCCGTACCAGAGCTGGAAGCGGGCGACCGCGGCCGTGAGGGTCGCGTCGAACCGGCCGCTGGTGGACCCGTTCTCGTAGACGTTGGGGATACGCAGGAGCCGTTCCTCCAGCTCCTTCACCTCGGAGCCGCTGTCGCCCTCGCGGAGGGTGCCGGCGCCGTCCGGGTCGGCCGCGGCGGTGGCCGTGGCGGACACCACCGGGGTGGGGGTGGCGACCGGCTGGGCCGTGCTGGCCTCGCCCCTGCCGGGCAGCAGGAGAGCGCAGGCGAAGCCGACCAGCGCGGCGGCGCTCACCCCGACGACGATCGCGGCCCGGCGCAGACCGGGCCCGAAGGGACCGGTGGCCGGCCCGGGCCCGTACGGACCCGTCGTCGACAGCGGGTGCAACTCACCGGGTACGGGCGGCAGTTCCTCTGTCTCGGACTCGGAACCGAAGAACGGCCGGGGTACCGGCACGGACTCGAAGACGGAGGAGTCCCGACGGGGCTCCCGCAGCAGCTCCGCGAGATTGTCGGAGCGGCGCCGACGCAGGACTCGGGCGGGTTCCAGGACCGGGCCGCCGGACGACGATCCCGGTTCGGGCGGTGTAGACACACTGCTCTCCTTCCGTTCCGCGCGCACGGACCCATCCCCCTGGAGAGATACGCGCGCACGGCCGCCGGAGTTCAGCGCGGCACGCGCTCACTCACCCCGGGGCGGTGACGTCCGGACGAACCGGTGCAAGGACGCCTTCAGCGCGGCGACGAAGGCGTCCCGCTCCGGGTCGCCGAGTGCGTCCAGGGACAGATAGGGGTTCAGGTCCTCAAGTTCGACCAGGAGCAGTCGGCCGTCCCGGGTGCGGCAGGCGTCGACGCGCTGGATGCCGTGGTCGATGGTGTTCCAGTCGATGAACCGCTGCGCGAACTCCAGGTCCCCGGGGGCGAGTTCGTACGGTGCCAGTTGCCAGCGCTGCTCGGTGTCGGGGGCATACAGGGCGTACTGGAAGTCGTGGTCGACGAAGTAGAAGGACACCTCGTACGAGAAGTCGACGCACGGCTGGACAAGGACTTTCCCGTCCGCCAGGGCGGGCAGCCGGTCGGCCGTCACGATCTCCAGCCCTATGGAGTCGGCGCCGAGTTTGGGCTTGACGACATAGCGGTCCGTGCGGGGCAGGCGGTCCAAGTCCTCGACCCGGTCGACGGTCGGGATGACCGGGAACCCGGCGGCGCTCAGGTCGAGGAGGTACTGCTTGCCCGCCATGTCCGCCCGGCCGGACAGCTGGTTGTAGACCCGGGTTCCGCTGCGGAGCGCGCGCTCGCGGAACACGTCGTACTCCTTCTGGCGGCCGAGGACGGGACCACTGTTGCGGACCACGACCGCGTCGAAGCCGTCCATCAGCGCGGCGGCGTCCAGTGGATGACACAGCGCCAGGTCGAAGTCCTCGCGCAGCCGGGACGTCAGGGCGATGTCCTCGTCGCAGTAGCGGCGCCCGCGTGCCGGGTACGTCAGGTCGGTGACGTACAGGACGCGGGGGCGGGCAGGGGGTGTGGCGGGCATGCCGGTTCTCCTTGGTCGAGAGGGTGCGCGGAGAGAGGTACGCGGAGAGCGTTTCGCGCGGAATGATCAAAACGGTCGGCCCGTGGTCAGCGGGCGCGCGCTGCGCCACCGCAGGACGAGCGGATCCTCAACTCGGGGAGGAGCTCGATGTGTTGACGTGGGGCGGGCCTGCGTCCGCTGCCGCGCTCGGCGATCCGTCGCAGCAGGAGCCGCGCGGCCGACTCCCCCACCGCTCGCTTCGGCGGGGCCACCGCGGTGAGCGGGACGTCGGCGAGCGGGGCGACCTCGTCGTCGTAGGCGATGAGCGCCAGGTCGTCCGGGACCCGGATGCCGCGCGCCTGGAGCCGGGGCACGAGCACGATGGCGTCCTCGTCACTGTGCACGAGGGCGGCGGTGACTCCGCGCTCGCGGACCGCGTCGACCAGGTAGTCCACGCTCGACTCGTAGTCGCCGTGTTCGCGGACGGACGGCGCGCCCCGGGCGTCGTCGAGACCGAGGGAGCGTACGGCCGACTCGTAGCCCGCGATGATCTGCGCGGCGTGCGGGCCCTCCTGGAGTACGGCGGTGATCCGGTGGTGGCCGAGGGAGGCGAAGTGGCCGACGGCGACGGCGGCTCCGTGGGCGCGGTCGGTGCGCACCCGGTCCAGGGCGGCCGCGGGGTTGCCGGGCGGGGCGGCGCGTTCGACCAGGACGGTGGGTACGCCCCGGTCGAGGAGCCACTGTTCCTGGCCGCCGACGGGTGCGCCGCCCGGCCAACTGGGCGCGACGAGCAGCCCCTCGGCGCCGCCCGCGAGGAGGTGCGCGGCCTGGACGGCGTCCTCCGCGCCGACGTATCCGGACACCCCGAGCACCAGCCGGCCGCCCCGCGCTCCCACGGCCTCGCGGGCGCCGCGCACTATGTCGGCGAAGATCGAGGCGGTGGTCGGCACGATCATTCCGATCACGACGCCCTCGGCGGACCCGGTGGTCGCCATGGACGCCGCGGACGCGGCGGGCTCCTGTCGTGCCCGCACCCCGGCGGGGCTCGCGCCGCCCGGCCACACCACCGCACCGTGCAGCCGGTGCACCCGGCCCTGGCCGGCCAGGGCCTCCACGTCACGCCTCAAGGTGACGGCGGAGACGCCGAGTTCGGCCGCGAGGTCGGCGACCCGCAGGCTGCCGCGCTCACGGACGAGTTCGAGCACCCGCTCATGGCGCTGGTCGACGTGCGGTCGCATGGGTCCCCCTGAACACGAAACTGGTCGCGGTCACTCTATGCCTCGGATCGTATCGACCGTTTTGAGCGCTGCGGTCGCATCGATCAATACGATCCGGTCGGGCAGGCAGTCCTCCGCGAGGGGACTCAGTTCCCCACCTGGAGCGCACTGAGTGCCATACGGGTCGGCCTGGTGCTACGTTCCCGTCCATGAGCTCCAAGCCGCCCATGCGGGACGCCCTGGTGGCGGCCGCCTTCCAGTTGTTCCTGGAGCGGGGCTACGAACAGACCACCATCGACGACATCGTGGCGCTGGCCGGGGTCGGACGGCGGTCGTTCTTCCGCTACTTCCCGTCCAAGGAGGACGTGGTCTTCCCCGACCACGAACGCTGCCTGGCCGACATGACGGCCTTCCTCTCGTCCGGCGGCGACGAGCACGAGCCCGTGCGGCGGGTCTGCGACGCGGCCCGGCTCGTACTGCGCATGTACAACGAGAACCCGACCTTCTCCGTGCAGCGTTACCGCCTCACCAAGAAGGTGCCGGGACTGCGCGCGTACGAACTGTCGGTCGTGTGGCGCTACGAGCGCGCCCTCGCCGACTATCTGCGCGGACGCTTCGCCGGCCGGCACGACGGGACCCTGCACGCGGACGTGATCGCGGCGGCCGTGGTCGCGGCGCACAACAACGCCCTGCGTTCCTGGCTGCGTTCGGACGGACAGCGCGACGCGGCTGCCGAGGTGGACCACGCGCTGGGCTATGTGCAGTCGGCGTTCGGACACCCGCCGGCGCCGGCCGTCGTCGAGCAGGGACCCGAGGACGTCGTGGTGGTCGTCTCCCGGCGCGGGGTGCCGCTGTGGCGCGTGGTGCAGGAGATCGAGACGGCGCTCGGCAGTGGCTGAACAGGAAAAGTAGAGGGTACGCAGTATCTTTACGCTTGGCACTGAGTGCCATACGCTGTGGTCGTGCACGGTGGCACGACGAACCGCGCACCCGCGTGCCCGGCTCGGCCGCGCGCGGGATTCCGGCCGAGCGCAGGGAGTTGACAGCGTGTACCACCACTCAGGATTCGCGACCCGTCCGGCAGTCGGCTCCCCGGCGGGCCTCCTCGATCCGCCCACCGCGGACGGGGACACCATCCTCTTCCAGCGCTGCACCTGGTGCGGAACCGCCATGTACCACCGGCTGTTGTGCCCGGTCTGCCAGGGCGGCGACCTGCGCACGGAGCGCAGCGAGGGCACCGGTACGGTCCGCCACTCCACGGTGGTGCACCGCAACACCCCCGCCGCCCGCAATGTGTCGCTGATCGAGATGGCCGAGGGCTTCGTGGTGCGCGGCCGGGTCATCGGCCCGCCCATCGGCATCCACAGCGGCGACCGCGTCCGGCTGTCCACGGCCAAGGACCCGGTGCGCGGCGAACCCGTCTTCCAACTCCGCGACGAGCCTTACCGCGCCTGGCACTGACAGCCCGACCCGCCCTGCGCGCGCAGCGGTTGGGCACCGGTCGGCGGGGCGGTTCCTGAACCGCCGTACCGCGAGCCCGGGTTGAGCCCGGGTCCGGACCCGCCGACGAAGATCGGCCGATTCCTCCTCCACAGGCAACCCACAGTCTCCGCTTCCCGTCCTCCGGGGCGCGAGGGGCTCCCGGGACCGCCGGGGCTCCCGTGTCTGGGGTTCGAGGAGGAGAACACATTGTTCCGTGCCCGGCGAATATGGGTCACGGCCGCGACGGTGCTCGCGGTGGCGGGAGGGATGTCCGGGTCCGCGCAGGCGGCGCCGGCGTCGGACGCCGGACCGTTCACGGCGACGGCGGCGGCAGACGACGGCACGCTTCCGCCGGGTTGGCGGATCACGGGGAAGGGTTCCGCGCAGCAGTTGGTGTGGCGCTCGGGCACGCGGGTGCCCATGGGGGACGCGCGTGTGGAGTTCCACGCCGGGGGCCGGCTCCTCGGCGTGCCGAGCCCGGCGAAGGACGGACGGACGTTCCGGCTCGGCCTCGGCGCCATTGCGCCCAAGCAGCTGACATTTCTTCAAGTACTGGCCGCCGGACGCCGGTTGGACGCCGCCGATGACAACAGCGGCTCCGGCAGCGGACGTTCGGAGGCGGTCGCCCGGCCCGCGGCCCCGCTCCCGGCCGGCGCGATCGATCCCGGCAAGCCGGGTGCGTACCGTACGACGACCGGCGAGTACACGCTCAACTCGGTCCGGCTGCCCGGGTATCCGCAGCCGATCGAGATGAAGGCCGTCGTGGTCGCGCCGAAGGGCGCCACCGGCAAGCGGCCGCTCGCGCTGTTCCTGCACGGCCGGCACTACACCTGCTACACGCCGGGCACCGAGGACATCACCGGCGACTGGCCCTGTCCCGCCGGCACCAAGTCCGTCCCGAGCTACCGGGGTTATCTGCGCGACCAGCAACTCCTGGCCTCCCACGGCTATGTGACGGTGTCGATCTCCGCGAACGGCATCAACGCCCAGGACGCCGACGCCGAGGACGCCGGCGCGCAGGCCCGCTCGTCGCTGGTCCGGCTCCACCTGGCCCGCTGGGCCGACTGGTCCGCCCACCCGCGGACGGCTCCGGCGGTCGTCCGGAACGCACCGCGGGCCGACCTCTCCCGCGTCCTGCTGATCGGCCACTCGCGCGGTGGCGAGGGCGTCAACCGAGCGGCGATGGACAGCCTCTACCCGCCGCCGGCCGCCCAGGACGGCTACCACGGCCCGGTGCGCTGGAAGATCCGCGGCACGGTCCTCATCGGCCCCACGATCTTCGGCCAGAACCCGGTGGCCGACGTGCCGTCGGTGACGATCCTGCCCGGCTGCGACGGTGACGTCTCCGACCTCCAGGGCGAGGTGTTCGTCGACGGCACCCGCGGAGTCAGCCGGGGTGCCGCCCTGCACAGCGCGGTCTACGTCGAGGGCGCCGACCACAACTTCTTCAACACCGAGTGGACGCCGGGCCAGGCCCAGGCGCCCGCGTCCGACGACTTCTACGACGACCCCGACCAGCGCGACGCGGTGTGCTCGCCGGGCTCCGCGACCCGGCTGACCGCCGACCAGCAGCACAAGGCCGGCTCCACCTACATCGCCACGGCGGCACGGCTGTTCGTCGGCGGGGACGACCGGGCGCGCGAGCTGCTCGACGGCTCGGGCCGCCGGGCGCCCTCGGCTGACCCGGCGCGTGTCCTCACCCACGCGGTGGGCGCGAACCGAGGTGCCGGCTTCCTCCCGGACGGCCAAGTGACCGTGTCCGGCGGCCGGTTGTGCTCCGCCGTTGACCCCGACCCGGCCGTCGCCTGTCTGGGCCCCGACACCAAGGGTGGCTCTCCGCACTTCGCGACCTGGGAGACCTCCAAGGAGGTCGGCCGCCGCGCGGTGGCGCTGCGCTGGTCCGCGGCCGGTTCGGCGGTGACGGTACGTCCCGTCAAGCCGGTCTCCCTCGGCGGCTCCAAGAGCCTCGCCCTGCGCGTGATCGTGCCGCCCAACAGCACCGGCACCCAGCTCGACGTGTCCCTGACCGACACGGCCGGCCACCGCGCGACCCTCGGCCGCGTCCGCGTCGACGGCCTGCCCGGGACGGAACGGACCTCCTCCTACTGGGCCCGCGAGGTCCGCGTCCCCCTGACCGCAGCCGCCGGGCTCGACCTGAAGCACGTCAAGTCCCTTGCCCTGACCGCGCGTTCACACTCCGGGCAGGCCTGGCTGATGGACGCCTGGGGCTGGCGCCCCGGCACTCCGGTCGCCACCGCGGCCCCGCTCCCCCGCGTCGACATCGGACGCCTCTCCGTCAAGGAGGGCGACTCGGGCGTCAAGACGTACCGCGTCCCCGTGCAGGTGTCGGGCCGGGGCAACGGACAGGTGCGCCTCTACGTCTCCGACCCGGCCACCGGCACGGCCACATCGCGACTGGTGACGGTGCGGCCCGGCGGCCACGACATCGACGTACCGGTGAAGGTCGAGGGCAACACCCGCTTCGACTACGGCAGTCAGCACGACATCTTCGTGAAGGCGGTGCACGGCGCGGTGATCGGCGCCCACCGCGGTGGGGTGACCGCCGAGAACGACGACCCGATGCCGACGTTCACCGTCACACCGGTCGCCGACCGGGTCACCGAGGGCCAGCCCCTCAAGTGGAAGGTGACGCTGTCGGCGCCCGCCGACGTGGAGCTGTACCCCTCGTTCCTCGTCCAACCGGTCGCCACCGGACCGGAGTTGTCCACCCTGGACATCGACGCGCAGTGGCTCAGGGACAACTCCGGTGAGGAACCCGCGCCGGAGCGCCCGCTGTCCCAGGTGACGAACCTGTCCCTCTGGACCTCCGTCCCGGCAGGACAGTCCAGCACGGAGATCAGCATCCCGACGGTCAAGGACCAGGTGACCGAACAGCCCGAGTCCGTGCGGTTCGTGGCCTTGGACGACAACGGCAACCCGCAGAGCGGTGGCCCGGAGTTGACCGGCACAGTGCTCGACGCGTCGTAGCGGACCGTCGTACCGCCGTATGAAGGGAAGGGGCCGCAGCGCGAGAGCTGCGGCCCCTTCCTGTTGCGTCCCTCGGACCTCGGAGGCTCAACTCGGCTTCTGTGTGCCGATGTTCATCTTGGCGCGGTTCTCGGTGAGGAGTTCCTGGACGCGTTGTTCGATCTCGCGGGGGTCGAGGCCCAGCGCGGCGCCGATGTGGGCGGACCACACCTCGGAGCGGAGGTTGGTCTCGAAGTCGAGGTCGGCGCGGACGTTCTCGCGGGCCGCCTGGCGGTTCTGGCTCACCATCACGAAGGTCGACAGGAAGATGGCCTCCAGGCTGACGATCATCGTGAGGAGCCCGTAGGGGTACGGGTCGAAGATGCCCGCGTGCCCGAGGAGTCCTTCGTTGAGGGCGATCCAGACGGCGAACCAGAGCGCGTGCAGATAGACGAAGAGCATGGTGCCGGCGAACGCGGTGATCGCGTCGGCGACCCGGTCCTGGGTGCTGCGCATCCGGGCGAAGACGACCCGCTCCTGCCGCAGTCGCAGCTCGGCAGGGGTCAGCGCGGGGTCCACGGGCGCTCCCAGGGTTGTGTGGGCAAGGGGTTCGTCCTCAGGGTGCGAGCGTCACGCGGATGCCGATGGTGCCGTCGGCGCCCCGGCGCAGTCGGCTGCCGAGGAGGGTGAGGCGCCCGGTGAGTCCGTACTTGCGCTTGATGAGGGCGCGGTAGTGGGCGGTGGTCTCGGCGTCGCAGATCTCGGCGGTGCCGGGGACCTGGTTGCCGGTCGGGTTGCCGCGCAGGTCGCAGGGGCCGACGAGGACATCGGCGCGGGCGCGGATGCGCTTGACCTTCCAGGAGTCGGCGACCGTCCAGACACCGAGTGTCTCGCCGTCGCGCACCACCCACACCGGGGTGGCGACCGGGGAGCCGTTCTTGCGGTAGCTCGTGATCAGCAGGTACTGGCCTGCGCCGAGCCGGTCCAGCGGGGTCTCGTCCATGGTCGGCAGTCTAAGCACCCGCGGATGCCCGTAGCAGGTCGAGATACCCGCGGGTGAAAAGGTAGGCGTCCCCGGGCCAGCGCGCCGACAGATAGGTGCCGTCCCGTACGACGAACGCGTGCGTGTCGTCGCTCGCGGTGCCGCGCCGGGTGAGTTCCCTGGGGCCGCGCTCGAACTGGGTGCCCGCGTCGTCGAGGGCGGCCCGCACCTCGTCCTCCACATAGGCGGGGTAGGTGCGGTAGTAGCGGCCCAGGCGCCAGGCGGTGGTCAAGTAGGCGGTGCGTTCCATGTACCTGGGCAGACAGGTCGTACGGCGTCCGGCGAGCACGCTGCGGCCGGTGTCGGGGTCCCGGGTGCGGGCCAGCACGAGGACGCCGTGGCAGATCGCGCCGACCGGGCGGCCCAACTTCCAGAACTCGGCGACTTTGCCGCTCAGTTCGGGAGATCCCAGGTACTGGCGCATGCCGGGCGCGTGTCCGCCGGGCAGCAGCAGTCCGTCGAAGCGGGTCACGTCCAGGTCCGCCCACGCGACGGTGGCGCCGAACTCCGGTGCCCGGGTGAGCTGTTCGTAGAACCGCTTGGGTTCGTCCTCGGCGCCGAGCTGTCCGAAGAGGACACCGGTCAGCAGCCGGGGGTCCGCGGCGGGCCGGGTACCGGCGCGCTCGGTGGCGAGGACGACCCCGTGCCCGGCGTCGGTGAGCAGCCGCCAGGGCACGGCGACCTCCGTGACGTCGAAGTCGTGGTCGGGAACCGGCATCAGCACACGCATGCGGTCATCATCGCAGCCGGGGCGGGGAACGGCGGGCCGCGGCCGGGCAGTGCCAGGGCCAACTCGGCCCAGCGGCGCGCCCGTTGGCCGTAGGAGCTGAAGCCGGTCCGCTGTTCGGTGAACAGGACGGCGGTGGGCCACGTATGGAGGAAGGGCACTCAACGACCGGAGGGCCCCGCGGTGTCGTCACCGCACGTTCGGGGTTCGGGAGCCATGCATGAGGCACGCACGACGACGGGTCATCCGGCGAGTCACACGGCTGGCGTCCGTCGGCGGACTCCTGCTGGGAGGCGCCATGGTCACCCAGGCGGCCATGGCCAGTGACTCTTCCGGCACGTCCGCCGCCACGCTCAGCGCGCCACAGACACCGGCGGACAAGGGTTCCGCGCTGGCCGCGAAGCTCGGTACGGCCCGAACGGCGGGCAGTTGGGTCGATTCCGGCGGCCGTACGGTCGTCGCGGTGACCGATGCCACGACGGCGGCCGAGGTGACGAAGGCGGGCGCCGAGGCGAAGGTCGTGAAGTACAGCATGAACCAGCTGAACTCGGCCGCGACCACGCTGAGTTCGGCGCCCAAGGTGCCGGGCACCGCGTGGGCGATGGACTACCGCAACAACCGGGTGCTGGTGGAGGCCGACAGCAGCGTCTCCGCCACCGCCTGGAACGCGATGACGAAGGTCGCGAAGAGCATCGGCGCCTCGGTCGAAATGCAGCGCACGCAGGGCAAGTTCACCACCCGCATCAACGGCGCGCAGCCGATCCTGTCGACCGGCGGGCGCTGTTCGGCGGGCTTCAACGTGACCGACGGCCAGACCGACTTCATCCTCACGGCAGGGCACTGCGGTCCTGTCGGGTCCATCTGGTTCGCCAACAACCAGGGCGACCAGCAGTTGGGCAAGACGGTCTCCGACAACTTCCCCGGCAGCGACTTCTCGTTGGTGCAGTACGCCAACGGTTCGGCGGGCGAGGGCGCGGACGTCGTCGCGATCGGCAACGGCAGCGGGGTGACCATCACGGGCCTGGCCGACGCGGCCGTGGGCGAGAAGGTGTTCCGCAGCGGCAGCACCAGCGGGCTGCACGACGGTGAGGTGACCGCGCTCAACGCGACGGTGAACTACCCGGAGGGCACGGTCACCGGTCTCGTCCAGACCACGGTGTGTGCCGAACCGGGCGACAGCGGCGGTCCGTTGTTCGCCAACGGGATCGCGCTGGGGGTGACCTCGGGCGGCAGCGGTGACTGCACGGCGGGCGGTACGACCTTCTTCCAGCCGCTGACCAAGGCGCTGGCCGCGCTGAACGTGAAGCTGCTGGTGGCGCCGAAGACGGCCGCCTCGCCCGCTCCGTCCGCCTCGGCGGCCGGTGGCGCGGCAGCCGCCGGTGCGGCTACGCCCGGGACCTCGGCGGCCGCGACGAACACCACCTCGGGTTCGACGACGCTGGCGTCCCGGCTGACGGACCCGAAGAACGTGGGTCCCGGTCTGCTGGTCATCGCGGGCAGTCTGATCGCGCTGGTGGCGACGCGCTGGATCCGCGCCGAGCAGGACCGCAAGGCCTTCCAGCGGCACTACTCGGCGATGTGGGGCTGATCACTCAAGGGAGTTCGACCCGGTGGATCGCTCGATCGACCGGGTCGATGGGGCCTCGATGGGGCCTGTCGGGTCGTAGAGGGCTCGACCGGCTGGGCCGTGGGTCACGAGGAAGGCCGGGACGGGAAACCGATCACGACACCTGCGGCGGCCGACGGCGACGCTCAGGCCGCCTCGGCCGGCTGCGGAGCTGCGGCGGCCCACTCCATCACAAGCCGTCGGTACTCCTCGCGCTGTTCGACGCTCAGTGTCCCGCCCGATCGGTGCCACAGGGCTCTGATCTCCTCGTTGACCTCGGCTGCCGATCGCTCGGTGGCTGATTCAACGCTGGTGGACATGGTGTGAAGCATACGTCGCCCAAGGTGAAGGCGATGTGAGTAATCACGAGTGAATCAGACATATCGGACCGTGTTGCTGATCACGTCATCTGTCAAGCCCTGTAACGCAATTCACACCTCGACCACACCCAGCACCAGCACCTGGATCGCCAACACCGCCGCGCCACGCGCCCAGTCGTGGAAGTCGGAGACCTTCGTCTCCACGTCGAGCGGGGCTGCCAGCGGATGCCGGTGGGCGCGGAGCGTGTCGTCCACCGTCTTACCGGCCACGTCGATCAGACCGACGCCCTCACCGGCGAGCAGGATCTTCTGCGGCAGCACGAAGTTGGCGATCTGGGCGACCAACGTGCCCAGCGCGCGGGCGGCTTCGTCGATGACGCGGGAGGGCATGGGTTCACCGGCGGCGGCGCGGGCGAGGATCTCCTCGTAGGTCAGGTCGAGTCCGGTGGCGGCCCGGATCTGGTAGCGGATGCTGGGGATGGTCAACAGCGAGACGGCGCTGCCGCGTTGCCCCGCGGGGGTGATCGGGCCGTTGGGGTTCAGGATCCAGTGGCGACCGAACCCGCGGTCCTCCTCGGCGTACGGCACCCGCTTGCCGCCGAGGACGAGGCCGTAGCCGATGCCCGCGCCGATGGTGAGGACGACGAAGCGGTCGAGGCCGCGCCCTGCACCGAACCAGGTCTCGGCCTCGACGAGCGCGGCCACGTCGTTCTCGACGACGACCGGCAACCCGGTGCGTTCCTCGACGAGTTGGGCCAGCGGGACGTCGCTCCACCGCAGGAAGGCCGACTCCCCCACCACGGCACGGTCCCGGACGAGACCGCCGACACCGATGCCTATGCCGGTGAGCGTGGGGAAGGAGGCGGTGAGTTCGCCGGTCATCTCGGCCAGCAGGTCGGCGACTTGGGCCGGGTCGTGGGTGGTGAGCGGCCGGTCGAGGCGGGCGATGATCTCGCTCCTGAGGGTGGTGACGACGCCGTAGACCATGTCCTCGGTGAGCTTGAGGCCGAGGAAGGTGCGGGACTCGGCGACCACGTCGAGCGGTTGCGAGGGGCGGCCCTGGCGGACCTCGGCCGGGCCGCCGCCGTCGGGGACCTCGACCAGCAGACCGGTCTCGATGAGCGGCTTCGTGAGGCGGGTGAGGCTTCCCGCCGAAAGGTCGAGCCGCTGCGCGAGCGCGGTGCGCGACAGCGGGCCGTGGACGAGCACCTCGATCGCCACCGAGCGTTCACCGGGGCTCAGCGGCTGCCAGCTGGCGGCACGTGTGGTCATGAGGGTCACACTCCCACAAGGTCTCTTTCTTTTGCCATAGAAGTAACAGGACCACCCTGCGGCCGTTAATCGGAAAGAAAGAGATCTGTGCACAGCTCTTGACGCCTGGATTCTTTCGCGACGAAAGTAAGTGCCGCGAGGACGAGCCGTCTCAGACAAGGGAGTCTCCGGATGACCATCGCCTCAAGCAGTCCCCCGACCCGTCGGCCGCGGGCCCGTGAAGACGGGGGCGACGGACGGCTGGCGGCGGTCTTCATCGCCCCGGCCCTGCTGGGCTTCCTGGTCTTCCTGCTCTGGCCGACCCTGCGGGGCATCTATCTGAGCTTCACCCGCTTCAACCTGCTGACCCCGGCGAAGTGGGTGGGCCTCGACAACTACGACCGGATGGTCCACGACCCCATCTTCTGGTCGTCGTTGCGGGTCACCGTCGAGTACGTCTTCATCAACATCGGGGTCCAGACGGTGGCGGCGCTCGCCATCGCGGTCCTGCTCCAACGGCTCACCCAGTCCGCCCTGTTGCGCGGGATCGTGCTGACGCCGTACCTGATGTCGAACGTCGTCGCCGGCATCGTCTGGCTGTGGATCCTCGACACCCAGCTCGGCATCGGCAACGAGATCATCGGCGGGCTCGGCTTCGACCACATCCCGTTCCTCGCCGACAAGACGTGGGCGATCCCGACGATCGCCCTGATCAACGTGTGGCGGCACGTCGGCTACACGGCGTTGCTGCTGTTCGCGGGGCTCCAGGCCATCCCGGGCGACATGTACGAGGCCGCGAAGGTGGACGGCGCGAGCGAGTGGCGGATGTTCTGGCGGATCACGATGCCGCTGCTGCGGCCGGTGCTCGCGGTCGTGCTGATCATGACGGTGATCGGTTCGTTCCAGGTGTTCGACACGGTCGCGGTGACCACCGCGGGCGGCCCGGCGAACGCGACGAACGTCCTCCAGTACTACATCTACGGCTCCGCCTTCGGGCGCTTCCAGTTCGGCTACGCCTCCGCGATGTCCGTGGCCCTGCTGATCGTGCTGAGCGCGATCACGTTCCTCCAGTACCGGATCACCCGCGCCGGCCAGACCGACCTCGGCTGACCGGAAGGAGTCGACATGGCCACCCTGACCACCACGCCCGACACCCCTACGACGACGCCCGGACAGGAGACCGTACGGCCACCCCGGCCCCCGCTCTCCGTCGGCAGGGTCGCCGCCTGGATCGCGATGGCAGCGATCATGCTGATCACCCTGCTGCCCTTCTACTGGATCCTGCGCACCGCGCTCTCCACCAACACCGGGCTCGCCGCCCACCCCTCGGACCCGCTGCCGGTCGACTTCACCACCGGCGGTTTCGAGCGGGCCCTCGGTCTCCAGTCGACCAAGGAGGCGATAGCGCAAGGCGGTTCGGGCGGCGGGCTGACCTTCTGGCGCTATCTCCTCAACTCGGTGGTCGTCTCGACCCTGATCACCGTCTGCCAGGTGTTCTTCTCCGCGATGGCCGCCTACGCCTTCGCCAGGCTCCGCTGGCGCGGCCGGGACCGGATGTTCGGGCTGTTCCTGGCCGGGCTGATGGTGCCGGCCATCTTCACCCTGCTGCCGAACTTCGTTCTCATCAAGCAACTCGGGCTCGTGGACACCCTGTTGGGGATCTCCCTGCCGACGATGTTCATGACGCCGTTCGCGGTGTTCTTCCTCCGGCAGTTCTTCATGAACATCCCGCGCGAGGTCGAGGAGGCGGCTCTGCTCGACGGCGCGGGGAAGATCCGGGTCTTCTTCAGGGTCCTGCTGCCGATGGCGGCCACGCCGGTCCTCACCCTGGGTGTGCTGACGTACATCACGTCCTGGAACGACTACTTCTGGCCGCTGATGGTGTCCTACAGCGACAGTTCGCGGGTGCTGTCGGTGGCGCTGGCCATCTTCCGCTCGCAGACCCCGCAGACCGGCTACGACTGGTCGGGACTAATGGCGGCGACCCTCATCGCCGCGCTCCCGATGCTCGTCCTCTTCGGAGTGTTCGCGCGCCGCATCGTGAGTTCCATCAGCTTCACCGGAATCAAGTAAGGGGCAGGGCATGCGATTTCGTACGGTCACGGCACTGACCGGGGCGCTCGCGCTGTCCCTGACGGCGGGCTGCGCCCAGGGCGACTCCGTGGGGTCGGCCTCGAACACGGTGACGTACTGGCTGTGGGACTCCAACCAACTCCCCGCCTACCAGGCCTGCGCGAAGGGCTTCGAGCAGCGGAACCCCGGACTCAAGGTGAAAATCACCCAGTTGGGCTGGGGCGACTACTGGACCAAGCTCACCGCGAGCTTCATCGCGGGTACCCAGCCGGACGTGTTCACCGACCACATCCAGAAGTTCGGCCAGTTCGCCGACCTGAAGGTGCTGGCTCCGCTGGACGACCTCGGCATCAGTGACGCCACCTATCAACCCGGCCTCGCCGCCAACTGGGTGGGCCAGGACGGTCATCGCTACGGCGCCCCGAAGGACTGGGACACGGTCGCCCTCTTCTACAACCAGAAGATGGCCAAGTCGGCCGGCCTGAGCGCCGGTCAGCTCAACAGTCTGTCCTGGAACCCGACGGACGGCGGCACCTTCGAGAAGGCGATCGCCCATCTCACCGTCGACCGGAACGGCAAGCGCGGTGACGAACCGGGCTTCGACAAGAAGCACGTCAAGACGTACGGCCTCGCCAGCGGCGGCGCGGGTGACGCCGACGGCCAGACGACGTGGAGCCCCTTCACCGGCTCGGCCGGCTGGAACTACACCGACAAGAAGCGCTGGGGCACCGAGTACCAGTACGACAGCAAGACCTTCCAGTCCGTGGTGGGCTGGTACTTCGGGCTGGCGAAGAAGGGCTATCTCGCGCCGTACACGGACTACAGCGACGGCGCCAACCCGGCCAACGCGCAGATCGCCTCGGGCAGGGCGGCGACCTCCTTCGACGGCGCGTGGATGATCTCGACGTACTACGCGGCGAAGGGCGTCAAGGTCGGCACTGCGTTCACGCCGACCGGTCCGAGCGGTGAGCGGGCGACCATGATGAACGGTCTCGCCGATTCGATCACCAAGAAGGCGCACAACAAGCCGGGCGCGGAGAAGTGGGTCAAGTACCTCTCCTCCGACGAATGCCAGAAAACGGTCGGCGGTTACGGAATCGTGTTTCCCGCGACTCCGGACGGCACGGCCACGGCCGTCGCCGCGTACGAGAAGAAGGGCATCGATGTCACGGCCTTCACCAGGCCGGTCGCCGACAAGAAGGACTTCACCACCTTCTCCTATCCGATCACCAACTACGCGGCGGACGTGTACGCGTTGATGCACCCCGCCATGCAGGACGTCTACGCCAACGACTCACCGGTCGGCGGTCTGGGCAGGACCAACAAGCAGATCAACTTCATCCTCGGTCAGTGACTCCCCGGTCAGTGACCCGGTCAGTGAATTCCTCGTCAGAGAAGGACACGCATCCATGACGTTCTCCCTCGGCATCGTCGGAGCAGGCCAGTTCTCCGGTCAGTTCGCCCGACTGTTCCAGGCCCACCCGGGCGTGAGCGAGGTCTACGTGACCGACCTCCTGCCTGAGCGGGCGGAGCAACTGGCCGCCACCGAAGGGCTGGCGGGCACGTTCCCCTCGTACGAGGCGATGCTGGAGTCGACGGCCGTCGACGCCGTCGCGATCTTCACCCAGCGCTGGACGCACGGCCCCCTCGTCCTCCAGGGGCTCGGCGCCGGCAAACACGTGTACTCCGCGGTCCCCATGGCGATCAGCACGGCGGAGATCGCGGCGATCATCGACGCGGTCCGGGCGACCGGACTGACGTACATGATGGGCGAGACCAGCCAGTACAACCCGGCGACCGTGCACGCCCGCAACCAGATCGCGGAGGGCGCCTTCGGGCGGATCTTCTACGCCGAGGGCGACTACGTCCACGACATGGATCTGGGGTTCTACGAGGCGTACCAGTACAGCGGCGGCGAGGGCTGGAAGGCGACCGCCAGCTATCCCCCGCTGCTGTACCCGACGCACTCGGTGGGCGGGGTGCTCGGCGCGTGGCAGACGCACGCGGTGAGCGTGTCCGCGATCGGGGTGGTCGACGAGCGCGGGGACGGTGTCTTCGACAAGGAGGTCAGCCAGTTCGGCAACGACTTCTCGAACGCGACCGCGCTGTTCGAGGTGGCGGGCGGCGGTTCATTCCGTACGAACGAGTTCCGGCGGGTGGGCTATCCCTCACAGATCCGGGAGTCGCGTTTCCGCTTCTTCGGGACCGACGCGAGCATGGAGCAGCTCGCGACGGTGGCCTTCTGGCAGGACAAGAAGGGGGTGCAGGACATCAGCGAACTGCTGGAGCCCAAGCCCACCATGTCTCCTGACGATCCGTCACTTCAGCACATCGCGCCGGACCTTCGGGCCGCCTTCACCTCGGGCTCGGCGCCGGTGCACGACCGGTCGCGGCTGCCCCGGGAGTTCGACAACCTGCACAACGGCCATGAGGGCAGCCACCACTTCCTGGCGGACGACTTCGTGACCGCGGTCAACTCCCGCACGCTGCCCACCGTGAACGCGTGGGTCGCGGCCCGCTACACCCTGCCGGGCATCATCGCGCACGACTCGGCGCGGCAGGGCGGGGCGAGGCTGGAGATCCCGGACTTCGGGGACGCGCCCGAGTAGCAACGGCGTTGGTGCGCGGGCCGGGTGACCGACTGTCAGGTCCCCGGCTTGCGGCCGTACACGAAGACGTCGTCGCCGTTCTTCAGCAGCGACCAGTACTTCTTGGCGGTGGTCGGGGTCATGTTGACGCAGCCGTGCGAGCCCGGCGGGTTCCACATGCTGAGGTTGACCGAGTGGAAGGCCTGGCCGCCGTCGAAGAACTGGCTGTACGGCATCGGCACGTTGTAGATGTTCGAGACGTGGTCGATGTCCCGCCAGTAGATCTTCTTCAGACCGGTGCGGGTCTCGTAGCCGTTGCGGCCGGTGCGCACCGGGACCGGGCCGTAGACGAGCCGGCTGCCGTCCTGGATCCAGCTGATCTGGAGCGTGAGGTTCACGCAGGCGATGCGGCCCTTGTTCGTCGGGCACTTGCCGGCCGCGTTGGGCTTGTTGCCGACGGCCTTCTGCTTGTTCATGAGGTCCATCACGCCCCAGGTGACGGACCCGGCGTAGCCGATGTTGGGCGTGATGCCGTGCTTGGTCTGGAAGGCCCGGATGGCCGTGCAGTCGGCGGCGGACTGCTTGCCGTCGACCGGCCGGCCGAGGAACTTCTCCACCTGCTTCTGGTACGGCCCCGCCTGCGTCGTACAGCTCGCCGCCGCGGCCGGCGTGCTGCCCAGCGCGAGCGTGAGCGGTGCCACCAGCCCGGTTATCCCAAGCACTATGGCACCTCGTCTGCGTATGTCCCCCATGTCGGACCCTCCCCGTCAGCCAGTACTGCGATCTCTGCCACCTAGACCGGAGTATGGCGGTCGAGGTTGTAGTCCCGGTCACGCTGCGACGAAACAGTGACATTCCTCGCGCGACGGCCGGTGTGCGCGCCGGTGGCCGTTCGCCGCTCAGCAGTCCAGTTCCCCGGAAGTGGACCGATACCCCGCCCGCGACCTCGGCCTACGCTGCCGCCCATGCACCGCACTCTCGCCGACGATCTCTCCCGGCTCCCCGCACTCCTGCAGTCCGCCCGTGACCTGGCCGCAGCCGAGCTGGACGGGGTGGCCGAGAGGCCGGTCGTCCGGCTCGACAAGGCGCCCGGCCGGGAGCCGCTGCCGGTCGAGGGGGCCGGCGGCGAGGCGGCGCTCGCCCGGTTCACGGAACGGTGGGCGCCCGGGCTGTCGGGATCGGCCGGCCCGCGCTATCTCGGCTTCGTGACCGGTGGGGCGACGCCCGCGTCGGTCGCCGGGGACTGGCTGACCAGTGCGTACGACCAGAACGTGTCCGGGGCGGCCGGTTCCTGGGCGGCGGCCCTGGAGCGGGAGACGGTCGACTGGCTGCGTGAGCTCTTCGGGCTCGGCGAGGCGCACTCCGGGGCCTTCGTCACCGGCGCGACCGTGTCCAACACGGTGGGGCTGGCGATCGCCCGCGAGTGGCTCGGCGAGCGGCTGGGCGTGGACGTGTCCCGGGCCGGGGCCGCCGCGCTCGGCCCGGTCGACGTGCTCTCCGGCAGCCCGCACTCCAGCGTCACCAAGGCGCTGTCCGTCCTGGGCATCGGCCGCGACCGGCTGCGCCACGTGCCGGTGCTCGCCGGGAACCGCGAGGCGGTCGACGTGGCCCGACTCGACGCCGCGCTGGCCGAGTTGGACGGCCGCCCGGCGATCGTCGTCGCGAACGCCGGGACGGTGAACACCGTCGACTTCGACGATCTGCGCGCGATCGCGGCCCTCAAGGAGCGGTACGACTTCTGGCTGCACGTGGACGCCGCGTTCGGCGGCTTCGCCGCGCTCTCCCCCACGTACGCGCACCTCGTCGACGGCCTCGACGCGGCCGACTCGGTCTGCGTGGACCTCCACAAGTGGCTCAACGTGCCCTACGACGCGGCCGTCCAGTTCACCCGCCGCCGTGACCTCCAGGTCAGGGTGTTCCACAACGCGTCCCCGTACCTCGGCCCGCCCACCGGCGACCCGGACTCCCTCCACCTCACCCCCGAGAACTCCCGCCGGCTGCGCGCCCTCCCCGCCTGGTTCTCCCTCCTGGCCTACGGCAGCGCCGGGCACCGCGAGATCGTCGAGCGCAACGTCGCCCTCGCCCACCGTCTCGGCGCGGGCGTCGCCGCGCTCCCGGGTCTGCGGCTGTCGGCGCCGGTCCGGCTGAACGTCGTCTGCTTCACCCTCGCCGAGAACCCCACGCAGGAGCGGGTGGCCGCCGTGGCGGAGGCCGTGGCCGCCGGCGGCGAGGCGTTCCTGACGCCGACGGTGTACGACGGGACGCCCGCGCTGCGTGCCGCGTTCAGCAACTGGCGTACGTCGGAGGCCGATACGGACCGGGTGCTGGCGGCGCTGGCCTCACTGCCCCTCGCCGGCCTGCTCTGAAAGAGCCCTGCGGAAACCGGTGGCCACCGCGGTGACCCCTCCGTCGACGGTGAGCGTGGTCCCGGTGATCCAGGAGGCGTCGCGTGAGGCGAGGAAGGCGACGGCCGCGGCGATGTCCTCGGGCTCGCCGACCCGGCCCAGCGGATACAGCCCGCTCAGCGCGTCCAGGTCGTCGTCCCGGCCCTCCCAGGCGGAGGTGCGGACCGTGCCCGGCACCACCAGGTTGACCCGCACACCCCGCCGGGCGGCCTGTCCGGCGAGGGTACGGGTCAACGAGACGAGTCCGGCCTTGGCAGCGCTGTAGGCGTGGTTGCCGAAGTCCTGGGCCCCGTTGACGGAACCGATGCCGACGATCGCCCCGCGCCCGGAGGCGACGAGGTGCGGAAGTGCGGCGCGGCAGCAACGGAACGTCCCGGTCAGCGTGATGTCGAGGTCACGCGCCCACTCGTCGTCCGGTTCGTCCTCGAAGAGCGGGACGTCGGGCGTGCAGTGCGCGGCACAGTTGACCAGGACGTCGAGCGACCCGAAGGTGCCGACAGCGTGCGCGACGGCCCGCTCGACCGCGCCCTGGTCCCCCACGTCACAGCCCAACGCCGAGGCTGACAGCCCGAGTTCACGCAAGGCCGCCGCCGTCTTCTCCGCCTCGGGCAGATCGGCGTCGGTCACCAGCACCCGCGCCCCCTCCTCGGCGAGGCGCCGGGAGACGGCCGCGCCGATGCCGCGGCCCGCACCGGTGACGAGAACTCCGTACCCCTCGAAGCGCGTTGTGTCAGTCATGCGCCCGAACGTACTGCCGGAGCGATCAACTCGGCAGATACCGTGCGGACATGAACGCGTTCCTACAGCAACTGCCCGCGCTGATCGGTGTGGTGATCGGTGCGCTCGGCTCGTACCTGGCCATCGTGCGGGGCGACCGGGCGAGGTTCCAGCGGGAGCGTGAGGCTCGTTGGGAGGAGCGGCGGCTCGATGTGTACGCCGAGTACGCCCGGACGCTGAAGAAGTCCGTGACCCTGACCTACCGCGTCGCGTCCCATCTCGGCAACGACCCGCATCCGCACGCGCTCACCCCGGCGGAGGCGGAACCCCTGCTGGCCCAGGCGACCGTGGACCGCGATCCGTCCGGCGAGGCGCTGATCCTGCTGGGCAGCACGGAGGTGGTGGACAAGGCCCGGGCGTGGGTCGGCGCGGTGATGGAGATGGAGCGGTTCATGCGCGCGGGGACCCATGACCCGGGCGCCTGGCGGGAGTTGCTGGAGCGGCAGCGCGCCGGTCGCGAGGGCTACTACGCGGCCGTACGGGACGATCTGGCGCTGCCGCCGGGTCACTCGGCGCGCTGGCCGGTCACCGAGGTCTGATCCACCGGCTCACCGGTACCCGGTCACATCCGCCGGTTTCCCCACGTCCTGCACCTCCACCATGTACCGCCACGCGTCCGGCCTGCTCCCGTCGAGGTCCGTGAAGCCGTACACCGGGGCGAGCCCCCCGCTGGACAGCGACTGCCCGTTCCAGCGGGCCACTTGGGGGTCGGCGGCGAGGGCGGTGACGGCGCGGCCGACGTAGCGCGGGGTCTCCGAGATGGCGAAGTGCGGGACGCGTTCCAGGGCGTCGCGCCAGTTCGACTCCCCCACGCCGAACTGGTCGAGCATGATCTCCGAGCGCAGCCAGCCCGGGGTCAGCGCGACGGCCGTGGCGCCGCGCGGGCCGAGTTCGTGGCCGATGGCGAAGGCCATGCGCAGGACGGACGACTTGGCGAGGTCGTAGAAGAAGGAGACGCGGTAGGTGTCGCGGTTGTACTCGGCGGTCCCGTCGGTCATCTCGACGACCAGACCGCCGGGCCGGCGCAGCAGCAGGGGCAGCGCGTGGTGGCTGGTGATCGCGTGCGTCTCGACCGCGAGCCTGAGGAGGCGCAGGCCCTTGTCGAGGTCGTGTTCCCAGACGGGGGTGTCCCAGGCGAAAAGGTGCTCGCCGCCCCAGATGTCGTTGACGAGGACGTCGAGGCGGCCCTGTTCGTCGTCGATGCGGTCGACGAGGGCCCGTACGGCCGAGGGGTCCAGGTGGTCGGTGGGGACGGCGACGCCCCGGCCGCCGGCCGCGGTGACGAGGTCGGCGGTGTCCTCGATCGTCTCGGGCCGGTCGTACTCGGAGCGCCGGGCGCGGGTGCTGCGGCCGGTGACGTAGACGGTGGCGCCGGCCGCGCCCAGCTCCACGGCGATCCCGCGTCCCGCTCCGCGCGTCGCCCCCGCGACCAGTGCGACCTTGCCTTCCAGTGGACCCGGCATGTCCGGCCTCCCGTGCTCGTTCGACGTCTGTCATGTCGATCGTGCGGGAGAAGCCGGACACCTTCTGTCGGGTATTTCGTCCGGGCTTTCAGTGGCCCCGCGCGATCCACTCCTCCAGGTGTGCGGCCTCCGCGCCGACGGTCGTCGAGTCGCCGTGTCCCGTGAGCACCTTCGTCTCGGGCGGCAGCGTCAGCAGCCGGTCGCGGATGGAGTCGATGATGGTCGGGAAGTGGGAGTACGACCGTCCCGTGGCCCCTGGTCCGCCGTGGAACAGGGTGTCGCCGGTGAAGACCGTGCCGAGCCCGGGGTCGTACAGGCACACCGCGCCGGGCGCGTGACCGGGCGTGTGCAGGACCGTCAGGTCGGCGCCCGCGGCCTCGATGACCTGCCCATCGGCGAGATGGGCGTCGGGGTCGCGGTCGGGGTGGGTCTGCTTCCACAGGGAGAGGTCGTCCGGGTGCAGCCAGATCGTGGCGCCGGTGCGGTCGGCGAGTTCTGGAGCGGCGTCGATGTGGTCGTTGTGGGCGTGGGTGCAGATGATCGCGGTGAGGCGACGGTCGCCGATCGCCTTCACGATGGCGTCGGCGTCATGGGCGGCGTCGATGACGACGACCTCGTGGTCGTCGCCCACGATCCAGACGTTGTTGTCGACGTCCCAGGTGCCGCCGTCGAGCGTGAACTGCCCTGAGGTGACGAGGTGTTCGATGCGCGCGGCCATCAGAAGACCACCACCGAACGCAGCACGTCGCCACCGTGCATCCGCTCGAACGCCTTCTCCACCTCGTCGAGTTGGACCGTCTCGGTCACGAACGCGGCCAGATCCAGGCGTCCTTGCTGGTGCAGGTCGATGAGCATCGGGAAGTCGCGGGAGGGCAGGCAGTCGCCGTACCAGGACGACTTGAGCGCGCCGCCGCGTCCGAAGACGTCCAGCAGCGGGAGTTCGAGCTTCATCTCGGGCGTGGGCACACCGACGAGGACGACCGTGCCCGCCAAGTCCCGCGCGTAGAAGGCCTGCTTGTACGTCTCCGGGCGGCCGACCGCCTCGATCACGACATCGGCGCCGAAGCCACCGGTCAGCTCGCGGATCGCCTCGACAGGGTCGCCGGCCTTCGAGTTGACGGTGTGCGTGGCCCCCATCGAGCGGGCCTTCTCCAGTTTCCGGTCGTCGATGTCCACGGCGATGATCCGCGCCGCACCCGCGAGCCGCGACCCGGCGATCGCCGCGTCACCGACACCACCACACCCGATGACCGCGACCGTGTCACCGCGTCCGACGTTGCCGGTGTTGATCGCCGCGCCGATACCGGCCATCACACCACAGCCCAACAGCCCGGCGACCGCAGGGGAAACGGCCGGGTCGACCTTGGTGCACTGTCCGGCGGCCACCAGGGTCTTGTCGGCGAAGGCGCCGATGCCCAGGGCCGGGGAGAGTTCCTGGCCGGTCGAGGCGAGGGTCATCTTCTGCTTGGCGTTGTGGGTGTTGAAGCAGTACCAGGGGCGGCCACGCAGACAGGCCCGGCAATTCCCGCACACGGCACGCCAGTTGAGGATCACGAAGTCGCCGGGGGCCACGTCGGTGACGCCCTCGCCGACCGACTCCACGATTCCGGAGGCCTCGTGGCCGAGCAGGAAGGGGAAGTCGTCGCTGATTCCGCCCTGTTTGTAGTGCAGGTCGGTATGACAGACCCCGCAGGCCTGTACCTTCACCACGGCCTCACCGGGTCCGGGATCGGGTACGACGATCGTCTCGACCCGGACCGGCTCGTTCTTGCCCGGTGCGATCACGCCGCGTACTTCCTGCGCCATGGTCCTGAACCCTTTCGTCGAGCGTTGTCCCTGCCTACGACCCTACGCGTGACTGATCGGTAGGGGCACGACGGCGGCGACACCGCCGCCTTAGGCCGACGTAGCCTGAATGCTCCGACCGACTCCCGAGGAGCACCGTGAGCGCCGTGGCCATCGCAGGGACTCGGAGCGACCCGCCGGCCTGGCGGCTGCTCCTCGACTACGTACGACCGCACCGCTGGGCCCTGCTGGCGGGCGCGTTGCTCTCCCTGGTCACCGGGGGCACCGGACTGCTGCTGCCGCTGGTCGCCCGAGGCCTGATCGACGACCTGTCGCAGCACCGCACGATCACCGGGGCGCTGCTCGCGATGTCGGCGCTGGTGGTCGCCAACGCGGCGGTGGGCGCGCTGGGTTCGTACGTGCTGCGGCGGACCGCCGAGTCGGTGGTGCTCGGCGCGCGGCGCGCCCTGTCGTCGTACCTGCTGCGGCTGCGGATCAGCGCGGTGGACCGCAGCGAGCCCGGCGACCTGATGGCCCGCATCACCTCGGACACCACGCTGCTGCGCGAGGTCACCACCGATTCACTGGTCGGCCTCGGCACCGAAGGCCTCATCCTGGTCGCGACGGTGGTGATGATGGGTCTTGTCGACCCCGTGCTGCTGGCCGTCACCCTCGCCGTGATCGTGGGCGCGGGCACCGTGCTCGGCCTGATCGTGCCGCGCATCAACCGGGCCAGCCGGCAGGCACAGGACGCGATCGGTGTGATGGGCGCCTCCCTGGAGCGGATCCTCGGCGCGCTGCGCACGGTGAAGGCGTCCGGCGCCGAGGACCGCGAGGAACGCACCCTGCACGCGGCGGCCGAGGAGTCGTGGCGGCAGAGCGTGCGCGCCGCCAAGTGGACTGCCGCGGCGGGCAACACGGCCGGCCTGTCGATGCAGATCGCGTTCATCACCGTGCTCGCGGTGGGCGGGGCGCGAGTCGCGACGGGCGCGATCGACATCGGCACGCTGGTGGCGTTCCTTCTCTACGTCTTCTATCTGATGCAGCCGATCCAGCAGGTCGTGGGCGCGATCACCCAGTACCAGACGGGCGCCGCGGCCCTCTCCCGCATCCAGGAGGCGCTCCAGCTTCCCGCCGAACTCCCTTCCCCGCCCGCTCAGTTGCCCTCCCCCGGCGCCGCACCCGCGGCCCTCTCCTTCGACGACGTCCGCTTCCGCTACGGCGCCGACCTGCCCTACGTCCACCACGGCGTGACGTTCGACGTACCGGCCCAGGGCATGACGGCGTTCGTCGGCCCGTCCGGCGCGGGCAAGACCACCGTGTTCTCCCTCATCGAGCGTTTCTACGACCCGGAGTCCGGCGCCATCACCCTCGACGGCCGGGACCTCGCGGACTGGGAGCTGTCCGGGCTCCGGTCCGCCATCGGCTATGTGGAGCAGGACGCGCCGGTCCTGTCGGGTTCCCTGCGCGACAACCTGCTGCTCGGCAACCCGGACGCGGACGAGGACGCCGTCGCCCGCGTCCTGGCGACGACCCGCCTCGACGGCCTGGTCGCCCGACTGCCGAAGGGTGTCGACACCCTGGTCGGCCATCGCGGCACCCGTCTCTCGGGCGGCGAACGCCAGCGCGTCGCGATCGCCCGGGCCCTGCTGCGCCACCCCCGGCTGCTGCTCCTGGACGAGGCGACCTCGCAGTTGGACGCGGTCAACGAGGCGGCCCTGCGCGACACGGTCGCCGATGTGGCCCGGACGACGACGGTCCTGGTCGTCGCGCACCGGCTGTCCACGGTGACGATGGCGGACCGGATCGTCGTCATGGACGCGGGCCGGGTCCGCGCGGTGGGCACGCACCGGGAGCTGGTGAACGCCGACCCGCTGTACGCGGAGCTGGCGGCGACACAGTTCCTGGCGACGGCGGGCTGATCCCGGGGCACAGCTGAGGGCCGCCCGTTTCCGGACGGCCCTCGAGGTCGGCGCGCTGCGCGGTCCCGCTACTCGACGGCGGGGAGGAGTCCCGTGACCGGCGCGGTCATGTCGGTGACCTGGTGCAGCTGCTGGAGGTCGTTCAGGTGGTTCAGCGACTTCATCTGGTCGGCGACCTTCGGGATCTGCGCCTGGTGCTCGGCGGGGATCTCGCTCACCGCGAGCGAGTCCAGCAGGGCGACCGGGCTGACCTTGCCGTCCTTGAAGGCGGGCGCGTCGGCTGCGTTCGCCATCGGCGCGACGAGGCCGGTGACCCCGACGGCGAGACCAACGGCGGCGGCGATACGTCGTGTTGAGATCATGCTTGCAGCAACGCGGACGGTAGCCGCGCGGTCACGGGCGCCCGGCGCCGCTCACCCGTCAGGAGGAGTGCGCCCCTGCGTTTGCCGACCCTGGCGCGGCGGAGGAGTCTCGTAGGAGAGGCCCGCCGCGGCTCGCTCCTGTTCGGGCCGCGGCCCTCCGAGGAGGTCACCATGGGCACCGCGGCACGCCCCGGCTTCGACACCGAAGCCCTGCGCCGGGGCATCGAAGACCACACAGCGGCGACACTGCTGTCGCTCTACGCGGACGACGCCGAGATCCACGTCGTCGACCACCAGACCCAGCCCAGTCACCCCAAGGTCCTGCACGGCCGGGACGAGATCGGCGCGATGCTCGCCGATGTCTACAGCCGCGACATGACACACAAGTTGGAGGAGTGCGTCGTACAGGGCGACCGGGTCGCCTACAGCGAGTCCTGTCGGTACCCGGACGGGACCCGTGTCCTGGCCGAGTCGATGCTCGTGCTGGACGACGGCAAGATCACCCGGCAGACGATGATCCAGGCATGGGACGGATAGCGCGAAGGGTGCCGAGGGTCCGGATCAGCACCCGCCTGACCTGGACCTTCTCGGCGAGTACGGTCCCTGTCGGCTCCGCTGCGAGGCGACGGCGTACGCCGGTGTCCGCGGCCGGGCTGCGCGCGTCCGCCGCGCTGCTGGGTTCGGCGCTGCGGGCGGCCCGGTCCACTCACCGCAGGAGCGGTTAGGCTGTTCGTGGGTCGTGACTGGCGCTGAGGTGGAGCACCACCGTGGAGCGGCCCACGCGGAGTCGATGCCGTGCGCCTGGGCGATTGGTCACCAGCTCAGGAGTGGATCATGTCTCAGGCACGGCTCATGGACGGCACCGCGCTCGCCCGGCGGATCGTCGAGGACACCGCGAAGAACGCCGCCGACCTCACGGAGCGCACCGGTACGGCGCCCTGTCTGGCGACGGTTCTGGTCGGCGCGGACCCGGCCTCCGTCACCTACGTCCGGATGAAGCAGAACCGCAGCCGCAAGGCCGGCATCGAGTCCCGGCACGTGGAACTGCCCGCGGCCACGACCACCGCCGAACTGGTCGCGGCCCTCTCCGCACTCTCCGCGGACCCCACCGTGCACGGCATCCTGCTCCAGCACCCGATGGGTGAACACATCGACGAGCGGGCCGCGTTCGAGGCGATCGCGCCGGAGAAGGACGTGGACGGCGTGACCTTCGCGTCCTTCGCGGCGATGAGCTTCGGCCTGCCGGGCTTCGTGTCCTGCACGCCCGGCGGCATCATGCGGCTGCTCGACGAGTACGACGTCGCCCCGTCCGGGAAGCGGGCCGTCGTGGTCGGCCGCAGCGCGATCCTCGGCAAGCCCGCCGGCATGCTGCTGCTGGCCCGCGACGCGACGGTCACCTACTGCCACTCCCGCACCCGGGACCTCTCCGCTGTGGTCCGCGAGGCGGACATCGTGGTCGCCGCCGTGGGCCGTGCCCGGCTGATCCGGGGCGAGGACATCAAGCCCGGCGCGGTCGTCCTGGACGCCGGTTACAACGCGGGCAACGTCGGCGACGTCGACTTCGAATCGGCCGCCGAGCGTGCCTCGCTCATCACGCCGGTGCCGGGCGGCGTCGGCCCGATGACGATCGCCACGCTGCTGGAACAGACCGTGACGGCCGCCGCCCAGCAGCTCGGGGTGTAGGCAGTTCGTCCGGGCGGCCGGTGTGCGCCGCCCGGACGGATCACGCCGCTACGGCTAAGTCAGCGTCCACTTCTGGTTGTTGGCCGTGCCGCAGGTCCACAGGATGAGCAGGGTGCCGTTGGCCGTGGCGGCGCCGGACGCGTCCAGGCACAGGCCCGCGTTGACGTTGGTGAGGGTGCCGTCGGAGTTGGCGGTCCACTTCTGGTTGTTCTGGCCGTTGCAGTCCCAGATGACGACCTTCGTGCCGTTGGTGGTGCCGTTGTTGTAGGCGTCCAGGCACTTGTTGCCGTACACCACGAGTTCCTTGCGGGAGGTGTACGTCCAGGCCTGGTTCTGGCCGCCGTTGCAGTCCCAGATCTCGGCCTGGGTGCCGTTGGTGATGGTGTTGTTGTAGACGTCGGCGCAACGGCCGGATCCGGTGCCGACGACCAGGTCACCGTTGGTGCCCGGGATCGGCTGGACGTTGATCGCGCCCAGGGTCGGGAGTGAACTGCCCGTCAGGGTCAGGGAGTTGGCCGATCCTTTCGACAGGTTGGCCTGCACCGAGATCGTGCCCGCGCTGGAGCCGGTCGGCGGGAAGGAGACCGTCGTCGCGGTCTGGCCGTTCACCTGGAGGGTGCCGGTGACGGCGGTGGAGCCGGTGTTGGTGTAGGTGACGTCGACGACGTTCAGGCCGGTGCTCGCCGCGCTGACGGCGGTGTACTTGCCGGTGGACGTGGCGGTGTAGTTGGTGCTCGCCGCCTCGGTGCCGCCGCTGATCTTCAGGAACACGGAGCCGCCGGCCGGGACGCTCGCCGTGTAACTCGTGCCGTAGGAACCGATGTTGGAGCGGGACCACAGGTCGCGGACGGTGGCGGACGCGGTGGTCAGGCCGAGGTCGGACCAGCGGACGGTGATGTTCTGGGCGGAGGAGGTGCGGTTGAGGAGGGTGACCGCGCGGTTGCCGAGGCCCGAGAGGACCTTGCCGTAGACCTGGAGCCCTGTCGTGTCCTCGGCGACCTTGACGCCCTGGAGGCCGCGCGCGTCCTGGTCGACGGCGATGACCTCGGGGTTGGTGAGGATGCCGGTGGTCTCGGTGGTGAGGGTGGTGAGGTCGTTTCCGGCGAGGAGGGGGGCGCCGGAGATCGCCCAGAGCGCCATGTGGGTGCGGTTCTGGGCGGCGGTGAGGCCGGTCATGCCGACCATCAGCATGTCGGGGTCGTTGTAGTAGCCGGTGTGCTGGGCGGCCGGGTGCAGGCCCTGGTCGAAGTTGGAGAGCATGTTCGTCGTCGACGGCGAGTTGCCGTAGTAGATGATGTCCGTGCTCGTCCGGTACATGCGGGCCAGGCCGGGGGCCCAGTTCCAGGGGTTCTGGTAGCCCCAGTTGCAGACCGAGAGGGTCAGCGCGCGGCCCGTGCTCGCGGTGGCCTTGGTGACCGAGGCGCTGAGCGCCTTGTACGCCGTCGCCGCGTCGAGTCCCTCGGCGTCGCCGCCGCACCAGTCGACCTTCACGAAGTCGAAGCCCCACTGCGAGAACTGGAGCATGTCCTGGTCGTAGTGGCCCTCGCTGCCGGTGTTGGCGGCGGCGGGACGACCCGTCGGGTAGTAGTAGCCGCAGCCGTTCGCGCCGGCGTCCGTGTAGATGCCGGCCTTGAGGCCCTTGCTGTGGATGTAGTCGGCGATGGCGCTCATCCCGCCGGGCCACTCGCCGGTGTCGACGGTGATGTTGCCCGCGCTGTCGCGGGTGCCCTGCCACCAGCCCTCGTCGATGTTGATGTAGTTGTAGCCGGCCGCCGGGAGGCCCGAGGCGACGAACGCGTCGACCTGCTGCTTGATGACGCTGTAGTCGATCTTCGCCGCGAAGCTGTTCCAGGAGGCCCAGCCCATCGGGGCGGTGGGCACGGCGATCTGACGGGTCGTCGAGGCGACCGGGGTCGACCGGAGGGGGTCCACGGGCGCGGCTCTGGTGAAGAGAAGCAAGGTGACTGCGGCTGCGGCCATCGCGAGGGCGCGCAGGAGGGGGGCGCGGGACATGCGGCTCCTTTGTCGATATCTCGAACAAGGATCGTGTCGCCGAACGAAACGGCGCGCTGAAAGTAGAGCCACCCGGGGCCGAAGTCAACGGCTGTGACACGAGGGGCAGTTGGCATCCCCGCGGGAAACCCCGTGGGGATCCCCACTCGTCGGTCACCGGACGGGATACTGAGCGGCGTGCGCGTAGCGATCATGACAGCGGGATCCCGGGGCGACGTGGCCCCGTACACCGGACTCGGCCATGCCCTGGCCCGGGCGGGACACGAGGTCACCCTCGTCACCCACGGCGGTTTCGCGCCCCTGGTGGCGGGGTCGGGCGTCGGCTTCCATCCTCTTCCGGTCGATCCCCGGGCGGAGTTGGAGTCCACACGGGGGCGCGGGCTGCATCGCAGCGCCTCGGGTGGAGGCAAGTTGCTGCGGGTGGTGACGATGGCGCGGGCGCTGGTCGGGCGGATGACCGACGAGCTGCTGACGGCCGCGCGGGCGAGTGACGTGCTGCTGCTGTCCAGCTCGTTGGCGCCGTTGGGGCACGCCATCGCCGAGGGGCTGTCGTTGCCGAGCATGGGCGTGTACCTCCAACCTCTCGCGCCGACAAGGGAGTTCGCACCCCCGGTGCTGGGCGGCGGCTCCTGGGGAACGGTCGGCAACCGGGTCGCCGGGCACGGGGTGAGCCGGGCGGTGGAACACGTCTTCACCACCGCCGTACCGGACGTGCGAGCCCGCCTGGGCCTGCCCCGCACCCGCCCCGGCGTCGCGCTCCGGTCCCGTGACAGGCTCAACTGGCCCGTCCAGCACGGCTTCAGCCCACTGATCGTGCCCCGCCCGGCGGACTGGCGGCCCGGCCTGACGGTGGCGGGCTACTGGTGGCCGTACGACGGAGACGCCCAACTCCCTTCCGAGCTAGGGGACTTCATCGACTCCGGTCCGGCGCCGGTCTTCGTGGGGCTCGGCAGTGCCACGGTGCCCGACCCGGAGCGGCTGAGCGCCGAGATCGTGCGCGCGCTGCGCCGGGCCGGGCTGCGCGGGGTGATCCAGCGCGGCTGGGGCGGCCTCGAGGCGGCCGGGGACGACGTCCTGACCGTGGGCGAGGTCCCGCACGCGGCGCTGTTCCCACGGATGGCGGCCGTGGTCCACCACTGCGGCGCGGGCACGACCGCGGCCGGGCTGCGCGCCGGGGTACCGGCCGTGCCGGTACCGATCCAGTTCGACGAGGGCTTCTGGGCGGCACGCCTGGTCGCCCTGGGCGTGGCTCCGGCCGTCGTCCCCCTGCGCGGCCTGACCGCCGACTCGCTGTCCGCCGCGCTGGTACGGGCCACCCGTGACCCGGGCTACGCCGAGCGCGCTCAGTCCCTCGGTGCCCGGGTGCGCGGCGAGGACGGCACGGCTCCGGTGCTCGCGGCCCTCGGCACACTGACCTAGCGCCGCTGCCGTTCCACGGCCTCGGTGGTGACCGGCGTGAAGAAGTTGATCAGGTTGCCGTCGGGGTCGCGGAAGAGGAGGGAGCGGTTGCCCCACGGCATGGTCGTCGGCTTCTGGACGATCTCGCAGTCGAGGGGTGCCAGGCGCTCGAACTCGGCGTCGACGTCCGGCACGCGGAACTCGGTGATCACCGAACGGTTGGCGGCGGGTTGTGCGGAACCGGTGCCGAACAGGGCCACGGTGCGGGCGCTCGCGATCGCCAACGTGCAGGCGGGCGTGGCGAGTTCGGCGAAGTCGGGGGTCGACCAGGCGGCCGGGACGCCGGTGACCTGTTCGTAGAACGCGACGAGTCGGGCGACGTCGTCGGTGATGACGCGGATCGAGACGAAGTTCATGGCGGCTTCCTGTCGGAGGAGGTCCTACGGGCTGCCGGACGAGCCGGCGTCTCTCACGCTAGGACCGATACCGGACAGCTTCCGCCCGGTATCCGAGGCAGACTTTCGGGGTGACCACCTCGACCGCGCGTGTGCTCGCCCTGCTGGAGATCCTCCAGGGCGGCGGCCTCCGTACCGTCCCGGACCTGGCCGCCCGGCTGGGCGTCGACGAGCGCACGGTCCGCCGCTACGTCGGCCACCTGCTGGAACTGGGCGTGCCGGTCGACTCGGTGCGTGGTCGCCACGGCGGCTACCGGCTCGCTCCCGGTTACCGGATGCCCCCGCTGATGCTCACGGACGAGGAGGCCCTGGCCGTGGTGCTCGGGCTGCTGGCCGGGCGCAGGGCGGGGCTCGGCACCGCGTCCGCCGCGGCGAGCGAGAGCGCCACGGCGAAACTGCTGCGGGTACTGCCCGCCGCCCTGCGCCGACGGCTCGACGCGCTGCTCGACACCGCCGACTTCACCGCGCGCCCCAGGGCCGCCGTCGCCCCGGAGACGGACGTGCTGCTCGAACTCGCCGAGGCGGCACTCCATCGACGGCCGGTGACCATCGGCTACACCGACCGCAAGGGCCGCGACAGCGACCGTACGGTTCTGCCGTACGGTCTCGTGGCGCATGCCGGGCGGTGGTATCTGACCGGTGCCGACCCGGCCGACGGGGAGGTGCGCACGTTCCGCCTGGACCGGATCACCGCGCTGAGCGTGCGGCCGGGCTCGTTCACCGTCCCGGCGGAGTTCGATCCGGCGGCCACGGTGCTGGACGGCCTCGCGCGGACGCCGTGGACCCACGATGTGTCACTGCGGATCCGGGGCGGTGTGCGGCACGTTCGCCGGCATCTCCCGGCCGAGATCGCCACCGTGACCACACCCGACGAGGGCACCGACTGGGTTCACGTCCGGATCCGGGCCGAGCGGCTGGACTGGATCCCGGCCGTCCTCGCCGCGCTCGACCGGCCGTTCGTCATCGAGCGTCCCGCCGCCCTGCGCGATCTCGTCCGCGCGCTGGCCCGCCGCCTGGACGAGCACGCCGCGCACGGCGACGACCTGCCCTAGGGGGTCCAGCCGGGCGGCTGCATGATGCCGAGGAGCTGGCGGACGAGTTCCTCCACCACCTCGTCCAGCGTGGCGTCCACCCAGCCCGCGCTCCAGTCGTGGAGCAGGCCGTTGACGCTGCCGATGAACGCCGTCGCGGCGATCCGGTAGTCGCGGCGGGCGGCCTCCCCGCGCTGGGCCGCGGCCCTCGCCTCGGTGCAGATGAGGTTGATCCAGCGGGCGCGGCGGGCCAGCCGCTGTTCCTCCAGCCGGGCGCTGACGCCGATGATCTCGACGAAGGTGATGCGGATGCGGCGCGGGTCGCCGGTGACGTTCGCGGCGTAGGCGTGGAAAATCGCGTTGGACCGCTCGGCGAGTGACAGGCCCTCCGCGGATTTCAGCGCCACCAGTACGGCTTCCTCGGCCCAGTCGTTGACCTGGAGGTGGAGGGCGGCCAGGACGTCCTCCAGGCTGCGGAACTCCTCGTAGAACTGCCGGGTGGACAGGCCCGCGGCCTCGCTGAGGGCGGCGACGGTCGTGGCGCGGTAGCCAGGGGTGTCGCCGAACAGCTGGAGCGCGGCGTCCAGGAAGCGTTCGCGCCGCTCGACCTGTCGTTGCTCGGCGGACTTGCCGCCGTAGCGGCCCGTCGGCGCCTTGAGCCTGCCCGCCACTGTCACACCCCTGTCTCGTCGACCACTGCCCAATCTTGTCGTGTCCACAGTCTTGCGGAGAAGGGGGCCCCTCCTTACTTTTCAGTAAGTTCACTCTGAAATCACGCGTGTTCAGATTCCTTCACGCCACCCCGGCACCCGCTCACCTCACAGAAGAGAGCAGTCATGCCTGCCTTCAGACCCAGGCACCTTTCCTCCATGGCCGCCGCCCTCGTCCTGACCGTAGCCGCTCCCGCGACGGCCGCAACAGCCGACTCCTCCGCCGCTCTGCGCGAGGTGCTGTTCGTCGGCAACAACTGGGACGGCACCGCGGACGTCATCAAGTCCACCGGCGACTTCGCGAAGGTCGGGGAGATCAACATCGTCCCCGACAAGGCGGCTCGGCTGGCGGAGATCAACGCCGATCCGATCAAGTGGATCTACTACACGTCCATCCACAACGAGGTCGGACAGGGACACGACCAGTACGTGGACGACATGTATTCCACGCCGGACGGCAAGTCCCTCGTCGTCTCCCGCCCCAGCTTCGCCGACGTGGTGTCGATCAACCTGGCTACCGACACCATCAACTGGCGTTTCCCGGTGGCCGGTTACCGCGCCGACCACATGGCGGTCTCCCCCGACGGCACCCGCGTCGCGGTCTCGGCCTCGACCGCCGACAAGGTGCAGGTGCTGGACATCAACACCGGCGCCGAACTGGGCGAGTTCGACACCGGCGACAAGCCGCACGAGAACTTCTTCACCAACGGCGGCAAGTACATCTGGAACATGGCGATCGGCGAGGTCACCACCTCCCTCGACGATCCGGCCTGGGACTGGACCAAGGGCGACCGGCACATCACCGTCGTCGACGCCACCACGTTCAAGCAGGTCAAGATCATCGACATGCGGGACCGGCTGGACGCGATCGGCCTCACGAACTTCTCGGACGCGGTCCGCCCGGCCGCCTTCACACCGGACTGGTCCAAGCTGTACTTCCAGGTGTCGTTCTTCAACGGCTTCCTGGAGTACGACGTCGCCACCGACAAGATCACCCGCGTGAAGACGCTCCCGGCCAACCCGGCGACCAGCACCGACCGCACCACCTGGCTGCTCGACTCACGTCACCACGGCATCTCGATGAACCCCGACGGAACCAAGCTCTGCGTCGCCGGGACGATGGACAACTACGCGACGGTCGTGGACCGGGCCACCCTTCAGGAGGGGCCGCTCGTCACGGCGTCCACGCCGTACTGGGCGACCGTGAGCGGTGACGGCAAGGACTGCGTCATCTCCGAGGCAGGCGCCGACCAGGTGACGGCCATCGACTTCGCCACCGGGCAGAAGGTGCTCTCCGTTCCGGTGGGCGACCATCCGCAGCGCGTACGGCTGGGTCATGTCCAGGCCGACTGGACGAGCCCGTCCACGAGTTGAGCGACCGTCAACGGCACCGGTCCCCGAGGGGACCGGTGCCGTTGCGTTGTCAGCTGTGCGCTGCCGCCCAGGTGGCCAGTTCGGACTTGGCCGCGCTCAGCAGCGTCGAGGAGGGGCTCGACGCGCCGTTGGTGATCAGGGCGTAGTGCAGGGTTCCGGAGCCGGTGGCCGAGAGCAGCAAGCGGTGGCTGCCGGTGCCGCCCGGTTCGTCGGCGTAGCCGATCGGGGTCGACGACGTGTACGCCGGGACACCCGAGACGGCTCCCAGGTCGGAGACCACGGTGGTGGACGCGGCCGGGAAGGACGCCGGGAGGTGCAGTTCGGTCGGTGCGGTGGAGCTGTTGGAGCGCCACATCAGCAGGCCGTACTGGCCGGAGCCGACCAGCGAGGACACGTTCGGGAGGGTGCTGGGGACCGGGTTCCAGGTCAGGGTCGTGGAGCCGTCGCGGGAGCGGTCCTCGTAGGTGAAGGCGACCGTGGTGCCGGCGGTCGCGCTCGGGTAGATCCGGTCGAGCAGCCGGGCGTCCTGACGGAGTGTCACCGTGCCGGTGGAGGTCATGTTGACGGCGGAGAGGTCCTCGTCGTTCCAGGCGTCGCCGGTGGTGAGCACCTTGTCGGGGTTGTCGTTCATCAGCTCGCTGTGGCGGCCGTTGTAGATGTCCCACTGCCACTGCGTACCGGACAGGACCGGACCGGAGCCCGCCGGGTTGGACCACCAACTGGCGCCCGGCAGCCGGGAGTCGAGGGCCTGGTACATCGCCTTGAGGACGGTCGGCGCCTTGCCCGCGACCGATCCGGACAGCGGATGCCCGAACTCGCTGACGATGGCGGCGGTGCCGGCCGCGGTGGCCCGGTCACGGACCGTCCCGAAGTCGGTCGAGTACTGACCGTCGGCCGCGTTGCCCCACATCAGGATGCCGGAGATCGCCTTCTGGTCGTAGAAGTGGGTGTTGAAGACATAGCGCGAGCCGAGGGTGCCCGCGTCGAGGAGTCCGCCCACCTGCACCTGGCTGGAGATGTTGGAGTTCCAGAAGAGGTTCGGCTCGACGAGGGCGGGCTTGGCGCTCCAGCCGGCCGCGTCCATCCGGGCCCGGAACTTCACATAGAACGGCCAGAGCAGGTTCTGCTCCCACGTGCGGCTGGTCTGGCCGGAGTCGTAGGTCCCGGCGAAGGGCTCGTTGTACGGGTCGAAGCCGACGACACCCGCGAACTCCTCGGTACTCAGGTGCTGTTGGATGTACGTCATGGTCGACTGGGCGGTGGTGAGGAAGGCGTCCTGGAGGCCGTAGTTGTTGTGCCAGAAGTCGTACTGGGCCTTCGTCACAGCCGCGTTCCCGGTGATGTTCTGACCCCAGAAGAGGCAGATGCCGCAGGACTCCTGCGGGTAACTCCCCAGCGCGACGGCCCACTTGGGGGCGCCGTCGCCGGTGTACCAACTACCGCTGTTGAACAGGTACTTGGAGTAGAGGTCCTGGTGGAAGTCGGGATAGACGCGGATGCCGACGTCGAGGAACGCCTGCATCTGCGCGGTGGCGGCGGCCAGGTAGGTGGTGTCGACCTGGCCGCGGACGGGTTCGGCGTAGGCCCAGGAGAGCAGGAAGCGGACCGAGTTGCCGCCGCCGAGGGCGCGCAGCGCGGTCGCGGACTTCTTCGCGTCGGCGACCGAGGCGAAGGGGAGACCGTCGTTCTCCGCCAGTTTGGTCTCGCCGGAGACGTTGTAGCCGCGCAGCACGACCTGGCGGCCGTAACTGTCCACGAAGCTGCCGTTCTGCACGGTCAGCGCTGAGCCGTCGAACCAGAGGGAGTCGGTTGGGGTGGCGGCGGTTGCTGGCCCAGCGCCCAGCACCGACAGGAATCCGCAGAGGACAACCAGGACCACGATCAAACGCGCCCGGACATTCGTCATGTCCACTACAGTCCGGTGGTTTCCGGACACTGTCAACACTTCTGACTCACGAGTAAGTCTGCTCGCTGAAAGCCCTGTTGACACATCTCAGACCGGCCGACGGGTCACGTTCTTCAGGTACTCCTTCCGGTTCAGCGGGTTGTGGTCGGTGCGCGCCCGCTCCGGGACCGTGCCGTGCGCGACGGGCGCGTAGTGGTCGAAGACGCTCTCCCACTCGCCCTCCCCGCGCGTCAGTCCCGGCAACTGCCGCTCCAGCCCGTGCACTTGGGCCGCCGGCATCTCTCCCTCCAGCACACAGAGCGCCCCCTGGGTCTCGGTGGTGCGCGGTACGGCGCGCAGCGCGGCGAGGACCGGCAGCAGGACGGCGAGGGTGTCGGCCGGAGCCTCGACGCGGAACCGGTGCATCGGCTCGTGCACCCGGCTCCCCGCCCGCCGCAGCGCCTCGACGAGGACGAGCGGGGTCAGTCCGCGGAAGTCGGCGCCGGTGCTCGACATGCTCTTGTCGAAGCGCTGGTGGGCATGGCTCTGCCGGGGCGAGTAACCCGAGTGCGTCATGGTGACCACGCAGTCGGTGACCCGCCAGCCGTGCAGCCCCTGTCCGAGCGTCTCGCGCACGGTGTCCTCGACGGCCTTGAAGAAGGCGTACGGCATCGCGCCCAGCTCGACCTCCAGAGCGAACCGCACGCCCGAGCCGACCGGGGCCGGGTCGACCCGCAGGCCGACCGTGGCGAGGAACGGGTTCTCGCCCTTCTTGTTGAACTCGGCCGCCGTGCCCGTGCCGACCGGCCGTTCGACACACAGCGGAGTCGTCTCGCGGAAGGTGACCCGCACCCCGAACTCGTCGGCGAGCGTGTCCTGAATGACCTCCTTCTGGACCTCGCCGTAGAGCGAGACGGCGGTCTCCTGGCGCACCTCGTCGTGGCGCAGGCCGATCAGCGGGTCCTGTTCGGCGAGGTGGGTGAGCGCGAGGTGCAGCACCCGCCGGTCGGTGTCCGGGCCCGGGACGACGACCGTTTCGAGGGTCGGCGGCGCGAAGACATGCTCGTACGCCTTCCTCGGTACTCCGATCGCGTCGCCGATCCTGATCTCGCCGAGCCCCCACAGCCTGCCGATCCGGCCCGCCGGTACGGAGTCGGAGACGAGGTCCGTGCCGTGGTCGAAGACGCTGACCGCGGTGACCTTGCCCTCCTCCCGCGCGTCACCGAAGGTGATCCGGTCACGGGTGCGGAGGGTTCCGGAGAACATCCGCGCGTACGCCACCTTCTCCCCCGCCGGGCCGCGCTCGACCTTGAACACCGTGCCGGAGAGCGGGCCTTGGGGGTCTCCCTGGGCGGCGGGCAGCAGTTCCCTGATGCCGGTGATGAGCGCGTCGACGCCGGCGCCCGTGATGGCGGAGCCGAAGTAGACGGGGTGCACGAGGACCTGGCGGGTCTGGTCGGCGAGGGCCCTACGGAGAAGGTCGTGGGGCACGGTGTTCTCGATGTACGCGGTGAGCAGTTCGTCGTCGTGGTCGGCGAGGACGGCCGGCGCGCTCGGGCCGAGGCCCGGCAGGAAGCCGGCCTCGCGGGTGCCGAGGCCCTCGACCGAGCCCATCGGTACGACCGCCGCCTTGAGCCGCTCGGAGATCGAGGACAGGAGATCGCCGTAGCGTGCCCCGCGTCGGTCGATCTTGTTGACGAAGAGGAGGGTCGGGATACGCAGCCGCTGGAGCGTGCGCATCAGGACGCGGGTCTGCGGCTGGACGCCCTCGACGGCCGAGACGACCAGGACGGCGCCGTCGAGCACGCCGAGCACCCGCTCCACCTCGGCGATGAAGTCCGGGTGACCGGGGGTGTCGATCAGGTTGACGGTCACGTCGTCGACCGGGAACGAGACGACGGCCGACTTGATGGTGATGCCGCGCCGGCGCTCCAGCGCGAGGGTGTCCGTGCGGGTGTTCCCGCCGTCGACGCTGCCGAGCTCGTCGATCACGCCGGCCGAGTGCAGGAGGCGCTCGGTCAGGCTGGTCTTACCGGCGTCTACGTGCGCGAGGATTCCGAGGTTGAGCAAGTGCACCTGGTGTCATGTCCTTTGAAGAGAGGGGCCTTCCTTCCTGGGTGGACATGAACGGTGCGCGCATCTCGGTGCTCCTCGGTCGTCGGTGACTGCTGCCGATCAGTGCAGCAGAGGAGCGGGAGCGGCGCCAACGGATTAACGTCCGTACAGGGACTGTGGCGGTGAGAGGAGCGCGGCGTGCGGGAGATCCTCCCGGAGCTCGGTCGCTGGTACGCGGCAGGGGATCCGTTCGGTCTGGCCACCGTCGTCGCGGTCAGCCGCAGCACACCGCGCGACCCCGGTGCGGCCATGGCCGTGGGCCCGGACGACGAGGTCAGGGGCAGTGTGTCCGGCGGCTGTGTCGAGGGCGCGGTGTACGAGCTGGCGCGGGAGGTCGTGGCGAGCGGCGAAGCCCGGCTGGAGACCTTCGGGTACAGCGACGAGGACGCCTTCGCGGTCGGGCTCACCTGCGGCGGCGAGATCACCGTGCTGGTGCGGCCCGTCACGCCCGAGGCAGATCCCACGTTCGGGGCGGTCGCACGGTCGGTCGCCGCGCACGAACCGGTGACCGTGGCGACGGTCGTCGGCGGTCCGGCGGCGCGCGGCGCCACGCTCGCCGTCTGGCCCGACAGAGTGGACGGCACCCTCGGCACGACCGGTCTCGACGTGGCGGTCACCGCCGATGCCCGTGGTGAACTCGCCCTCGGGGCAACGGGGTTGCGGCACTACGGGCCGCACGGCGAGCGACGCGAGGACTCCGTCACCGTGTTCCTGCACTCCTTCGCGCCACCACCCCGGATGCTGGTCTTCGGCGCGATCGACTACGCGGCGGCGGTCGCCCGGATCGGCGACTTCCTCGGCTACCGGGTCACCGTGTGCGACGCCCGCCCGGTGTTCGCCACGCCGAAACGCTTCCCGGCGGGCGTGGAGGTGGTCGTGGACTGGCCGCACCGCTATCTGCGCGGCACGGACACCGACGAGCGCACGGTGATCTGCGTCCTGACCCACGATCCGAAGTTCGACGTACCGCTGCTGGAGGAGGCGCTGCGCCGGCCGGCCGCGTACATCGGGGCGATGGGCAGCCGCCGCACACACGACGAGCGGAGGCGGCGGCTGCTCGAAATCGGCCTCGGCGAGGGCGAGTTGGACCGGCTGCGGTCACCGGTGGGCCTGGATCTCGGTGCCCGTACGCCCGAGGAGGTGGCCGTGTCCGTGGCCGCCGAGATCGTGGCGCTGCGGTGGGGCGGGACGGGGATGCCGTTGACGGGGGTGGCGGGGGCGATCCATCGGGCGCCCGTCACATGAGCCGACGCGTCACCTCGGTGGCAGCCGGTGGAGTGCCAGGTCCGTCAGGGTGCCGTCGGTGACCGTCGCCGTGAGGTAGGTGCGGTGCGGTTGGCGGCGCCGGTCCGTCGGGGAACCCGGGTTCAGCAGGCGCAGGCCGGTGGGGGCGCTGGTGTCCCAGGGGATGTGGCTGTGCCCGAAGACCAGCACGTCCAGGTCGGGGAAGCGGGCCGCGCAGCGCGCCTCGCGGCCCTGGGCGGGGCCCGTCTCGTGGACGACACCGAAGCGCAGGCCGCCCAGTTCGGCGTACGCCAACTCCGGGAGCCTGGCGCGCAGTTCGGGTCCGTCGTTGTTGCCGTACACACCGACGAGCCGGCGGCTGCGGCTCTCCAGCAGGTCGAGGGTCGCGGTGTCGACCCAGTCGCCGGCGTGGAACACGACGTCGGCACGCGGGAGTTCGGCGAGGAGCTGGGCCGGCAGTTCCTTGGCGCGCTTGGGGAGGTGGGTGTCGGACATCAGCAGGAGGCGCACGGGTCCAGCGTAGGGCGCCCGCCACCCACGAAAGATCTTCAGTCAGGACTGCACAGTTCCGACTGGACAGTTCTCACTGACGGATCTACGGTGAGGCCCATGGATCATCAGCGCACCGGCACTCCCGCGGACATCTCGGACTCCGCCGCCCGCTCGGCACGCGATCTGCGGGTGGTGCTCAGCCGGCTGCGCCGCAGGATCCGCGAGGTGGCGACGGACGAGGATCTGACCCCTTCGCAGGAGTCGGCGCTCACGCTCGTCGGCAAGCACGGCGCGGCCACGGCCAGTGCCCTGGCGTCCGCCGAAGGGGTCAGGCCGCAGTCGATGGCCGCCACCCTCGCCGCCCTGGACCAGCACGGGCTGATCCGGCGCAGCCCCGACCCCGAGGACGGCCGTAGACAACTCGTCACGCTCACCGAGGCCGGCCGCGCGCGGATCGAGGACAACCGGCAGGTCCGCGAGGAGTGGCTCGCGCGGGCCTTCGAGGACCGGTACACCGAGCGGGAACGGCGGACGATCCTCGACGCGCTGGCGTTGATGGAACGGCTGTCCGAGCAGTGATACCGAAGCTCGGCCAGGCAGCACGGACCGCGCGCCCCGCACCGATCGGTTTCGACCGGCGGCTGATCGCGCCGATGGTCCTCGGTTCCGTACTGAACCCGATCAACTCCTCGATGATCGCCGTGGCCCTGGTGCCCATCGGCATCGCCTTCGGAGCCCCGCCCTCGGAGACGGTGTGGCTGGTCTCGGCGCTGTATCTCGCCACGGCCGTGGGCCAGCCGGTCATCGGGCGACTCGTCGACATGTACGGGCCCCGCCGGCTCTATCTCATCGGTACGGCCCTGGTCGGCATCGCCGGAGTCATGGGCGCCCTCGCGCCGTCGCTCGGCGTCCTGATCGCCGCCCGGGTGCTGCTCGGGTTCGGCACTTCGGCCGCCTATCCGGCCGCGATGCAACTGACCCGCAGCGAGGCCGAACGCACCGGGCAGGACAGTCCGGCCGGTGTCCTCACCGCGCTGGCGGTCTCCGCGCAGACGGTGTCGGTGATCGGGCCCACGCTCGGCGGTTTCCTCATCGGTGTGGGCGGCTGGCGCGCGATCTTCACCGTCAACGTGCCCCTCTCCGTGGCCTGTCTGGTCCTCGGCGCACTGCGCCTGCCGAGAACGAGCAAGGACACGAGCGGCACCCGGCGCGATGTCGACCCGCCCGGCATGCTCCTGTTCGCCGTCATGCTGGTCTCGCTGATGATGTTCCTGACCGCCCCCAAGGTCTCCGAGTGGTACCTCCCGGTCCTCAGCGCCGTCGCGGCCGTCGCCTTCGCGAGACGCGAACTCCGCGTCCCCGAGCCCTTCGTGGACCTGCGGGTCCTCGGCGGCAACCTCCCCCTGGTGACCACCTACATCCGCCAGTTCCTCGGCTACACCACGTCGTACGCCTTTCTCTACGGCTACACGCAGTGGCTGGAGGAGGGGCGCGGGCTGCACGCCTCCGCCGCCGGGCTCGTCCTGCTCCCCCTGTCGGTGACCGCCCTCGGCGTCTCCACGCTCACCGGGCGCCGCGAGGCGATCCGCGCCAAGCTGCTCGTCGGCAGCGCCGTCCAGATCGCCGGCTGCGCCGGGCTGCTCCTGGTCGGGTCCGGCAGCCCGGTCTGGCTGCTGCTCGCCGTCGGCGCGGTGCTGGGCGTACCGCAGGGGCTGCTCGGACTGGCCGGGCAGAACGCCCTGTACCGGCAGGCCGAGCCCGCGCGCATCGCGTCCGCCGCCGGACTTCTGCGCACCTTCATGTACCTCGGCGCACTCGCCGCCTCGGCGGCCACCGCGGCCTTCTTCCCGCACCGCGCCGACACCCCGGGACTGCACGGCCTGGCCCTGTTCATGGGCATCGGGTCGGTGCTGCTCCTGGCGATCACCCTGCCCGACCGTTCCCTTCGGGCCCTCACCCCTCGAACCCCCCGAACCTCCTGAAAGGCCCGCCCCATGGCACTCACCACACTCGACCCGCGCACCGCTCTCGTCGTGATCGACCTCCAGGGCGGCATCGTCGGCGCTCCGACCCAGCCGTACAGCGGGCCCGAGGTAGTCGCCCGTACCGTCGAACTCGCCGACGCCTTCCGGGCCGCCGGGCTTCCCGTGGTCCTGGTCCGGGTCACCTTCGCGGCCGACGGCGCGGACGCGGTGCCCGGCCGTACCGAGCAGCAGCGCGGCGGCGGCGCGACCCGTCCCGAGGGCTGGGACCTCATCGTCGACGAACTGGCCGGGCACCCCGGCGACATCCAGGTGACCAAGCGCAACTGGGGCGCCTTCCACGGCACCGACCTGGATGTACAGCTGCGGCGGCGTGGTGTCACACAGATCGTGCTGACCGGCATCACCACCAGCATCGGCGTCGAGTCGACCGCCCGTGCCGCCCACGAGCACGGCTATCAGGTGACCCTCGCCACGGACGCGATGAGCGATCTGGACGCCGTCTCGCACGCCCACAGCATCGAGCGGATCTTCCCACGGCTGGGCGAAACGGGCACGTCCGCCGAACTCCTGGAACTTCTGGCCAAGACCCACGACGTGAGCCGACTTCGGTCTACTGCGGGTTAACCGTTGCCCAACACCAGCCCAATGGGCGGCATCGCGACGGACCGGGTTAGCATCAGCCCACCGCGCCGTTCCACATCGGGCAACGGTCAGCGCAAACAAGGGGGCTAGAAGCCGGATGTCGGTCAAGGTCAGTGTCGTCGTCCCTGTGTACAACCCAGGGCCTTATATCGAGGATTGCATCTCCTCTCTCCTCAGGCAGTCGCTGCCTAACGACGAGTACGAGGCGATCTTCGTCAACGACGGCTCGACGGACGGCACACCCGCGCGGCTCGACGAGATCGCCGCCGAGCACCCCCACATCCGGGTCATCCACCAGGAGGCCTCGGGCTGGTCGGGCAAGCCCCGGAACGTCGGCATCGCCGCGTCCAAGGGCGAGTTCGTCATGTTCGTCGACAACGACGACTACCTCGGCGACGAGGCCCTGGAGCGGATGTACGAGTACGGCGTGGCCAACGGCGCCGACGTCATCGTCGGCAAGATGGCGGGCAAGGGCCGCGCCGTACCCGTGGAGCTGTTCCGCAAGAACTATCCGCACGCGTCGGTCGAGACCGCGCCGCTGATGGACAGCCTCACCCCGCACAAGATGCTCCGCCGCGCGTTCCTCGACCGCATCAACCTGCGGTTCCCGGAGGGGCGTCGCCGCCTGGAGGACCACGTCTTCGTGACGGAGGCCTACCTCGCCGCGGACAACGTCGCCGTGCTCAGCGACTACGTCTGCTACTACCACATCAAGCGCGAGGACGCCTCGAACGCCGGCTTCCAGCGCTTCGACCCCGTCGGCTACTTCAAGAACCTGCGCGAGGCCCTCGACGTCGTCGAGAAGTACACCGAGCCGGGTCCGGCCCGCGACAAGATCTTCCGCCGCTGGCTGCGCGTCGAGATGATGGAGCGCCTCGGCGGCGGCCGGCTGCTCAAGGTCCCGGACGACTACCGCCGCGAACTCCTCAAGGAGATCCGCGGTGTCATGACCGAGCGCTTCGGCCCCGGTGTCGCGGCCGGTCTCGGCCCGCGGCTGCGGGTCCTCGCGGCCCTCGCCGCCGCCGACCGCTACGACGACCTCGTCGAGCTCGCCGAGTGGGAGGCCGCCCTCAAGCCGACGGCGGTCCCGGGCGAGATCGAGTGGCGGGACGGCAAGCTGCTGGTCCACTACCGGGCCGAGTTCGTCGTCGACGGCAAGCCGGCGATCTACGAGGCCAAGGGCGCCCCGGCCCCCAAGCACCCGGAGCCGAAGAACCTCGCCGAGGCGACCGCCATGCTCACCGCCGACGCCACCCACGTTTTCAAGAAGGCTACGGCCGACCTCGTCGTCCGCGAACGCACCAGCGCCGCCTCGCACTTCCAGCCCGTGCAGATCTCGCACGAGACGGTCGCCGACGGCGCCGGCGTCCGCCTGGTGCTGCACGCCACGGCCACCGTCGACCCGGCCACCGCGGCCGGCGGCGCCCCGCTGGTGGGCGGCCTCTGGGACACCTACGTCCGGGTCGTCATCGGCTCCTGGAACAAGGAGACCCGTCTCGGCCCGGTCCCGCAGCACGGTGAGAACGCCGGGCACGCCGGTGTCGTCGCCGGCCAGGTGCTGCTCCCGTACTACACGGAGCCGCACGGCAACTTCTCCCTCGACATCGACAAGGCGAGCAAGCGCCTCGGCCTCGCCGACCTCAAGCCCGGCGACTTCACGGTCACCGGCGCCCGCGTCGGCGTCCTGCTCCCCTTCTACGTCGCCGCCACCACCGACGTACTGCTGCGCCTGACCCACAAGTCGTCCGGTACGACCCTGGACGTGCCCGGTGTGGTCTCCCCCGAGTCCTCCGGTGCGCGGCTCGCGGCCGAGGTGCCCGCCGCCGAGCTGAAGGACCTGGCGTGGAACGCGTCGGTGTGCCTGACCCCGGCCGCCACCGGGCAGCGTTTCCTGGCGCTGCCGGTGCGGCTGACCGGCGACGCCGGCGGCATCCGGGTGGAGGCGGCGCCGAAGGCCAAGCCCGCCGAGCCCAAGCCCGCGCCGAAGCCGGTGGCCGCCAAGCCCAAGCCGGGTCTGGCCCGCCGGGTGGCACGCAAGCTGAAGCGCGCCCTGAACAAGTAGCGGTACCCGGGCACATCGCGGTACCCGAGCAAGCCATGGAGGACGGAAGAACGTGCGAGCACTGGGGATTGAAGGCGCCTGGGTCCTGGAACCCAAGGTCTTCCCTGACGACCGGGGCAGTTTCCACGAGTGGTACCGCGGCGAGGAGTTCCGCGAGGCCACCGGGTACGACCTGGCTCTGTCACAGGCCAACTGCTCGGTCTCGCGGCGCGGTGTGGTGCGCGGAGTGCACTTCTCCGACGTGCCGCCGAGCCAGGCCAAGTACGTCAAGTGCGTGCGGGGCGCCGTCCTCGACGTGATCGTGGACATCCGCGTCGGCTCTCCCACGTTCGGTCAGTGGGAGGCCGTCCGGCTGGACGACGACAGCAAGCACGCCGTGTTCCTCGCGGAGGGGCTGGGGCACGCGTTCATGGCCCTCACCGACGACGCGACGGTGGTGTACCTGTGCTCGACGGGCTACGCGCCCGGTCGTGAGCACGGGATCAACCCGCTCGACCCGGCGCTCGGCATCGCCTGGCCCGAGGGCTTCGAGCCGGTGCTGTCCGACAAGGACGCAGAGGCGCCGACATTGGCAGAGGCGGAGCAGTCAGGACTTCTTCCGTCCTACGCGGACTGCTCCGCCTACTACGAGCGACTGCGCGGTGGGCAGGTCAGCGACTGACGCTGAGCTGCTCCACCGAGCGGCGCAGGGGCTCCCAGCCGCGGGACCGCTTGGTCCCGCGGTCACGGGCTTTGGCCAGGGGGCCCCAGAAACCGGCGCCCAGCAGCGCCTCGGGCTTCACCGCGATGGTGCGCTCCAGAATCGCCTCGGGCACCTTCTGCGGGTCCGGGACCTCGAACTCGGCGACGATCTCGTCGTACTTGTCCTTGAGGACCGTGCTGGTCGGGTCGGCGCCGAACACCACGAGCTGTCCGGTGGGCTGGGTGTCGACCAGGACCGTCACCAGGTCGGGACGGTGGCGGGCGAGGATCTCGACCAGCTTGTAGACGTCGCCGGTCCAGGCGTCGGTGTGCCGGTCCCGCGCCGCCTCGTCGATGCTGCGCGGCAGCATGTCGTCGAAGACGATGACGCTGGCCCAGTCCGAGTGCTTCTCCACGTTGATGAAGTCGCGCAGCGCGTACTCGAAGAGGTGCATGCCGTCGATGAACGACAGGTCCAGCGTGGTGGTCTTCCACCAGCCCAACGGGCTGCGGTTGCGGGCCAGTTGACGCAGCGGGTGACGGCCGCCGCGCAGGTGCACCAGCGGGTTGTCCCGGGCGAAGAAGTCGTCACTGGTCGCCTTGGCCAGGTGGACGTCACAGCGGATCTCCGTGACCACCTTGAACGCGGGATCGATCGCAACACTGGGCACCCGGGAGAGCGTCAGGCTGCGGCCGTCGTTGACGCCGATCTCCAGGTAGTTGCGGTTCGCGGTTGACTTGTGGAGCCCCCGCAGGAACTCATGGCGTTTCACGAAGAAATCTCCTTGCGGATGTGAGGAAGTGCTTCGTGCAGGGCGGACCGCCAGTCCCTCGGCGGTTCCAGGCCGACCTCCCGCCACCGCTCGTGCCCGAGGGCGCTGTAGGCGGGGCGGGGCGCGGGACGGACGAAGGCCGCGCTCGTGGTGGGGCGCACGCGCTCCGGGTCGGCGTCGATGAGCCGGAACACCTCCTGTGCGAGACCGTGCCAGCTGGTCTCGCCGGAGCTGGTCGCGTGGAACACCCCGTGCGCGCCTTCGACTTGACCGATGCGGGCGCCGAGATCGGCGATCCGTACGGCGACGTCGGCGGTCCAGGTCGGCTGTCCGTGCTGGTCGTCGACGACGTCGAGAGTGTCGCGACGTGCTTCCAGCTCGATCATCGTGCGGACGAAGTTACCCCCACAGGCTCCGTACAGCCAAGCCGTGCGCACGACCGCGCTCGCACCGGGCAGTTCGGCCAACACGGCCTGCTCGCCCGCGAGTTTGGTCCGGCCGTAGGCGGTGCGCGGGGCGGTGGAGTGGTTCTCCGGGTACGGCGTGGAGCGGGCCTCGCCGTCGAAGACGTAGTCGGTGGAGACGTGGACCAGCCGCGCGCCGGAGGCGGCGCAGGCGCGGGCGAGGAGCCGGGGCCCCTCGCCGTTGATGCGAAGGGCCCGCTCCTCGTCGGTCTCGGCGTCGTCGACGGCGGTGTACGCCGCGCAGTTCACCACCACGTCGGGGTGGTGTTCCGCGAACGCCCGGTCCACCGACGCGGAGTCGGTGATGTCCAGGGCGGCGCGGTCGAGACCGACGGACTGCTCACCGCGGCGGGCGAGTTCGTCCAGTACGTCATGGCCGAGCATCCCGCCGGCACCGGTGACCAGCCACTTCATCAGGCGCGCTCCACCCGGGCCTTGAGGGGCTCCCACCAGGCGCGGTTGTCGCGGTACCAGGCGACGGTGTCGGCCAGGCCGCTCGCGAAGTCGTGCTGCGGCTGGTAGCCGAGCTCGTCGTGGATCTTGGACCAGTCGACGGAGTAGCGCAGGTCGTGGCCCTTGCGGTCCTCGACGCGCTCGACCGAGTCCCAGTCCGCGCCGCAGGCTTCGAGCAGCAGGCCGGTGAGCTCCTTGTTGCTGAGCTCGGTGCCGCCGCCGATGTTGTAGACCTCGCCGGATCGGCCCTTGGTGCGCACGAGCTCGATGCCCTGGCAGTGGTCCTCGACGTGCAGCCAGTCGCGGACGTTGAGGCCCTCGCCGTAGAGCGGGACCTTCTTGCCGTCGAGGAGGTTGCTGACGAACAGCGGGATGACCTTCTCGGGGAACTGGTGCGGCCCGTAGTTGTTCGAGCAGCGGGTGACGCGTACGTCCAGGCCGTGGGTGCGGTGGTAGGCCAGGGCGAGCAGGTCGGAGGAGGCCTTCGACGCGGAGTACGGCGAGTTGGGCGCGAGCGGGTGGGTCTCGGGCCAGGAGCCGGTCTCGATGGAGCCGTAGACCTCGTCGGTGGAGACGTGCACGAACGGGGTGCGGTAGCGCAGGGCCGCGTCGAGCAGGACCTGGGTGCCCACCACGTTGGTGCGGACGAAGTCGGCGGCGCCGTTGATCGAGCGGTCCACGTGGGACTCGGCGGCGAAGTGGACGACCTGGTCCGCCTCGGCCATCAGCTTGTCGACCAGTTCGGCGTCACAGATGTCGCCCTGGACGAACTCCAGGCGCGGGTGGCCTATTTCCAGGTTGTCGAGCGTGCCGGCGTACGTGAGCTTGTCCAGCACCGTGATGCGGGGCGCGTCGGGCGCCTCCGAGGCGAGGAGCATGCGGGCGTACGTGGAACCGATGAAGCCGGCGGCGCCGGTGACGAGGAGATTCATGAACGGATCTGCACCTTGCTGTGGTCTCCGAGAACGAGGCGGTGGGCGCTGGGTACCCCCGGAGCGGGGGTCACTTCGACGTGCTTGCCGATGAGCGAGGACTCGATCCGGCCCACCCCGAGAATGGACGAGTCCTGCAGCACTATGGAGAACTCCAGCTCACTGTCGGTGATCCGGCAGTTCTCCGCGACCGAGGTGAACGGTCCGACGTAGGAGTTGCTCACGACGGTTCCGGCGCCGATGACGACGGGTCCGACGATGCGCGACCTCTCGATGCGCGCGCCCTCCTCGATCACGACGCGTCCGATGGTCTCGGAGACGTCGTCGACCTCGCCGTCGATGCGGCGGTCCATGCTCTCCAGGACGGTCCGGTTGACCTCGAGCATGTCGACGACGTTGCCCGTGTCCTTCCAGTAGCCGTGGATGACCGAGGAGCGCACCTCGGCGCCGTCGTCGATCAGCTGCTGGATGGCGTGGGTGATCTCCAACTCGCCGCGCCAGGACGGCTTGATGGCGCGCACGGCGTCGTGGATCGCGGGCGTGAACAGGTAGACACCGACCAGAGCCAGGTCGCTCTTGGGGTGCTCGGGCTTCTCCTCCAGGCCGATGACCTGGCCGGATTCGCTGAGTTCGGCGACGCCGAAGGAGCGGGGGTCGGGCACGTGGGTGAGGAGGATCTGCGCGTCGGGCTTGTTGGCCTGGAAGCCCTCGACGAGGCCGGTGATGCCGCCGACGATGAAGTTGTCACCGAGGTACATCACGAAGTCGTCGTCGCCGAGGTACTCGCGCGCGATCAGAACGGCGTGGGCCAGTCCGAGGGGACGGTCCTGCGGGATGTAGGTGATCTTCAGGCCGAACTTCGACCCGTCACCCACCGCCTCCTCGATCTCCGCCGCGGTGTCACCGACGACAATGCCGACCTCGGTGATGCCTGCGTCGGCGAGTGATTCGAGCCCGTAGAAAAGGACGGCCTTGTTGGCCACCGGGACGAGCTGTTTTGCCGATGTGTGTGTGATCGGCCTCAGGCGGGATCCAGTGCCGCCGGAGAGAACGAGAGCCTTCATCGCTTCACCTTAGCGTCATCTTCGGACGCGCATCGTTCCTCCCTATGTTCGTTTATTACGACCAGCCAACGATGAGGGGGACGGGAGGTGTCTAACCTGCCGTGGGACCCGGCATATCGCCCGCCGCCCGCGCCACGTCCGCTTCGACCCCGGCCCGGTCGAGGCCCTCGTCCCGCGCGTACTCGTCCGCCGCGGACTGCATGTCGCGGGCCAGGTCGCGCCAGGCCCGCCAGGCGGTCTCGTAGGTGTCGGTCTCGGCCTCGGTCCAGGGTTCGTGGGCGGGGGCTCCCAGGGAGTCCCGCATCTCCTTGACCCGGGCGCGTGCCGCCTGGGCCGCGCGGTGCTTCTCGACGAGTTCCTCGAAGGTGTGTGCCACAAGCACGCACCCCATCACGGCGGACGCGTGCGACGGCTCCGACCTGCCGCTACCTGCCCGAGGGGCACCCGTGCGGCCGTCTACCCGTCGAGCGCGATCTCGGCCCACACCTGTTTGCCGCCACTCACCGGCACCGTGCCCCAGGCCGCCGACATGGCCTCGACGAGGAGGATCCCGCGGCCGCCGGTGGCCTCCCAGCCGATGCTGGTGGGCTTGACCGGGGTGCGCGGCGAGGAGTCGGCGACGGCGACCCGGAACCGCCGGTTGACGAGGGTGAGGTCGAGGCGGACCGGTCCGTCGGTGTGCACCAGGGCGTTGGTGACCAGCTCGGAGACGACGAGCAGGATGGTGTCGGTCTCCTCGGTGACACCCCAGGTGCGCAGGGTGCGTCGGGTGAAGCGGCGGGCGTGCCGGGCCGCCTCGGGGACGCGCCACACCGTCCAGTTCTCCCGGCGGGGGCGGGTGGCCAGTCCGTCGTAGCGCATGAGGAGGAGGGCTACGTCGTCCTCGCGGCGGGCGTTGCCGAGCAGCGCGTCGGCGACGAGGCCGAGGTGGGCGGGGTCGGAGACGGCGAGGCCGTGGGCGAGGCGGTCGAGGCCCTCGTCGATGTCGGCCTCCTTGGACTCCACGAGGCCGTCGGTGGTGAGGGCGACGACGGTGCCGGGCTGGAGCCGCAGCGGGCTCATCGGGAAGTCGGCCTGCGTCACCACGCCGAGCGGTGGTCCGCCGTCCGCGTAGGGGATCTCGGTGCCGCCGTCCGGATGCCGCAGGACGGGCGGCAGATGACCGGCCCGGACGTACCAGGCGGAACCTTCCTCCAGGTTGACGTCCACGTAGCAGCAGGTGGCGAAGAGGTCGGTCTCCAGGTCGATGAGGAGCCGGTTGGCGTGCGAGACGACCACGTCGGGCGGGTGTCCCTCGACGGCGTAGGCGCGCAGCGCGGTACGCATCTGGGCCATGAGGGTGGCGGCGCCCGCGTTGTGGCCCTGGACGTCGCCGATGACGAGGGCGACATGGTTGTCGGGCAGCGGGATCACGTCGTACCAGTCGCCGCCGACCTCGAGTCCGGCCGTGGTCGGCAGATAGCGGGCGACGGCGACCGCGCCGGGCAGGTCCGGCAGCCGGCGCGGCAGCAGTTGGCGCTGGAGCATGCCGACGAGTTCGTGCTCGGCGTCGAAGGCGTGGGCGCGCATCAGGGCCTGGCCGGCGAGGCCCGCGGAGGCGGTGAGCAGGGCGCGTTCGTCGGGGCCGAAGACGTGCGGGTCGTCCCAGCCGATCAGACAGGCACCGGAGACCCGGCCGCCCGCGGAGAGCGGGAGCACGGCGAGGCCGCCCGGTCCGACCTCGGCGAGGGCGGGTTCCAGGTCGGTGCCCGCGGGCCAGATCGCGGCGCGGCCCTCGCGCAGGGCGGCGGCGAGGGTGGGCATCGTGCGGACGGGCGCGTCGGGCCATTCGCTGCGCCACTCCTGGCGCCACAGCTCGGGCCAGGACTCGGGTTCGGGCGGGTCGAGGACGGTGACGACGAGCCGGTCGCCCTCCAGTTCGGCGAGGGCGATGCGGTCGGCGCGCAGCGGTTTGCGCAGGGCGGCGACCACGGCCTGGCTGACGTCACGGACCGTGCCGGCCATGGCGAGCGCGGCGGCGAGGCGCTGGACGCGGGCCACGTCGTTGACGCCGGAGCGCAACTGGGAGGCGTCGCCGACGGTGCCGACGAGGCGGGCCGGGCGGCCGTCGCCGCCGGGCAGGAGCCGGCCGCGCAGCCGCAGCCACTTCGGTGTTCCGGAGGGCTGCAGGACCCGGAACTCCAGCTCGCGGTCGCCGATGGCCATGTGGTCGGCCTCGACGACGGACATCAGCGAGGGCAGGTCCTCCGGCACGGTCAGCCCGAGCAGGGTCTCGACCTTGCCGTCGAAGTCGCCGGTGCCGAGCCCGAACAGTTCCAGGACCTCGTCGCCGACCTCGACCCGCCCGGTGTCCATGGCCAGGTCGAACGCGCCCGCGGCCAGGTCCTCGCCCGCGACGGCCTCGGCCGGTACCGGGATCGCGACCGCGTCGGCGACCATCGCGAGGCACTCGCGGTCCTCGGCGCCGAATCCGGCCGGCCGTTCGCTCACCGCGAGCAGACAGCCGCCGCCCCGGTCGCCGCGCACGGGCAGGGCCGCGAGGTGGAACTCCCCCGCCGGCAGGCGTCGCGCGTCGCCGCCGACGGCGAGTTCCTCGGGGCCGAACCACAGCGGGTGCCCGGCCCGTCGTGCCTCGGCGGCCGGTGCTCCCCCGGATGCCGGATAGCCGTCCCGCAGCCCGTACAGCGTGCGGGGCACACCGGCCGACTCGACCAGGCAGAGCAGGTCCGCGTCGTCGCCGGGTGTGTACACCCCGGCGAAGCTCGCGCCGGCGAAGACGAGGGCCTGTTCGAGGACGCGGCGCAGCCGTTCGCGGGGGCCGAGGTCGGTGGCGAGCGTTTTGAGGGCGGTTTCGGCACGCGGTGTTCCCGCTCTGCGTCCCACAGCGCCCTCACTGACCACGTCCGCAATTACAGCGCTTATACAGCGACCGCGCAGCCCCTGTGACCGTTCCGTGGAGATGAGCCACCGGATGGCCCCCGTCGCGCGGCGGTGGCGACGCTCGCCGTGCGCGTCGCGCTTCCAGGGTGGAGCCTGATCCGTGGGAGCGCGGGCCGGGCAAGGAGGTGGTCGGCGTGTCGGACGGGCAGGCACCGACGGTCGCCGGTTCGCCGGTCGGCCGGCCGATGCTGTCGCTCGCGCTGGCCGCGATGATGGACGGCGTCCACGCGCACTCGGGTGCGGTGTATCTGCTGACGCCCGACGAGCCGGTGCTGGAGATGGCGGTCATGGCCGGGCTGCCGCGCGCCTTCGCGGCGCCCTGGGAGCGGGTCGGGCTGAGCGCGCCGATCCCGGTCGCGGAGGCGGTGCGCGAGCGGCGGCTGATCTGGGTGGGCGGCGAGGAGGACATGGCCCGCCGCTATCCGCGCATCGCGGTCGTGCTGCCGTATCCCTTCGCCCTGGCGGCCGTGCCCGTGGCCACGGCGTCCACGGTCTACGGCTCGGTGTTCGTGACCTGGCCCGGTTCGCATCCGCCGGTCCTCTCCGACCGGGACCGCGACCAGTTGACGACCGCCTGCGACCGGCTCGCGCTGCGGCTGGAGCGGGCCGTCGAGGAGCGGCGCCCGGCGCGGGCGGAACCCGATCTGCTGGTGACGGGGCCCGCGACGAGTGTGGCCGGGACGCTGGGCACGGTCGAGGCGGCGCGGATGGTGGCCCGGCTGCCGTACGGGCTGTGTTCGCTGGATCTGCACGGGCGGGTGGGCTTCGCGAACGCGGCGGCCGGGGAGCTGCTCGGCATGTCGGTGAGCAGTCTGCTGGGCACCCAGTTGTGGGCGGCGGTGCCGTGGCTCAACGACCCGGTGTACGAGGACCGTTACCGGGCCGCGCTGCTCAGTCAGCAGGTCACGTCGTTCGTGGCGTTGCGGCCGCCGGGCGAGTGGCTGTCGTTCCGGATGTATCCGAACACGACCGGGCTGAGTGTGCGGATCAGCCGGGCGCGGGCGGTGACGGAGCTGGGCCGGGCGGCGCCGCGGCCGGGCGAGGGACCGTCGCGGCTGGTGTCCATCTCGCAGGTGCTGAGCCTGGCCGGGGCGCTCACCGAGGCGGTCGGGGTGGAGGACGTGGTGCAGCTGATCGCGGACGAGGTCGCCCCCGCCGTGGGCAGTCAGGCGCTGGTGGTGCTCGGTTCGCGGGGCGGGCGGCTGCATGTGCTGGGGCACCGCGGCTATCCCGACCCGGATCTCGTCGAGCGCTTCGACGGAATGCCACTGACCCGGGCGACGCCGGGGACGGCCGCGTTGAACAGCGGTATGCCCGCGTTCTTCGACTCCCGGCAGGAGATGGAACGGCTCTATCCGGACCTGCCCTCCACGCCCGACGTGTTCACGGCCTGGGCGTATCTGCCGCTGATCGCGTCCGGGCGCCCGGTCGGCACCTGTGTGCTGGCCTATGCCGAGCCGCATGTCTTCCCCGCGGACGAGCGGGCCGTACTGACGAGTCTGGGTGGGCTGATCGCGCAGGCGCTGGCGCGTGCGCTGCTCTACGACGCGAAGAACCGGCTGGCCCACGGCCTCCAGGCGGCGCTGCTGCCGCACTCGCTGCCGGCGCTGCCGGGCATCGAGGCCGCCGCCCGCTATCTGCCGGCCACGCAGGGCATGGAGATCGGCGGCGACTTCTACGACCTGGTGACGTCCGAGGGACTGGCGGCCGTGATCGGCGATGTGCAGGGCCACAACGTGACCGCGGCCGGGCTGATGGGCCAGATCCGGACCGCCGTCCGCGCGTACACCACGGTCGGTCAGGCTCCGGAGGAGGTCATGCGCAGCACCAACCGGCTGCTGATCGACCTCGGCTCCGAGCTCTTCGCGAGCTGTCTGTATCTACGGCTGGATCCCGCGCGCGGTACGGCCGTGATGGCCCGCGCCGGGCATCCGCCGCCCTTGCTGCGCCGCCCGGACGGACGGGTGCGCGTGCTGGACCTGGCGGGCGGTCCGCTGCTGGGCATCGACGCGGACGCGGTCTATCCGACGACGGAGGTCGATCTCGCGCCCGGTTCCGTCCTCGTCCTCTATACCGATGGGCTCATCGAGTCCCCCGGCGTCGACATCGAGGATGCCCTGGCCGAACTGGGTCAACGCCTCGCCACGGCCGGGGAGTTGCCGTTGGAGGAGATCGCCGACGAACTGGTGCGGCACAGCGCCGCGGCGCGGGAGCGGAGCGACGACGTGGCGCTGTTGCTGCTGCGGGCCCGGGAGCCGGACCCCGCGTGACGTACAAGCAGGGCGGTCCGGCCCTCCCGCCGGAGGGCCGGACCGATCCACCGCCGACCTGAACTGCTGGAAGGGGTCGGATCAGTGGTTCGAGGTGAGCGAGGAGCCGTCGTCGGCTCCGGTGCCGTCACCGGACACGTCGCCGGTTCCGTCGCCCGTCGCGTCGCCGGTTCCGGACTGGTCGCCCGTGCCGTCCGTGGCCGTGGCGTTCGGGTCGGCGACGCCGGACTCGTCACCGGTGCCGTCCGTGGCGGACGGGTCGGCGGCGGTCGCCGACGGGTCGGCCGTGGCGGTGTCGTCACCCGCGCCCGCGCCCGCACCCGCGTCGCCGAGGGTGGCCCCGGTCGCCGTCAGCGCGGCGGTGACCGGCTGGAAGAAGGTCTCGCCGCCGCTGGTGCAGTCGCCGCTGCCGCCGGAGGTGAGGCCGACCGCGCCGCCGTCCTGGGTGAAGAGCGAGCCGCCGCTGTCACCCGCCTCGGCGCAGACGTCCGTCTGGATGAGGCCGTTGACGGTGTCGACACCGTTGGGGTCGGTCTCGCTCTGGAAGTTGACGGTCGCGTCGAGCCCGGTGACGGTGCCGTCGTGCAGACCGGTGGTGGAGCCCATCCGGAAGACCTGTGTGCCGACCGTGGCGTCCTCGGCCTGGGTGATCTGGACGGTCTGGCCGTTGCCCACGTTGACGTCACTCGTGGTCTGGGTGGCCGGGTCGTCGTACTTCACGAGGGAGAAGTCGCTGACGGGGAAGGTGGCCTGGTCGACCGTGGCGATCGGCTGGCCGTCCTGCGTGTCGGACCACTGCTTCGCCGCGACACCGCAGTGTCCGGCGGTCAGGAAGGCGGGGGTGCCGTCGCTCGCGGTGACGTTGAAGCCGAGGGAGCAGCGGACGCCGCCCTGGTCGGTCTGGGCGAAGATGGCGTCGCCGCCCGAGACCAGCGTCTTGAAGGAGCCGGCGGTCTTCTTGACGGTGGCCATGTCGGTGCCGAGGCTCTTGACCGTCGACAGCACGGTGTCCCACTTGGTGCCCGTGACGGTGCTGTCGGCGAGGACCTGGATCTTGTTGGTCTTCGGGTCGACCGACCAGGCGGTGCCGGGGACGGTCGCCTTGGTCTTCAACACCTGGGCGGCGGCGGTGAGTTCGGCGGTGCTGTTCTGCACCTCGCGCACCTTGGCGCCGGCCTTCTCCGCCTGCACGACCACGTTGTTGTTGTCGCCCGAGATCACGTTGACGACGAGCTGCTGCGTGCCGCTGTCGTAGTAGGACCCGGCGAAGGCGTCACCCAGCAGGTCGGCGATCTGCGCGGAGAGGTCGGAGGCGCCCGTCGCCTTGAGGGTCTTGGGGGTGGCGGCGCCTGCCGAGTTGTCCTGGGACGCGTTGGCGTTCGGCAGCAGGATCGCCGCCGCTCCGAGTGCAGCGACACCGCCGATGGCTATCGCGGCCTTGCGCTTCGGAATTCGCTTGTGACTCAAACTTCTCGACCTCCTGGGGACCGGGGTCTTCGCCGCCGGGCGGCGGCTTATGGGGGGGCGCCTGGATGCCCGTTGATACGCACGTGTCACGTGAGGTGTTCAATTCCGTTTCCCAACTTCCTTTGCGAAAACGGGAATCAGCCATGTGCAAGCCCTGACCCGGCGGGGGTACGAGGTGGTCACGGGCCTGTGGCGACTGCGTCGCGGCGTGTGTCCGGCCGGCGGACGGTGAGCGGTCGGATGTCTTGATCGAACCGGTGCCGGCCAAACCTGCCCGCGCCCGGCTCCCGTTCACACACTCGCGGCCCGCGCCCCGGAACACGACCGACCGACACGGACAGCGATCGGTCGACGACGGTCCGTCGAGAACGGCGAGCGGAATCCCCGCTTCAGGGAATCTGCACAGCGCGTACCCAACCAGGTCACCGGACTCCACGGATCTGCACATGCACACGCTCCCGCGAACGCCTTTGGTGGGGAGTGCCCGATTCCGCTTCGGCGCCGCAAGCCCTCTCGCGGAACGATGCCGCGCAGCGTGTGAAGAAGTCGCCGACACCTCGTGCCCACGCCTGCACGGTTCGCGACCCTTGAGGCTCAACTGCCCTGGTGGGACGGCAGTTTGATTGGCTGCGCCGACCGGCCGCGTGCTTTGATCCATCGCACCGCAGGAGCCGCGAGGGCTCCGGAAACGACGCCCGCCCGGCGCCTGCGGTCGCGGCCGTCATCTGTCCCCAGAGGGGGCCGCTCCCCCCTTGTGAATATCCATATGAAGGGAAGTTCCCCCATGAACTCCACCCCCCAGGTCCAGACCGTCGAGATCTCCGACGCCGAGCTCGACAACGTCTCCGGTGGTCTCTCCCTGAACGCCCTCGGCACCGTCACCGGCCTGGTCGACGGCGTTGTCCCGGTCTCCGGCCTGGTCGACTCGGTCATCGGCACGGTCGAGGGCACCACCGGCCTGAGCGTGGCCCCGGTCACGAACCTGGTCGCCGGTCTCTGATCGCCCCTTGTTCCACCGAGTCCCGGAGCCGTTTCCCGGCTCCGGGACTTTCCGGTGTCGTCATCAGGCGCCGTACGTGGGTGCCGTAGAAGATCTCTCCCCCAGGTGAGGGAAGTCCCGTGCAGTTCCGCCAACAGGCCCTCGCCAAGCTCCAGTCGCCCGAGGAGCTGGATCTTCCGGTGCGCTTCGCGCGTCCGCAGGGCTGGCTCGTGCTCTGTGTGACGGTGGTCGTGGTGGCCGCCGCGTCCGTGTGGGCGGTGACCGGATCGGTGGCGTCGACCGTCAACGCGTCCGCCGTCCTCACGCACGGGGAGGGCAGTTACATCCTGCAGAGCCCGGTGGCAGGGCAGGTGACCGCCGTACTGGCGCAGGAGGGTGAGCGGCTGCCCGCCGACTCCCCTGTCCTGAAGGTCCGTACGAGCGACGGCGTCGCGGTCGTGCGCACGGTCGCCGCGGGCCGGATCACCGCGCTCGCCGCCACCATCGGCCAGATCATCCAGACCGGCGCGAACGTCGCCGCCGTGGAGAAGGTCGCGCACGCGGGCGACCCGCTCTACGCGACGGTGTACGTCCCCGCCGAGAACGCGGCCTCCGTCCCCGCGAACGCCGCCGTCGACCTGACCGTCTCGTCGGTTCCGACGCAGACCTACGGCGTGCTGCGCGGCCGGGTGAAGGCGGTGGACCGGTCCGCCCAGTCGGCCCAGCAGATCGCCGCGTTCCTCGGAGACAGCCAACTCGGCGAGCAGTTCACCAAGAAGGGGAGGCCGGTGGCCGTCCTCGTGAAGCTGGACAGGTCGAAGGGGACCAGGAGCGGTCTCAAGTGGTCGTCGCAGGACGGCCCGCCGTTCGCCCTCACCTCCATGACCATGGCCTCGGCCTCGATCCGGCTGGCCGATCAGCGTCCCCTCGATTGGCTGCTGCCATGAGCCCCGCACAGGACACCCGCTCCCGGCGCCGCTCCGCGCCACCGAAGCGCCCGGTGCCCAAGGGCCGCGCGAAGACGGTCCGTTCACCCACCGTGCTCCAGATGGAGGCCGTCGAGTGCGGCGCCGCCTCCCTCGCGATGGTCCTCGGCTTCTACGGCCGCCACGTCCCGCTGGAAGAACTGCGCATCGCCTGCGGAGTCTCCCGCGACGGTTCGCGCGCCAGCAACTTGCTGAAGGCGGCCCGGAGTTACGGCCTCACGGCCAAGGGCATGCAGATGGACACGGCCGCCCTCGCCGAAGTGCGGTCCCCCGCCGTCCTGTTCTGGGAGTTCAACCACTACGTCGTCTACGACGGCACGGGCCGCCGCCTCGGCCGGCGCGGGGTGTACATCAACGACCCCGGCAAGGGGCGGCGGTTCGTGTCCATGGAGGACTTCGACGCGAGCTTCACCGGTGTCGTCCTCGTCATGGAGCCGGGCGACGGTTTCGAGAAGGGCGGGCGCAAGCCGGGTGTCCTCGGCGCGATGCCCGCCCGGCTGCGCGGTACCGCGGGCACGATGCCCGCCGCCGTGCTCGCGAGTCTGCTGCTGGTGCTGGTCGGTGCGGCGATGCCCGCGCTCAGCCGGACCTACATCGACATGTTCCTGATAGGCGGTCAGACGTCCATGCTGGGCGTCCTGTTCGCGTCGATGGGCACGTGTGTCCTGCTCACGCTGGCGCTGACCTGGCTCCAGCAGGCGAACCTCCTGCACGGCCGCATCATCTCCTCCACGCTCTCCAGCGCCCGCTTCCTGCGCCATCTGCTGCGGCTGCCGGTGACGTTCTTCTCCCAGCGCAGCCCGGCCGACCTGGTGCAGCGCCTCCAGTCGAACGACGCCGTCGCCGAGACCCTGGCCCGCGACCTCTCGGCCGCCGGGGTGGACGCGGTGGTCGTGGTGCTCTACGCGTTCCTCCTCTACACCTACGACCCCCAACTCACCTATGTGGGCATAGGTGTTGCTCTGCTCAACGTGGTGGCGATGCGGGTCGTCGTCAAACTGCGCGCGACACGCACCGCGAAACTGCGTGCCGACTCCGCCCGGCTCACCAACACCGCATACACCGGGCTCCAGTTGATCGAGACGATGAAGGCGACCGGCGGCGAGGACGGCTACTTCCGCAAGTGGGCCGGACAGCACGCCACCACCCTGGAGGAACAGCAGCGGCTCGGTGTGCCGAGCGCCTGGCTGGGCGTGGTCGCGCCGACGCTCGCCTCGCTCAACAGCGCGCTGATCCTGTGGATCGGCGGCATGAGGGCCGTGGAAGGGGGCATCTCCGTCGGCCTGTTGGTCGCCTTCCAGGCGCTGGTCACCCGCTTCACCGCGCCGATCACCCGGCTCAACGGCGTCGCGGGCCGCATCCAGGACTTCGCGGCCGACGTGGCCCGGCTCAAGGACGTCGAGAACTTCCAGGCCGATCCCCTCTACTCCCGTGCGGGCGGCGCCGATTCGACCCGTCGGCTGCAAGGACACGTCGAGCTGGAGAACATCACCTTCGGCTACAGCCCGCTCGACAAGCCGCTGCTCACCGGTTTCGACCTGACGGTGGGTCCGGGTCAGCAGGTGGCGCTGGTCGGCGGCTCCGGCAGCGGCAAGTCGACGGTGTCCAGGCTAATTTCGGGCCTCTACACACCCTGGGAGGGCGTCATCCGTATCGACGACCACCGGCTGGAGGACATCCCGCGCGGCGCCCTCGCCGCCTCCGTCTCCTTCGTCGACCAGGACGTGTTCCTCTTCGAGGGCTCGGTGCGCGACAACGTGGCGCTGTGGGATCCCTCGATCCCGGACGACGCGGTGGTGGACGCGCTGCGGGACGCGGCCCTGTACGACGTGGTCGTGCGCCGTCCCGGCGGAATCCACAGCCGGGTCGAGCAGGACGGGCGCAACTTCTCCGGCGGTCAGCGCCAACGCCTGGAGATCGCACGGGCGTTGGTGCGCAGGCCCAGCATCCTCGTCCTCGACGAGGTGACCAGCGCCTTGGACGCGGAGACCGAGCTGGTCGTGATGGACAACCTGCGCAAGCGCGGCTGCGCCTGCGTGGTGATCGCGCACCGGCTCAGCACCGTGCGCGACAGCGACGAGATCGTCGTCCTCGAACACGGCACGATCGTGGAACGCGGGCGGCACGACGCCCTGGTGGCGGCCGGCGGCGCGTACGCCACGCTGGTCAAGGAGCGGTGAGATGACGTCCGTTCACGAGGGCGACCTGGTCCTCGGCGCGCTGGGTTCGCTGGGCACGCCGATCGACTGCGCCGGGTACAACCGCCTCGACCTCCAAGGCCCGCAGGTGCTGTGGCTGGTCGCGTCGGGCGCCGTCGACCTGTTCGCGGTGGACGCCGTGCAGCAGGGCCACTGGCACCACCTCGGCCGACTGGAGGCGGGCGCGCTGCTGCTCGGCCCGGTCACCGGTCCCCAACACACCCTGGTGGCACGCCCGTTGCGCGACTGCGTGGTCCATCGGATCGGCCTGCGCGAGCTGTATCAGCCCGCCGACACCGAGACCTGGTCGTACGACGCGTACGGCAACCCCCAGTACGTACCGCCGACTTCGAGCCCCCTCGAACACGCCCTCGCCCTCGGTGTCGGCCGCGGTCTGTCCATCCTCTTCCAGGCACCGATGGCCGGCGAACGGGCCGCCGCGCTCACCGACGACGACGTGTTCTGGATGCAGGTCCCGCCGGGCAGCGTGCAGTACGGCTCAATGTACGGCGCGGAGGTGGCGGCCGATCTGCTGATGGACCCGGGTGTCTGGCAGGGCATGGTCGACCAGCAGTACCGGCTGCTGTCCACGCTGGACAAGTGGATCGAGCAACTGGAGCGGACGCACGAGACGCGAACCGCCGCCGGGATCAAGGCCGGTGAGGCGGTCCGCGCGCAGGCCGACCGGACACTGCTGGCATCGATCGGCAAGTCCGGGGCCCGGCGCACGACATCCGCCGACACCGACGCCTCGTACGCGGCCTGCAAGCTGGTCGCCGAGGCGGCCGGCATCACCCTCGCGGAGCCCGCGCAGAGCGGCAGCGAGAGCGACCGCATCGACCCGGTGGAGCGCATCGCCCTCGCCTCGCGGGTCCGGGTGCGTGGCGTACGGCTCGACGGACGCTGGTGGCGTGACAACGTCGGTCCGCTGGTGGGTCATCGGGCGCTGTCCGGGGCGCCGGTCGCCCTGCTGTGGCGGCGCGGCGGCTATGTCTCCGTCCATCCGGCGACCGGCCGCGAGACACCGATCGAGAAGGCGAACGCGGAGGAGTTCGAGCCGCGCGCGGTGATGTTCTACCGTCCGCTGCCCGAGCGGCGGTTGAGCCCGCTCGGGCTGCTGCGCTTCTCCATGCAGGGCACCGGCAGCGACCTCTCCAACCTGCTGATCAGCGGTCTTGTGACGGTCGCGATCGGGGCATTGGTGCCGATCGCGACGGGCAGGGTGCTCGGCGAGTTCGTGCCGAAGGCCCAGACGAACCTGATCGCGCAGGTCTGTGTGGCCGTGATGATCACCAGCGTGGTGGCGGCGGCCTTCATGCTGCTGGAGAACCTCACCATCCTCCGCCTGGAGGGCCGGATCGAGGCCACGCTCCAACCCGCCGTCTGGGACCGCCTGTTGAGGCTACCGACGAAGTTCTTCACCGAGCGCTCCACGGGCGAGCTGGCGAGCGCGGCGATGGGCATCAGCTCGATTCGCCGTCTGCTGGCGGGAGTTGGGCCGGTGGTCGCCCAGTCGGTGACGGTCGGCGTGATGAATCTGGGACTGCTCTTCTGGTACAGCCCCTCGCTGGCGCTCGCGGCGATCGGCATGCTCGTCGTGATCGCGGCCGTGTTCCTGAGCCTCGGCCTGTGGCAGGTGCGCTGGCAGCGCAAGCTGGTCGTCCTCGGCAACAAGCTGAACAACCAGGCGTTCCAAACCCTGCGCGGGCTACCGAAGTTGCGGGTCGCGGCGGCCGAGAACTACGCCTACGCGGCCTGGGCCTCCGAGTTCGCGCACAGCCGTGAACTCCAGCAGAGGGTCGGCCGGATCAAGAACCTCACCACGGTGATGGGCGCCGTGTACCTCCCCGTCTGCACCCTGCTGATGTTCATGCTCCTCGCGGGCCCGGCGCGCGGCTCGATGTCGGCCGCGTCCTTTCTCAGCTTCAGCACCTCGGTGACGATGCTGCTGACCTCCGTCACCAGCCTGACCGGCGCCTTCGTCTCGGCGGTGTCCGCGCTGCCCCTGTTCGAGGAGATCAGGCCGGTCCTGGACGCGGCCCCCGAGGTCCGCACCGCGAGCACCCGCCCCGGCCGCCTGTCCGGCGCGATCGAGGCCCGCCGGGTCTCCTTCCGCTACTCCGACGACGGGCCCCTCGTCCTCGACGACGTGTCGTTCGACGTCCGCGCGGGCGAGTTCGTGGCGATCGTCGGCCCCAGCGGCTGCGGCAAGTCCACCCTGCTGCGGCTCCTCATCGGCTTCGACAGACCGGTCTCCGGCAGCATCCTCTACGACGGCCAGGACCTCGGCGCGCTCGACCGGTCGGCGGTGCGGCGGCAGTGCGGGGTGGTGCTCCAGCACGCGCAGCCGTTCACCGGCTCCATCCTGGACGTCATCTGCGGCACCGAGCCGTTCACGCCGGAGGAGGCGATGGCGGCGGCCGAGATGGCGGGGCTCGCCGAGGACATCAAGCGGATGCCGATGGGCCTGCACACCATCGTCTCCGGCAGCGGCGCGGTGTCGGGCGGCCAGCGTCAACGCCTCATGATCGCCCAGGCGTTGATCCGCCGGCCGCGCATCCTGTTCTTCGACGAGGCGACCAGCGCCCTGGACAACGAGACCCAGCGCACGGTGATCGAGAGCACCAAGTCCCTCAACACCACCCGCGTCGTCATCGCACACCGCCTGTCGACCGTGCTGGACGCGGACCGCGTGGTCGTCATGGAGGACGGCAAGGTCGCTCAACAGGGGCCGCCCGCACAGTTGTTGGCGGACACGGGCGGGCGGCTGCACGAGTTGGTGCGGCGGCAGATGGCGTAACGGCTCGGTGTCGGCGGGAGGGCTCGCTGTCGGTGGGACGGCTCTGTGTCGGTGGGACGGCTCTGTGTCGGTGGGACCGGTCGGTCCAGCCCCGGATGCGTCAGTCCATGCCCGGCACAAGCGCACCGGAGGGGACGCCGGCCGCCAAGTAGCCGTCGTAGAACGCCTTCCAGGGCACACCGGCACCGGAGTGCGGTCCCTCGACGCGCTCGCCACGGACCTTCGCGTCCAGGGCACCGAGGCAGACCTCCCAGCCGGCGCCGTTGCGGGACGCGGTGTCCTCGGCGCTCAGGACGTTGGTGAGCGTGAAGCGGGTGCGCTTCTCCTCGACCTCCTCCAGGTCGAAGTGCAGCTCGTCGCCGCCCCATTCGAAGGAGAGATGCCGGGGTGCGTCGACGGCGATGACGCGGCCGGTCGACTCCGGCATGTTCGGGTCGCCGCTGAAGGTGGCCGTGCCGCCGGGACGCAGCTCGAACTCGGCGCGTGAGGGGAACCATTGGGCGAGTTCGTCGGGGTCGGTCACGAACTGCCAGACGCGGTCGAGGGGTTGGTCGTAGGTGCGGCTGAACCGGACGGCGGGGCGGCCGTCGGCCAAGGTCAGATACGTGCCGGTGAGGTCGACGGACATGGCGGATCAGTCCTTCGGGGTGGGGTGCGGGGTGTCGTCCTCCGACGTCTCGTCGAGGCGTCGGCCCAACGTGTCCAGGCTGCGGTTCCACAGCTCGCGGTAGGGGGCGAGCCAGGCGTCGAGGTCGGCGATCGGGGCCGGGTCGAGGGCGTAGACACGGCGCTGCGCGTCCTGTCGTACGCGGACCAGGCCCGCGTCCCGCAGCACCCGCAGGTGCTTCGACGTGCTCGGCTGGCTCAGACCACAGGCCTCCACGATCTCGCCGACGGGCCGGGGCCGCTCCAGGAGCAGGGCGACGATGGCCCGCCGGTGCGGATCTGCGAGGGCGGTCCACAGTGAGGCGTCGGACATGCCTTCAATATGCCTCTGTGGTTATATGCCGGTCAAGGCATGCACGGCGCGATCCGCTCGGGAACGGGCGTGACCCGCTCGGGAACCGACGCGGCCCGCTCAGGCGACCGGGCGGCCGTACCCCGCGACATCCCCGTGATCCACCCCGTGCGCCGCCCAGCTGTACAGATGCAGATCAAGTCCGTCGGGGTCGTTGAACACCAGCAGCCAGCCGATCGAGGCCTCGATCACCGGGGAGTGCGGGACGCCGAGGGTGTCGAGGTGGGCGGCCCAGGCCTCGATGTCGGCGCGGTCCGGGACCGCGAAGCTGACCGGGTCGAAGCCCCGACAGCCGTGCGCCGCCTCGGAGTTGACGCGCAGGCAGAGCATCGAGTCACCGAGTCCCGGGACCTCCCCCGCCAGCCCGCGCACAACGCCGTCCGCGTCCCGGAACTCATGGGTGACCTTGAAGCCGAGGACGCGGCCGTACCACTCGCGGGAGCGGTCGAGGTCGGTGACGGGCATCTTCACGTGGTGGATTCCGGCGAGCTCCGGCATGGCACCCACACTCCTCATCGCCCTGATTCATTTCACCGCAGTACCACTGCGACGATTTCCTTCTAGACTCCTCCCCATGTCCGACCCCGTCAAGCAGAAGAGCGACCGGAAGAGCACCCCGAAGCGGCCCTACCGCTCCGCCAAGCGCGCCGAGGCGGCGGAGGCGACCCGTGCCCGCATCCGGGAGGCGGCCACGCGGCTGTTCACGGAGAAGGGGTACACGGGCACCCGGATGAAGGAGGTCGCGGCGCTGGCCGGTGTCGGCGAGCGCACGCTGTACGACGCGTTCCCCACCAAGGCCGCCCTGTTCGGGCACACCCTGGGCGTCGCGATCGCCGGTGACGAGGAGCCGGTCGCCGTCCCCGAGCGCCCCGAGACCCTGGCGATCCGGGACGAGCCCGATCCCGAGCGCGCGATCGGCCGCACCGTCGACCAGATCACCGAACTGCTGGAGCGCGCCGGTGACTTGATCATGGTGACGGTCGAGGCGGCCGGCGCCGACCCGGACATGCGGGCCTCGGCGGACGCCGGCGCAGAGGCGACGTACGGCGTGCATCTGGCCCTGGCCACGGCACTTGAGGAGCGCGGAGCCCTCCGCCCGGGCCTCGACGCACGCACCGCCGCCGACGCGCTCTACGCCCTGGCGTCACCGCACATGCATCACCTCCTGCGCAGGCACCGGGGTTGGACCCCGGACGTCTATCGGGCTTGGCTGCGACGGCTGTTGGTCACGGAGCTGCTGGCCCCTCACTGACCCGCGCCCTGCGCCAGAGCTCCGGCACATCACTCCCGAGGGTGTGCATCTGCGTCGCCAACACCCGTACCGCCGCCGCGAATCGGCCGGGGTCGCGCAGGAACTCCATGTGGATACCGGGGAATTCGACCCACGGCACCCCGATCCGCCGGGCGATCTCGATCGACGGCCGCGCGTAGTACGTACCGCGATCCTCCGCACCCGCCCCCAACACCACAGGAAACGGCGCCGACTTGAGCGCGGTCTCGTCGGGCCGGAAACCGGCGAAGCCCGGCCACTCCGTACCGAAGAGGTGGTCCTGGTTCCCGAGGAACCGCTTCCAGAGCTCGGCCGGCCAGCGGTACGTCCCCTCGCCGCGTGTCGTCTCCGCGAACCGGCGGCCGGCCGCGGGTGACCCGCCCTGCTCGTACAGTGCGGCCAGTTCGGCGAAGAAGCCGCGCCCGGGGTCGCCGTCGGGCAGGACGTTCACGGCGGGCGGTTCATGGGCGACGAGGCCCGCCACCACCTCCGGGTGCAGCGCCGCCAGCGTGAGGCCGACGATCGCACCCGCGCTGTTGCCGAACACCAGCGCCCGCCCGCCGGCCAGGCCCGCGACGAGCGCGCGGGCGTCGGCCGCCTGCACGGCGAGGCTCATCGGCGCCTGTGACCTGCCGGAACTGCGCGAGTTGCCGCGTCGGTCGTACGCGATCACCATGAAAGCGTCGGAAAGGATCTCGGCGATGCCGGTGTAGTAGCCGGCGTCTCCCCCGGCCCCGCTGATCATCAACAGCGCCGGGCCGGTACCGCGTACCTCGTAGTACAGCCCGGCCCCGTCGACCTCGAACACGCCACTGCGCATGCCTGCTCCCCGTCCTCAGCGAAACGTTGCCGTTTCGCTGAAAGTGTTCTAGTCTCGATGTGTACGAAACCGTTTCGTTTACGTTTTGGTAAACCCTGAACGACTTCCCTGGAGTGGTTCCCGATGTCCCAGAAGACTCTGACCGAAGACACCCAGTCGGGTGCCGCGGAGGCGCAGTCGGCGGCCTCCTCGAAGCGGTGGTGGATCCTCGCGATCGTCGCCGTCGCGCAGTTGATGGTGGTCCTCGACGCCACCATCGTGAACATCGCCCTGCCGTCGGCCCAGAAGGACCTCGGCTTCTCCGACGGCAACCGGCAGTGGATCGTCACCGCGTACGCCCTGGCGTTCGCCTCCCTGCTGCTGCTCGGCGGCCGGATCGCCGACCTGTTCGGCCGCAAGACCGCCTTCCTCGTCGGCGTCGTCGGATTCGCCGGCGCCTCCGCCCTCGGCGGTGCCGCCAACAGCTTCGGGATGCTGGTCACCGCACGCGCCCTCCAGGGTGTCGCGGGCGCGCTGCTCGCACCGGCCGCCCTCTCCCTGCTCAACACGACCTTCACCGACGCCCGCGAGCGCGCCAGGGCGTTCAGCGTCTACGGCGCCATCGCCGGCGCCGGTGGTGCGGTGGGTCTGCTGCTCGGCGGGGTGCTCACCGACGCCTTCGACTGGCGCTGGACGCTCTACGTGAACGTCGCCATCGCCTTCGTCGCCTTCGCGGGCGGCTGGGTCCTGCTCTCCAACCACCGCGACGCGGCGGGCTCCAAGCTGGACGTGCCGGGCACGGTGCTGGTCGCCGGTGGTCTGTTCTCCCTCGTCTACGGATTCTCCAACGCCGAGACGCACGACTGGAGTTCACCGCAGACCTGGGGCTTCCTGATCGTGGGCGTCGTCCTGCTGGCGGCCTTCGTCTGGTGGCAGAACCGCGCCGAGCACCCGCTGCTGCCGCTGCGCATCCTGCTCGACCGCAACCGGGGGGCCTCGTTCCTCGCCGTGCTGATCACCGGTGCGGGCATGTTCGGCGTGTTCCTCTTCCTCACCTACTACCTCCAGCTCAACCTGGGCTTCAGCCCCACCAAGACCGGTGTCGCGTTCCTGCCGATGATCGGCGCGCTGATGGTCATGGCGCAGATCGGCACCACGGTGCTCGTGCCGCGCCTCGGCCCGAAGGTCGTCATTCCGCTGGGCTTCGCCATCGCCATGGTCGGCATGGCCTGGCTGACCGACATCGGGGTCGGGTCGTCCTACACCACGCACGTCCTGCCGCAGCTGATCGTGATCGGCGCGGGCCTCGGCATGGTGATGCCGCCGGCGATGCAGCTCGCCACGGGCGGTGTGGCCGCCGAGGACGCGGGTGTCGCCTCGGCGACGGTCAACGCCATGCAGCAGGTGGGCGGTTCGATCGGTACGGCGCTGCTGAACACACTGGCCGCGAGTGCCGCGACGGACTACCTCGCCGGGAAGGACGCGCGCAGCAAGCTGGTCCAGGCGCAGGCGACGATCGAGAGCTACACCACCGCGTTCTGGTGGTCGGCCGGCTTCTTCGCCGCGGGCACGCTGATCGCGCTCGTGCTCTACCGTCGCGGGGTTCCGCAGCAGGACGCGGACGCCGCCCCGGTCGTCCACATGTGACCGGCCTGACCCCAGGCCGAAGTCAAGGCCGAGCCCGAGCCTGAGCCGCACAGACCGAGGGGCCGCCGTCCGCAGGGAGACGGCGGCCCCTCCTCACTTCCTTACTGACAGAAAGTCAACCTTTCTGACCGAAGTTCACCATGTCGAGTGAACCAGATCTCGTGGGCGGCGTGTCATGGATGCTCGGGGCTTCTCCGGGGTAACTACCGAGACCGAATGCGCCCCGTGCCGAGGTGGAGCGGCCATGACAGCGGAAGCGGACGAACTCGACAGTCCCACGACCAACTCCTGTGCCCTTACCCGGCCTTACGGCCCCTTCACGGTGGTCGAGGTCTCCGGCGAGATCGACATGGCGACCGCCGGCCTGGTCGTCGAGCACCTCGACGCCGCGACGGCGGTCGCGGAGCCCGACGTACTGGTCGATCTGCGGCCCGTCGAGTTCCTGGACTGTTCGGGGCTGCGCGCCCTGTGCCGGGCCGAGCGCCGGGCGAGGGAGCGCGGCGGACGGCTGCGGATCGTCTCCGACGGGCCGCGCATCGACCGCCTGCTGCGCGCCTCGGGGCTGTTCGGCCGCTTCCCGCCGCTGCGCACCCTGCCCGCCCGGGCGGAGCGGCCGGAATGACGACGAACGAAGGCAGGGGCCGGCACGGGCGACCCCACACCGCCCGGCCGACCCCTGATGCGGGACCGCACTGCTCCGCGACAGGGGCACGCGCTCCCCAGCTACGGACCCTCCCTGTTGCTCACGGAGACCGTGCGATCCCGGTCTCTCAGAACGTGAAGACGCCTCCGTATCCGTAGGAGTCCTTCACGCACTCGTTGGAGAAGACGCGCTCGTAGGAGACGCGCTTGCCCTGCCACACACCGTCGATGGTGACGACGACGGGGCGGTAGAGCTTGTTGCAGAGCACGTCGCCCCGGGCCGTCAGGGCGTCGAAGTCGCCCCCGATGCCGCGCAGTTCGGCGCAGGCCTCGGCGGCGGCCGGGTGGGTGCCGGAGGAGGTGGGCGCGCAGGTGAGGGTCACGGCGCGTTCCGGTGTGGCGAGGGCGGCGTCATCGCCGTGGCCCATGGTCAGCACCAGGGCCGACGGGGCGTAGAGCGCGGACGGGCCCGCTCCGTGTGCCGCGAGGGCCGACCCGGTCAGGGGTCCGCAGACGGCGGTGGCCGTCAGACCCAGGGTCGCTGCCCAGCGCGCGGTGTTCCGCATTGTGTGCATCCTTCCGCTAGATGCCGGTCCCGCTCGGTCGGTGCCGGACCGGCGGGCGCCACTCTGCCGAGTCCGCCGCCGAAACTCACATCCCACCCACAGGTTTCAGTAACCTTGCGTGTTGAATCAGTGGCGTGAAGTCACAGAATTCGAACGTGCGAACCCCGTAACCACGGGGTTCTTGATCGTCGGATCGGGCCGGATGGCCGGTTTACCCCCGCTCACGGATCGTCCTGAAACAGTCCCGAAACATTCCGCTTCAGCTCTCGGCGCACTCCGCCGCAGCCCCTTGCATTCGTCTTGCTCGTGAGTAATCGTCATTACATGATTACGACAGAGCAGCAGGAGAAGCTTCGCGGCTGGTTCACCGGCCGTCTGCCCGACGACCTGTTCGAGGAGTTGGTCGAGGTCACGGTCGACCGCGAGGAGGTCACCGTGATCGGCCGCATCCCCGCGCCCCGGCTCGCCGAGGGCGTCTCGGACGCCGAGCAGGAGGCCGCCGTCCAGGGCCGGGTCCAGGAGTTCCGCGAGCGCACCCGGGAGACCCGGATCGCCCTCGCCCGCGAGGCCGAGCACCGCTTCCGCAGGAAGGTCTCGTGGGGTGCGGAGTGTGCCGGGGAGCGGTCCCTGTTCACCCACGTCTCCGCACCCGTCATGACCCGGCTGCGCCAGCCCGAGCGCCAGGTCCTCGACACCCTCATCGCCGCCGGCGTGGCCCGCAGCCGCAGCGACGCGCTCGCCTGGTGCGTCCGCCTCGTCCAGCGCCACACCGACGACTGGCTCACCGAACTGCGCGACTCCCTCGAACACGTCCAGCGGGTCCGCGCCCAGGGCCCCGACACCGAACCGGAGGACGACGCCGCGAGCGACAGCGAATAGCAGCAGGGGTGGATGATTCCTCCACCCCTGGCGCGGAAGATGGATGAACCGTCCTCTGGTGCGGGTGTCACGGCCCGCCATAACGTCGGCGGACACCCTGAGGACGGCATCCGTTCACCCCGCCCACCCCGCGCGCGTGACCGGCCGTCCCCACCGCCACCGCGCCACAACGCGCTCCACCGCCGTCCCCCGCTGGAGCCCCCTTGTCCTCCTCCTCGTCCTCGCAGCCCGCCCCCTCCCCCGCCGCGCCGAGCCAGTCCCTGACCGAGGTCGAGACCTACGGCGTCGAGCGCATCCCCGACGCGGACCGCACCGCGACCCCGCTCGACCTGTTCCGGGTCGCGTTCGGCGGTGCCAACACCTTCTCCACCTGTGTGCTGGGCGCCTTCCCGATCCTGTTCGGCCTCTCCTTCTGGCAGGGCCTCGCGGCCACCCTCCTCGGAGTCGTCGTAGGCGCGCTGATCCTGTGCCCGATGGCGGTGTTCGGTCCGGTCAACGGCACGAACAACGCGGTCGCCTCCTCCGCGCACCTCGGCGTGCACGGCCGGGTCGTCGGCTCCTTCCTGTCCCTGCTCACCGCCGTCGCGTTCTTCTCCATCTCGGTGTGGAGCTCCGGCGACGCCCTGGTCGGCGGCGCGCACCGGCTCTTCGGCCTGGAGCAGAGCACGCTGTCGTACGTCGTCGCGTACGCGCTGTTCGCCGTCCTGGTCCTCGCGGTCTGCGTCTACGGCTTCCGGTTCATGCTGTTCGTCAACAAGATCGCCGTGATGTCCGCGACGCTCCTGTTCCTGCTCGGCGCGATCGCCTTCGCCGGTGACTTCGACCCGTCGTACGCCGGTGTCTTCACGTCCTCCGCGGACGCGGCGACGCAGTCGCTGTTCTGGCCGTCGTTCATCGGCGCGGCCCTGATCGTGCTCTCCAACCCGGTGTCCTTCGGCGCGTTCCTCGGCGACTGGTCGCGCTACATCCCGGCGAACACCCCGCGCCGCAAGGTGGTCGGGGCCGCGTTCCTCTCCCAGATCGCCACGCTCCTGCCGTTCGTCTTCGGCCTGGCGACGGCGAGCATCATCGCCACCAAGGCACCGAAGTACGTCGACCCGGCCGCCCCCGACTTCGTGGGCGGACTCCTCGCGATCTCACCGGGCTGGTTCTTCCTGCCGGTCTGTCTGCTGGCCCTGATCGGCGGCATGTCAACCGGCACGACCTCGCTCTACGGCACCGGGCTCGACTTCTCGTCGGTGTTCCCGCGGCTGTCGCGGGTGCAGGCGACGATGCTGGTCGGCGTACTGTCCATCGCGTTCATCTTCATCGGGCGCTTCGGCCTCGACCTCGTGCAGTCGATCTCGACCTTCGCCACGATGATCATCACCTGCACCACACCCTGGATGGTCGTGATGATGCTGGGCTTCTACACCCGGCGCGGCTGGTACGACCCGGACGCGCTCCAGGTCTTCAACCGCCGTCAGCGCGGCGGGCGTTACTGGTTCTCGCACGGCTGGAACTGGCGCGGCATGGCCGCCTGGTGGGTGGCCGCCGTGGTGGGCGTGCTGTTCACCAACATCCCGGGCCAGTTCGTCGGCCCGCTCGGCGATCTCGCCAACGGCGTCGACATCGGCCTGCCCCTGTCGCTGGCCGTGGCCGCCGTGCTGTTCCTGTCCCTGCTCCGGCTGTTCCCCGAACCCCGCGCGGTCTACGGCCCGGAGGGCGCCCGGCTGGCCCGCACCGTCGAGGTCCCGGTGCCGCCGATCACCGGCCCCGGCGCGGAGTCCACCGCCGAGGCACCCGTGCCGGCCGGCGGGGGCGGTTGATGCCGTCGGCCTGGATCGACCTGTCGGTGCCCGTCGTCGCCGGGATGCCCGTGTATCCCGGCGACCCGGCCGTCGAGATCTCCCCCGCCCTGCGCGCACCCCGGGACGGTGTCAACGTCCTTCAGCTCCACATGGGTTCGCAGTCCGGCACGCATGTCGACGCCCCGTACCACGTGGACGACGCCTGGCCCCGCCTCGACGAACTGTCCCTGGAGTTCTTCGGCGGGCATGCGGTGGTCGCCGACGTACGGGGGCTGCCGGCGCGGGCGCCGATCACTCCCGCACTGCTGGCACCCGCGCTGAACAGGCTCCGGCTGCGCCCGGGTTCACTGGTTCTGCTGGCCACGGGCTGGTCGGCGTACTGGGGCACCGACGAGTATCTCGCCCACCCGTGGCTCACCCCGGAGGCCGCCGAGGCCCTCGTCGCGGCGGGCGTCCGTACAGTGGCGGTCGACGCGCTGAGTGTCGATCCGACGCCCGAACCGGGCGACCAGACGGCCGAGTTGGCCCTGCCCGCCCATCGCGTGCTGTGCGGCGCGGGCGGGGTGATCGCCGAGAACCTCACGGGACTCGACCAGGTCATCGGCCTCCAGGACGTGGAGTTGTTCCTGTTCCCGCTGCGGCTGGCGGGGGCGGACGGCGCGCCGGTACGGGCCGTGGCGCGGGCGGTCTGATCGTTCCCGGAGGAGCGTTGTCAGACCCGGCGGTTACGTTGGGCCCATGACTCGATTCGTTGTGGTGGCAGGCGCGTGGCTCGGTGCGTGGGCGTGGGACGAGGTGGTGCCCGAGCTGCGTGCGGCAGGGCACGAGGCGTATGCGCTGACCCTGTCCGGGCTGGCGGAGAAGCAAGGTGTGGCGGCCGGACAGCAGACACATGTCCAGGACATCATCGACGAGGTCGAGCGCCTCGATCTGCGGGACGTCGTCCTGGTCGGGCACAGCTACTCCGGTGTGCCTGTGGGCCAGGCGGCGGAGCGGATCGGCGACCGGCTGACCCGGGTGGTGTTCGTCGACTCGGGCGTGCCGGTCGACGGGGAGTCGGCCCTGGACGGCTTCCCGAGCGACCCCGTCAGGAAGTCCCTCGCCGAGAACGGCGGAGTCTGGCCGCCCCCGGACCCCGCCGACTTCGCCGGCCAGGACCTCACCGGCGAGCAGATCGCCCGCATCGTCACCGACGGGACCCCGCACCCGGGTGCCAGCCTCACCGAACCGGCGGTCCTGGCCCACCCGTTGGGCGATCTCCCCGCCACCTACGTCAAGTGCCTGCTCGACGGCGACGAGTTGCCCGCCCCGGCGGACGAACTGGTCGCGAGCGGGCGCTGGGAGCTGGTCCGGATGGACACGGGCCACTGGCCGATGTTCTCCCGGCCCCTCGAACTGGCCCGCGTACTCGTCGAGTCGGCCACCCGCCCCTGACCCGCGCGCCCCTCTCCCCCACCCTCGACGAGGAATCCGCATGCCCCGCTCGACAAGTTGCTGCGTCTCTCCGACTACGTCACCCTGCACGCGCCGCTCACCGAAGGGACCCGGCATCTCCTGGACGCGGAGCGGCTCGCGCTGCTGAAGCCGACCGCGTTCGTGATCAACACCGCGCGGGGCGCCCTGATCGACCAGGACGCCCTCGAAGCCGGCGCCCTCGCCGGTGCCGGCCTGGACGTCTTCGACCCCGAACCGCCCACTCCGGCCCTGCGGTTGCTCAAGGCCCCGAACGTGGTGCTCTCGCCGCACGTCGGCGGTGTGACCCGGGAGACGGTGCTCCGGATCGCGCCGGCCGCCGTGCGGAACGCAACCGGCTGTCCGACCGGCGGACCACCGGCCGATGTCGTCAGCTGAGGCGGTCCGAGATCTTCGCCGGGCGCGGTGACGGATTTCCGGTGCCGGTGATCGACAGCGAACCGGGGCTGGCCGTCACCGAGTCGGTCAGCCAGCGCTGCGCGGTGGAGCCGTCGCGGACCTTGAGGACGATGTCGGCGCCCGGCTCGGTGTTCGTCGAGGTGAGCGCGAGCTGCGAGTTCCAGCGCGGCAGCAACTCGCCCCGCACGGTGAGGTCGTAGCGGACATCGTTGCCGCGCTTGGCCTTCGCGTCGGCGCAGGTTCCGAGGACGACGACACCCGCGTCCGCGTGCGAGTCCAGGCACAGCCCGGGGCTCGCCGCGCTGCGCAGCAACCCGTCGGTGTCGTACGACCACTCCTGGGTGTCGGCCGACGAGCACACGGCCAGCCGGGTGCCGGCGCCGGCCTTCGGGGTGCCCACGATGTCGAGGCACAGATCGGCGGCGGCGTTGTGCAGCCTCGTCCGCCCGGGTGCGGCGGGGAGTCCGGCCGTGCCGGGGGCCGCCGAAGAGGCGTGTCCTGAGCCGCTGTTGGTGGTGCCGGAGGCGACCGGCTCGGCGGCGCCGCCGTCGTGGTCCGGCCACAGACCGACGGCGAGCACGATCGCGGCGACCCCGGCGCCGACCAGACCGACACCGACCACCAACGACCGGGCGGACCGCGTCTCACGTGCCTCGCGGGCCGCGTCCACGATCCGGCGGCCGGGTGCGGGGAGCCGGGACAGCAGCCGGTGCCGTCCGGTGCCGCCGCCGGAATGCGCGCCGTGCCGGCCGCCGGACCTGGTCCGGGTGTCGCGCCCGGCCCGGCCGGGCCGGGACGCGAGGTAGGGGCGGGCTCCCCAGCCGAGCACGGCCTCGGCCAGGAGGACCCCCAACCCGCCTTCGAAATAGCTGAGTTGTTCGGCCGCGAAACGGCAGTGGCGGCACTGGGCGAGATGCTGCTGGACATCCGGCAGGAGTGCGCCGCCGCGCCGAATGGGGACGTCGAGGAGGCGGTTGTAGAAGCGGCAATCCGGGGTCGGCGCGAGTTCCCGATGGGCGCGTACACAACCTTCGCGGAATTTTTCGTGCGCCTGCTGGAGAGCGGCCGACGCGTTGTCGGTATCCATGCCGAGGAGGGCCGCCGGCACGGTTATCGACTCGGCCTCGACCTCGGTGTGCCACAGCAGACACTGGGCGAACGGCGTAAGAGTCTGGAAAGACCGCTCGGCGAGCTTGCGATTTTCGGCGGTCATGGACTTCGCGGCACGCATGCCGCGCCCCCCGGAGGGATTCTCCAGATCCGGCAGAACACTGGATATTCGCTCTTCCAGAGTCCACTCCCGGATCGTGTCGCGCACGGTCAGCAGCAGCCGGGGCCGCAGTGCCACCCCGTGTTCGCCGAACGTCAGCCGGTCGAACACCCGGTGGAAGGCGGCCGCCGCGGCCATCGCGGGCACGGTCCCCTCGGCGGCGAGACAGACGCCCGCGTAATCCTGGACCGGTCGCCAGTGCCGCGCCATGAGCAACGCGACGGAATGAGCGGCCTCGCCCTCCGGACGGCCCCGCAGCCGGGCGGCCAGGGTCTCGTCGGATTCCTCTGGGGCCCCGCCGTCCGGCGGCGGGTAAGGAGGACGAGGAGGGTGCGGGATGGACACGGAGTGGATTCCTCGGATTCGGTTCATCAACAGGTCAATGAGCCCCGGGCTTTATCCCCGCGCGGGTGTTTCACCCTTGCACAACCCATCGAACCCAACAAGGCACTTGGGTAACTTCCACATCATTGAAAGTAAGTCAGAGACGATGACAACTCGGCTCACTCGCACCGGCTTTCGACTTTCCATGCGCCCCGTGTGAACCATGCGCACACACCGGTGCGGCACGCACGCTCCCGGGGCACGGCGCACCGCGGTGCACTGGAATCGGCCCTTCTCGGAGGCCACGCGCTGGACGGCGGCTCTCCCGCGCCAAACGGCCGCCGACCTTGCTCCTCCCGCCCTGGGTCGGCGGCCCCGAGGGCGGGGGCGGCCCACCCCCGCCCTCCCGCATCAGGCCGTGGCCCGGCCGATGGCGTCGAGTTCCGCGACCGCGTCGGCGGGCAGCACCAGATCCGCGGCGGCGATGTTGTCCCGCAGATGCGCGCGCGAGGACGTACCGGGGATCAGAACGGTGGTGGCCGAACGCCGCAACAGCCAGGCCAGAGCGACCTGTTGGGGCGAGGCGGCCAGCCGGGCAGCGACGTCGGAAAGGGTCCGCGACTGCAGCGGGGCGAAGCCGCCGAGCGGGAAGTACGCGGCGAACGCGATGTTCTCCGCGGCACACCGCTCGACGAGGGCGTCGTCGTGCCGGTTGGCCAGGTTGTACAGGTTCTGCACGGTGACGACCGGGGCGATGGCCTGGGCCTCGGTCAGTTGGGCGGCGGAGACCGCGCTCAGCCCCAGGTGCCGGATCAACCCGGCTTTCCGCAGTTCGGCGAGGGCACCGAACTTCTCCCCGATCGGCTCCTCGTCGGCGGCGTCCTGTGTGCCGACCCGCAGGTTCACCACATCCAGCACGTCGAGCCCGAGGTTGCGGAGGTTGTCGTACACCTGGGCCTTGAGGTCCTCGGGGTGCCGGGACATGATCCAGCTGCCGTCGGGTCCGCGCCGGGCGCCGACCTTGGTCACGATGCGCAGGTCGTCGGCGTACGGGTGGAGGGCCTCCCTGATGATCTCGTTGACGACGACGGGGCCGTAGAAGTCGCTCGTGTCGATGTGGGTGATGCCTCGCTCGACGGCCTCACGGAGGACGGCAACCGCTTCGGCGCGGTCCTTCGGCGGGCCGAAGACATGGGGGCCGGCCAGTTGCATGGCGCCGTATCCCATGCGGGTGAGGGTGAGGTCCTCGGCGAGGGTGAGGGTGCCGCCCGAGACGGTGTCGGCCATGGTGGCGCGCCTTTCGATGGATGTCGTGGGCTGTCACCGACTCTGCGTCTGTCCCGGCCGGGCAGGCAGTACCCGGATGTTCCTGGTAGTGACAGGGACACGCACCTCCGGGATTTCGGATCTACGGTGGTGGGTGTGGACGGCAAGAACGCGCTCGGCGAGTTTCTGCGGGCCCGCCGTGAGCGGGTCCGGCCCGAGGACGTGGGCCTGAGCGGCGGCGGGCTGCGCCGGGTGCCGGGGCTGCGCCGGGAGGAGGTCGCCCTGCTGGCCGGCATCAGCTCCGACTACTACCTGCGGCTGGAGCAGGGCCGCGACCGCAACCCGTCCGTGCAGGTGCTGGAGGCGCTGGCCCGGGTGCTGCACCTGGACGCCTCCGCGACCGCCCACCTGGTCGGCCTGGGGCAGCCGGAGCGGCCTGCCGTGTCCCGCCGACGCGTCAGGCGGCCCGAGGCGGTGCCGATGAGCGTCCGCGAGCTGCTGGACACCTGGTCCGGTCACCCGGCGTATGTGCAGAACCGGTTCACGGACTGTCTCGCGGCCAACGCGCTGTGCCGGGCGCTGTCCCCGAGCTACACACCGGGTGTGAACCTGCTGCGAGCGGTGTTCCTCGACCCGGCCGAGCACCAACTGCGCCGCGACTGGGACGAGTTGACCGCCGAGGGCGTGGCCACCCTGCGCGGTCACATCGGCCCCGACGTCGACGATCCCCGACTCGTGGAGCTGGTGGGCGAACTGTCCGTCCGCAGTGATCGCTTCCGCCACCTCTGGAGCCGCCACGAGGTACGCCCCATGCTCGGCCGGACCAGCCTTCTCAGCCACCCCCTCGTCGGCGACTTCGAGCTGCGGTCGAACAAGTTCGAGATCCCCGGCACGAACGCACTGAGCATGGTCGTCTTCCACGCCGAACCGGGCAGCCGCAGCGCGGAGTTGCTGGGACTGCTGGGCAGCCTCGCCGCGTCGGAGAACGCCCCCGGCGAGCGGGGCTCCCTGGCGGCACACGAGGAGAACGCCACCCTCGACGAGGACCGGTAACCCGTCGCAGCGGTCAGATCTGCCAGGAACGCAACCGGTCCGCCGCGCCGTAGACATCCGTCTTGCCGGAGATCAGATCGCGGGCGAGGTCGACGAGGGCGCCGTAGGGCGGATCGATGCCGACGCCGCTGACGAACATGTAGGCGACCGCGGTGGCGCAGGCGAAGCGGGCGTTGGCCGAGGGCAGGGGCTTCAGCAGAGCGAGGGTGTGCAGCAGGGCGGTGGCCCGCCAGGCCGGGTCCGAGTCGACGCCGAGGCGGGGTGGATCGACGCGGTGCCGGGCGACTGCCGCCACCAATGCCGAGAAGTCGTTGATGGTGGGCTGGTCCGGCAGGACTTCCTCATGCCGCTGGAGCAGCCAGGGCACGTCGATATGGATGACGGCCATGCGTCAGGCGACCCGCCCCTCGCCCTTGCCCGACGGTTCGTCCTCGGGAAACGCGGCGGCGAACTCGTCGGCATGCGTGGCGAAGAACCGCCGGAAGGCCTCGGCCCCCTCCTGCAGCGCCCGGTGCCGAGCGATGTCGGCAGCGGCCGCCTCCCGCACCAACGCCTTCATCGACGTACCGCGCTCCTTGGCCATCCGCCGCAGATCCTCGAGCTCACGATCGCTGAACTCCACGTTGAGAGCTGGCATACCACCACGGTACCGCGAGGGTACTTACCCGTAAATACCCCCAGGTCAAGGGAGTCACGAGACGGTACCGGCCCCTCGGTTCGGACCGGCGAAGCCAGGTCCGAACCGAGGGACGCGGGGAACTGCGCGACCAGCCCCCACCGGCCGCAACTCAACGAACAACCCAATACCCTCGCCGCCGATAACTCCCCTCCCAGAACACCCGGTTCAACACCCGCACCGGCGGAGGAAAGGCCCCCAGAACCCGCCCCCGATCCCCATCCCCCACCCCGTCGACAAGCCACGGCACAAACACCGCGGCCCCACGCAACCCCTGCACCTCACGCAACCTCCCCGTGAAAGCAACCCAGTCCGCCCCGGTCAGAACCTCCCCCATCAACGGCAACGCCTCGTCCTCCTCATGCTTCAGATGATCATCAAGCGTCGCCCGCAACGCCCGCACCAGATCAGGGAGTTCGAAAGCCCGAGAGGCCAACGCACCGTCCACCGCAACCAACAGCGGATCGATGCGCGCATGCTCGGCCTCCATGTCGTCGAGAAGCGACAGATCCCGCCCCCGCCCAGCGACCCGCGCCCGGACCCGCGGCCACAGATCACTGTCCTCCGCGGTGTGATGGACGTGCAGCTGATGCTTGAAGTTCTCCCACCCCGCACGGACGGGACCGGTGTGCGCCCTGCCCTCGGCGACCGCTACGGCGAGCCGCTCCAGGTCACGCCGGAAGGCGTCGTGGGAGGCGTACATGGGCGTGAAGTCGATGGTCATCGCGCGGCTTCCTCCAGCTCGGGCTCGGACACGGGCAGCGCGTGCGGATTGGCGGACGGCCCGCGGTGTCGTCGTACGGCGAGACAGGCGAGCGCGCCGGTCAGCAGGACGGCGACGGAGACGTACACGGCGGGCCCCATCGCGTGGACGAACCCATGGCCGAACACCTGGCCGGCAAGCACCCGCACCCGCTCGGCGACATCGCGCGGAACCCCGGTCGGCGCGCCACTCCGCTGCCCGGCACCGACGTCGGACTCCGCCTTGGAGAACCCGGCGACGAAGGACTCCCGGTAGGCGGCGGGGAGTTGACCGGCCCGGGCCCGCGCCTGTTCGGTCAGGGAGGAGGCGAGCCGGGCCTGGAGCACCGCGCCGATCACCGCGCCGGCGAGCACCGAACCGACCTGGCGGAGCGCGTTGGTGACACCGGAGGCGGCGCCGGCGAGCCGGGGCGGGACGTTGCGCATGACCTCGGTGGCCATGGGGGCGAAGGTGCAGCCGACGCCCAGACCCGTGAGGAACAGCGGGCAGGCGATGGTCGGCCAACCCGTGTCTACGTCCGCCACGGCGACGACCCAGACCAGTCCGCCCGCCCAGGCGAGCAGCCCGCCCATCAGGATGAACTTGCCGCCGACCTTGTCCGCGAGCGCTCCGGCCGGCCCGGCCATGACGAACGAGCCGAGGGCGACGGGCAGCAGCACGAGCCCCGCCTTCTGGGCGCTGAAGCCGAGCACGGACTGGAGATAGATCGTCAGCGTCAGGAACATCCCGACCACACCGAACGACACGGTGACGCCGACGAAGTTGATGAGGCTGAAGTCGCGGTCCTTGAAGAGCGAGAACGGGACCAGGGGTTCGCCGTTCTGCTGTCCGCGCTCGTGGAGGAGGAACGCGGTGAACAGGGCGACCGCCGCGCCGAACAGGGTCCAGATTCCGGCGTTCCAGTCGTAGCGCTGTCCCTCTGTGAGCCCAAAGGCCAGGCAGAACAGGGCAGTTGAGGCGAGCGTGACGCCGAGCGTGTCGAAGCGGCGCCGTACCGTGCGCCGGGCGCCCGGGATGATCGTCATGGTCAGGACGAGCACCAGGGCACCGATCGGCAGGTTGACGAAGAAGATCCAGCGCCAGGACAGATGGGTGATGAGCACGCCGCCGAGGATCGGGCCGAGCGCGCCGGACACCCCCGCCACGGCGCCCCAGATGCCCATCGCGACGCCGCGCCGGTCGGCCGGGAACACCTCGGCGATGATCGAGAGGGTCTGCGGCATGAGCAGCGCCGCGCCCAGCCCCTGCACCGCGCGGAACCCGATGAGCTGCGCCGGGTCCTGGGCGAGGCCGCAGGCGAGGCTGGCCAGGGTGAACAGGGCGACTCCGGCGGCGAACAGATTGCGTTTGCCGCGCAGATCGCCGAGGCGTCCGCCGGTGATCAGCAGGACGGCCAGCGCCAGGGTGTAGGCGTTGACGATCCAGAGGATCTCGTCCAGGGACGCGTCGAGGTCCTCGCCGAGTTGCGGGATCGCGATGTTCACGATCGTGAGGTCGAGGAGGGTCATGAAGAACCCGAGCGAGAGCGTGATGAGGATCGCCCAGGGGTTGCCGTGCCACTTCTTGAACACGATGTCGGCTCCCTGCAGAGGACTTGCTTGGGACTCGCGTTCAAGAGGGCGGGACGGCCGACCGGTGTGACACCGCGCCAATTCGCCGAGACGTACGTCACATTCGGCCCGTCGGCCGTCACATTCCGGCCCCCGCCACCCCTCGCAGTGGTGAGCACGCCACCGGGGAGGCGCACATATGTCCGAGATCGCTGTCACCGAAGAGGCGACCGATGTCTTCATGGACCATCGGGAGCTGTTGTTCGGCCTCGTCTACAACATGCTGGGCAGCGTCGCCGACACCGACGACGTCCTCCAGGAGACCTGGCTGTCCTGGACGGCCCGCGCCCGCCGTGCCGCGCTCGGCACCGTCACCAACCCGCGCGCCTATCTCGTCCGCATCGCCGTCAACCACGCCCTCCAGCGCCGCACCACGATCAGCCGCCGCCGCGAGACCTACGTCGGCCCGTGGCTGCCGGAGCCCTTGGTCGGTCAGGTGGCCGACGGTGAGCCCGAGGACCCCGCACTCCGCGCCGAGTCCGTGTCCATGGCCATGCTGGTCGTCCTGGAGTCGCTGACCCCGCTGGAACGCGCGGTGTTCGTCCTCAACGAGGTGTTCGGGTACGCCCACACCGAGATCGCGGACATCATCGACCGCACCCCGGCGGCGGTACGGCAGCTCGCGCACCGGGCGCGGGCCCATGTGCACGCGCGGCGGCCGCTGTACGCGGCGCATCCCCGGGTGCGGCGGGAGGCGACCGAGCGGTTCGTGCGGGCCGCCGTCGGCGGGGACATCGCCTCGCTGATGGAGATCCTCGCGCCGGACGTCACGGTGTGGACCGACAGCGGCGGCAACCGGAAGCCGGCGGGGCTGCGCCCGGTGCACGGACGGGACAAGGCGGTCCGTCTCATCAACTCGTTCGCGGCCCGGCGCCGTCCGCAGGACCTGGAGCTGCGCTACCGGCGCGTCAACGGCGACGACGCGGCCGTGCTGTTCGAGGGCGACTCGCCGTACGCGGTGATGGTCATGGACCTCACGCCCGAGGGCGACCAGGTGTCCGGGGTGTACATCGTGACCAACCCCGAGAAGCTCACGCACGTGCACAGGAACGAGGAGGACGAGTGACCCCGGCGCGGTCGGACGTCAGCTCTGGTCCGCCGCGAACGAGGCCATCCACGCCAGCGCCGCGTTCCAGTTCACCGCCGTCTCGTTGGTCGACCACGACTGGATGTCGTCGATGTAGCAGAACTGGCCGACGCAGCCCAGGAGTTTGCTCTGCGCGTACGGGTCCTGGATGGAGGAGTTGGCGCCGCCCGCGAGCGTGCCCCTCGGCGGGTTCGGGAGGTTCGGGTCGAGTTCGTGGGCGTACCAACGGCTGTGCTGGTTGTGGGAGTTGGCCTCGCCGTAGCCGGTGACGTACGACATGTTGAGGGCGTTGCGGCCCAGGATGTAGTCCATGCTCTGGAGGGCGCCGTCGCGGTATTTGGTGGCGCCGGTGAGGTCGTAGGCGGTGGCGATGACGTGGGCGTTGTTGAGGACCTGGCTGTTGGAGCCCCAGTCGTAGAGGTTGCCGGGCGGTGCGTACGGCATGCCGTAGGGCTGCGTCCGTAGCGTGGTCAGGTAGGTGTTCGCGGCCTCGGTCACCGAGCGGCGGATCCGGTCGCGGCCGGGAAGCCGGTTGGGGACGGTCGCGAGATCGAGGCGGCCCGCTGCCGCCGTGCGGGACCAGTCGAGGCCGAGGGCGCCGAAGATGTCGGCCGTGTTCAGCGGGGAGTTGGTGACGTGGTCGGCGAACTGCCGTTCCCCGGTGGTGAGATACAGCTCCGCCGCCGCCCAGTAGAACTCGTCGGTCGCGTTGTCGTCGGGGTACGCGCCGCCGCCGGTGCCGTCGTTCGGGTCCGGGTACACCGTGGGGTGGGCGAGTGCCGCCGTCCACGCCTTCCTGGCCGCCTTCAGGGCCTTGGCCGCGAACTCCCGGTCGTAGGGCCGGTACAGGCGGGCCGCCTGCGCCGCCGTCGCCGCGAGGTTGAGCGTCGCCTGTGTGGTCGGCGCGTGCAGCTCGCGTTTCTGCGGGTCCTGGCTCGGCAGCAGCGGGAGTCCGGTCCACTGTGCGTCGTGGACCTTGTCGTGCGCCATGCCGGCCAGCGGCTGCCCGTCGGGTACCTGCATCTTCAGCAGGAACTCCAGTTCCCAGCGGGCCTCGTCGAGCACGTCCGGCACCTTGTTGCCGCTCTCCGGAATGGCGAGCGTCCCGTCGCTCAGTGATACCGGCCGACCGGTGGGGGCGAGGCGCGAGCGCTCGTAGGTGCTCAGCAACTCCCAGGTGGAGATACCGCCGTTGACGACGTACTTGCCGTGGTCGCCCGCGTCGTACCAGCCGCCGGTCACGTCAAGTGTGTAGGCACACAGGCCGGGTTGGCAGGGCACGTTCGCGTCGCCCTGGTTGGGGGCGACGTTCAGGTGACCGGCCGGGCGCGCGTAGCCGGGGCGCAGCTCGTCGCGTATCGGGATGCCGCTGCGCTGGGTGTAGTAGTACTTCAGCGAGTCGAGCCGCAATTGCTGATAGGCGGCCGTTCCGATGGCGAAGGGGTGGCTGGTCTCTCCGTCGGCCACCAGCGTGAAGCCCTCGCCGTGCCCCCGGTAGGAGCCGAAGTCGATCGACTGGACGTTCTGCGCGGAGGCCGTGTCGGTGCCGCGCGGCACGGTCCGCCCGTGCGCGACCACCGCGCCCGCCGCGTTCCTCAACTGCCAGGGCAGCGCGGCCGTGGACGTGGTCACCAGCGTCGCGTTCTTCGGCCCGTCGGGCAGATAGGCGACCTGGTTCACCCGCACACGGGGCCCGGTGTCCGGTTGGTACACCTCCGGCGGCACCCCGCCCAGCAGCGACACGTCGTCCATGCAGAAGTGCCAGGCGTCCGTACCGCCGCCGAGCTGGAAGGCGACCTGCCCCTGTGTCGTGTCGACGGGTGAAGTGAACGTGTACGCATAGGAGTTGCCCGCCCCGCTCAGCTCGGGACTGACCTCGTAGTAGGTGTCGTACGGCGCCACCGACAGCCCGACGATCGCCCGCGCCACCTGCCCATCGGGCGAACCGGACGCCGTGAAGGCGAACTTGTACGACTCGCCCTTCACCAGGGTGATGTCGTTCTGGCCGACGGCGGCGTCCCACCGGTTGGTCGTGCCGCCCGGCACATCCGCGCAGAGCCGCCCGTCGGACAGGCCGGCGGTGACGTTGCTCGTCGTCCACCAGGGTTCGGTGGTGGTGTCGAAGCCGCCGTTCCTCACCTGTTCGACCTCGTCGGCCCCGGCCGGACCGGCCGGGAGCGTGGTGAGCGCCGCCACGAGCAGGGCCGTGGCGGCGAGCAGGGTCGTGCCGCGTCGTTTCACGTCTGAGCCCCTCACGGGTGCGGGAGCGCTCCCAAGCGCTGCGGACGCAGGCCATGCTGTTCGAGACATGACATGCCGTCAACGGTCCGGACAGGCCAGATTCCCGTCCGGACCGTGAACGGGTTCCCTAACCGGCCGGTGCCTCCAACTTGCTGATCCGTACCGCCCCTTGAGCCGTCCCGGGACGGGCGCTCGTCAACGTCAGCCGCACCCGCGATCCGCGCACGGCGCCGAAGGTGACGACGGTCGGGGCGTCCGAGGCCGTCGCCCAGTCGACCGCGGTCCCCTCGACCGGCACCCACGCCCGGCCGTCCCACACCGCGGCCGTCACCGCGGCGGGGAGGCTGTGCGTCGCGTCCACCGTGAACGACACCTCCACCCGGTCGAAGGACCGCGTCCTCCCCCAGTCCACCGTCACCCAGTCCTTCGCGCGGGCACCGCTGAAGGCGGGGAGCAGGGCCGTCGCCGACTTGGCGAAGGCGTTGGACCAGCCGGTGGCCGGGTCGCCGTCGAGCACGGCGGACGGGAGTGTGTCGGGGCGGCCCGAGTAACTGGCTTCGGCGTAGGGGTAGTTGGGCGGGCTCGGATAGTCGGCCGCGAAGTCAGGTGCCGAGGTCCGCACCGGGTCACGGCCGGGCGTCGTCCGTACGGTGACCGTGCCGCTCCGCAGCCCTTCCGCCCGCGCCGTCACCCTGAGCGTGCCCACCTCCGTGCCGGACCGCACGATCGCAAGTGCCTTGCCGTGGAAGGCGGTTCGGGTGCTCGCCTGGTAGCGCTCGGCGCTCTCCTCCCGCCCGTTGTCCAGTCCGGCCAGGGACCCGCCCTTCACCGCGAAGGCGATCAGATCCTCGGCGTCGGGCAGGACGACCCCGTGGGCGTCGACGACCTCCGCGGTCACGAAGACCAGCGAACGGCCGTCTGCCGCAAGGGACTTGCGGTCGGCCGTGAGGCGCACGGCGTGTGCGGGACCCGCCGTACGCAGCACGTCCGAGGCGACCACCTTGTCGCCGCTGCTCGCGACCGCCTTCAACTCCCCCGGCTCGTACGGGACTTTCCACATCAGGTGGAGCTTGCCCGCGCTGCCGTTCGGGCTGGTGTAACTGCCGGGGTAGGGGCCGGAGGTGAAGGTCTTGTCGTCGCCGGTGGGCTCGGTGGTCTCCAGGTACGTACGGCCGTCGGTGGTCGTCTTGGTGTCGAACTCCCTTGTCCCCAGGGACTTTCCGTTGAGGAACAGCTCGACGGTGCCGACGTTGGCGTAGGCCCACACCTCCACCGTGTCGCCCGGCTGGTGGTTCCAGCTCATCGGCACCAGATGGACCATCGGCTCGCTGATCCACTGGCTGCGGAAGAGGTGGTACAGGTCCTTCGGGAAGCCGGCCGTGTCCACCGCGCCGAAGAAGGACGCCTTGACCGGGAAGACGTCGTACGGCGTGGGCTCCCCGATGTAGTCGATGCCCGACCACAGGAACTGTCCGGCGAACCACTTCCGGTCCCGGTCCTTCTTGTGTCCGTACTCGCCGCTCATCGTCCAGGAGGCGAGGTTGTTGTCGTACGAGGAGGTGTCGCGCCTGCCCGGGGTGTGGTTCTCGCCGGTGTTCAGATGCTCCGGCTCCTGGTAGGCGCCGCGTGTCGAGGTCTCCGAGGAGGACTCCGACTCGAAGAGGAACAGCTTCGGATAGGCCGCGTGCAGGGCGTCGACCGACTTGGCGGTGTTGTAGTTGAGGCCCAGTCCGTCGAGCTTGGCGAGCATGAGGTCGGCGGCGGAACCCTTGGCGGGTACGCCGTGGTACTTGTTCGAGCCGATGACGACGGGGCGGGTGTCGTCCGCGGCCTTGATCGCGCCGATGACGCGGTCCGCCATCGCGAGGCCTGCGGTGGCGGTGGAGTCGGGGATCTCGTTGCCGATGGACCACAGCACCACGGCGGGCGAGTTGCGGGCGGCGAGGACCATCTCGGTGGCGTCCCTCTCGCACCAGTCGTCGAAGAACCGGTGGTAGTCGTAGGTCGTCTTGCCGGTGTGCCAGCAGTCGAAGGCCTCGACCATCATCACGATGCCCAACTCCTCGCAGGCCTCGATGATTTGGGGCGAGGGCGGGTTGTGCGAGGTACGGAAGGCGTTGACGCCCATCGACTTCATGATGGTCAACTGCCTGCGTACGGCGTCGATGCTGATCGCGGAGCCGAGGGCGCCCTGGTCGTGGTGGAGGTCGACACCCTTGATCTTGGTGGAGGTGCCGTTGAGGGAGAACCCCTCGTCCGGGTCGAAGCGGTAGGTGCGGAGGCCGAAGGGCGTGCGGTAGGTGTCGACGGTCCTGCCGTCCACACGGAGTTCGGTCTCCAGGGCGTAGCGGTGGTCCGGGGTCTCGATGTCCCACAACTTGGGCTTGGGGACAACGAGTTCATGGGTCTCGGTGGCGCGGTCCGCGACGGTCACCGTGGAAACGGCACGGCCCACCGTCCGGCCGCCGGGGTCGACGACCCGCGATCCGACCTCGACCTCGCTCGCTCCACCCGACTCGTTCACCACGGACGTCCGCACCCGTACGACAGCGCGCTCGGCGGTGATGTCGGGGGTCGTGACGTACGTGCCCCAGCGCTCGACGTGCACCGGCTCGGTGACGACGAGGCGGGCCTCGCGGTAGATGCCGCTGCCCGAGTACCAGCGGCTGCTCGGGAGCTGGTTCCGGACCTTCACCGCGAGAACGTTCTCCGTGACGCCGTCGGTGTGCGCCAGGTCGGTGAGGTCGAGGGCGAAGCCGGTGTAGCCGTAGGGGTGGCGGCCCACCTCGGTGCCGTTGCAGTAGACGTACGCGTCCATGTAGACGCCGTCGAACTCGACCGAGATCCGCTTGCCCGCGCAAGCCGGCGGCAGGGTGAAGGCGATCCGGTACCAGCCGAGGCCGCCGGGGAAGAACCCGGTGCCGCTGGTCGTGCCGTACGCCGTGGTGGGGGTCTGCTCGATGCTCCAGTCGTGCGGGGTCGCGACCTGGCGCCAGGCCGAGTCGTCGTAGTCGGGTGCGGCAGCGTCGGCGTAGGCGCCGGTGGGGTCGGTGATTCCGCCCGGGTTGACCAGCGCGAAGCGCCAGCCGTCCCGGAGCGGGACCGTGCGGCGGCCGGAAGCGCCTGCCCCGATGGCTCGGGCGGGCGGGGCGGCCAGGAGTGACGCGGCCGTCGGCGCGGCCGTAGAGGCGATCAAAACCGATCTGCGAGTGACCGTCATGGCGGCTCTCCCTCAGTAGGGCCCAGAAGTACTCACAACTGATCGTGACCGAACAGATTCTGACGGGGTGCCATGCGGGGGCGTCAAGGGTGCGGAGGCGGACAGCCGTCCTGGGTGCCGCTTCGGCCGGATTTCCCCCTTGTCCGTCGTGACCTCCGGCCCTGGGGGTTCTCGTCCGCGCGGGACCGTGACGCACTAGGCTGGAACGCAAGTGACGTGTTTGTTCACTGTGAGTGCGCGCAATGGAGTGGCGACGATGAGACCGGTCTACCCGTTCGACGATGCCGCGACGGCGCGGGTTGTCATCGACGACGCGGGCACGCTGGTGGAGTGGAACGACGGGGCCCGGCGGCTCCTCGGCCACACCGCCGACGAGGTCGTGGGCCGCCCGGCCGTGCGGCTGCTGGCCGACGCCGCCGAGGCGCGGCCCGAGATCACGGGTGCCCGCTGGGACGGCACGGTCGCGTTGCGCCACCGCGACGGCCACGCCGTGACCGTGTGGCTGCTGGCCCACCACCGGCGCCCCCGGGACGGCGGCCCGGGCAACTGGCTCGTCGTGACGCCCCTGGAGGGCGGGGGCCCGCGCGCCGCCGAGGACCCCCTCGCCACCGCCGCGCTGACCCAGTCGCCGTGTGCCATCGCGGTCTACGACGAGCGGCTGCGGCTCAGCCGGGTCAACGACGCGATGGGCGAGGTCATCGGTCTGCCCGAGGAGCGCATCCAGGGGCTGCGGATCACCGAGATCGGCGGCAAGACGCAGAGCGTGGAGCTGGAGCAGTACATGCTGCGCGTGCTCACCTCCGGCACCGCCCAGGACTTCCAGATCTACATGCGCACCGGCGGCGAGGACGTCGCACACGCCTGGCTGGCCCGGATGGCGCCGATCACCGATGCCGAGGGGCGGGTGCGGGGCGTGTGTCTGGCCGCGCACGACTTCACCGAGAACTACCTGGCGCGGGAGCGGCTGCAACTCGTCAACGAGGCGAGCGTCCGTATCGGCACCACCCTCGACGTCACCCGTACGGCCCAAGAGCTCGCGGATGTCTGTGTGCCGGCGCTCGCCGACTTCGTCAGCATCGACCTGCTGGACCCGCAGGAGCACGGCGGCGAACTCCCGACGGCGATCACCGCGCCGGTCAGACTGCGCCGGGCCGCCCACCAGTCGGTGCAGCAGGGCAGCCCCGAGGCCGTCGCCAAGCAGGGCCAGCTCAATGTGTACCCCGAGCACTCCCCGCAGGCCGACGCGCTGGTCGCGGGCCGCACGCTGCTCGCCTCCGGCCGGGCCCTCGAACGCTGGCTCGCCTGGGACCGGACCCGCGCCAGGCGCGTCCAGGAGTACGGCATCCACTCCTCGATGGCCGTACCGATCCAGGCCCGCGGGGTGACCCTCGGCGTGGCCGTCCTCACCCGGTACCGGCGCATCGACCCGTTCGCCGACGACGACGTCCTGCTGGCCGAGGAGGTCACGGCCCGCGCCGCCGTCTGTATCGACAACGCCCGCCGCTTCTCCCGCGAACGCGAGACCGCGCTCGCCCTCCAGCGCAGCCTGCTCCCCCGCAAACTGCCGCGCACGGCAGCCCTGGAGGCCGCCTCGCGCTATCTGCCGGCGGCGCGCGCGGGGGTCGGCGGCGACTGGTTCGACGTGATCCCGCTGTCCGGGATGCGGGTCGCCATGGTCGTCGGTGACGTCGTGGGCCACGGCATCCAGGCCTCCGCGACGATGGGCCGGCTGCGCACGGCCGTCCGCACCCTCGCCGACATCGACCTGGCCCCGGACGAACTGCTGACCCACCTCGACGACCTCGTCGTACGGCTGTCCGCGGAGGCCGGCGGCGAGGGCAGCCCGGGCGAGGTGGGCGCGACCTGCCTGTACGCGGTGTACGACCCGGTGTCCCGGCGCTGCACGCTGGCCCGCGCCGGGCATCCGCCGCCGGTCATGATCCGGCCGGGCGGTCCGCCCGAGCCCGTCGACCTGCCCGCGGGGCCGCCGCTCGGCCTCGGCGGACTGCCTTTCGAATCAGCCGAGTTCGAGCTGCCCGAGGGCACCGTGCTCGCGCTGTACACCGACGGGCTGATCGAGAACCGCGACCGGGACCTCGACGACAGTCAACGGCTGCTGTTCGACGCCCTGTACGCCCCCTCGGACTCCCTGGACGAGACCTGCGACCGCATCCTGCACGCCGTGCTCCCGCCGGGCGGCGCCGCCGACGACGTGGCGCTGCTGCTGGCGCGCACCCAGGGGCTGCCCGCCGAGCAGGTCGCGACCTGGGACATCCCGGCCGACCCCTCGCTCGTCGCGCCGATCCGCAAACGGGTCGTCGAGCAGCTCGACGAGTGGAATCTGAGCGAGGCCGGGTTCACGGCCGAACTGGTGGTGAGCGAGCTGGTCACCAACGCCATCCGCTACGGCGCGCACCCCATCCGGCTCCGGCTGATCCATGACGCGTCCACGCTGATCTGCGAGGTCTCCGACACCAACCACACGGCCCCGCACCTGCGCCGCGCCAAGACCTGGGACGAGGGCGGGCGCGGACTGCTGCTGGTCGCGCAGCTCACCCAGCGCTGGGGCAGCCGGCACACGACCGACGGCAAGACGATCTGGGCCGAGCTGTCCCTCTTCGACGAGGGCTGAGCGTCAGGACAGGCCAGGACAGGCCACGACGGGCCACGACAGGCGCCGCCAGGTCAGACCAGCCAGGGCCTGACCTGGCGGCGCGCCTCGTGCAGCCGGGACTTGAGGGTGCCGAGCGGGATGCCGATCCGCTCGGCGATCTCGGCGTACTCCAGCTTGCAGATGTCCCGGTACACCAGCGGCGCGACCAGATGCGGGGACTCCCGCTCAAGGCGCTCCAGCGCCTCCAGGAGGTCGATCTTCGACCCGGCGATCACACTCGTCGTGCGCGGGTCGACATGCTGGCTCACGTCGATCTCGGCCGGCTGCTCGGCGGCGCGCCGCTTCAGCTCGCGGTACTTCTGCCGGGCGCCGTTGGCGACCACCGTGTAGAGCCAGGTGCTGAAGAGGCTGCGGCCCTCGAACGTGCCGATCTTCCGGGCGACCTGCATCAGTACGTCCTGCGCCGCTTCCTCGGCGTCCTCACGGCACGGCAGGAAGCGCCCGCACCGCCGCAGGACCTCGGGTCCGATCGACCGCAGCAGCTCGTCCAGGGCCGCCGTGTCACCGGCCGCGGCCCGTCGCGCCAGTTCCTCGGTCCGCGCCGTGTCCTGCACTGGATCCACTCCTCCGCCTCGATCTACGAGCAGGCATGATAGTCCTATGCACTTCGTCGAACAGATCGGCCGCTACCGACTCGAACGCCGCCTGGGTACCGGCGCGTTCGGCACGGTCTGGCTCGCGCACGACGACGTGCTCGAAGCCCCGGTGGCCGTGAAGGTCCTCGCCGACAACTGGGCGCACCGCCTCGACATCGTCGACCGCTTCCTGTCCGAGGCCCGGCTGCTGCGCAGGGCCGACTCGAACCGGGTGGTGCAGGTCTACGACATCGGTGAACTGCCGGACGGACGGCCGTACTTCGTCATGGAGTACGCCGACGCCGGCACCCTCGCCGATCTGCTCACCGCCGGTCCGCTGCCCGTCCCCGAGGTGCTGCGGCTGACCGCGCTGGCCGCCCGGGGCGCCGCCGCGCTGCACAAGGCGGGCATCGTCCACCGGGACATCAAGCCGACCAACGTGCTGCTGCGCACCACCCCGGACGGCACCGGCCGGGTCCTGCTCGCCGACCTGGGCCTGGCCAAGAGCCTGGCGAACGCCTCGGGGCTCACCCTGGCCGCGGGTTCGGCGGGCTATCAGCCGCCGGAGCAGGCCCAGCCCGGCTCGGGCATCGACGAGCGCGCCGATGTGTACAGCCTGGGCGCGGTCGGCTACGAACTGCTCACCGGCACGGTTCCGGGGGCGCCCGGGCAGGTCGTACGGCCGGACCGGCTGAGACCTGACGTGTCGCCCGAGGTGCAGCGGGCCCTGTTGCGCGCGCTGGAGCCGGACCGGGAGCGGCGCTGGCCGACGGCGCGGGCGTTCGCGGAGGAGCTGGAGCGACTGGGCGGAGCCCCGGCCCCCGCACGCGTCAAGGCCGCCCCCGCGCACAAGCCGCACAGCCGGCACCGGAGCGTCGCGCTGATGGCGGGGCTGTTCGTCGTGGTGGCCGCCGGTGCGGGTGCCCTGGTGCTCAACCTGCCGTCGTCGTCCGGGAGTTCGCAACTGAAGGTCAAGGACAGCACGGGTCGGGTGGCGGTGGAGGTGCCTGCCACCTGGGGCCGTCAACTGCGCGACTCGGGCTGGAATCCGCAGGCACTCGGCCTGCAGTCCGGGCAGGAGCCGGGGCTGGCCGTCGCCGACGACCTGGCGAAGTGGCCGGACCTCTCGGCGGACGTGAACGGCGTGTTCATCGGCCTGAGCGAGCACGGCAGCGTGACGACCGAGGTGGACGCCATCGCCCACTCCGGCTGTCACTACGACGGCAGCCACGCCTATTCGAGCGCGAACTGGCGCGGCACGATCCGCACCTGGAGCGACTGCTCGGGCGCCACCGGCACCCTCTCGGAGACCGCGCTGCGCCTGGTCGGCGGCACCGCGCAGCCCCAGGTCTACGTCCAGATCCGGCAGCACAGCGGTGACGCGACCACCCGCATACTCCGCTCGCTGCGGGTCACCTGATCACGGTCGGCGTTTCGGAATTACTGTCGGAGTCGCCGCCGAAAAAATCCGGCGGTCCCGCGAACCTTTCGGCGCACACGCGCATCGGACCACTGTGACGGCGCGCGAGGCGCTGTGCGGTGAACTTCCAGGAGTGTCGAAGATGGCGAACACGTCCCAGTCCCTGCGCCGGGCCGCCCTGCTCGTGAGCGCGGTCGCCGTACTGGGCCTGACGACGGCCTGTGGCGACGGCAGCGGCACGGTGAGCAGCCCGCAGACCCAGTCGGGTACGGCCGCGCCGGCGGGCGGTGACCCCTCGGCCGACGGGTCGGGCACGCCGGTCTCCCCGTCGAGCGGCAGTGACACCGCCACCGGTTCGGACTCGACCTCGACCTCCTCGGGTTCCTCCACGTCGTCCTCGTCGAGTTCCGGCGGGAGCGGGGTCACCGGCAGCAGCCGGTGCCACACCTCCGAGCTGCGGGCGGACGTGGGCGACAACGACCCGGGTGCCGGGCAGGAGAACTTCCCGATCATCCTCACCAACTTCTCCGGCCGTACCTGCACGGTCCGCGGCTTTCCCGGCGCCGCGTTCGTGAACGCGTCCGGCACGCAGTTGGGGGCGAACCCCGTGCGCGAGTCGGGCGGCACGGTCACCACCGTCACGCTGAAGCCGGGCCAGAGCGCCTGGGCCGGCCTGACCTTCTCCAACCCCGAGATCAGCGGCGCGAAGACGGCCACCCCCGTCACGCTGGTGGTGACGCCGCCCGACGAGAAGGACCCGCTGAAGGTGACGTGGACGAACGGCACGGTGCCGGTGTCGGGGAACTCGTCCTCGGTACGACTGACAGTCTTCAGCGCGGGTACGGGCGCCTGAGCACGGGTTGCGCGCCGCGGCCTGGTTACATGGGGCGGGCACCACGTCCCGCGTCCCGGAGGACCGTCCCCTGAACACCCCGCTCGCCGAAGCCCTGTCCGTCGTCCTGCTCGTCGCCGTCCTCGTGTGGGCCGTCGTCCGGCCCTTCGGGTGGCCGGAGGCGGTCATGGCGGTCCCGGCCGCCGGGGTCGCCGTGGCCACCGGGGCGATCTCGCTCGACCACGCGCGGGCGGAGGCCGAGCAGCTCGGGCCGGTGGTGGGGTTCCTCGCCGCGGTGCTCGTGCTGGCCCACTTCTGCGATGTGGAGGGCCTGTTCCGGGCCTGCGGGGCGTGGATGGCCGAGTGGGCGAAGGGCAGTCCGAGCCGGCTGCTGACGGCGGTGTTCGCGCTGGCCTCGGTGATCACGGCGGTCCTGAGTCTGGACGCCACCATCGTGCTGCTGACACCGGTCGTGTTCGCGACGGCGTCCCGGATGGGGGTGCGCCCCAAGCCGCACGTCTACGCGTGCACGCATCTGTCGAACACCGCCTCGCTGCTGCTGCCGGTCTCGAATCTCACCAACCTCCTCGCGTTCGCGGCGAGCGGCCTGAGCTTCACCCGGTTCGCCGGGCTGATGGCGCTGCCCTGGCTGGTCGCGATCGGCGCCGAGTATCTGGTGTTCCGCAAGTTCTTCGCCCGCGACCTCGCGGCGGCGGCACCCTCCCCCACCTCCGGTGACAAGCCCGAGCTGCCGGTGTTCGCGCTGGCGACGGTGGCCTGCACCCTCGCCGGGTTCGTGCTGACCTCGGCGGTCGGCATCGATCCCGCGTGGGCCGCGCTGGCGGGGGCACTCGTCCTCGCCGGCCGGGCGCTGCTACGGCGGCAGGCGACCCCCCTCACGGTCGTGCGGGCCGCCGCCCCGTCCTTCCTGGCGTTCGTGCTGGCGCTCGGGATCGTGGTGCGGGCGGTGGTGGACAACGGGCTGTCGGACGCGCTCGGGCACCTGCTGCCCGGCGGCACCGGGATCGCGGCACTGCTCGGGATCGCCGCACTGGCCGCCGTACTCGCGAATCTCATCAACAATCTGCCGGCCGTGCTGGTCCTGCTGCCGCTGACCGCGCAGTCCGGGCCCGGGGCCGTGCTCGCCGTGCTGCTCGGAGTGAACATCGGGCCGAACCTGACCTACGCCGGTTCGCTCGCGACGCTGCTGTGGCGGCGGATCGTGCATCAGCACGAACACGGCGTGGATCTCAAGGAGTTCACGAAGCTGGGGCTGCTCGCCGTGCCGTCGGCGCTCGTCCCCGCGACGGTGGCACTGTGGGTGTCGCTCCAGGTTCTCTGACACCGAGGGAGACCGAATGCGTGTGATCGCCTGGCTGGTCGAGGGCACCTGGCCCGCCTGCGTGGACGCCGTACGGACGCATGCGCCGGACGACGCCGAGGTGGTGCTGCTCCATGTGAGCGGGCCGGATGTGCCCGAGGTCGCGCACGGGGCGTTCGCCGGGCTGCTCGGCCGGGGTGGTCCTCGGCGCGATCCCGGGACCCGGCTGGAGGATCTCGGCAGTACGTCGGCGGCGGAGCTGCTGGACGCGGCGGCCGAGCGGCTCGGGCGGCCCTGCACCCGGGTGGAGCGGGCCGGGCGGGTCGAGCGTGAGGTGGTGGCCGCCGCCGGGGACGCGGATCTGCTGGTGCTGGCCCGTGACGGCGACCGGGCCCGGCTGGGCCCGCACAGTCTCGGGCCCGCCGTACGGTTCGCCGTCGATCACGCGCCCTGTCCGGTGCTGCTGGTGTGGCCGGAGGCGGCGCCGGGCATCTCGACCCTGCCGCCGCCACCGCCGCACCGTCCGCACTGAGGGTCAGCGGCCGTATCCGCCCCCGTACCCACCGCCGTATCCGCCCCCGTAACCGCCGCCTCCTCCCCAGCCGCCCCCGCCGCCGCCCGAGCAGTACGACGGGTAGTAGTCGCAGTAGTCGAGGGTCGGTGCGGCCGTCGTCGGCGTGGACTGCGGGGTCGACGCGCTCGGGGTGGGAGTGGGGGTGATCGTCGGGGTCGGCGTCGCCTTCGGGGGAGCCTTCTTGGTCGTGGGGGTCGGCGAGTCGGTGGTGTCGGTGTCCCAGTTGACGACCTGCATCTGCGGGTCGGCCTTCGAGGTGTCGAACACCCAGCGCTGGGCGGTGCCGTCCGCCCGCGTCTTCAGCACGAGCGCGCCGCCGCCGTCGGTGGAGGCGGGCGTCAGCGCCAGGTCCTGGTTCCAGCGCGGGACGAGGATGCCCTGGAGCGTGAAGTCGTAGCGGATGTTCTTCGCGGTCGCCGACGACGTGCTCGTGCAGGGCGCGAGCTGCACCTCGAAGGCGAGGTGCGAGTCGAGGCACAGGCCGGGGTCGGCGGTGCTGCGCAGTTGTCCGTCGGTCTCGTACGACCACTGCTGGCCGGCCGCCGAGGAGCAGGTCTGCAGTACGGCCTCGACGCCCTGGAGGGGCTTGTTGCCGGCGACGCCGATGCACAGGCCGGACTCGACGTTGTGCAGCCGGCCGCTGAGCGTGCCCTGGGTGGTGGCGTCGCTCTTGCCGACCCAGGAGGGGTTGGCGGACTCCTTGCCCGTGCCGGAGGCGCCGGCGGCCTGGTTCTCGGTGGTGGTCTTGTCGCCGCCGAAGCCGCCTGTGGACCACAGGACGAGCGGGAGGACGACCAGTCCGCTCACGGTCAGCACGGCCACGGCGAGGTTGCGGCGGCGGACCCGGCGGCGCGCCTTGTGGGCCGTTCGGAGTTCACCGCGCCGCGGGCCGGACCGCACCACGAGTTCGGTCGAGGCGGACGAGACCTCGGCGGGCAGCGCGCGGCTGCCGGCCCTGACCTCCATGTAGGCCCGCGCGCCCCAGCCGAGCACCGCCTCGGCCAGCGCGATGCCGAGTCCGGCGTTGAACTGGTTCAACTGGTCGGCGGTGTAGCGGCAGTGCTTGCAGACGGAGAGATGCATGGCGAGGTCCGGGTCGACCTCCGCGCCACCGCGCCGGAAGGTGACGTCGAGCAGCCGGATGTAGCGCATGCACTCGTCGTCCTGGGCGAGTTCGCGGTGGACCTGGAGGCACTCCTCGCGCAACCGGCCGCGGGCGCGCCCGAGTTCGATGTCGGCGCCCTCCTCGTCGATACCCAGCAGTCCGGCGGGCACCGAGAAGGGTTCGGACTCGACGTCGATGTGCCACAGCAGCGTGCGGGCCGACTGGGGCAGCCGCTGGAACGCCCGGGATATCAGCCGCCGTTCGGGCACCGGCAGCAGTCGGGCCGCGACGCGGTCGATGTCGCCGTTCGACCAGCGCAGATCGGGGTGGAGCATTTCCTGCCGGTGGTCGGCGACCCATTCCGTGGCGATACGGCGGACGGTGACCAGCACCTGGGGGCGCCAGGCCGCGGTCGGTCCGGACTGCCGCAGGGATTCCCCGAAGAGCCGGGTGAAAGCGGCCGTGGTGAGCATTCCGGCGTGGTGCGGTCCGTCGGTGCACAGCCGCGCATAGGCGAAGGCCGCTTCCCAGTGCCGGTCCAGCAGTTCACCCACGGGTTGCAGCGCGGGCGTCGTCCCCGTCCACTTCTTCAGCTCGGCGCTGAGCTGTTCGTCGGTCACTTCGAAGTGGTGAGCGGAAGTCGGGGAATTCGAGGGACCTGGGTCCGTCACGGCTGCATTCCTCCAGGTGAAACGCGGAATCAGGCACATACCGGCGGGTATGCGACCTCGCCGACGGGGTGACAGAGTCCACCCGTCCGATTGATGGCATCCCGAACGTCCGCCTGGGGCAGCTCTTTTGAAGCAAGGGGGGTGACGTACGGGAGCGGCCTCGAGCGCACGGAGGGGAATCATCTATGTGCCCGCGCGCCGACAGGCACACCTTTGCACAGGTCAGCGAGGCGGAACAAGGTCTGCCTCAGTTTTGTGCTTTGCGTTCAGGCCCACGCGATTTGACGATTCGTCAATCGGGTCCGTTATGGGATTGCCACCGTATCCACACGGGAAATCCAGAAACCATTGGCCGGACCGGGCCGTCGCACCGGGCACTCCAGCCTCAGCGGCGGTCCTTCTTCCGGTTTTCCCAGGTCATGTTCCGACCGCCCGACCCTTTGCCGGGCGAGACGGCAGGCCCGGAGGAGTTGGCGACTTCCACGACCGAACCGAGGACGCAGTTCGCGGCCAACCAATAAACTCGATCACGGACTCCGGCACACCGGCGGCGACAACACGTCACGGAAACCGGCTTCCGCCTCGCGCGCGGATTGTTCGGGTACGACGACATCGACCGGCTCTGTGCGGAGTTCACCGGGCGACAGGAGCGGGGCCGTACGGCACATGGTCCGCACCGCACGGCCCGAACTGACGCACCGTCAGGAGTGGCCGCTGATCGCGTGCGGCGCGTACGGCTGCTCCAGTTCCTCCAACTCCTTGTCGCTCAGCTCCAGCTCGACGGCGGCGACCGCGTCCTCGATGTGCTGCGGCTTGGCCGCGCCGACGATCGGCGCCGCCACCGTGCTCTGGTGCAGCAGCCAGGCGAGGGCGACCTGGGCACGCGGGACGCCCCGGTCGCCGGCGATGCGGGTGACCGCCTCGACGATGGCGCGGTCGCCGTCCTGGTAGAGGCGGTTGCCGAAGTTGTCGGTGCTGCTGCGCTCGGTGGTGGTGCCCCAGTCCCTGGTGAGGCGGCCCCGCGCCAGCGGGCTCCACGGCAGCACGCCGACGCCCTGGTCCGCGCACAGGGGCAGCATCTCGCGCTCCTCCTCGCGGTAGAGGAGGTTGTAGTGGTTCTGCATCGACACGAACTTGGTCCAGCCGTGCCGTTCGGCGGTGTGCTGGTGCTTGGCGAACTGCCACGCGTACATCGAACTCGCGCCGATGTAGCGCACCTTGCCCGCCTTCACCAGGTCGTGCAGCGCCTCCATCGTCTCCTCGACGGGGGTGTGCGGGTCGGCACGGTGGATCTGGTAGAGGTCGACGTAGTCGGTGCCGAGACGTTCGAGGCTGTGGTCGATCTCGGACATGATCGCCTTGCGGGAGAGTCCGGCGCCGTTGGGTCCGGGACGGGTCCGGCCGTGCACCTTGGTGGCGAGCACGACCTCGTCGCGGCGGGCGAAGTCGCGCAGCGCCCGGCCGGTGATCTCCTCGCTGGTGCCGTCGGAGTAGACGTTCGCCGTGTCGAGGAAGTTGATCCCGGCCTCCAGCGCCTGCCGGATCAGCGGGCGCGACGCCTCCTCGTCGAGGGTCCACTCGTGGGTGCCGCGGTCCGGGAGGCCGTAGGTCATGCAGCCCAGGGAGATCCGCGAGACGTCCAGGCCGGTCGAACCGAGCTTCACGTACTGCATCGTTGCTGCTCCTGCCTTCGAGTTCGGTACCGCTTCGGAGCGTACGACCTCGTGGGCACTCGAAGTCGGGCATGTGCGCGCACCCTTGACGGGTGCCGCGGCCGGGCGCTTTGATCCTGGACGTGCCCGCGCGTGCGGCGCGGTACGCAGAGGTGCGCCCAGCCGGTAGCGGACAGGTTCCAAGCCCGGCCACAGTCGCCAGGACCGCGACGCCATCCGGTCCGAGGCGGGGTCGTACCCGCGATTCATGGAGCGGACATGCCCGCCAAGGGTGTCTCCCGCGTCGGAGGTCCCGGGACGGCCGCGATCCCGGGCCGCGCCGTCGCGACCACAGCGGCACGGACCTCGTACGGAACCTCGACGGACATCTCACGCCGGGGGCTGCTGCTCGGGGCGGCCGCGGCCGCCGTGACGAGCGGGTGTGCGGCCGGCGGCTCCGACGGGGTCGGCGCGGACGGCCGGGTGACCGTGGAGCTGTGGCACGGGCAGTCCGACACGGGCCGCAAGGCGGTGCAGGCGCTGGTCGCCGAGTTCAACCGGACCCATCCGAAGATCCGCGTGGACGCGGGCGGGGGTGGGGTGTTGGCCGACGCGATGCTCCAGAAGGTGACCGCCGCGCTCGCCGCCGGTTCCTATCCGGACATCGCCTACATCTTCGGTTCGGACCTGGCGAGCGTGGCGCGCAGCCCGCGGGTCGTCGACCTGACGTCCGCGATGCGGGCCGGTCCGACACCGTGGGACACGTTCTGGAAGCCGGTGCGGGACGCGGTCACCGTCAACGGGCGGGTGCGGGCCGCGCCCGCGGTGCTGGACTCGCTGGCCGTCGTCTACAACCGGAAGCTGTTCCGGCGGGCCGGGCTCGACTACCCGAAGCCCGGCTGGAGTTGGGACCAATTCACCGACGCGGCAAGGGAGTTGACCGACCACGACCGGGGTGTCTTCGGCACCGGCTGGCCCGCCGTGGGCGACGAGGACACGGTGTGGCGGCTGTGGCCGATGCTCTGGGATCTGGGCGGCGAGGTCGTCGCGCCGGACGGCAGGCACATCGGCTTCGCCGACCAGGGCGTCCGGGCCCTGCGCACGCTCGACCGGCTCGGCCGCGACAGGAGCGTGTACCTGGACACCAAACCCGGCAGCGAGCAGCTCTACCAGGTGTTCCTCAACGGCCGTATGGGCATGGTGGCCACCGGCCCCTGGGAACTCCCCGACATCGTCACCGCGAGGATCGACTACGGGGTCGTGCCGCTGCCCACGTACAGCGGGCACGCGGTGACCATCTCCGGGCCCGACACCTGGACGGTGTTCGACAACGGTGCGGCACGGTCCCGGGCGGCCGTGGAGTTCGTGCAATGGATGAACTCGCCTGTCCACGACGTCCGTTGGGACATCTCGGCGGGCGGTCTGCCGCTGAGCACGGGCACCGCCGCGCGGCCGGAGTGGCGGGAGCACAGCGCCCGTACGGTCGGTCTCGACGTCTTCACCGACACCCTGCGCTCGGCCCGCGTCCGGCCCGTCCACGCCGCGTATCCGCAGATCTCGCAGGCGTTGGGCGAGGCGATCGTCTCCGTGCTGCTCGGCCGGGACTCTCCCGAGCGGGCGCTCCGTTCCTGCGCCGACAAGGCCGACGCGGCCCTGCTGATCCCCAGGTGACTTCCCCCTTCCGGGAGACCCCGATGTCCACACTGCCCCGCGCCCTCACCCTTCCCGCGCAGCACGCGGCCACCGCCCGGGCCGCGCGCCGGCGCGCCCGTCAAGAGCGGTCCACCGCCTGGGCGTTCATCGCTCCGTCCGTCGTGGTGATCCTCGGGCTGAGTGTCGTGCCCGTCGTCTGGTCGCTGCTGCTGTCGTTCCGCGCCGACGACCTGGTCACACCCGGCCGCTGGGTCGGCCTCGACAACTACCGGGCCCTGGCCCAGGACCCCAACTTCCGTACGGCGGTGGGCAACACGCTGCTGTACGCGGCCCTGTACGTGCCGCTCAGCCTGGTCGGCGGACTGGCACTCGCGCTGGCGCTGAATCGCCGTATCCGGCTGATCAGCCTGTACCGCACGCTGGTGTTCATCCCGTTCGTGGTGTCGGCGACCGCGCAAGGGGTGCTGTTCTCGTTCATCCTCGACCCGGAGTTCGGTGTCGCGAACGCGCTGCTGCACCAACTCGGCGTCTCCGCGCAGGGGTTCCTCGCCGACCCGGACCAGGCGCTGTATCTGCTGGTGCTGATCTCGCTGTGGAGCGGGGTCGGCTTCTGTGTCGTCGTCTATCTGGCCGCGCTCCAGGACGTGCCGCCCGAACTCGTCGAGGCGGCCCGCATCGACGGCGCGAACCGCGCTCAGGTGCTGCGCCATGTGACGCTGCCGGCGCTCACCCCGGTCACCGTCTTCCTGCTGCTGTGGCAGTTCATCACCTCGCTCCAGGTGTTCGACCTCATCTATGTGACGACGAAGGGCGGGCCGCTCGGTTCGACCACGGTGATCGTCTACTTCGTCTGGCAGCAGGCCTTCCAAATGTTCACGGCGGGCTACGGCGCCGCGTCGGCGTACGTCCTCGCCGTGGCGCTGCTGGTGGCCGGCGGCGCGCTGCGGGTCGTACGGCGGCGGCAGGGCCGTACAGAAGGAGGGGTCCGATGACTGCGCGGCGGGCAGGGCGGGTGAGTGCGTGGCATCTGGTGCTTGCGCCGCTGGCGTTGTGCTTCGCGCTGCCGTTCATGTGGCTGCTGCTCAGTTCGGTGATGTCGGACGCGGAGATCAACCGCTTCCCACCCGCCTTGTGGCCCAAGGGAGTTGACCTCGGCGGCTACCGCTATGTGCTGGGCAACGCGATGTTCCCGCGCTGGTTCGCCAACTCGCTGATCGTCGCGTCGGTGGCGGTGGTGTCGAATCTGCTGCTGGGTTCGCTCGGCGGGTACGCGTTCGCGCGGATGCGGTTCGCCGGGTCGCGGCTGCTGCTGGGGCTGATGCTGGCGACGATGGTCGTGCCGTTCCAGCTGACGATGATCCCGACGTTCCTGGTGATGAAGTGGTTCGGGCTGATCGACTCGCTGGGCGCGCTGATCCTGCCGTCGCTGGTGACGCCGTTCGCGGTGTTCCTGTTCCGGCAGTTCTTCCTCGCGCTGCCGAGGGAGATGGAGGAGGCCGCCTGGATCGACGGGTGTTCGCGGCTGCGGGTGCTGTTCTCGATCGTCATGCCGCTGGCCCGCCCGGCGCTCGCCACGGTCGCCGTCCTCACCTTCCTGTCCACCTGGAACGACCTGTCCTGGCCGCTGATCGCCATCGACCACGACACCAACTACACCCTCCAGTTGGGCCTGACGACCTTTCAGGGACAGCACCACACCAAGTGGTCGGCGGTGATGGCGGGCAACGTCGTCACGGTGGTGCCGGTGCTGGTGGCGTTCCTGCTGGCACAGAAGACGTTCATCCAGTCGCTGACGTCGAGCGGCCTCAAGGGATGAGCCACTCACGGTACTTGACCCATCATCAGAGGAGCCCGATGACCGACGTCAGGATCGCCTTCGTGGGCGCCGGCAGTGTGGTGTTCACGCAGGGCCTGCTGGCCGACCTGTTCTCCTTCCCCGAACTCGCCCACGCGCAGATCGCGTTGCACGACATCGACCCGCGGCGGCTCGCGACCGCGGAGGGCGCCGCCCGGCACATCGCCCAAGTACGCGGCGCACGACCGGAGATCACCGCGCACCTCGACCGCCGGGCGGCCCTCGCGGACGCCGACTTCGTCGTCAACATCGTCCAGGTCGGCATGAACGAGGCCACCCGCACCGACTTCGCGGTTCCGGCCCGCTACGGGCTGCGCCAGACGATCGCCGACACCCTCGGCATCGGCGGCATCTTCCGCGCGCTGCGCACCTTCCCGGTCCTGCGGTCACTGGCCGAGGACATGGCCGAACTCTGCCCGGACGCCCACCTGTTGAACTACACCAACCCGATGGCCATGAACCTCCTCTACCTGAGCCGCGTAGCCCCCGCCCTCAGGGCGACCGGCCTGTGCCACTCGGTGTACTGGACGATGCACGACCTCTGCCAGCTCGTCGGCGTCCCCTTCGAGAAGGTCTCGTACCTCGCGGCGGGCGTCAACCACCAGTCCTGGGTGCTGCGTTGGGAGCGGGCGGGGCAGAGCCTGTACCCGCTCCTCGACGAGGCGATCGCGAAGGACCCCGAACTGCCGCGCCGGGTCCGCGTGGACATGTATCGCAGGCTCGGCCACTACCCCACCGAGACCAGCGAGCACTCCGCCGAGTACGTGCCCTGGTATCTGCCCCACCCCGAGGAGATCGAGCGGCTACGGCTGCCGGTCGGCGCGTACCTGGAGATCATCGAGGAGAACACGGCGAGCTACGAACGCACCCGCGAGGCCCTGGCGGCCGGCACCCCGCTCCCCGTCGAGGGCACGCTGGAGTACGCCCCGCAGATCATCCACAGCATCGTCACGGGCACGCCCCGCACGGTCTACGGCAACGTCCCCAACCGGGGCCTGATCGACAACCTCCCCGCCGACTCGGTCGTCGAAGTCCCGTGCCTGGTCGACGCGTTGGGCATCCAGCCGACCCGGGTCGGCGCCCTGCCCCCGCAGTGCGCGGCCCTCAACAGCGCGTACGTCTCGGTCACCGACCTGGTGGTCCGCGCGGCCACGGACGGCGACCCGCGCCACATCCGCCACGCGGCGATGACCGACCCGGCCACGGCGGCGGCCCTGCCGGTCGAGCGGATCTGGGACCTGTGCGACGACCTCGTACGGGCGCACGGGGAGCTGTTGCAGCCGGAGCTGCGAGCACCACTGGGACACTGACGGGCGTCCCAGCGACGACGGGCGACCGCTCCTTGGCCACCGGACGCGGAACCGGCACCACCAGCAATGTCGCGCCGCGCCACGCAATGGCATCCGGCGTCGCACGGACCGTCCACACCCCGGAGCCACTGGCGACACCGCACCACTCACGGCGCCCGACGTGGGAGAGACCGCCCTCGACCACCGGGCGCGGAACCGGCACCACCAGCAACGCCGCGCCGCTCCTGAGCGTCCGGCGTTGGTGTGACCGCCCCCGGCCGACCGGCGTGGGAGCGGTCGGGCCGTTGCCGTGGACCCGCATTCTCGGCGCAGACGACCGGCGTCCGGCCGGTCGTGGCCGTACGGGAGGAACGCGGTGCCGAGACGTTGGACCAGACTGAGGATCCTGCTGGGGACGGCCGTGCTGCCGCTGGCCCTGGTGTCGCCCGCGTGGGGTGGCACGGACCCGGCGCCGCCCGCGCCCGAGCCGCCGTCGACGCTGTGCGCGCCCGCGGGCGTCCTGCACGGCGCGCACGGGCAGCGGGCCGCCGTCAGTCTCTGCGCGGGAAGCGGTACTCCCACCATGGCGGTATCGGCTCCGGCGAGCTGCCGACGGCACGCGCCGGTCGCCCGGTACGCGTGCCGCAGTTCGGGCACCTGGACCGCGCTGCGCGCGGGCGCGCCAGTCGCGTCCGGCACGCTGCCGGGGTCGGGCCAGTATCCGGGGCCGGGGACCTACGACTTCACGGCGACCGTGCGCGTCTGGTCGATGCCCGAGGGCGTCGATGTGCAGGGCACCGTGCACGCCACGCTCACGCTGACCGCGCCCGTGCCGAAGGCGACGCACGGCATCGACGTCGACCGGAGCACCCTGCGGCCCGACTCGGTGACGACCCTGACGTACACGGTCCGCCGGTACAGCGACCAGGGCGACGGCAGCGCTCGGTTCGGACTCATCGCGCAGGAGGGCACGGGGGCCGAGCTGACCACGTCCGACCCGCGCTGCGTCAATCCGCTGATCGGCCGCTACCCGGCACAGGACCGGCTCCCACACGCCCTGGACTGCGCGCTCACCGATCTCCAGCCGGGGCACCCGGACACGGTGGTGGTCCGGGTCACCCTCAAATCCCGTTGTTCCACGGTGGTTTCGAAGCTGGGCTACTGGATGCCGCAGGGCCAGGCGCTGTACACCGGCGGCATGCTGGCGGGGCCGACCGTGACCTGCGGCTAGAGCAGGTCGAGGGCCCGCTCCCAGCCGAACTCCGGGCGCCTGCCGCTCTCTTGGACCTCGCCGGCGTACGGCTCGCCGAACCGCACGCCCATCTCGCGCAGCCGGGCCAGGCTCGCCCGGTACGCGGGATGGGCGGCCAACGCCTCGCCCACACAAGGGAGTACGGCGGTCGGGACACCGAGGCCGTACGCCTCGCAGAGGGTGCCGAGCGCGAGGGTGTCCGCCGTACCGGCCGCCCATTTGTTGATCGTGTTGAAGGTGGCGGGCGCGACGACCACGGCGTCCGGGGGCGGAAAGGGTCGCGGGTCGCCGGGAGTTCGCCACGCCGAACGGATCGGCCGCCCGGTCCGTGCCTCGACGGCGGCCGTGTCGAAGAAGCCGCCCATCGCGACCGGGGTCGCGAAGACCCCGACCTCCCAGTCCCGTTCCTGCGCGGCGGCGATCAGCCTGCCGACGTCGGCGGCGATGCCGGCGGCGCAGACGACGACGTAGAGGAAGGGTTTCGAGTCCTGTTCGGTCACCCCGGGAGCCTACTGAAGCGGAGGGGAACCTACTGGAGCGGGAAGGACAGGCCGCGCTCCGCCTCCGGTCGCGCCCCGAAGAGGCGCCGTTCGCTCTCCTCGATGGCCAGGTCGTTGATGCTCGCCTCGCGCCGGGTCATCAGGCCGTGCTCGTCGAACTCCCACAGCTCGTTGCCGTACGACCGCCACCACTGCCCGGCCTCGTCCCGGCACTCGTACTGGAAGCGGACCGCGATGCGGTCGCCGTCGAAGGCCCACAGATCCTTGCGCAGCGCGTACTCGTGCTCGCGGGCCCACTTCGCGGTGAGGAACGCGACGATCTCGGCGCGGCCGGTGACGAAGGTGTCGCGGTTGCGCCAGACGGAGTCCTCGGAGTAGGCGAGCGCCACGCGCTGCGGGTCACGGGTGTTCCAGGCGTCCTCGGCGGCCTGGACCTTCCGCGCCGCGGTCTCGCGGGTGAAGGGCGGGAGGGGAGGGCGGTCGGCCATGGTCGTCTCCAGAGCGGCGAAGTGCGGAGAACGTGCGTTCTCCTGGCGACTGCTACCGTAGAGAACGCACGTTCTCAGGTCAAGGAGGGGTCGTTCGATGGACAGCGCAGCAGCCCGGGAGCAGGCGCTGGACGCCGCCGAGAAGCTGTTCTACGGGCGCGGGGTTCAGTCCGTCGGCATGGACGCCGTGCGCACCGCCTCCGGGCTCTCCCTCAAGCGGCTCTATCAACTCTTCCCCGCGAAGGAGGAGTTGGTGGAGGCGTATCTCGAACGGCGTGACCTGCGCTGGCGCGGACACCTCGCCGAACACGTCGAGCGGCACGATGATCCGCGGGAGCGGATTCCGGCCGTCTTCGACTGGCTGGAGGGGTGGTTCGGCGAGGCCGACTTCCGCGGCTGCGCCTGGATCAACTCGTACGGCGAACTGGGCTCGACCTCGGAGCGGGTGGTGGCCCAAGTTCGGGCGCACAAGCGGGCGTTCCGCGAGTACCTCACCGCTCTCGTGACGGACGCGGGGCTGCCCGCCGCACTGGCCGGGCAGCTGTTCCTGCTGGCCGAGGGCGCCATGGTCACGGCGGGCATCACGGGGAGTGCGGAACCGGCGACGGAGGCGCGCGCGGCGGCGGTGTCGCTGCTGCGGGCCGGGTGAGGTGGGCCGGGTGAGGTGGACCGGTTGAGGTGGGGGCACTCGGGGTGGTGGGTCCATCGGCTCCGGCGTTCGGCCGACTCGGCTCAGCCGACCGACCACCCTCACTCCTTCAGCCCCTCAAACCATCGACCACTCCGCCCCTCAACCCATGGGCCCGCCAGCCCCTCAGCCCCTCAGCCCCTCAGCCCACCGTGTCCGACACAGTGATCGCGCTCACCGGGCAGGCCCGTGCCGCCTCCCTGAGCATCGGGGCGTCGCCGCCGTCCTCCTTGCCCGGCAGCAGCGTGCTGTAGCCGTCGTCGTCCTGGGTGAAGACGCTCGGGGCGGCCAGGGCGCACTGGCCCGCCCCGATGCAGATGTCCTTGTCGATGTGGATTTCCGTGTGCATGGAGCGCAGCCTCTTACCAGGTCACGGGGAGTTCCAGCATCCCCTGGATCGTGTCGCCGGGTTTGAAGGGGATCTCCTCCGCGGGAACGGCCAGCCGCAGCGTGGGCAGCCGGTCGAAGAGGCTGTGCAGGGCGATCTCCAGTTCGGCGCGGGCCAGGTTCTGGCCGAGGCACTGGTGGATGCCGAAGCCGAACGAGACGTGGTGGCGGGTGGGCCGGTGCCAGTCCAGGGTGTCCGGGGCGGTGTAGACGTTCTCGTCGCGGTTGATGACGGCGGTCGAGAAGACCACGCCCTCGCCGGCCCGGATCGTCGTGCCGTCCAGCTCGATGTCCTCGACGGCGAGCCGCATCAGCCCGTCGACGATGGACAGCGACCGCATCAGTTCCTCGACCGCGTCCGGCAACAGCCCCGGATCGTCCCGGAGTTCGGCCAGCCGTTCGGGATGGCGCAGCAGGGTGAAGGTGCCCAGGGAGATCATGTTGGCGGTCGTCTCGTGGCCCGCGACGAGGAGGATGACCGCGAAGGAGATCAACTCGGCGCGGTCCAGGGTCCCTTCGTTCAGCTGCTCCCGGACCATGTCGTCCAGCAGCCCCTCGCCCGGATCCCGCTGTTTGCGGTCGATCAACTCGCCGAGATACGCGTCGAGTTGATCGCGCGCGTCCTGGCTGTCCTCGGCCCTGGGGCCGCGCAGCAGACGTCGGGACTGGGCCTCGAAGAACTCGTGGTCGGCGTACGGCACGCCGAGCAGCGCGCAGATCACCATCGACGGCACGGGGAGCGCGAACGCGGACACCAGGTCGGCCGTCGGGCCCCGGGCGATCATCGCGTCGAGCAGCTCGTCCACGATCCGCTGGATGCCGGGCCGCATCGCCGTGGCGCGCTTGACGGTGAAGCCGGGGATCATCATCCGCCGCTGGGTGCGGTGCTTGGGGTCGTTCTCACCCAGCAGGGCGACCCTCCGGTCGCGGACCGCAGCGAACCGTCCGTTGATCACGGGGAAGTCGGGGTGGGTGCGGTCCGTGGACAGGCGCTGGTCGGCCAGCAGCGCGCGGGCGGCGGTGTGTCCGGTCACGAGCCACGCCGTGCGGCCGTCGTAGAGCGTGATGCGGGTCAGCGGGCGGACGGCGCGCAGCGGGTCGTAGCCGGTGGGCGGGTGGTAGGGGCAGGTGCGGTCCTGCGGGAAGGCGACGGGTTCGGTCAGGTCGGCCGGGCCGGTCAGTTCCGTCAGTTCCGTCAGTTCCGTCATGGAAGACCTCGCAGACGAAGAGTGCGTCTTACCGATCTTCATTAGATGCCCGAGGCACCTATGAGGCCACCCGATGTTCGGCCAGATCGGTGGTGCCTACAATCTGGCCGAACCTGGCGGTCCGCTTCGCTCGGTCCCAAGATCGGCGCGAGTCCGTTCAGCTCGCGAAGGCCCGGGCCACGGCGAGGCTGTCCTCGTACACATGGTGTCGGACGATCAGTCCGTCCCGGACCGTGAGATGGAGGGCGAACCTGGCCCGATAGGGCCGTCCGGTGGGCCTCGCGGTCAGCCGGATCTCGCCGAGCACCACCGCGTCGGCGCCGTCGACCAGGATGCGCTCGATCTCCGTGCCGGCCCGTCCGGGCACATGGTGGGCGGCGAGGTCCCGGTAGTGGTCGGCCGCGTCGGCGCGGGTGGCGCGGTGCCGGATCCACGGGGTGGCGGCGCGGCCGTGCTCGTCCTCGGGCCAGTTCAGCTTCCAGTCGGCGTGCTCGGCGTACAGCTCCGCGACGCGCTCGGGCTCGGCGTGGCCGATCCGGTACAGCAGGTCCTCCACGACGGTGCGGGTGGTCGGAGTCGACGACATGGGTACCCCTTCTCGGCCGGTGGTCGTGCGAGGTTCCGACTGTGCCGCGGGAGCCGTTCCGGTGCGATTACCTCCGAGGTCATCACCCGGTGGAAGGGACGTGGCCGAAGAGAGTCGCGGCATGGATGAATCACGCACCGGCTGGTGTTGAATCTCGGTGCTAGACAGCCGTAGAACGCGAGATGGGACGAATGCCATGCCTCTTGAGGGCGAGTACGAACCCAGCCCGTCGCAGTGGGTGCGCGACCAGGTCGAGCTGTACGAGGGCTCCGGCGGCACCAAGGGGACCACGTTGGCGGACACGGGTCTGCCCGTGATCCTGCTGACGACGGTGGGCGCCAAGAGCGGGAAGATCCGCAAGACCCCGCTGATGCGGGTCGAGCACGACGGGGCCTATGCCGTGGTCGCCTCCAAGGGCGGCGCCCCCGAGCACCCGGTCTGGTACTTCAACGTGCAGGCCGAACCGCATGTCGAGTTGCAGGACGGACCGCAGAAGTGGGACCTGACGGCCCGCGAGGTCACCGGCGACGAGAAGGCCGCGTGGTGGGAGCGGGCGGTCGCCGCGTATCCCCCGTACGCCGAGTACCAGACGAAGACGGACCGGCAGATCCCCGTGTTCGTGCTCGAACCGGCCGACGGAAGCTGAGTCCGGGAGCCGCGTCCACCAGGCCGGTTCCGCCCCGGAGACTTTTCCGGTTCCGGGGCGCATGAACCGGTGACCGTCGGGCAACCGACGTTCAGGCCCCGCCGCGCTCCCCCGTCGCGGCGGGGCTTTCGGCTGCCCGTGCCACCGTCCGGTCGGTGATGTCCAGGAAGATCTCGCCGGTCTCGGACACCGCACGGCCCAGGGACTCCTTGATGCGCATGGAGACCTCCTCGACCCGTTCGCTGTCCATGCCGGGAACGAGGTCGATCCGGGCGGCGACCATCGTCGAGTCGAGCCCCATCCGCATCGTGAACAGCGCTTCCACACTGTCGATCTCGGGTTCGGCGGCCAGCAACGAGCGGATCCTGTCGCTCAGTTCGGGGTCCACGGCCTCGCCGATGAGCTGGTCGCGGGCGTCGCGGCCCAGACGGTAGGCGACATAGCCCAGCAGCACCCCGATCGCGAGCGAGGCGGACGCCTCCCACACCACCTGCCCGGTGATCATGTGCAGGGCCATGCCGATCATGGCGAGGGTCACGCCGAGCACGGCCGTGCCGTCCTCGGCGACGACGGTCCGCAGCGCGGGGTCGCGCAGGGCTTCCTTGCCGCCGCCCTGGGCACGCACCTGGTGCAGGGCCCGCAGCAGGGAGATCCCTTCGACGACCAGGGACACGGCGAGCACGACCAGGCCCACGACATAGCCGGTGGACGTCTCCTCCGCGCCGTTGCGCAGCGCCTCGACGCCCTGGAACACGGAGAAGCAGGCACCCATCACGAAGATCCCCACGGCGGCGAGCAGCGACCAGAAGAAGCGCTCCTTGCCGTAGCCGAAGGGGTGCCGTTGGTCGGCGGGGCGGCGGCTGCGGCGCAGCGCGGCGAGGAGGAAGACCTCGTTGAGGCTGTCGGCCACCGAGTGCGCGGCCTCCGAGAGCAGCGCGGGCGACCCGGCGACCAGACCGCCGACGGCCTTGGCGGCCGCGATGACCAGGTTGGCGGCGAGCGCGATGAGAACGGTGACCCGGGTCTTACGGTCCGTGGCGCCGTCCGTCTCACTCTCTGTGGCGCCGTCTGTGTCACTGTCGTTCGCTGGGTCGGCAGTTGTGTCGCTCATCTACGCCGACTGCCCCTGAAAGTGCTGCTCACACCCTCTACCGAAGCCCCGGTTTCGGTGACACCGTCGGGGTGCCGACCGGCTCGTCCGCAGAAGGAGACCCCCGTGACCAAGGCCAAGAAGAAGAAGCTCCCCCTCGTCTACCAGCCCGTCGGCCTCGTGCTGGGCCTGGTGAGCGGTGCGCTGGCGGGCCGTGCCTTCCGCGCCGCGTGGAAGGCGGTACGGCACGAGGACAACGCCCCCGACCCGCTGGACCGGGACCGCGGCTGGGCCGAGATCCTGTTCGCCGCCGCGCTCCAGGGCGCCCTCTTCGCGGTGGCGCGCAGCGCGGCGGACCGCACCGGCGCGAAGGCCATCGAACACTCGACGGGGATCTGGCCGGTGAAGGACAAGGGCGGCCGGGAGTAGACCGGTTGGGGTCAGGGCCGCCGGGAGTCGACCAATGGGGCCGGGGCGACCGGGAGTTGAGCCTCGTCAGCTCTGGTCGGCGGCCGTGGGCGGCACCGGGCGGATCGTGAAGGAGTGGCCGCCCGGGTCCGCGTACACGCGCTCCTGGTACGGACCCGGCATGTCCTTGGTCTCCAACGCGCGTCCGCCGAGGCCGATGATCCGGCGCTCCGCCTCGTCCAGGTCCTCCACCAGGAAGTCCAGGTGGACCTGTTGGTTGTTCTCGGCGCGCGGCCAGCTCGCCGGTGTGGCGCTGACGTCCCGGCGGAACGCCAGCCGGGTCCCGTCCGCACCCCTGATCTCGACCTGGTCGAGGGTGATGTCGGTCTGCTCGCCGTCCAGCAACTCCGTGTAGAACACGGCGAGCTTCTCCGGCTCGACCGCGTCGAGCACCACGAAGCCTGCGGTCACGAGTGCCATGTGTCCTCCGAAGATCCAGGCGCGCAAGGGGCGAATCCAGTTGCCACGCACCCAACGGGTTTCCAGATTCGGCGAGTTGATGCCGACAACTGGCGTCGATCAACGAACGTGCAACAACCGCGCGGCTCTCCTGGTTCGGGTGTGACGCGGGGTGCGAGAGTGGGGCGGATGAAGCCCCGTACAGCCGTAGTGACCCTCGCCCTCTGCACCGCGCTCGCTCCGATCAGCGGATGCGGCGGCGGAAGCGGGAGCGGCACCGCCGATGAGTCGTCGCCCTCCTCGGGAGCACCGGCCACCGGCACCGCGAGCCGAACTCCCGCTCCGGGCAAGGGTTCCAAGGACCCCGACGACCTCAACGGCGACGGGCACCGCGACCTCGTGGTGCCGATCGTCGTCGGCGGCGGCGAGAGCGCCACCGACGAACGGGTCGTCGTGGTCTACGGATCGGCCAAGGGCCTCGACCCGTCGACGCGCAGGGTCTACGGCCGTGCCGACCTGGGCCTGCCCGCGCCGGGCAAGCAGCTCTTGGCGCCGGCGGACTCGGTGTCCGGCGCGGACGTCACGACCGCCGATCTGGACGGCGACGGTTTCCCCGACTTCGTCACGTCCGTCCAGGGCTCGATGGTGTCGGACGGCAACGTCAGCGCCCCGCGCACCGTCCCGTACGTCACCTGGGGCGGATCCACCGCGGCGGCCTCCGCCACACCGGTCCAACTGCCCCAGAGCGCGAGCAAGTTGGGCGTCCGGTCTCTGGTGCGCGGCGACTTCGACGGGGACGGGCACCACGACCTCGCCGGCCTCGCCTACAACCACTCGTCCATGGTGGTGCTGTACGGCCCGTTCACCCGCTCGGGCACGCCCGCCCGCACCGACACGAGCCTTCCCTGGGCCGACGGCGAACTGATCGCCGACACCATCGACCCGTCCGGCACTCCTCGCGCGACCTCACTGCTCCTGCACGCGGTGAACGACGGCGAACAGTCCGGCAACACCCTCTACACGGCCCGGCCCCGTGCTCAACTGTCCGCCTCGACGAGGCAGTTGAGGAAAGGGAACGCCCACGCGTTCGGTGACTTCGACGGCGACGGGCAGCGCGATGTGGCCGTGGGCGACGACGGCGGCCGTAACGACGAGCCTGGCTACGAGACCGAGCCGGCCGAGGTCGACGGGTCCCTCGCCGTGTATCCCGGCGACGGCGGCGCACCGGTGACGTACCGCCTGCCCGAGGCGCCCCGGTCCGCGCGCACCGACTATGGGCCGGGCGGCTATACGGCCGCCGACCCGGACGGCGACGGCCGGGACGCTGTCCTGGTCGCCACGTACGCGGGCGCCACGCTCATCGACGGCACCCGACGGACCGCCGTCCTGCGCAACGGGCCCGCCACGGCGGACGGCAGGAAGATCCCGGCGAAGTGGCGCCACGCCCGGCCCGTGGGGGCAGCCGACTTCGACGGGGACGGCAAGGACGAACTGGTTCTGAACTGGGGCGCCGACCCCAGGTTCGGGTTCTACGGCGAGCGCCCCACGCGCTGGTGGATCACCGGCGGCACGACGCGCGCCAACAAGGCCACCTTCACGACGACGGCCTTCGCCCCGCGCTCCTCGTAGGCAGGGCCTGGATCTCGGCGAGGCGCGCCGCCGCCGCGCTCAGCAGCAGATCCAGGGCCGCCGGGTACGAACTGTGCCGCATGGTGGCCACGAGATGGCGGGCCGTCGCCGCGATGTGCGGATACCTGTCGGCGGGCAGCTGCGCGTACGTCGCCTTCCACACAGCCGCCTCGGCATCGCGGGCGGGTTTCGGCAGCGCCGTGTTCGCGGAGTCGAGGGCGCTGAACGCGAGGGCCTGGTCGACGTAGGAGTGGTAGATCCGCACCGCGTCGGCGTCGGGGAACCCGGCCCGGCGCAGCACCCCGAGGATCGTCTCCACGGCCTGGATCTCGTACACCCGCCCGGTGACCCGGTACGCGCTGAGCACCGCCGCCCTCGGATGCGCGAGCGCGCCCGCGTGCATGCGCAGGCCGAGGTCCCGCAGGTCGGCCCGCCAGTCGCCGCTGGGGCGCCAGGTGCGCAGCGTCCGGCCGATCAGCTCGTCGGCGACGGCCAGCATCAGGTCGTCGGTGTGCCGGAAGTAGCGGTACAGGGAGCTGGGGTCGGCGCCGAGCGCGCGGCCGAGGCGGCGCACGGAGAGGGCGTCGGCGCCGTGCTCCTCGATGAGTCTGAGGGCGGTCTCGACGATCAGCTCCTCGGACAGGACGACGCCCTGTTTGGTGGGGCGTCTGCGCCGCCGGTCGGCGGCCGGGACGACTCGCTCGCTCATACGACGACCTCCTCGCTGCTGGGGTCCGGGTCCGGGTGCCCGCACCTTACGACAACACCGTTGACCTGTTAAGTGCGCGGGCAGTTTCATGTGCGTTCACCGGGGCCGTTCGGGCCCCCCGGTGCGAGCGGAGAGCACGCCATGATCGACACGCCACCCCCGTCGGGGCCCGCACTGCGCAAGTCCCTCGGTCTGCTGGACGGCGTCGCCATCGCCGCGTCCAGCACCGCCGCGACCACCAGCATCGGCATCGGTCTCGGCGTGACCGCCGGGGTGGTCGGGCTGCATCTGCCGGCCATCATGCTGCTGGCGTTCCTGCCGATCCTGGGCATCGCGGGCGCCTACACCCGGCTGAACAAGGTCGAGCCGAACGCGGGCAACGGCTATGTGTGGGTGGGCCGTTCACTCACTCCGTGGCTCGGCTTCCTGGTCGGCTGGGTGAACATCGTCGCGACGATCGCGTTCCTGGCGTACACCACGGCGGTCACCGGCTCGGCCATGATCCAGCTCGCCGGGGAGGCCGGACTGCATCGGCTGGCCGGGCTCACCCTCGACCCCGGCTCTACAGCTCAGACGACGGCGGTCGGCATCGTCGTCCTGGTCGCCGTCACCCTGACCGCGGTCACCGGCGTCCGCACCGTCGCCCGCCTCCAGACCGGCCTGCTGATCTTCGAGTACGTCGTCCTGCTCGGCTTCTGCGGCTACGGCATCGTCACCGGCCCGCACGCCTTCAGCCTGAGCTGGTTCGACCCCTTCGCGATCCCCTCGGCAGCCGCGCTCGCGCAGGGACTGCTCCTGTCGGTGTTCTGCTACTGGGGATTCGAGGCCGCGTTCACCGTGAACGAGGAGGTGCGCGACCCGCGCGACGCGTCCCGGGCGGGCATCATCACCCTGGTGACGATGCTGGGCCTGTTCCTGCTCGGCTCGATCGCCTTCCAACGCGTCCTGTCCGAGGGCGAGTTGGCGGGCCACGGCGCCCAGGGCCTGGCGTACTTCGGCGACCGCCTCGCCTCCCAGCCGCTGGCCGCGCTGCCGCTGGTGGCCCTGATGTTCTCGGCGGTCGCCTCCCTCCAGGCCGGCGTGATCCCCACCGCCCGCGGCATGTTCGCCATGAGCCGCGACCGCACGCTCGGCCCGGTCTGGTCGAAGGTCAGCTCCCGCTACGGCACCCCGGCCCTCGGCACCCTGCTGATCGGCGCGCTGGCCACGGCGGTTGCCGCACTCGCCCTGGTGATACCCCGCCTCGCCGACATGATCATGGCGACGGTGAACGCCGTGGGCATCGTCGTCGCCCTCTCCTACGCACTGACCGCCCTCGCCGCCGCCGTACGCTTCCGCTCCCTCCTCCGCGAGGACTGGCGGCAGGGGGTGCGGGCGGTGGTGCTGCCCACGCTGAGCGCCATCTCCCTGCTGGGACTGGGCGGTTACCTCTGCTGGTCCTTCTACACGTCCACCGATCACCTCGAAGTCAGCGCGGACAACGGCTGGTTCCTGCTGCTCACCCCGCTGGCGATGATCGCGTCGGGTTTCGTGGCCGCCGCCTGGGCGAAGTGGGTGCGCAGGTCGCCCTACTTCCGGTCCGGGCACGGCACCGACGCCGACGCCCCGCAGTTGCTCGCGACCTCTCGATGACCCCCACCAGGAAACGGACCATGCACGCAGACCTCCTCTTCACCAACGGCCCTGTCCTCACCCCCGAGGGCCGCACCGCGACCGCCGTGGCCGTCACCGGCGACCGGATCACCGCCGTAGGACATGCCGAGGTGCACGAGCTCGCCGGGCCGCGCACCCAAGTCGTCGATCTGGCGGGGCGGTTGCTGCTGCCCGGGTTCCAGGACGCGCATGTGCATCCGGTGCCGGCGGGGCTTGAGCTGACCCAGTGCGACCTGACGACGGCCAGGACGGCACAGGACACGGTCGCCGCCGTACGGGCCTATGCGGACGCGCATCCGGAGCGGGAGTGGATCACCGGGGGCGGGTGGTCGATGGAGGCGTTCGAGGGCGGTACGCCGACGAAGGAGCTGCTGGACTCGGCCGTGCCGGACCGGCCGGTGTATCTGCCCAACCGGGACCATCACGGTGCCTGGGTCAACAGCCGGGCCCTGGAGCTGGCGGGCATCACCCGGGACACGCCCGATCCGGTGGACGGGCGGATCGAGCGGGACGCGTCGGGCGAACCGGCCGGGACGCTCCAGGAGGGGGCGATGCAGTTGGTCGGCCGGCTCACACCGCCGGTCACGCGGGCCGACCGGCTCGCCGCGCTGCTGCACGCCCAACGGCATCTGCACTCACTCGGGATCACGGCCTGGCAGGACGCGCTCGTCGGGGAGTTCCTGGGGATGGACGATCCCTCGGACGTGTATCTCGCCGCCGCCCGGGACGGCTCGCTCACCGCACGTGTGGTCGGCGCGCTGTGGTGGGACCGGGCGCGTGGTGCCGAGCAGATCCCCGAACTCATGGAGCGGCGGGCCGCGTTGAGCCACGGCCGGTTCAACGCGGGCAGTGTGAAACTGATGCTGGACGGCGTCGCCGAGACCGGCACCGCCGCACTCCTGGACCCGTACCTCGACAACTGCGGCTGCGCCACGGCCAATCGGGGCACCAGCTTCATCGACCCGGACCAACTGCCCAAGTACATCACCGAGTTGGACGCGCTCGGCTTCCAGTGCCACTTCCACGCGCTGGGCGACCGGGCCGTACGGGACGCGCTGGACGCGGTCGAGGCCGCGCGGGCGGCGAACGGGCCGAGTGACACCCGGCCGCATCTGGCACACCTGCAGGTGGTGCACCCGGACGACGTGCCGCGGTTCGCGCGGCTCGGCGCGGTGGCGAACATCCAGCCGCTGTGGGCGGCGCACGAACCGCAGATGGACGAGCTGACGATTCCGTTCCTCGGACCGGAACGGGCCCTGTGGCAGTACCCGTTCGGGGCGCTGCTGCGGTCCGGGGCCACGCTCGCGGCGGGCAGCGACTGGCCGGTGAGCAGTCCCGATCCGCTGCTCGGCATCCATGTCGCGGTCAACCGGGTCGTACCGGGCGGCGCCGGACCGGTGTTCCTGCCGGACGAGCGGCTCGGGCTCGCGGAGGCGGTCACGGCGTACACGGCGGGGTCGGCGTACGCGAACCACCTGGACGACTCCGGCCGTGTCGCGGCGGGTGCGTCGGCGGATCTGGTGGTCCTGGACCGTGATCCGTTCGCCGCTCCGCCGGAGGAGATCGCGGAGGCACGGGTAGCGCTTACATACGTCGGAGGTGTGGGAGTGTACGCAGCTCAGGAGGCGTGAGCAGTAACGGGGATCACGATCGGGGCAGGGTGTAGATCATTTGGGCTCTGGGCAGCCTCGTAGCGCTTCTGGGTCCAACTTTCGTACCACGAAGCGTAGTTCGAGGGCGCGGGCGGTCGAACGGACCGCCCGCTCGCAGTGGGGGACTCCTTGTTCCGTCTCCCGAAAGGAAGCGCATGCCTCAGGACGTCACCTTCGACCTCCCCTTCGACACTCCCGTCAGTGAGCATCTCGAGTACGCCCGCGCCCGTCATCTGCGCTGGATCTGGGACATGGGACTGGTGCGCAGCCAGGCCGGGTTCGAGGAGTACCGGTCGTGGGACCTCCCGCAGGCCGCGGCCCGCACCTATCCGCACGCGTCGGCCGCGGACATGGTCGTCCTGATGAACTGGTTCTCGCTGGCCTTCCTCTTCGACGACCAGTTCGACGCGAACCGGCCCGACCGTGCCGACCGGATACTGGAGGTGGCGCGGGAGTTGATCGTCACGCCCTTGCGTCCGGCGGGCAGCAGGCCCCGGGTCGTCTGCCCGATCACGGTGGCCTGGGCCGAGGTCTGGAACCACCTTTCGGATGGCATGTCCCTGACGTGGCGGACCCGGTTCGCGGCGTCCTGGGGCCGTTTCCTGGTCGCCCACTGCGAGGAGGTCGACCTCGCCGCCCGGGGCATCGCGGGCACCCTGGACCTCGACGAGTACACGGAGTTCCGCCGCCGCACGGTCGGCATCCACCACAGCATCGACGCCGGGGAACGCAGCCGGGGCTTCGAGGTCCCGGCCCAGGTGCAGGCACACCCGCTGATGGAACGCATGCGTGACCTCGCCGCCGACACCATCGGCTTCATGAACGACATCCACTCCTTCGAACGCGAACGCCGCCGGGGCGACGGCCACAACCTCATAGCCGTCCTCCACCGCGAACGCCACTGCTCATGGGAGGCGGCGGCCGAGGAGGCCTACCGCATGACGAACGCCCGCCTCACCGAGTACCTCGAACTGGAGGCCCAAGTCCCCCAGATGTGCGACGAGTTGTCCCTGGACGAAAACGAACGCCGCCGAGTCAACCAGGGCGTGGAAGCCATCCAGCACTGGATCAACGGCAACTACGAGTGGGCACTGGTGTCGGGCCGCTACGCGGCGAAGGAGGAGGCTTCGTCGGACGACTTGTTGGCGGTGTAACAGAGGGGACACAAGCTGCTCGACAAGGGGTCGGGCAGCTTTTTTAGAGACACGGGGAACTGCGCGACCAGCCCCCACCAACCCGCACCCGAAGTACTACCGACTCACAAGGCGAACTCAACCGGCAGCGCATCCAATCGCGACTCCCACGTGGACGCCGTAGAAGTCAGCTCCCCCGCCGAGCCACCCAACCGCAACCCCGGCAACCGATGCAGCAACACATCAACCCCGACCTCAAGAATCGCCTGCCCGATACTCTGCCCCGGGCACTCGTGCGGCCCCGAACTGAACGCCAGATGCGACTCGTTGCCCTGCATGGACATCCCCGCGTCCGGCCGAACCTCCGGATCGACATTCCCCGCACCGAGCCCGAGAACGAGCAGATCCCCCTCCCCGATCCGATGCCCCCCGAGTTCGAGATCCGCCGTGGCGAACCGCCCCGGCAGGACGGCCAACGGAGGGGTGTCCCACATGACTTCCTCAACCACCGCCGAGACGGTCAACTGCCCACTCACCAGCCCGGAAAGCCGAGAGGTATCGGTGAGGATCCGCTGCAACACCCGCGCCAACAGGTTGCTCGTGGTGGTGTGCGCGGCGATCAGCACCAGCCGCAGATGCATGACGACCTCTTCCGCGTCGAGCCCCGCCGGATGCCCGATGAGCGCGGTGGTGAAGTCCGAGCCCGGCTCGGCCCGTTTGCGCTCGGCGAGTTCGCCGAGGATCTCGATGATGCGGTCGTTGTGCAGCAGCGCGTCCTCACCGCCCTTGAGAACCTGGGCACTTGACTCGACGAGCCGGTTCCCGTCCGCCGCGGGAAGCCCGAGGATGCGGGTGAGGACGAGCATCGGAAGGTACTCGGCGTAGTCCGCCACCAGATCGGCGCGGCCGTCGCCCGCGAACGCGTCGATCTGCTTGTTGGCGAAGAAGGTCGCATGCCGCCGGACACCCCGGCCGGAGGCGGCGAGCAGTCCGTCGGTCACCGCGCCGCGCAGCCTGCGGTGCGGTTCGCCGTCCTGGGAGACGCAGTCCGGGCGCCAGCCGAGCATCGGCATCAGCGGCGACGTGTCGGCGACCCGGCCCTCCCGCCAGTCCCGCCAGATCCGCGCGTCCCGGGTGAACTGGCGGGGGTTGTCCAGCACCCGCCGGTTGTCGCGGTACCCGAGGACCAGCCAGGCGGGGACGTCGCCCTCCAGCAACACCGGTGCCACGGAGCCGTGTTCCTCGCGCAGCCGCTCGTAGATGCCTCGCGGGTCGGTCGCCGCGTCCGGTCCGTACAGCCGGGTGAGGTCGTCGGACGGGCCGTGGGCGACGGGGCAGCCGCGCGGGGCATCCTGGCCGTCCAAGGTCTGGTCGGTCATCGGGGCTCCAGTGCGACGACGGCCGAGCGGTCCTTCAAGTGCCGTATCAGCGCGACCAGTACGTCACGGCTGGAGGAGCGGTCGCGGGCGTCGCAGGCCACGACCGGGATGTCCGGGGAGATGTCCAGGGCGTCGCGTATCTCGTCGACCGGGTGCTCCGGGGAGTCGGGGAAGACGTTCAGCGCGATGACGAACGGGACGTCCTGCCGCTCCATCTCCTCGATCGCCCGGAAGCTGGAGGCGAGGCGGCGGGTGTCGACGAGGACGACCGCGCCGAGCGCGCCCTTGAACAGGCCGTTCCACAGGAACCAGAACCGCTCCTGGCCCGGTGTCCCGAACAGGTAGAGGACCAGTTCGTCGTTGATGCCGATCTTGCCGAAGTCGAGGCTGACGGTGGTCTCCGTCTTGTCGGTCACCCCGATGAGGTGGTCGACGCCGGCGCTCGCCTGGGTGAGGGTCTCCTCGGTGGTGAGCGGCTTGATGTCGCTGACCGAGCGGACCATCGTGGTCTTCCCGGTGCCGAAACCGCCGGCGATCATCACCTTCACCGAGCGGGTGCCGTCACCGACCGGTGAGCCGGGATGGTCAAAGCCTTTGAAGTCCACTGAGTACCTCCTCAAGGAGCGCGAGGTCGGGCCCGCTGCCGGCGCCGTGCGCCGGGATGGGGTCGCGGGCTTCGACGCGGTCTGCCTCCAGCAGATCCGCCAGCAGCACCGCGAGAATGTTGAAGGGGAGTCCGAGGTGGGCGCCGAGTTCGGCCACCGACAGCGGCTCGCGGCAGCGCCGGAGGATCTCCTCGTGCTCGTGCTGCATGCCCGGTACGGGGGCGGTGCGGGAGACGACGAGGGTCGCCACGTCGAGGCTCGATGCCGAACCGCCCGGTCCGCTGCGCCCTCCGGTGAGGACGTAGTAACGCTCAAGGCCGGAGGGATCCGCGGGCCGGCGGGGAGCACTCATCCAGAGTGCTCCTCCAGGCGCGCGGTGGTGCCGAGGAGCTCACCCATCCTGCGGGCCAGGTCCCGCATCTGGTGCCCGAGCAGGCCCTGGTCGAGGCCCTCGCGGGCCAGCACGCCGAGATACGTCTCGACGCCCGCACGGACGACGAAGAGATGGCCGCCGTCGACCTCGATCATCGCCAGCCTCAACTGCCCGGCGTACTTGGGGAATTGCTCGGCGACCGGCTGGGCCAGCGCCTGCAGGCCGGCCACCACGGCCGCGAAGCGGTCCACGTCGTCGGGGTCCTCCGCGCCGAAGGAGGTGATCGCCTTGCCGTCGCTGGAGGCCACGAGGGCGAAGCGGATCTCCGGGATGCTCTCCACCAGATCGCGGAGCGCCCAGCTCACGTCGGTTCCCTGTTGCGTCATGTGGACTCGTCGCTCTCTTCCGTGCTGTGCTCGGTGAACTCACGGCCTGCGGACGCCGGTTCCTCCCCCGGGGTCTCCCGCCCGGCGGTGGCGAAGGCCGCCAGCCCGGCGAAGGAGGCGTCGGGCGGAACGACGGAGACGGCCATCACCCCGGTCCGCTCGACCCGTTCGGCCACCTGGGGCCGCGCCGTCTCACCGCGTCTGCTACGGCGCCTGGGTAGCCCGCCGGGTGTGGTGTCCGCCGTCTCGACAGGCTCGGCGGGGGTCTCGGCGCCGGCCGGTACACGTGTCAGCGCCGCACTCGCGGCGGCCTGGAACGACGGGGTTCCGGTCACGGCGGCCGGGGGCAGTTGGCTGAAGTACTTGTGCGGGACCACCACGACGACGGAGGTGCCGAGCCAGGGCGAGTCCGCGAAGGTGACGCGGATGCCGTAGCGGCGGGCCAGGGTGCCGACGACGCGGAGCCCGATGCTGGCGTCCTCCGAGATGCCGCCGAGGCCGGATCCGCCGCCGGTGCCGGCGAGGGCGTGCTCGGCCTCGCGCTTGGACTCCTCGCTGAGGCCCTTGCCGGAGTCCTGGATCTCGATGCCGACGCCGTTGGGCACCTCCTTGCCGGAGACGATCACCGGCTCGGTGGGCGGCGAGTAGCGGGCCGCGTTGTCCAGGAGGTGGGCGAAGATCAGCGTGAGGTGGTCCACCAGGCCGCCGTCGACGCCGAGTTCGGGCAACTGGCGTACGTCGACGCGGTGGAAGTCCTTGATCCGGCCGATGCCGCCGCGCACCACGCTGAGCAGTCGCTGCGGCTCCTGCCACTGCCGGCCGGGCCGGTCCGAGCCGCCGAGCACACCGACGCTCGCGGCGAGACAGTCGGCGGGGCCGATCTCCTGGTCCAGCTCCATCAGACCGCGGGCGACGGCGGGCAACCGCCCGTGCTCGCCCTGGAGTTCGTGCAGTCGGCCGCGGAGCTTGCTGGTCAGTACGTGGATGCGGTTGCCGATGCTGATGACGGCCTGCTCGGCGGCGGTGGAGCGGTTGAACTCCTCCTCGACGCCGATGAGCGAGATCCTCAGCACCTTGCGCAGTTCGGCCTGGAGTTCGGCGCTGACCTTCGCGCACTCGCTCGCGACCGGCAGCAGGTCGTCGATGGCGTCACCGGCGCGCAACTGCTGGAGCGCTGCGGGGAGTTGCTCGTCCGCGAGCTTCGACACCGCGGTGAGCTGGTAGGCCAGTTGTTCCTGCCACACCTCGGCCCGGTCGGCGAGCTGTGCCTCGTAGGACTCGGCCTGCGCGTTCAGCCGCTCCTCGTACGCCCGCGCCTGCTCGGCGAGTTGGGCCTCGTAGGCACCGGAGTGGTCGGTGAGCCGACTCTCGTAGGCGCTGGAGTGCTCGGTCAGTTGGTCTTCCAGCGCGGCGCGCTCGGCGCCGAACTTCCGCTCCAGGCCCGCCACATGCTGTTGCCACTGCTGGGAGTACTCGGCCTGCGCGGTGCGGAAACCGCTTTCGGCTCGGCGTAGTCGGGTCTGGGTGCGGACCAGCAGCCGGACGCACACGGCACTGGCCGCGGTGGCCGCCGCTCCGGCCACGGTCTCGGTTATTCGCTCCGGGCTCATGAACGTGGCGGCGACCGTCCCGCCGCCTAAGGCCAGTGGCATCAGCCACCAGCCGTACCAGGCGACAGGGGCCCGCGCCGCCGGTGGCGGAGTGGCGAGTTCCATCTGCATCCTTCGAAGCGACACGAACGAACAGGGGGGGGCGTGCGAGGACGGACCGCACTCGGGAGGACGCTCCACGTGCCGACCGGTCACGATCACGCCAACTCGCTGCGCCGCACGGGAGCTTATCGGGTCTGAACCCTAAAAGATCAACCTCACGGTCTCGCGGAAGTGAGGGTTCCGTCACTCTCCGGAAAGTCTGAACATGGACAGGTGTCCAGTTAGGATGGACACCTGTCCAAGACGACGAGGAGTCGACTGATCATGGAAACGCTGGCGAACGTGCTGGTCGGACTGGTGGCCGCGCTGCACCTCTACATCCTGGTGCTGGAAATGTTCCTGTGGGAGAAGAAGCCGGGGCGCGGACTGCACGGCTTCGACCCCGAGATGGCCAAAGCCACCGCACCGCTCGCCGCCAACCAGGGGCTGTACAACGGCTTCCTCGCCGCGGGTCTGATCTGGGGCCTGATCGCCGCCGACCCGACCGGCTTCCGCGCCCAGGTGTTCTTCCTCAGCTGCGTGGTGATCGCGGGCGTCTACGGCACGGTGACGGCGAACCGGCGCATCCTGTTCGCCCAGGCGCTGCCCGGCGCACTGGCCCTGGCCGCCGTCCTGATCGCCCGGTGAGCCGCGCCGAGCCCGAGGACCGGCGGACCGCCCGCACCCGGGCACGGCTGCGCCAGGCACTCCTCGACGAGTGCGCCGAACACCCCCTGGAGGAGATCGGCGTGGCCGCCCTGGTACGGCGGGCGGGGGTCGGCCGGGCCACGTTCTACGTCCACTACGACGGCCTGGAAGCGCTTGCGGTCGACGCCTGCGCGGATGTCGTACGGGACGCGGTGGAGGCACTGCACGCGTGGCGCGGACGGCCCGATCCGGTGCACGCGCCGCCCGCGCTGTCGGAGTTCTTCTCCGGTCTGCTCCCCCACGCGGCCCTGTACCGCGCCCTGTTGAGCCCGGGCGGCGGTGGCCCGCTCGGCCGGGTCCTGCACCGGGACCTGCGCGCCTACAGCCTCCGTGAACGTGAACTCGCGGGCGCGGCGGACGCCCCGCTGGTGGCCTCGGCCGTCGCCGGGACCTTCGGCGGGGTCCTCGCCGACTGGCTCCACGGGCTGCTGGAAGGCACGGCGGAGGAAATCGCCGACCAGGTATGGCAGTTGCTGGTCGCGCTGCACATGAGCCGGTGACGGGGGCTCACAGACAGCCCTGACCGTCCTTCACCGCAGGCCAGGCCTCCACACCGTCCGGCGTGCGAACGTACGCCTTCGACGCGTCGGCCGTCAGCCACAACTGCCGGTCCTGGTAGCGGTATCCGGTGTCGCGAGCACTCGCAGGCATGGAGACGTCGCCGTCGTAGGGGGCGGTGAGCATCTCGGCCGGGAGTACGTTGTCCGGATCGCGGGCGTACAGCTTGCCCTTCTCGCCGTCGCCGGTCTGCAGGAAGTGGGCCTTCTGCCAGTCGCAGTGCGCGGCCCCGACCGAGCTGCTCACCACCGTGGTCGGCACCCGCTTGCCATTCCTGTCGGTCCAGATCTCGTATCCGTGCGCCTCGGCGAAGCTCGCCGGGAGTTCGGCCGGGTCGCAGGAGGAGCTGGTCTCCGGGCCCCAACCCGGCCTGTTCTTGCGGTCCTTGGCGACGACGACGGCGACCTTCGTGCGGCCGTCGACGTCGTAGGAGAACAGCACGCGCCCGTCCGACCTGCGCTCGACGCGGTAGCCCGTGCGCGGCACATCCGGCTGCTCGATGTCGAAGTACGCCCGCAGGCCGCCCTCGGGCGTGCCGCCGCCGTCGCCCTTGCTCCATGTCTCGGCGTCGCCGCCCGCGTACATCGCGCCGTCGCACTCCAGCGCCCGGCCTGCGGCACCCGACTCGTCGGAGTCGGTGGGCGGCACATACAGCGGTCCGGCGTAGGGCGTGGCCGGCGCGGTGCCCGCGACCACGGTGTCTCCCCCGTCCTCGGTACCGCACGCCGTCACGGCCACCAGTACGGCGACCCCTGCGAGCCCTCTGCGCATGACTGCCCCCTCACGTCTCGTTCCTACGACGCACGGGCGGGCCGAAACGTTGGGGGTTCAGCGGGCTTCCTGGAACGTACGCCGGTAGGCCTGCGGCGAGACCCCGATCGCCGCGTGCAGGTGCTGGCGCAGGGACGCGCCCGTCGCGAAGCCGACGCGGCCGGCGATCTGGTCGACCGACAGGTCGCTGGCCTCCAGGAGGTCGCGGGCGCGGGCCACCCGCTGCTGGATCAGCCAGCGGCCGGGGCTGAGGCCCACCTCGTCGTGGAAGCGGCGGGCGAAGGTGCGCAGGCTCATCCCGGCGTGCCGGGCGAGATCGGCCAGGGCGAGGGACTCGTCGAGGCGGGTCAGGGCCCAGTCGCGGGTGGCGGCCGTGCTGGTGACCGCGCGGTCCGGCACCGGCTGCTGGATGTACTGGGCCTGCCCGCCCTCGCGGAACGGCGGGACGACACAACTGCGGGCGACCGCGTTGGCGAGTTCGCCGCCGTGGTCCGTGCGCACGATGTGCAGGCAGATGTCGACTCCGGAGGCCGCGCCGGCGGAGGTGAGGATCCGGCCGTCCTGGACGAAGAGCACGTCCGGGTCCAGGTCCACCTGCGGATACAGGGCCCGGAAGCGGTCCACGACCTGCCAGTGGGTGGTGGCGCGGCGCCCGTCGAGGAGACCGGCGGCGGCGAGCACGAAGGCGGCCGTACAGATCGAGACGATGCGGGCGTCCGGGCGGATCCGGGCGAGGGCGGCGGCGATCTCGGCGGGCAGTCCCTTCGGGATGCGCGGGGTCGCCATGGAGGCGACGACGACCGTGTCCGCCGTTTCGAGGATCTCCGGCCCGTGCTCCACCGCGACCGAGAAGTCGGCGTTGGTGCGCACCGGGCGGCCGTCGACCGTGCAGGTCAGCACCTCGTAGTGGCCGTCCGCCGCGCCGAGGATACGGCTGGGGATGCCCAGCTCGAAGGGGTAGACGCCGTCGAGCGCCAGGACCACGACCCGTTCCACATGCTGCATGGCACGATCCTATCGAAGCTTGGCCATCGTGCCATTTTCTTGCCGGGCGGGACCCGGCAGGCTCAATGAACATGAGCACTGTGAACACCATGCGCGTCATCACGCAGCACGCCCTCGGCGGTCCCGAGGTCCTCGAAGTCGCCGAGGTCGAACGCCCCGCGCCGCGCGCCAACGAGATCCTGATCAAGGTACGGGCCGCCGGGGTCAACCCCACCGACTGGAAGCACCGGGCCACCGGCGGATTCCTCGGCGAGCCCCCCTTCGTCCTCGGCTGGGACGTCTCCGGCGTCGTCGAGTCCGTCGGCGTCGGTGTCGCCCGTCTCCAGCCCGGCGACGAGGTCTTCGGGATGCTGTCGTACCCGTGGGGCCACGGCTCGCACGCCGAGTACGTCACCGCCCCGGCCCGCGCCTTCGTCCACAAGCCCGCCGGGATCGACCACGTCCAGGCGGGCGCGCTGCCCCTGGTCTCGCTGACCGCCTGGCAGGCCCTGGTGGAGAACGCCGAAGTCCGGCCCGGGCAAAGGGTGTTGATCCACGCGGCGGCCGGCGGGGTCGGGCACGTGGCCGTGCAGATCGCGAAGGCGCGCGGCGCGTACGTCATCGGTACGGCGAGCGCGGCCAAGCACGACTTCCTGCGCGAGCTGGGTGTCGACGAGGCGATCGACTACCGGGAGACCGACTTCGCCGAGGCCGTGAAGGACGTCGACGTGGTCCTGGACACGCTCGGCGGCGAGACCGGGCTCAAGTCGCTGCGCGTGCTGCGGCCGGGCGGGGTCGTGGTGTCGATCATTCCGATCGGCAAGAACGATTTCCACGAGGAGGCCGAGCGGCTCGGTGTGCGGGCGGTCCGCATGCTCGTCGACGCCGACCGCGCGGACATGGAGGCCGTCGCGGAACTGGTCGAGGCGGGCAGGCTGCGCGCGACGATCGCCGGGACGTTCCCGCTGGCCGATGCCGCCGAGGCACACGCGCTCGGCGCCACCGGCCGCACTGCGGGCAAGCTGGTGCTGACGGTCGGCTAGACAAGCGGGTCAGAAGGTGAGCACCGGCTTGATCGCCTTGCCCGCGCTCATGTCCCGCACCGCCTGGTCGATGTCCGCGAAGGGATAGGTACTGATCAGGCGGTGCAGCGGGAGCCGCCCCTCCTTCACCAGCCGCACGAGCGCGGGGATGAAGCTCTGCGTCTCGCTGTCGCCGAGGGTGAGGCCCACGATTCGCTTCCCGGGGATCAACCCGTTGACGTCCAGGGCGACTTCGCTGCCGAAGGGCGGTGCTCCTACGACGACCAGGGTGCCCCGGGCGGCGAGCGCGTCGGCGCCCTGGCGGAGGACCGCGACACTGCCGGTGGTCTCCACGATGCCGTCGGCGCCGTGTCCGTCGGTGAGTACCGCGAGGGTCTCGCCGAGATCGGCCTCGGTCGCGTTGACGGTGTGGGTGGCGCCCAACTCCTTTGCCAGGGAAAGGCGTTCGGCGACCTTGTCGACGGCGATGATCCGGGTGGCCGGGGTGAGCGCGGCGGCCATCACCGCCGAGAGGCCGACGGCTCCGGCACCGAGCACCACGATCGTGTCACCGAGCCGGGGCTTGAGGACGTTCCAGACGGCGCCGACCCCGGTCTGAACTCCGCAGCCCAGCGGGGCGATCGACTCCAGAGGCACCTCCGGGTCGACTTTCACGAGGCTGCGCTCGTCGACCAACGCCCGCTCGGCGAACGAGGATTGACCGAAGAAGTGCCCGCCGAGGGACTCGCCGTCGCGGCTGATGGTGCTGCTGCCGTCGGCACGGCGACCGCCGATGAGGTTCAGCGGCAGCCAGGTCGCACAGTAAGCCGGGTGCCCGCCTTGGCAGTTGCGGCAGTCGCCGCAGGACGTGAAGGACAGCACGACATGGTCGCCGGGTACGACACCGGTGACGGCCGAACCGACCTCCTCGACGACACCGGCGCCCTCGTGACCGAGAACTCCCGGGAGCGGAAAGGGCAGTCCGCCGCTCGCCACGCCGAGGTCGGTGTGGCACAGGCCGGTTGCGACGACCCGGACCAGTGCCTCGTGCGGGCCCGGCTCGGTCAGCTCGACGTCGGTGAGGGTGAAGGGTGCGCCGCCCGACTCGACGACGGCCGCGCGCGTGATGGTGGACATCGCAGGAACTCCTAGGTGGGCGTGGTCAGTCGAGCGAGACGACGACGGACTTGGTCCGGGTGTACGCGGCGAGGCCCTCGGGGCCGTACTCGCGGCCGAAGCCGGAGTCCTTGACGCCGCCGAAGGGGACGTTTGGGTCGAGCATCGCCCAGTCGTTGATCCAGACGATGCCCGCCTGGAGCCGGTCGGCGATGCGGTGGGCGCGGCCGAGGTTGCCGGTCTGGATGCCCGAAGCCAGGCCGTAGGGCGTGGAGTTGGCGAGTTCGACGGCCTCGTCCTCGGTGTCGAAGGGCTGCACGGTGAGGACCGGGCCGAAGATCTCCTCCTGGATCACCCGGGAGTCGTTGGCGAGGTCGGCGATGACGGTGGGCTTGTAGTAGTAGCCGCCGTCCAGGTCGAGGCGTTCGCCGCCGCAGACGATGCGGGCGCCCTCCTTGCGGGCGAGGTCGACGTACTCCTCGACCTTGCGCAGGTGCTTCTCCCCCGCCATCGGGCCCACGACGGTCTCGGGCAGCCGGGGGTCGCCGAGCGGTACGCCGGGGACGGCGTCGGCGAGGATGTTGAGGAGGGTGCTGTAGACCGGGCGGGCGACCAGCAGGCGGGGGCCGCCCATGCAGAACTGGCCGGTGTTGAACACGAAGCCCTTGATGACCGCGCCGACGGCCTTCTCCAGGTCGGCGTCCTCGAAGACGAGGTGGGCCGCGTTGCCGCCGAGTTCCATGGTGACGGGCTTGAGGTTCTCGCCCGCGACGCTCGCGGCGTGCCGGCCGACGGCGGTGGAGCCGGTGAAGGCGATCTTGTCGATGCCGGCGTGCCGCAGCAGGGCCTCGCCCGCGACCGGGCCCGCGCCGGTGACGACGTTGACGACACCGTCCGGGACGCCGGCCCGCTGGAGCAGTCCGGCCATGTAGAGGGCGCTGAGCGGGGTCTCGTCGGCGGGCTTGTGGACCACGGTGTTGCCGGCCGCGAGGGCGGGGGCGAGTTTCGAACCGGCCAGAATCAACGGGAAGTTGAAGGGCGTGATCGCGGCCACCACGCCGAGCGGCTCGCGCTTGGTGTAGGCGAGGGCGTTGAGCGGGGTGTCGCGGGTGGCGCCGTCCAGGGAGTGGGCGAGGGCGGCGTAGTGCTCGTAGTCGTTGGCCGCGTTGGTCACGTCGACGGCGTGGCACAGGGTGATGGGCTTGCCTACGTCGAGGCTCTCCAGGTGGGCCAGTTCGTCGGCGTTCTCGCGGATCAGCTCGGCGACGCGGTGCAGGATCCGGCCGCGTTCGCGGCCGCTGAGACCGGACCAGCGGCCGCTGTCGAAGGCCTCACGGGCGGCGCGGACGGCCGCGTCCACATCGCCGGGGCCCGCCTCGGCGACCGTGGTGAGGACCCGGCCCCGGGACGGGTCGACCACCTCGGTGCGCGCTCCGTCGGCGGCCTCGCACCACCGCCCCCCGACGAACAGGCGGCCGGGTTCGATCTCGAAGGCGGTCATCGCCACTCCTCAGCATCGTTGCCAAGATTTCAACCAACAGGATTCCTGTTGGTTTCTCGTCTGGTTCGCAGTCTCATTACAGACAGGTTTCCTGTCAATGCTCTAGGGTGAATCCATGGCTGAATCCCTGGTTGGCGCCCACGCGACAAAGGCACCCCCGTCCCTGCTGTACATGGTCAAGCAGGTGGAGCTGGTGGTCCGCTCCCGCCTGGACGAGCTGGTCAAGCCGTACGGGATCACCGCACTCCAGTACACCGCGCTCACGGTCCTGGAGCGACACGACGGCCTGTCGGCGGCCCAGCTGGCCCGGGACTCCTTCGTCACCGCGCAGTCCATCGCCGATCTGGTGCGCTCACTGGAGGGACGCGGGCTGATCCGCCGGGAGCGCAATCCGCGCAACCGACGCGAGCTGCTGATCCTGCTGACCGACGAGGCGCGCGAGCTGCTGGCGGGGTGTGCGGCGCCGGTGCGGGAGCTGGAGGAGCGGATGGTGCGCGAGCTCACAGCGCACCAGAGCGAGCAGTTCCGTCAGGCACTTTCCAAGGCCTGGCACGCGCTGTCGTAGTGCTACCTGGAACATCTCAGAAAGCTCTGGCTCGATTCGAAGACATATGTCAATCGAACATGCTCAAATTCACTCCATCGAGGGTAACTTGCAGGGCGGGGAGCGCTTCTACGCTCAACCCCGCTTCACCGAGGGCCGGTTGGAGGCGATGTGGACGTGCAGCAGGAACCCGCGCCGCTGACCCGGCATCTGCGGATCCACCGGGAGCGTGGGTTCACGGTCCTGGAGTTCCGCGGGGAGATCGACATCGCCGCGGCGATGGAGATCCTGCCCTGGCTGGACCGGGTGACCGGGCTGCCCCGCGCGCGGATCGTGATCGATCTCCGGCAGGTCGAGTTCTTCGACTGCTCGGGGCTACGGCTGCTCTACCGGGCGCGGCAGCGGGTGCTGGAGCGAGAGGGCCGGCTGCGTCTCGTCTGCACCCACCCGCTGACGCTGCGCATCCTGCGGGTCACCGGACTGGGCCGGCTGCTGCCTCCGCAGCCGACACTGGACGCGGCCCTGGGGCAGCCCGAGGCCACGTCCGGCACGTTATGACGCTCGCGGGAAGAGCCGCTCATCCCCCTTGCGGGAAGGGCTACTTGAGGATCTTCGTGACCTGACCGGCGCCCACCGTCCGCCCGCCCTCACGGATCGCGAACTTCAACCCCTCCTCCATGGCGATGGGTTGGATCAGCTCGACATGCATGGTCGTGTTGTCGCCCGGCATGACCATCTCGGTGCCCTTCGGCAGGGTCACCACACCGGTCACGTCCGTGGTGCGGAAGTAGAACTGCGGCCGGTAGTTGTGGAAGAAGGGTGTGTGCCGGCCGCCCTCGTCCTTGGACAGGATGTAGGCGCGGGCCTCGAACTCCACGTGCGGGGTGACCGATCCGGGCTTGATGACGACCTGGCCGCGCTCCACGTCCTCGCGCTTCACGCCGCGCAGCAGCAGTCCGACGTTCTCGCCGGCCCGGCCCTCGTCGAGGAGTTTGCGGAACATCTCGATGCCGGTGACGGTCGTCCGGGTCTTCTGCTGGTGGATGCCGATGATCTCCACCTCGTTGTTGACCTTCAGCACCCCGCGTTCGATCCGGCCGGTGACGACCGTGCCGCGCCCGGTGATGGTGAAGACGTCCTCGATCGGCAGCAGGAACGGCCGGTCCACGTCCCGCACCGGCTGGGGCACGAACTCGTCGACGGCGTCCAGGAGTTCGAGCACCGAGGCGGTCCACTCCGGGTCCCCTTCGAGCGCCCTGAGCGCGGACACCTTGACCACCGGGAGGTCGTCGCCGGGGAACTCGTACTCGGTGAGCAGCTCCCGCACCTCCAGCTCGACCAGTTCCAGGATCTCCTCGTCGTCGACCATGTCCGTCTTGTTGAGGGCGACGACGATGTACGGCACGCCGACCTGCCGGGCCAGCAGGACGTGTTCCTTGGTCTGCGGCATGGGTCCGTCGGTGGCCGCGACGACGAGGATCGCGCCGTCCATCTGGGCGGCGCCGGTGATCATGTTCTTGATGTAGTCGGCGTGGCCGGGGCAGTCGACGTGCGCGTAGTGCCGGCGTTCGGTCTGGTACTCGACATGGGCGATCGAGATGGTGATGCCGCGCTGCCGTTCCTCGGGCGCCTTGTCGATCTGGTCGAACGGCGTGAAGGGGTTGAGGTCGGGGAACCGGTCGTGCAGCACCTTCGTGATGGCCGCCGTGAGGGTGGTCTTGCCGTGGTCGATGTGGCCGATGGTGCCGACGTTCACATGGGGTTTCGTCCGCTCGAACTTCGCCTTCGCCACGGCGAGTCCTCCTGATCACCTCGGTGCTGCCGAGCGTTGCTCCGTCCCCTCATGTCTATTCGTTCGGCGGCGCGTCGAACAGGGCGCTGACGGACTCGCCGTTGTGAATGCGGCGCACGGCCTCGGCGAGCGCCGGGGCGATGGACAGGATGCGCAACTTCTCGGTGCGCTCCTCCTCGGGGACCGGCACCGTGTTGGTGCAGACGATCTCCAGTACGTCGGGCTGCTCCCCGATCCGCTTCAGCGCGCCCGCCGCGAACAGGCCGTGGGTACAGGCCACTCGGATCGAGCGGGGCCCCAACTCCCTCAGCCGGTCAAGGAGTTCGAGGACGGTGCTGCCCTTGGCGATCTCGTCGTCCAGGACGATGACGTCCCGGTCGGCGATGTCACCGATGACGGAGCTGATGACGACCCGGTCGTCCGCGTACCGCTGCTTGGCGCCGGCCGCGACCTGGGCGCCGATGAGCCGGGCGAACGCGGCGGCCTCCTTGGCGTTGCCGAGGTCCGGGGAGACGACGGTGGTGCGCGAGAGGTCGTACTGCCGGAAGTGCGCGGCGAGTTCGCGCAGCGCGTGCAGGTGGTCGACCGGTACCGAGAAGAAGCCGTGCACCTGCGGCGAGTGCAGGGTCATGGCCAGGACGCGGCTCGCGCCCGCCGCGACCATCAGATCGGCGACCAGCCGGCCGCCGAGCGAGATCCGCGGGGCGTCCTTCTTGTCGGAGCGGGCGTAGGAGTAGTGCGGCATGACGACGGTGATCCGCCCGGCGGAGGCGCCGCGCGCCGCGTCGCACATCAACAGCAGCTCCACCAGGTTCTCCTGGACCGGTTTGACGAGCGGCTGGATCAGGAAGACGTCCCGTTCCCGGCAGTTGGCCTGGAGCTGTACCTCCAGGCAGTCGTTGGCGAACCGGCTGACCCGGGTCGGGCTGAGCGGTACACCGAGATGCGCGCAGACCTCCCTGGCCAACTCGGGGTGGGCACTCCCGCTGAACACGGCGATGTCTCGCACGAACGGCTCCTCGCATGATCATTCCCGGCCGTGCCTCATGCTACTGACCCGGAAAACCGCTTGCGGACCCACCGGCAAGGGGCGCCATGATGGCCGCGTCCGTGCCCTCTCCCCGTCAGGAACCCTCACATGCGCCGACTCCTCGGAATCCACCGCCCTTCCCACTGGACGACGGTTCTTGAGGACTCGACCACGCATGCACACCCTGAACATCGGAATTCTGGCCCACGTCGACGCCGGTAAGACCAGCCTCACCGAGCGGCTGCTGTTCGACCACGGCGCGATCGACCGGCTCGGCAGCGTCGACGCGGGTGACACCCGTACGGACGACGGCGCGATCGAGCGGCAGCGCGGGATCACCATCCGCTCGGCCGTCGCCGCCTTCACCGTCGGCGACACCCAGATCAACCTGATCGACACCCCCGGCCACTCGGACTTCATCGCGGAGGTGGAGCGCGCCCTGGAGGTGCTCGACGGCGCGGTCCTGCTGCTGTCCGCCGTGGAGGGTGTCCAGGCGCAGACGCGGATCCTGATGCGGACCCTGCGGCGGCTCCGGCTGCCCACGCTCGTCTTCGTCAACAAGATCGACCGCGCGGGCGCCCGCGCGGACGACCTGTGTGCGGACATCCGGCGTCGACTGACCCCGCACGTCGTGCCGTTGACGGACGTGACCGGCCTCGGCACACCGAACGCCCGCGTGCTCCCCCGCCCGCCCGACGACCCGGACCTGGCCGAAGCCCTGGCCGACGTCGACCCGTCCGTCCTCGCGGCGGTGGTCGACGGCCCGCACCCCACCCCGGACGACCTCCGCAAGTCCCTCGCCATCCGCACCGCCGACGGCTCGATCCACCCCCTCCTCTTCGGCTCGGCCCTCGGCGGCCAGGGAATCCCCGAACTCGTCGAGAACTTGGTCCGGTTGATCCCGCCCGCACCACCCGGCCCGGGCACCCCTCGGGGCACGGTCTTCGCGGTACGCCCCGGCCCCGGCCGCGAACGAACGGCGTATCTGCGGCTCTACGACGGTGAGGTGGCCCCGCAGCAGCGGCTCACGTTCCGTCGCCACGGGGCGGACGGACGGACCGTCGAGGTCTCCGGGCGGGTCACACGGCTCGATGTGGTCGGCCGCGCGGGCCCGCTCACCGCCGGGAACATCGCGGCGCTGACCGGTCCGAGGGACCTCCGGGTCGGCGACCGGCTCGGCGAACTCACCGAGCGGGCACCGCAGTTCGCGCCGCCGACGCTGGAGACCGTCGTACGGTCGCGGCGGCCCGAGCAGGCCGCGGCGCTGCGCTCGGCGCTGCTGGCGCTGGCCGACCAGGACCCGCTGCTGCACGCGCGGCCGGCCGCTTCCGGGGCGACCGTGCTGCTGCTGTACGGCGAGGTCCAGAAGGAGGTGCTCGCGTCGACCCTCGTCCAGGACTTCGGCGTCGAGGCCGACTTCGAGCCGAGCCGGGTGCGGTTCCTGGAGCGCCCGGCCGGGACCGGTGAGGCCTGGGAGGAGCGGCCGTGGCACGACGGCACCCGTTACTGGGCCACGATCGGGCTGCGCGTCGAACCGGCGGGGCGCGGCTCGGGCGGGGTCTTCGGCTACGAGACCGAACTCGGCGCGCTCCCCCGCGCGTTCCACCAGGCCGTCGAGGACACGGTGCACGCGACCCTGCTCAGCGGGCTGCACGGCGCGCCCGTGACGGACTACCGGGTCACGCTCACCCGGTCCGGGTTCGTCGGCCCGCTCAGTACGGCGGCCGACTTCAGGGGTCTCACCCCGATCGTGCTGCGCCGGGCGCTGCGGCGGGCACGGACGCGGCTGTACGAGCCGTACGTCACGTTCGAGACGGAGGTCCCGTCGGCCGCGCTCGCTCCGGTGACCGCCCATCTCGCCTCCTGCCGCGCCGAGTTCACGGGGACGACGGGTGGCGTCGGCACCTGGCTGATCACCGGCGAGCTGCCCGCGCGCCGGGTGCGGGACGTGGAGACGGCGCTGCCGGGGCTCACGCACGGCGAGGGGACGTGGTGGTCGCGCCCGTCCGGTGACCGCGAACTGCGCCCGCACTGACGCCTGTTCGGGGTGGTCGGGGCCAGTGTCACGACATGGAACGGACCGTGCTCCGGATAGGTCACGAGACGCATGGGACGAAGCCGCCGGGAAATGTTGTAGGCGGTCGGCCGGTACGCCCGGCGGGCCGGAACTGTGACTTTTCACCCCTGTGCGCCCTCCGTGCCCCCGTCAGACGGACCGTTCGACCAACAGGTCGGTCTGACAGGGCATTTGGGGGGCATGCGCATACCGAGGAAGGGAGGGCCGTCCCCATGACGACTTCCATCAGCCGTATAAACCGGCGTATGCCGGGCTGGGCGAAGGTGCTCACCGCCGTCGTCGTTGTCATCGCCGTGCTGTTCGCCGGGCTCCGGTTGGCCGTACTCCCGGGGCTGCGGGACATCTTCGGCACCGAGACCCATGACCGTTCGGGTCCGGCTCTGCTCAAGTCCATTCAGGACATGAGCCGTTACGACGCGGCCTCCGGCAACTTCCAGGTCGTGGTGGACCTGGAGAAGGACGCCAAGTTCCTGCCCGACGCGATCCGCGGCACCCGCACGCTGTACGTCGGCGCGGGCACCGTGGAGGGCTATGTCGACCTGGGCAAGCTGGGCAAGCAGGACGTGACGGTCAACGCGGACCGCACGACGGCCAGCATCAAGCTGCCGAAGGCTACGCTCGGCAAGCCGGCGCTGGACCCGGACCACTCCTACACGGTCTCCAAGCAGCGCGGTCTGCTGGACCGGCTGGGCGACATCTTCTCCGACAACCCCAACAGCGAGCAGGCCGTGCAGAAGCTCGCCTCCAAGCACATCGCCGAGGCGGCGAAGACCAGCGGCCTGACCACGCGTGCCGAGACCAACACCACCAACATGCTCAAGGGTCTCCTCGGCTCGCTCGGCTTCAAGACCGTGACCATCTCGTACAGCGCCTGACCGGACGCTGCTGAACCATGGAAAAACTGGAGGCCCCCCGCATGGCCCGTACCGTCTCGCGCCTGCGCTCCGCCAAGAAGTCGGAGGCCGAGTCGAAGCCGACCCGCCCCGATCGCGGACGCCATCGAATGTCCCTCCCCGTGCGCCTGTTCGCGATGCTGATCGGGTTCATCCTCATGGTGGGCTTCGCCGTCGTCCTGGCCAAGCTCACCCTGGAACCGTCCCCCGCGTCCAAGGCGCTCGTGCACACCAATCTGCACCCGGGCCGCTCCCTGAAGGCCTATCTCGACCAGCCGGCCATGCGGGACGCCATCAAGCAGATCGGCGGGAACGTGGTGCTCGGCATCCCGTTCGGGGTGCTGGTGCCCGTGTTCGCGCCACGGGCACGCGGCATCCTGAAGGTGCTGCTGCTGACGGCGACGGTGATGCTCCTGGTGGAGTTCGCGCAGGGCGCGCTGATCACCGGGCGGGCCTTCGACATCGACGACGTCATCCTCAACACCTCGGGCGCGCTGATCGGTTGGGTCCTGCTGGGGCGCCGGCTCGGCCGGGCGGTGCACGCGCGGAAGCCCGCCGCGAAGGCGGCAAGGACACCAAAGGCAGCGAAGGCGTCCAAAGCGCCGAAGGCCACTTCGTAACGATCAGCTACTGGCCCTAACGTTCAACTACTGGTCCGTACCAAGGTATTGACGCTCTCCTTATCTCACTCCTTAAATCAAGAGGCGACGCTTTCACCCCCCACCTCAGTCGGCGTGTCGGTCCCCACGTCCGCCGTACAGAAGGGAATGCCGTGGCCTCCCCACGCGTACTCCGCAGATGCCTCTTCGCCGCCCTGTCCGCCGCACTGATCGCGTCCGCCGCGATCGGTCCGGCGCGGGCGGCTTCCACGTCGGACGCCCAGGCCGACGCCGTCACGTTCTCCGACACCTTCGACGGGGCCGCCGGCAGTGCCGTCAACTCCTCGCGGTGGACACAGGAGACCGGCGACAACGTCAACAACCACGAGCGCGAGTACTACACGTCCGGCACCAACAACGCGGCCCTGGACGGCCAGGGCCATCTGGTGATCACGGCCAAGAAGGAGAACCCGGCCAACTACCAGTGCTGGTACGGGACTTGTCAGTACACCTCGGCGCGGCTGAACACCTCCGGGAAGTTCAGCGCGCAGTACGGGCATGTCGAGGCGCGGATGAAGATCCCGCGCGGGCAGGGCATGTGGCCCGCGTTCTGGATGCTCGGCACCGACATCGGCTCGGTCGGCTGGCCCAACTCGGGTGAGATCGACGTCATGGAGAACGTCGGCTTCGAACCCTCCACGATCCACGGCACGATCCACGGCCCCGGCTACTCCGGCGCCAACGGGATCGGCGCCGGCTACACGCTGGCGAACGGCGCGGCCTTCGCCGACGCCTACCACACCTTCGCCGTCGACTGGGCGCCCAACTCGATCAAGTGGTCGGTCGACGGGGTCGTCTACCAGACCCGCACCCCCGCCGACGTGGGCGGCAACACCTGGGCGTTCAACAAGCCGTTCTTCCTGATCCTCAACCTCGCGGTCGGCGGCGACTGGCCGGGCGACCCGAACAGCGCCACGGCCTTCCCGGCCCAACTGCTGGTGGACTCGGTCTCGGTGACCACGAGCGACACGGCCACCGGCGTGGCGATCAAGGGCCTGGCCGGCAAGTGCGTGGACGTCAACGGGGCGAGCTCCGCCAACGGGACGGCCATACAGCTCTACGACTGCAACGGCTCCGCCGCCCAGCAGTGGACGGTGGGCTCCGACGGCACGATCCGCGCGCTCGGCAAGTGCCTGGACGTGAACGCCGGCGGCACCGCGGACGGCACCAAGGTCCAGCTCTACGACTGCAACGGCTCCGCCGCGCAGAAGTGGGCCGTCAGCTCGGCGAACGACATCGTCAACCCACAGGCCAACAAGTGCCTGGACGTGACCGGCAACAACTCCGCCAACGGCACACCACTCCAGATCTGGACCTGCTCGGGCGGCGCCAACCAGAAGTGGACGGTCGGCTGAGCCCGTAGTGCCTCATGCCTGGTGCCCAGCGCCCAGCGCCCAGTGCCTAGTGTGGCAACCAGGTGAGCTTGTCCCCGCCGACCCAACGGACCACGTCCGGGTCGTCCAGGTCGCGGACCGTGATCCCGCACACGGCCGCGACCTGGAGCACGTCGGTGATCCCGGTGGCCTCGCAGACCATCTCCCCGTCGATCTCCACGATGCGGAACGGCGGGGTGCCCGGCTGCACCTTGAGCACCATGATCCGTGGGGTCGAGATGTGCGGGCTGGCGATTTCGGTCATGCAATAGAGCCTAGAACGCATCACGCGGTCGCGAGCGGTCCAAGGCGCCTGACCAGGGGCCCCTCGCGGGAGGAGGCTCGATGGATCCCCTGCAGGCACTGGACCGGATCGCCTTCCTGTTGGAACGCTCCCTGGCCCCGACCTACCGCGTACGCGCCTTCCGTACGGCGGCCAGGGTCCTCGCGGCGCTCCCCGAAGGCGAGGTCGCCTCACGCGCGGCGGCCGGGACGCTGGAGTCCCTCAAGGGCATCGGCCCGAAGACCGCGCAGGTGGCCGCAGAGGCCCTCGCCGGGCGGGTCCCCGCCTATCTGGAGCAACTGGAGGCCGAGGCCCCGGCGCCGTCCGGCCCCGGCGGCCAAGAGCTCCGGGCCCTGCTGCGCGGCGACTGCCACCTCCACTCCGACTGGTCGGACGGCGGCAGCCCGATCGAGGAGGTGGGCCGTACGGCGGCCCTGCTCGGCCACGAGTGGGCGGTGCTGACCGACCACTCGCCCCGGCTGACCGTGGCCCGCGGGCTGTCCCCGGAGCGGCTGCGCGAGCAGTTGGACGTGGTGGCCGCGCTGAACGGCACTTGGGCGCCCTTCCGGCTGCTCACCGGCATCGAGTGCGACATCCTCGACGACGGCTCGCTGGACCAGGAACCGGAGCTCCTCGACCGGCTCGACGTGGTGGTGGTCTCCGTGCACTCGAAGCTGCGCATGGACGCCCGCGCCATGACCCGCCGCATGGTGGCCGCCGTACGGAATCCGCACGCGGACATCCTCGGGCACTGCACCGGGCGGCTGCTGATCGGACGGAACGGGGGTGGTGCGCGGCCGGAGTCGGAGTTCGACGCGGACGAGGTGTTCGCCGCGTGTGCCGAGTCGGGTACGGCCGTGGAGATCAACAGCCGTCCGGAGCGGCTGGACCCGCCGAGGCGGCTGCTGCGGAAGGCCGTGGACGCCGGGGTGCTGTTCTCGATCGACACCGACGCGCACGCGCCCGGGCAGCTCGACTGGCAGATCAACGGCTGTGCGCGGGCGGAGGAGTGCGGGGTGCCCGCCGAACGGGTGGTCACCACCTGGCCGATGGACCGGCTACTGGAGTGGACCAATGGCGCGTGATGCACATCACCGCGTGTCGAGGCTTAACCAGGAACACCCGTCGACAGTCGCCCGTTGAAGGGAGTGTGGGTACGCCCACCACCTGGCCGCCCCGGCCGTGATTCCCCCGTCGCGGTCGGGGCTTCTCCATGTCCGGGCCCGCTCGGCCGCTCCGCTTGACTTCGAGCGCACTTCAATTCGTAGCGTTTCCCTCATGACCACTGCACAGCACAAGATCGGTTCGGGGTTCGGCGAGAAGAGCACCGCGGACGACGTCCTGACGGGCCTCGACCTCGGCGGAAAGCTCGCGATCGTCACCGGCGGCTACTCGGGCCTCGGCCTGGAGGCCACCCGCGCGCTCACCAAGGCGGGTGCCCGGGTGGTCGTCCCCGCCCGCCGGGCCGACGCCGCCCGCGAGGCCGTGGCCGGGCTGCCCGGCGTCGAGGTGGACGAGCTGGACCTCGGCGACCTGGAGAGCGTGCGCGGCTTCGCCGAGCGGTTCCTCGGCTCCGGCCGGGGCATCGACTTCATGATCGACAACGCCGGGATCATGGCCTGCCCCGAGACCCGGGTCGGGCCCGGCTGGGAGGCGCAGTTCGCCACCAACCACCTCGGTCACTTCGCCCTCGTCAACCGGCTCTGGCCCGCCATCGAGCCGGGCGGCGCGCGCGTGGTCTCGGTGTCCTCGCGCGCCCACCATTTCTCCGGGATGCGCTGGGACGACGTCCAGTGGAGCCACGGCTACGACAAGTGGGAGGCGTACGGCCAGGCGAAGACCGCGAACGTCCTGTTCACGGTCCACCTCGACCGGCTCGCCGCCGACCGTGGTGTACGGGCCTTCGCGCTCCACCCCGGCGGCATCATCACCCCGCTGCAGCGCCATCTCCCCAAGGCGGAGATGGTCGAGCGCGGCTGGATCAACGAGGAGGGCAACCCGCTCAACCCGGAGGGCTTCAAGACCCCTCGGCAGGGCGCGGCCACCGAGGTGTGGGCGGCGACCTCGCCCCAACTGGACGGCATGGGCGGCGTCTACCTGGAGGACTGCGACATCGCCGAGCCGGCTCCCGCCGACGGCGAGCGCGTGGGCGTCAAGTCCTGGGCGACCGACCCGGAGCAGGCGGCACGTCTGTGGAAGCTGTCCGCCGAACTAACCGGCGTGGACGCGTTCGCCGGTTAGAGCCGAACACAGCCTCATGGGCACAGCCTCACCGAGGCAGCCTGTGAGCATCTCTCAGTGCCCCGTCGCCTCAGTGCGGGGCGCGCTCCTCAAGTGCCGTGCGCCAGGCGGGTGGTGGGCCCTCGGGCTCGGGTTCGGCACGCCGGCCGCCGCGGGCGAAGAAGTCGGCGAGCGGAAGGATCGCGGCGCCGACGGTGACCGCGTCGGGGCCGAGGAGGCCCAGCTCGATGGTCACGCGTCCGGCGGGGTGGCGCAGCGCGTAGGCGGTGGCGTGGTGGCGTACGGCCGGCAGGAAGCGGGAGCCGAGCTGGAGTCCGGCCCAGCCGCCGATGAGGATGCGCTCGGGCTGGAAGAGGTTGATCAGGTCGGACAGTCCTGCGCCGAGGTATTCGGCGGTCTCCTCCAGGACGGCGAGCGCCACGGGGTCGGCCTCGGTGCCCGCGGGCGGATAGGCGGCGACCAGCAGCGCGGTCATCGCGGTCTCCTCGTCGGTGCCCTCGGGCGGACGGCCGCCCTGCTCGCGCCAGCGGTCCAGCAGCGACTCGGCACCCGCGTACGCCTCCAGACAGCCCAGGGCGCCGCAGCGGCACCGGCGGCCACGGACCCGTACGGTCAGATGCCCCCACTCGACGGCCCTGCCGTGCTCCACCTCGGGGGTCACCAGACAGGCGCCGACGCCGGAGCCGAAAAGGACGACGATCGCGTTGCGCGCGCCGCGCCCGCCGCCGAACCACATCTCCGCCTGGCCCAGGGTCTTGGCGCCGTTGTCGATGAAGTACGGGACGGCGTCGGGGAGTTGGGAGGTGGAGCGGAGCAACTCCTCCAGCGGGACCGCGTCCCAGCCGATCGTCTGGCCGTGCACGACGGCGCCGCGCTCGGGGGTGTGCTCGACTATGCCGGGGACGCCGATGCCGACGCCGAGAAGTTGTCCGGGTGCGATGTCGGCGGCGGCGAGGACTTCGGCTATGCCGTCGCGGATGTGGCCGACGATGACCTCGACCTCGTAGCGCTGCTGCTCCAACGGGCGTTCGGCGCGGGCGAGTTCGGTGAGGGTGAGGTCGAACAGCTCGACGCGGACCCGGGTCTCGCCGACGTCGACGCCGATCATGTGGCCGCTGTGCGGGGCGACTTGGAGCAGGGTGCGGGGACGGCCGCCGTCGGAGTCGACGCTGCCGGCCTCCTCGACCAGGCCGTCGGTGACGAGGTCCGCGACGACGTTGCTCACCGAGCCGGAGCTGAGTCCGGTCACCGGGCCCAGTTCGAAGCGGCTGAGGGGTCCGTCGAAGTACAGCCGTTGCAGCACGGCCGTGCGGTTGGCCCGCCTCAGGTCGCGTACCGTGCGCCCGTTCCGCCCCGCCATGTGGCTCCCTCCGAACCCTGCACCCTCTTAATTCACGCCCTGAACTAAGGGGCGGTGGGATGCACCCTACGTGGTGGAAGCCGTCTCGTCGATCTCTCCGAGGGCGGCGAGCAGCTCGGGGGCGACCCGTTCCCGCCGCCAGCGGTTCTCTTCCTCGCCGAACTCCCGGGGGACCGCCTCGGTGAGCATGATCAGGTAGAGGTAGCTGCGGTAGAGCGCGTAGCGGAGGCGGGCCGACCGGTCGAACTCGACCCGGCCTCCGGCCTCCCGGTACCCCGCGAGGAACGGCTCGTCCGTCCTGATGTCCCCGAGCAGCGCGAGGGAGACGAAGTCGGCGAGGGGGTCGCCCCAGAACATGCGCTCGCCGTCGATGAGACCGCCGATCCGGGGTGTGCCGCTCGTGCGGTCGACCAGGATGTTGCCCTGCCACAGGTCGAAGTGGACGGCGCTGGGGACGGTGACCTCGTCCAGGGCGTCGTGGGCGGAGCGTGCCGTGCGGGCGATGTCGTCGGCGGGGAGCGGCAGCCAGGCCTCGTATCGGCGGCTGTCGTCGAGGACCGCGTCGTAGAGCGTGGTGAACGCGGTGCGCCAGTCGGGGGCGAGAGGGCCGAGGGCGCCGGAGGGGTAGCCGAAGCCGGGGCCGGTGATCTCGTGCAGACGGGCGAGCTGTCGGCCCAACTCCGTTCGCAGGGCGGTGACTTCGGCGTCCGTGAGGGAGTCGTCCCAGGGTTCGCCCGGGCAGAGCGTCATCAGGAGGGTGTCGCCGTCGAGGACCACGACACGCGGCGCCGCGACCCCGGCCTTGGCGGCGGCGCCGTAGAAGTCGGCCTCGGAGACGAGCAGTTGGCGCTCGTGGGACAGGCCGGGGGCGGTGGGCGCGGTCTTGAGGACGTAGCGGCTGCCGTCGGTGAGGGTGAGTTCCTCGACGGTGTTGTAGGTGCCGCCGCCCATCGGGCGGAGCTGAGCGAGGTCGCCGGGCGGGATGCCCGCCGCACCGAGTACCTGCCGGGCTCGCTCCCAGGATTCCGTCACCGTGCGCCCACCTCTCCCTCTCGGCCGGCCGGCAGCGTACACGTCGGGTTGTCGCCCCAGCCGTGGAACCCGATTGTCAGTGCTGACTGCAAGACTGCCCGGCATGATCGAACCGAATCCGAAGGCGGACCTTCTCCGTTACCTGCAGGACGGGCGCGACGCGCTGTTGTGGAAGCTCGACGGGCTCTCGGAATACGACGTCCGCCGCCCGCTGACCCCCACGGGCACGAACCTGCTGGGGTTGGTCAAACACATTGCCAGCGTAGAGCTGGGGTACCTCGGTGACACGTTCGGGCGGCCCTTCTTCAAGGACGATGTGCCGTCCTGGTGGTACACGGAGGAGTCGGAACCCAACTCGGACATGTGGGCCACGGCAGACCAGTCGCGCGAAGAGATCATCGAGCTGTACCACCAGGCGTGGGAGCACTCCGACAGCACGATCGCGACGCTGCCGCTCGACGCGATCGGTCACGTCCCGTGGTGGCCGGAGGAACGCCGGGAAGTGACGCTGCACCACATCGTGGTGCGCGTGATCACCGATACCCAGCGGCACACCGGCCACGCCGACATCGTGCGCGAGCTCATCGACGGGAGCGTCGGGTGTTTGAAGGGCAACGAGAACATGCACGAAGGCGATCGCGCTTGGTGGGAGAACTACCGGCGCCGGCTGGAGCGCGTGGCGCGGGAAGTCGGTGACAGCTGAGCCCGCACTGCAGAGCGGTCGAACTGAGTGCGCGTACTCATGCGTGCCCCCGACCGGCCCGACAGGGTGGGCCCATGACGCACTTACTGCCCGAACGGCCGGATCGGCGCAGCAGATGGCCGTGGTCGAACAGGACCTCGCGCCCGTCGGACATCGGCGCAGCCGTCTTCCTGTTCTTCTGCGAGATCCCCGTGATCGTCTGGAAGGTCTTCGGCGACGGGATGACGGTCTGGGCGGCGCAGGGGGACCAGGACAGGATCGACGAGGCGAACCTCGCGAGCATCGCCTGGACACAGCAGTTCCTCTACGTCGCGCTCGCCCTGGTCGGGCTCGCCGCGGTGTCCCGTGCCCCCTGGACGGTGGTGTCGCAACTCCTGGTCGCCGGCCTCCTGGGCGCCATGCTCACGAGCACACAGCACACAGCACACGTACGACCTCCAACATCCCGCCCCGCGCCCACCCCGACCGTCCACTACACGCCCTGCCTCAGCGGCAGCGGCAGCGGCAGCGGCAGCGGCAGCGGCAGCGGCAGCGGCAGCGGCAGCGGCAGCGGCAAGTGTCACTGAGCAGCCTGATGGTGCTGTACGGCGTGACACAACCGCACCCTGATGGCGTTCGACCGGGCGGCTGCGTCACCGGTCGCGCTGTCCTGTGTCGGTACTGAACCGGCCTTCCGCGCCTATGCACTTGGGGTGCCGACGCCGGAGGTGTGGCCGTCGGCGCCCGCCCCGGTCGTCGACTCGGCGCAGGCCGCCCCCGCCCCCTCCGGCGCCCCGAAGCGCGCGAGGGTGTGCCACACCATCTTCAGGTCCTGGAGTGCGTAGCGGCCGGTGCGTGCCGCGTCGCCGATGACATGCGGGTCGACGACACCGCGCTCGGCGATACGGGCGCCCAGGTCGGCGTACTCCTGCCCCCGATAGTCCGCGTGCCACCTCAACTCGCCCACGGTGAGGCGGTATCCGGGGTGCCATTCGACGGGGCAGGGCAGGCGGCGGGCGGCGGTCTCGACGGGGGTGCCGCGGTAGCTCGCGTCCAGGACGAGGGCCTCGGTGTCCCCGGCGAGGACGACGCCTCCGTGCACCTGGGTCTCGATGTAGTCGTTCAGGGCGTCCTGTTCGCCGGCCTCGGCGAGTGCGATCAGGGCCATGCCGGAGGCGACACCGAAGTCGGTCGGTTCGGCCGCGCTGTCGGGGTAGCAGAAGGTCGCGCGGGCGAGGGCCGCACCGGTCAGCCGGAAGTGCGAGGAGCCGAACCTCGGTGCGGCGCCGACGAGTTGGCGTCTGAAGTTCAGCGCACCGTACACCGGTCGCTCGGGCGCGGGCGCCTCGTCGTAGGCGCCCGCGAAGATACGGCTCTCCCAGCGCCAACGGTCGCCGCCTTGACGCGCGGTGAGGCCTCCGTTGCTGGTACCGGTGACGAACTGCGAGTGGTAAGCGCCGTCTTGGGCCAGCGCGTCGAGTATCGGGCGACCGGTCGCCGTACGGTCGGGGTGGAAGTTCAGCGTGATGCGCAGGCCCGGATCGACGGCCGGGCCGGACGAGCACTCCGCCACATGTCGCAACGCCCGCACCTGTCTTGGCCCGAGGCCGCCGACGCCCTCAACTCCCTCGACGCCCTCAGCTCCCTCGACGTCCTCGAAATCCATTGGCTCCCCCACCGCTCGCCTCACTACCCTGAGCCGAAACCTAGACCCCCTAGGTTTCGGAAACGGACCTCACCCCAGGAGCCCCTCCCATGAGATCACTCACCGAGCACGACATCCGCGACTCATTTGTCAACTGCTCGAAGGGCGAGGCGAAACGGCTGGCGATCCCTCGCGATCTCGACGCCCGCCCCTGGGACGACCTCGACTTCCTGGGCTGGCGCGATCCCGGGGCGCCCGACCGCAGTTATCTGGTCGCGGAGCGGGCGGACGGGCCGATCGGGGTGACGCTGAGGTTCCCGTCCGCACGGCGCGGCTTCCTGCACCGGAGCATGTGTTCCCTGTGCGTGACGACCCACCCGGGCGGCGGAGTCTCCCTGATGACCGCGCGCAAGGCGGGGCCGGCAGGGCGGGAGGGCAACTCGGTCGGCCTGTACATGTGCACCGATCTCGCCTGCTCGCTCTATGTGCGCGGCCGGAAGATCCCCGAGTCGGGCATCCGCATCGAGGAGAGCCTCACCGTGGAGCAGCAGATCGACCGGACGGTGGGCCATCTGACCGCGTTCCTCAACAAGTTGTACGTCTGACGTCAGTCCCCCGGCACCGCGATCACGATCTTGCCCCGGTTGTCCCGGCGCTCCAGCCGCTCGTGCGCGGCGCGCGCCTCCGCGAGGGGTACGACGGTCTCGATCGGCACACGGTACGTGCCGGCGGCGACCCGCTCGGCGAGTTCACGCAGGTCCGCGCGGGGGTCGTAGCCGCCGTGGATCTGGAGGTTGGTGAGCTGGAAGCCGAGGATCGACGCGTTCTTCGGGTAGAAGTCGCGGGTGTCGACGGTGCTCGGCTCCAGGGCGACATTGGCGAGGGCGACGACCCGGCCGCCGTGCCCGATCTCGCGCAGGCTGCGCCCGAAGGCCCGGCCGCCGACGGTGTCGAGGACGACGTCCGCGCCCCGTCCGTCGGTGAGCCGCAGCACCTCGTCTACCTCGGCGTCATCGGGGTGTGCCGAGGTGTCGAGGGTGGCGTGGGCGCCGAACTCCCCGGCCCAGGCGGCCTTTTCGGGTGACCCGGCGAGAGCGATGACACGGGCGCCGGTCTCGGCCGCGATCTGCACGGCCGCGCTGCCGACCCCGCTCGCGGCGGCCTTCACGAGCACCGTGTCGTCCTTGGTGACATGGGCGAGGCGTCGCAGGCAGTACCAGGCCGACAGCCAGGCGACGGGCAGCCCCGCCGCGTGCGTCAGATCCACCCCGTCGGGCAGGACGGCGACCTGCGTGGCCGGCACGGCCGCCAACTCGGCATAGAAACCGGGTGAGTTCACGCCGTCGAGGGCCACCACCCGCTGCCCGACCGTGAATCCGGTGACACCCTCCCCCAGCGCGGCGACGGTACCGGCGCCTTCCACGCCCGGGATCAGCGGCGGCTTTCCCGCCCGGTGGTAGTTCCCTGACCTGACCAGGGCGTCCGCGCGGTTCACGCCCGCCGCGGCGACCCGCACCAGGACCTGCCCGGGACCCGCGACCGGGTCGGGCACCTCGACCGGTACCAGCACCTCGGGCCCGCCGAACTCGTCGATCCGTACCGCACGCATACCGCACCCGCTCCCTGTCCTGACCGGCGAATCCGGCCGACACCTGTTGAACTGGTGTCACCATGCGACACCCGACGAACCGGTGTCAAGGCCGGCCGACGCCCCCTTGTACACCGCATGAACCGGTGTACGAGAGGTAAGCTGGCTGTCATGACCCAACCGCCCGTCTTTCCGTTCATCGGCGGACGCCCGTGCCTGAACTTCGTGGCGACGCTCGGCAAACGGCACGGCACCCCCCTGGAGCGGCTTCCTGATCCGACGGCCCTGGCCGCGTGGATCACGGAGGCGGAGTTGTCGGCGGCCACCGAGCCGGTGCGGGTCACGGCCCGGGAGCTGACCGACGCGCGCACTCTGCGCGAGGCGCTCTACCGCGTCGTACGGGACGCGATGGCCGGGCGGGAACCGGCGGCGGCCGATGTCGAGCGGGTCAACGAGGCCGCCGCGCGCCCGGATCTCGCGCCCCAACTGGGCGAGCGGCGCTGGAAGTCGGCACATCCGGCGCGCGCGGCGCTGGCGACGGTGGCCCGGGACGGCGTGCTGCTGGTGGGCAGTTCACTGCTGGAGCGGGTCAAGGAGTGCGAGAACCCGGAGTGTTCACTGCTGTTCCTCGACGACTCGCAGGCCCGCCGCCGCCGTTGGTGCTCGATGGACCGCTGCGGCAACCTCGCGAAGATCGCGGGCTATCGATCGCGCAGCCGGGCCGTCGTGACCGAATGAGGATGGGTCAGGAGGCGGCCGGCGTCCAGTGCGGGTCGCGGCCGAGGAAGGCGAGGAGTGCCTCGACCCTGTCGTAGTCGTCCCTCGCATCGAGCGCGGGGGCGAACACCCGGTAGGCGTCCCGGAGTTGGTCGACCAGCCGGTCCGCGGCCGGCCAGATCCCTTCCGCCAGCTCCGCTCCCAGCGGCCGGTTCTGCCCCGTCGCCACCGCGATGTCCCAGGCGTGCACGGCCGCGTCCATGGCGGCCGTCGCCGCCGCGAGCGGGAGGGGCATCGGGCCCAGCGGCGTCGGCACCTGGTCGGCGTCGGCGGGCAGTTGGGCATAGCCGTCGGCCACCGCGCGCAGCACCTTGTCGAGTTCGGCGACCGGGTCCCCGGCCAGGGCGTCCGCAGGGTGGAAGGGGTCGGAGTCGGGCCGGTCGCCGGTGAGGACGAGGCCGTAGGCCTGCTGATCGATGCGGGCGTGGTTGAGGACCTGGCGGACCGTCCACTCGCTGCACGGCGTCGGCGCCGCCCAGGCGCTGTCGGGCACGGCGACGACGACCTCGCGCAGGTAGTCGTGCGAGCGGGTCAGTACCTCGATGCCTTGGATGTTCGTCATGAACGTTCCCCTCCGCTTCGTCCTGTCCGATGATGACAATCTAGGAGGCCTTGCGGACAGTTCCGGTCCTCAATGCGCACGCTGATGCGCACGTTCAGCACATCGGTGAGAGGGAATAGGCCAAGGATGCGAGATGTCCGTGAGTGGACCGCGCCACTGGTGCGGTTCGTGGGGCGGCACCGGGACCCGGTGGTCGTCCAGACGCTGCGGTCGGCGACCGCGGCGACGGTCGCGTACGTCGTCGCACTGCGGCTGAGCCCCGAGCCCGCGCCGCTGACCGCTCCCCTGACCGCGCTCCTCGTCGTCCAGGTCACCCTCTACGCCACGCTCACCAACGGCATCCGCCGCGTGAACGCCGTGGTCGCGGGCGTCCTCGTCGCCATCGCCTTCAGTCTGCTGGTCGGTCTGACCTGGTGGAGCCTGGCGCTGCTGATCGTGGCCTCACTGGTCGTCGGGCGGCTGGTCAAAGTTGATGAGTACGTGCCCGAGGTGGCGATCAGCGCGATGCTGGTCCTCGGGGTCACCACGGTCGGGAACACGGCCTGGGCGCGGGTGGTGGAGACGCTGATCGGCGCGGTCGTCGGGCTCGCCTGCAATCTGCTGCTGGCTCCCCCGGTGTGGGTGGACGAGGCCGGCGAGTCCATCGAGGGCCTGGCCCGTCGGCTGCGGCGGCTGATGCGGCGCATGGGCGAGGAGGCGGCGGGCCGCACGCCCGTCGACCACGCCACCGCGCGGCTGCACGAGGCGCGCCGGCTCGACCACGACATCATCGAGGTGGACGCGGCCCTACGGCAGGCCGAGGACAGCCTGCGGCTCAATCCGCGCGTACGGGAGGGACTGCTGCACCGGGTCGTACTGCGGACCGGCCTGGACACCCTGGAGATCTGCACGGTCGTGCTCCGCGTCCTCGCCCGCACCTTCACCGACCTGGCGAAACAGCGCGACCCCGAGCCGCTGTTCGCACCGCCGACGGGCGCGGCCGTAGAACAACTGCTGTCCGAGATCGGTGACGCCGTGGTCAGTTTCGCGGTGCTGGTGACCACCGATGTGACGGTGAGCGCCGAGTCCGCGGAGTCACGGCTCACCGCGGAGCTGCACACGGCCGCCGCGACCCGCGACAAGCTGGCCCAGTTGCTCCTGGAGGAGGTCCAGCGCGACGCGGCCCAGTGGCAACTGCTGGGCGCCATGCTGACCGAGGTCAACCGCATGCTCGACGAGCTGGACACCGAGCACCGCTCGCGCCGGCTGCTGGAGGAACTCGACCGGTGCGCCGGTGAGCAGCGCCGACGCATGCCGTGGCCGACCTGGCTGCGGGAGCGGGTCGGCGTACCGGAGCGGCTGCGCAGGAACCGGGACGGGGGCGCCGATCGTTCTAGGTGACGGAGTCACCTGGGGGCGGGCCGCCTCCGGCAGCACAGCGACGGGGGCGGGCACATGGCCGACAGCGGCGTACGGACCGACGGGAACACCTTGCGGCTGCCCGGTGGGGTGGCGGTGCGGTTCATCCGCACGCTGCGGCTGCCGGAGACCGGCACCCATCCGTTGCCACCGGGGCTCGGCGAGTTCCCGGCCCGCCGGGTCGCGGACTTCCCGGACACGGTGCCCGAGGACTGGCGGGCACGGGGCGGCGTGATGCTGCCGGTGTATCTGCGCGAGGCGATGTGGCTGAGCTTCGGGGGCACGGCCGAGCCGGCCGCCCTCCAGGTCGGGGTGGGCAAGGTGTGCGCGGTCTCGGGGAAGCCGTGGAGCGACCGGCTGTCCCGCGACCCGCAGAACTACGTCGTGCTTCCGCGTCAGCCCTGGCTCGACGGCATCAACTCCGGCAAGGGGACGGTCCGCCAGTTCGTGGCGGTCCCGCTGGGTCTCGGCGCGACGGTCGAGGGCCAGGTCACGGGCGAGGAGGTGTGGGGCGGCGTCCAGCTCCAGTCCTTCCCGCTCAATGAGCGGGAGTTGGCGAAGTGGCGTGAGGCGGAGCGGCGTCGCTCGGAGCGGGCCCGCGCGATCACGCTGCCGCCCGGCGGCTTCGGCATGCCCGCCATGCCGATGGCCGCGCAGGCCCCCGCGCGCAGCGCTCCGGCGAGTGCTCCCCGGATGGGTCTCGGTGTCGGCGGTTCGATGCGCCAGGAGGTCTACGCGGACGACCGCCCGCTGACGTCCTGGGCGAAGGAGCCCGCCGGGCGGGTCTTCGTGCACCTGGTGACACCCCCGGAGTGGCGCCGCATCACCGGCGAGGAGCCGCCGCCGTCGCCGGTGGACCGCGCCGCGTACACCCGGGCGGGCCTCCCCTGGTTCGACTACTACGACCAGGACGCCGAGGATCTCGCCCCCACCGACACCCTGGGGACGGTGCAACCGGTCGGCGACTGGCTGGGCGACGACCACGAACCCTGGCAGCAGCCCACACCAGGACAGGTGCAGCCCCTCAAGGACGCGCACGGCAAGCCGGTGGAGGACGGCGACTGGTGAGCCACCAGCCCATTGCACCCTCCGCAACGACCGTTGCCGGTCTTGCGCTCAACACGTTCTCCACGTCAAGGTTGCCGTGACGACCGAGGCGAGCGACGACCTGAGGGTGTGGGCATGACGAGTGATGCGGAGGCGTCACGCGAGGGCTGGAGCAGGCGCCGTTTCATCGGCGCCCTGGCGGGAACCGCGGCGGTGGTCGCGGTCCCGGCCCCGGCCGCACCACCGGCCGACCCCGAATCCGCTCCTACGGCGGACTCGACGGCCGCGAAGGCACCGGCACCCGCCGCGTCCCCCTCCGCCGGCAAGGCGTCCGGCCCCCGCCCGCTCCAGCTCGGCACCTACACCTCGGTCGACGGCGGCGGCACGGGCATCGGCCTGGCCACCTACGACCCGGTGACCGGCAAGATCACCGGTGCGGGAACACTCACCGGGGTCGCCGACCCGTCGTACCTCGCCGCGCACCCCGACGGCCGCACGCTGTACGCGGTCGACGAGCGCACGACCGGCGCGGTGACCGCCGTACGCCTGGCGGACCGCACGATTCTCGGCGCGCGGAGCACCGGCGGGGCGGGCCCCTGCCACCTGTCCGTGCACCCCGGCGGGCGCTGGCTGCTCAGCGCCAACTACACGTCCGGCAGCGTGGCCGTGCACCCGATCGGCGGCTCGGGCGCGCTCGGTGAACGCACCGCGCTGGTCAAGCACTCCAGCCCGAACCCGGGCCCGGGCCAGGACGGCCCGCACGCCCACCAGTTCGTGACCGGTCCCGACGGCGGCCATGTCCTCGCCGTCGACCTGGGCACCGACACGGTCTACACCTACCGCCTGGACATCACGAAAGGCACGCTCACCGAGGTCTCGCAGGCGCACACCCGCGCGGGTGCGGGCCCGCGCCACCTCACGTTCCACCCGGGCGGCCGGTACGCCTACCTCGCCAACGAGGTCGACGACACGATCGCGGTCTGCGCCTACGACCCGGCCACGGGTGCCCTGTCGATCGGCGCCCCGCAGTCCAGCGGCAGCACGGGCGACGCCACCAACTACCCGGCGCAGATCGTGGTGACGCCGAACGGCGGGTACGCCTATCTCGCCAACCGGGGCGACAACACCCTCGCCCGGTACGCCGTCGAGGCGGACGGCGCCCGGCTCAGGCTGCTCGACACGGTGCCGGTGTCCGGTGACTTCCCGCGGCAGATCGCGCTCTCGCCGGACGGGACGCTGCTGTTCACCGCGAACCAGAAGTCGGGCACGGTCAGCGTGTTCCACGTGGACGGCACGAGCGGTCAACTGCGGCTGGCGGACGAGCCGTTCGCGTCACCGGTCGCCGTCTGTGCGCTGCCGCTGTAGGGGGCGCGGGCAGGACGCGGCGCTGGCCTGGGTGAGCAGCACATGCATGCGCTCGGTGAGGTGGGAGACCGAATCGGCCGGCGCGTGAAACGGCAGTCGTACGTCGCCGTGGGCGCGGGCCCGCTCGATGCGCAGCGTCAGTCCGTGCCGGTCGACGGCGAGGGGCTGGACGCGGACCGCGCCGTGCAGGCTGTCGGGCTCGACGAGTCGGGTGAGGCGCTCGACCGCGTCGGAGTGGCAGTCGGCGAGGTGCGTCAGCAGTTGAGCCTCGGCCAGGGCCAGCGGGTCGGGTTCGGCGGCGGCGAACTCGTCGAGGTCGATGACGACCGCGCCGGTCGGCGGCCGGAGCACCACGCGCGTGGGCCGGAAGGCGAGTTGACCCTCCTCGGGCACGAACCACCCGGCCAGCCACAGCCGGGCCCGGATACGGTTGCGCACAGGGACGGGCGCGACGTCCGCGAACTCCAGGACGGCGGACGGCTCTCCGCGCGGCGCACAGATGGCGGCGGCCAACAGGGCGCTGTCGTCGGGTACTTGAAGGAGCACCCGGCCGTCGTCGTCGACGCTGTGCGCGCCGACGAACTCCTCGCGACCGCCCTCCGCGGTCACCGCGCAGGACCATGCGGCGGCGAGCACCGAGCGGGCTCGCTCGGCCGCGGCAGGCACGGCCGTCCACGTCTGGCTGTCACCCATCCTGAACCTCCTTAGGTAAGCCTTGCCTAACTTACCGAAGATCGGGGCGCACGCCAACCACGCCACGCAATGTCTCTCCCAAGTTGTCCAGGACGACCTCAGGACGGGTTCAGGGCGAGATGACTCCCAACAGCGCCCGCGCGCACAGATCCCGCACCTGCTCGCGGCTCAACTCGGGCCCCCGCAGCCACTCCAGACAGACGGCGGTGGTGAAGGCCAGCCACCCGCGCACCGCGAGCTTCGCGTCGGGCCGCTCCCCCACGGCCGGCCCGAACTCGGGATCGGCGGCCAGCGCGGCCAGGATCTGCCGCTCCTGCGCCGCCAACGCCCGCTGATAGACCCGCCGTACGGTCTGGTCCCCGGCCGCGTCGGCACGATGGAAGGCGCGGTAGCCGTGCGCGTGGGTCTGCACGTACTCCAGATAGGTGTCGAGGGCGGCGGCGAGCTGTTCGCGGGCGGGGATGCCCGGCACCGCCGCCGTCATCCTCAGCATCCGCTCGCTCTCGCGCTCGACGACGGCCGCGAAGAAGTCCCGCTTGGTCGGGAAGTAGTGGTAGAGCAGCCCGCGGGAGACCCCGGCGATCTCGGCGACCTGCTCGATCCACACATCGTCGTAGGGGTCCTCGGAGAACAACCGCGCGCCCACCGTGAGGAGTTGCTCCCGGCGCTCCTCGCTGCTGAGCCGGCGGCGCGTGCGCTCACCCTGATTGGCGGCCATTCCCGCACTTTACTTGACGTCGGTTCAACAGTGGGATCACACTGAAACACGCTATTGAACCCACGTACAACAGGCTCGAACTGCTGGTGGATCAAGGGAGATCGCGTCATGGCGGACACGACGACGGCGACGCCGACCGCGTTGCCGAAGGGATTCCGGGATGCCGAGCAGGGCTGGCCCCACCTCGACCGCATCCCGCGTCCCCCGCGCCGGGTCCCGTTCCTCGGTGACGTCATCGGCGCCGACCGCCGCACTCCCCTCCAGGACTCGCTCCGCTTCGCGCGTCAACTGGGCCCGATCTTCCGGCGGAAGGCCTTCGGCAAGGAGTTCGTGTTCGTGTGGGGCGCCGACCTGGTCGCCGACATGGCGGACGAGTCGCGGTTCGCCAAGCACGTCGGTCTGGGGGTCGCGAACCTGCGGCCGGTCGCCGGGGACGGGCTGTTCACGGCGTACAACCACGAGCCCAACTGGCAGTTGGCGCACGACGTCCTGGCACCGGGCTTCAGCCGCGAGGCGATGGCCGGCTACCACCCGATGATGCTGTCCGTGGCCGAGCGGCTCACCGACCACTGGGACCGCGAACAGGCTGCCGGGCGGGCGGTGGACGTCCCGGGCGACATGACCAAGCTGACCCTGGAGACGATCGCGCGCACCGGCTTCGGCCATGACTTCGGCTCCTTCGAGCGCGACCGCCCGCACCCCTTCGTGACCTCGATGGTGGGCACGCTCAGCTACGCGCAACGCCTCAACTCCGTACCCGCACCGCTGGCCCCGTTCCTCCTGCGCGGCTCAACTCGCCGCAACGAGGCGGACATCGCCTACCTCAACCGCACGGTCGACGACATGGTGCACACCCGCCGCGAGGCGAGCGGCGACGGAGACCTGCTCGACCGGATGCTCGACACGACCCACCCGGAGACCGGCGAACGCCTGTCCGCCGAGAACGTCCGCCGCCAGGTCATCACCTTCCTGGTCGCCGGCCACGAGACGACCTCGGGCTCCCTGTCCTTCGCGCTGCACTACCTCGCCCGCCACCCGGAGATCGCCGCCCGCGCCCGCGCCGAGGTGGACCAGGTGTGGGGCGACACTCCGAACCCGGGCTACGACCAGGTCGCCAAGCTGCGCTACGTCCGCCGGGTGCTCGACGAATCGCTACGGCTCTGGCCGACGGCCCCCGCGTACGCCCGCGAGGCCACCGAGGACACCGAACTCGTCGGGGTGCACCCCATGCGGCGGGGCGCCTGGGCGCTGATCCTGACGCCGATGCTGCACCGCGACCCCGAGGTGTGGGGCGCGGACGCCGAGGAGTTCGACCCGGACCGCTTCGACGCCAAGGCCGTCCGCTCCCGCGCCCCGCACACCTTCAAGCCGTTCGGGACGGGGGCGCGGGCGTGCATCGGCCGACAGTTCGCGCTGCACGAGTCGATGCTGGTCCTCGGACTGCTGCTGCGCCGCTACGAGTTGCGCCCCGAGCCGGCGTACCGACTGCGCGTGACGGAACGCCTGACCCTGATGCCGGACGGCCTGCGCCTGCACCTGGACCGCCGTACCGCGCCGGCCGCGCCCGCACCGAGCACGGTGGCCGAGGAGGTCCCGTCAGAGGCCCGCTGCCCAGTGCGCAGGGCGGACGACTGACTCCGGCAGCCTGGTCCCCGCGCTCCCCCGGGCCGCGTTGACCTGGGGCTGGGTGAGGAAGAACGCGCCGGTCAGATCGGCGTCCGTGAGATCGGTGTCCCGCAGATCGGCACCGATCAGATCCGCGCCGCGCAGGTCGGCCCCGGTGAGATCGGCGGCGATGAGACAGGCCCCGCGCAGGTTGGCCCGGCTCAGATCGGCGCCCTTGAGCCGGGCACCCATGAGGTCGGCGCCGCGCCGCTCCTTCTTCTTGCCGCGCGCTCCGGATCGCATCAACTCGCTGGTGCGCAGCAGGAGTTCGTTGACGTCCTGCCGGTGGGCGCCCACGTCCAGCGCGCCGAGCTGTTCGGGTGTGCCGTGCGTGAGTTCCTCGGTACGGGCCAGGGCCCGGCTCAGTTCGGGGTGGACGGACCGGGCGGCGGGCAGAGTGAGCGCCTCGGCCAAGTACCGGAGCAGTTCGTGGAGTTGGCGTACGACGGGGAACACGTCGAACATTTGGCGGGCCTGTTCCCGGGGAGCCGTACGCCAGTCCTGGCCGGCGAAGGTGACCTGTGAGACGTGTTGCCCGGCTCCGAAGCAGTCGTAGACGGTGCACCCGGTGAAGCCCGACGGGCGGAGCTTCGCGTGGATGCCGCAGCGGTGGTCTCCCTGGAGGTTCGGGCACGGCGTCCCGGGGGCCTTGTCGATCGCGAAGTCGGCCGAGGCGGCGAAGGGCAGCGCCACACAGCACAGCCCGAAGCAGCGCTCGCAGTCGCCGCGGAGGTCGGAGCGGTCGGCTATGTGATCTTCCATGGGGTTCACCGTACGGGCCCGTCGGCATCGAGGCGGGCCAGCCGGTCGGGGTCGGACAGGATGTACATCTCGGTGATCAGGCCGTCGGCGACGGTGACGCCCATGACGGACAGCACCTGTCCCTCGGGCGCGTTGACGACGCCCACCGAGCCGTTGACCAGGGCGAGTTGGGCGAAGCGGGCGAACGGCGCGAACATGAGCGCCTGTTCGGCGACCGTGCGCGCTCCGCGTATCGCCTTGGACGCGCCCGCGCCCCGTGCGAGGGCGCCGGAGTCGGCGCGCAGGGCCACGTCCGGGTGGAGGAGGGCGACGAGGGCCTCGAAGTCGCCCTCGCGGGCGGCGGCGAGGAAGGCCTCGACGATCTCGCGCTGGCGGGCGAGGTCGGGGGCCTTCGGCAGGTTCGCGCCCTGGACCCGGCGGCGGGCCCTGCTGGCCAGTTGGCGGGTCGCGGCCGAACCGCGTTCCACGATCGGGGCGATGTCGTCGAAGGGCACCGCGAACATGTCGTGCAGGACGAACGCGAGCCGTTCGGCGGGTTCCAGGGTCTCCAGGACGACGAGGAGGGCGAGGCCCACCGAGTCGGCGTGGAGCATCTCCTCCTCCGGGTCGAGTTCCGTGAGGGGTCTGACCACGGGGTCGGGCACGAAGGTCTCGTCGATGGGCTCCTCACGGCGTGCCGTACGGGAGCGCAGCAGATCGAGGCAGACCCGGCCGACGACCGTGGTCAGCCAGCCGCCGAGGTTCCTGATCTCGTCCGCGTCCGTGCGGCTGAGCTTCAGCCACACCTCCTGGACCGCGTCCTCCGCCTCCGGCACCGAGCCGAGCATGCGGTAGGCGACCGCGCGCAGCCGGCCCCGGTGTTCCTCGAAGCGGTCCGCCAGCAGGTCCTCGTCGTTCATACCGTCCCGTCCCCGTCGTGGATCCCGTGGTCACGTGCGCGAGAGCCGGGGTGATCACAGCACGTCCGCCGCCGCCATGGCCAGCCGGTTTCCGGCTCCCCCGTCCGTTTGCGGGGCGGGTGGGGCAGGACGACGATGGTGAGTCATGGACCCGGTCGGCGTCGCCTCCCGCAGGCTGCCGCGCCTCGCGGCCCTGATCCTGGCCGTTCTCGCCACGGCCGTCCTCACCACCGCGGCCACGGCCCGCTCCACTGTGGTCTCCCCGGGTTTCTACCAGTCCGTACTGGACGAGCAGAAGGCCTACGACCGCCTGTACAACCAAGTGCTGGTCGATCCCCGGACGGCGGCGGTCACCCGGGGGCTGTTGGCCCGGCTGCCGGTTCCGGAGGCCCAGGTCACCTCCAATCTCAAGCTGGTGCTGCCGCCGGAGACGGTCCGGGATCTCACCCGGCAGCAGATCGACGCCGTGGTGGGCTATCTGGGCGGCGAGCGCGACTCCCTGGTCCTCAAGGTCGAACTGCGGCCCGTGCTGGCCAACCTCAACGACCTGGCCCAGATCTACTTCGGTGATCTCGTCGCGTCGGTCCAGGACCGGCCCGAGCCCGACTTCGGGCGCTTCTCGACCGACCTGTCCACAGCTCTGGGTGCCGTGGTCGCGGGGCACGTGCCCGCCGGGCTGCCCGCCCTGCCGTTGACCGAGGCGCAGGCGGACCAGGCGGCCGCGACGCTGGTGAGCGGTCTGCCCGTCGCGGACCGGGATGCCCTGCGCCCGGCGGTCGAGGCGGCGCTCCGGGACGGCGATGTCGCGACCGCGCTCGCCACCGTGGCCCCCGCCGTCGTGACAGACCGGACCCGTACGGCCGCCACGCAGCTCCGGGCGGCCACGGACGGCGGGAGATGGAACCTCACGGACACCCTGGCCGCGTCCGGCAACGACCTGGCACCTCTCCACCGCGCCCGCGTCTACACCGCCGTCGGCCTCGGCCTCGCGGAAGCCCTCGCCTCGGCGTTTCTCATCGTCGCGCTGGTGGTGTTGTGGATCGGAGGCGGCTCGTCGTCTCCCGGCCGCCGACTCCTCCCGCTGGGCTGGTCGCTCGCGGGCGGTGGGGTACTGGCCGGGCTCGTCGCCGTCCTCTTCCGGCTGGTCAGCGGCGGGCGGGTGATCGATCCGCCGGGTTCCTGGCCACCGAGCCTGGCCCGGCTGGTCGACGACGTGCAGCGCACCGCCCTGGACCGGCTCACGGCCACCGCCCTGACGACCGCCCTGGTCCCCGTCCTGGCCGGTGCCCTCCTCACCGGCGTGGGCTGGGCCCTCCAGGTCAGGCCGCACATGCCCGCTCTCCCCCGCCTCCGCTGGCTGGGCCTGGCGACCGGCGGGGCCGCCGTCGCCGGCGTCCTGCTGGTGCCGTACGCGGTGACGCCCACCGCGTCCCGGACCTGCGAGGGCAGCGCGGAGCTGTGCGACCGGTCCTACGACGAGGTCGCCTACCTCACCTCGCACAACGCGATGTCGACGACCGTGGACCGGTTCATCGGCCCGCTCCAAGACCCGTCCATCACCGCCCAGTTGGACGACGGGGTGCGCGCCCTGCAGATCGACACCTACCGGTGGGAGCGGCCGGACGAGATCACCGCGCGGCTCACCGAGTCCGACTTCACCCCGGAACAACGGAAGTTCATCGCCTCGGCCGTCAACAAGGTCAATCCGCCGCGCGAGGGGCTGTGGCTGTGCCACTCGGTGTGCCGGGCCGGGGCGATCGCCCTGGTGCCCGCGCTGCACGAGATCGGCGACTGGATGCGCGCCCATCCGACCGAGGTCGTCACGCTGATCGTGCAGGACGCGATCAGCGGCAAGGACACCGAACAGGCCGTCGCGCAGGCCGGGTTGAGCGACCTGGTGCACACCCCGGACGCCGATCCCGCGAAGCCGTGGCCCACCCTGGGCGACCTGATCGACAGCGGGCGCCGGCTTGTCGTCTTCGCCGAGGAGGCCGACGGCCCGGCGCCCTGGTACCGGAACTTCTACGACTACGGGATGGAGACGCCGTTCGCGTTCCGCACGCCGGACGCGATGAGTTGCGTACCGCATCGCGGCGGCAGCGACAAACGGCTGTTCCTGCTCAACCACTTCATCACCATCGACGGCGGCAGCCGCCTGGACGCGGGTGAGGTCAACGCCCGCCGTTTCGTGCTCGACCGCGTCCACCGCTGCGAGCGGGAACGCGGTCGGCCGGTGAACTTCGTCGCCGTCGACTACACGACGATCGGCGACGCGGGCGGAGCGGTGGACGAGCTCAACTCCGGGCGCGGATAAGCCCGTCGCCGACGAACGTGCTCAATAGCGTTGCGCCTTCGCCAACTTGGGGGTCAGGACCGGCTCCGGCGGCTTGGTGCTGATGGCGACCGGCTGGGCCTTCGCGCCGGGGGCGAGGTTCTCGGCGCCGACATAGCGGGTCTCCACCACCTTCCCCGAGGAGTCGAGGAAGTCGACCTGGACGGCGTAGGACGCCTTCTTTTCGGTCTTGTTGGTGATGGTGACGAGGACGGCGAGGAGCCCGCCGGTCTGGGCGCGCGGTTTGCCGGTCATGGCGACCTCGGACATAGCGTTGCCCTGACCGTCGACGCCCTTGAGCTCGTTCTGGGCGTCCTTGCTCGCGCGGGCGACCTCGGCCGAGACCGAGGCCTCGAAGGAGGACGCCGCCGCTGACGCCGAGGACGCGGCGGCGGAGGCCTGTGCGCGGGCCGACGCGACCGCCGAGGAGGCGGCCGACTTCAGGGCCGAGGGGGTCATGCCCGAGAAGGATGCCTTGTCCGGAGTCGCGGACCGCGAGCTGCCGGAGCTGTCGTTGTCGTCGCCGCAGGAGACCAGCGCGACCGTGCTCGCCGCGACGACGGCGAGGACCAGGGCGGCCGGGCGGACCCGGCGAGGAGACGTGGTATTCATCGAAATGAACCTTATGTCGGAAATTCCGAGGTCACATCTCGTCGCCGGTCCCGGTCTCAGACCTCGTCGCGCGTGAGGGCGATCAGCCGGTCCAGGACGCGTGGGCCTCCGGACCGTACGCCGTCGTGCTCGAACTCGTCGGTGACCCAGGTGCGCAGGCCCCGGATGGAGCGGGCGGTCCGGAGCGAGTGGTCCGCGTCGACGTACATGTCGTCGTGGTACACGGCCGCGGCGACCGGAACCTCGTTGGCGGCGAGGCGCCCCGCGTCGTAGAGCGGCTGCCAGTCGGTGCGGGCGGCGAGGAGTTCGGCGGTGTCGCGGAGCGGGCGCAGGGCGGGGTCGCAGTCGAACATCCAGGGGTGGATGGTCTCGCCGGTGAAGAGGAGAGGACTGTCGCCCGCGAGGGTCTTGGCCGCGTCGAACTGCGGGAACTCGCCGCGCACGCGCTCCGCCGACCAGGCGGTGGGGCGGGAGTCCTGGCCGTAGGTCGCCTCGTGGACGAGGGCGTAGAGGGGGTGGCCGGCGAAGGAGAGGGAGTTCTGGACCTCTTCCTGGAAGGCGTCGGAGAGTTCGTGGCCCTGCGGGGTGCGGACGAAGGCGTTCTCCAGGAGGAAGTGGAGGCGGTGGCTGCCCTCCTTGCCGCCGAGCATGATGCCCAGGGACTGGAAGGCCTCGACGGTGAGCCGGTAGCCGTTCGGCAGGACCGGCTCGTGGCGCAAGAGGTGTTCGGCGATGCGGCGGGCGCGCTCCACGTCCTGCGGGTAGCGGTCGTAGTGGGCGACGACCTTGCGCTCGATGCGCGGGTAGGCGGCCCGGTAGACGTCGTCGGCGTGGGCGTCGAGGGACGGCAGGCCGCCGGTGAGGTAGGCGGTGCGCAGGCCTTCGGGGGCGGTGGACAGGTAGTTGACCGTGCAGAAGCCGCCGAAGCTCTGGCCCAGGACGGTCCAGGGGGCGCCGCCGGTGAGCGCCGGGCGGATCGCCTCGCAGTCGCGGACGATCGAGTCGGCGCGGAAGCGCGTGAGGTGCTCGGCCTGCTCGGCGGGGCCGCCGCGCAGCGGGAGCGTCTGCCGGTTGAGGGGAGTGGAGCTGCCGGTGCCGCGCTGGTCCAGGAGCAGGACGCGGTACTCGTCGAGCGCGCGGCCGAGCCAGGCCTGTCTGCCGACGAAACGATTCGCTCCGAATCCGGGTCCGCCCTGGAGGTAGAGCAGCCACGGCAAGTCCTCGCGGTGCGCCTTGTCGCTCGCGACGACCTCACGGGCGTAGAGCTCGATGGTCTCGCCCGTGGGGTCCTCGTGGTCGAGGGGTACGGCGAAGTGGCGGTCGGTGAGGACGACGCCGGGCTGGCGGTAGCTGACGGACAACGCGACTCCTGGTACGGACGAATGACGGGCCGCGTCACAGTTCAGCACATGCGCGTCCGATATCCGACCCCCCGGATCATGAAATCCTACTGACCGGCCGATCAGCGGGCGGCGAGACTGGAGCGGCGCACCACCAGTTCCGGCTGGAGGACGACCCGCCGGTGCTCGTGCGGACGGGCCGCCGGATCCGCCTCCGCCTCGGTCTCCTCCAGCAGCAACTCGGCGGCCAGGGCGCCCATGGTGACGGCGGGCTGGCGGACCGAGGTGAGCGGTACGGCGGCGGCGGCCGCGAACTCGATGTCGTCGTAGCCGACGATCGCGAGGTCGTCGGGGACGCCGACCCCGGCCGCGAACATGGCCTGGAGCACGCCGAGGGCGAGCAGGTCGTTGGCGCAGAAGACGGCCGTGGGCCGGTCGGCGAGGCCGAGCAGCCGGGCGCCCGCGTCCCGGCCGGCCGCCACGTCGAGCCGGTCGGTGGGCAGCTCGCGCAGCGCGTCGGGGTCGAGACCGGCCTCCGCGAGCGCGTTCTTCGCACCCGTACGACGGTCCCGCACCTGGTTGAAGCCGGGCGGGCCGCTGACGTACGCGATGGAGCGGTGCCCCGCGTCGACCAGGTGCCGCACGGCGAGCGCGCCGCCGGCGACGTCGTCCACGGAGACCGAGCACTCGGTGGTGCCCTCGGCGACACGGTCGACGAGCACGAAGGGGATGCCGTGCCGACGGAACGACTCGATGTTGCGTCCGGTCGCGTCGGCCGGGGTCAACAGCACGCCCCGCACCCGCTGTTCGGCGAAGAGCGAGAGGTAGTCGGCCTCCTCGACGGGGCTCTGCGCGCTGTTGCAGACCATCACGCCGAGCCCCGACTCGCGCGCGGCCCGCTCGGCGCCACGGGCCACGTCCACGAAGAACGGGTTGCCCATGTCGAGGACGAGCAGCCCCATGATCCGGCTGCGGCCGGCGCGCAACTGCCGCGCGGACTCGCTGCGGACATAGCCGAGGCGGTCGATCGCGGACAGCACCCGGGCCCGGGTCTCCGTGGCGACGGTGTCCGGACGGTTGATGACGTTCGAGACCGTGCCGACGGAGACTCCGGCGGCGCGGGCGACGTCCTTGATACCCACCGGCTGGGCCATCAGGCGGAGACCTCCAGGGTGACGTGGGACGGCGGGAAGGTCTTCACATTACCGCCATGACCTGTGGCGACTCCCGCGCCCGTGCCCCTCACGCGGGCAGGGCGAAGTCGACGACATGGAGTGCCGAGGGGGTCGTACCGCTCGACTTCTCCTGGTACATGAACGACAGCACGTTGTCCGCCTTCACGCGCAACTCGTCGACGACGACCTCGCCGAAGGCGTTCAGGCCGCTCCCGTCGTACAGCAGCGCCCAGTCGGTGTACCCGGAGGACTTCGAAGCGCCCGCGACACGGCCGAACGGCAGGACCGCGTAGGCGTTGTCGTACTTGTCCAGGACCAGCTTGGTGCGCTGGCTGGAGTTCAGGGCGATCGGGATCTCGGTCTTCTGCCAGGTGCCGGCGGAGGTCTTGCGGACGTGGAAGGCGCGGCCGTTGGCGGTGCGGTCGGTGACGTAGTTCGTGGTGCACTGACCGAAGCGGCCGGGCACATAGCTGATGATCGCGTGCGGAAGGCCGGTGGAGTCGGTGGCCTGACTCTCCTGGTTCATGAGGGAGTGGTCGGGATTGAGCGAGTCGACGACGAGACCGGCGTCCGTGACGGCCACGGTGTCCGAACCACCCGTGGTTCCTACGGCAGTTCCGGCGTCGTTGCGCCAACTGCGGCCCCGGTCGGTCGAGTAGACGTAGCCGGTGTCGTGGTTGGTGATGCCGCCGCTGTTGCACATCACGGCGGCGGCCTGCTCGCGCCAGGTGAAGAAGGAGTGCAGCCGGCCGTTGACGTCGTAGTCGATGCCGTGCAGGTACATGTTGCGGGCGGTGCTGGAGCCATGGGTACTGGTGTAGGTGCCGGTGGAGCCGCTCCACTCCCCCAGCGCGGTCCAGGCCGAACCGTCGTACTCCGCAAGGGCGTTGCGGCCGTTGCCGGAGATCCCGACGCGGTAGCTGAGCTGGAGCCTGCCTTCAGGGGTGGCGATGAACTGGGGGTAGGTGAACTGCGAGGTGAGCGCCACACCGTCCAGCGAGGTCCCTACGGCGCCGAGGACGGCCGAAGTCCAGGTGGTGGACGCCGGGTTGTCGAGCAGGCCGGCGACCGACTTGACGTAGAAGAAGCCGTCGCTGTGGGAGTCCATGTTGAGGTGGAGGCGGCCGTCGATCTTGGACACGCCCATGGAGATGACGTTGTGGGAGTCGTCGCTCTTGAGCTGGTGGGAGAGGGTGACGGTGGACCAGGTGGAGCCACCGAGCACCCGGCGGCCGACGACGGCGTACTTGGTGGACGTGTACCAGGCCGCGTACTGGTAGCCCTTGTAGGTCAACAGCCCGTTCTTCTGGAACGAGTTGTTGTTGACCAGGCCGTCGTACGAGACGAAGTAGACGGCCTGGGCGTCGAGTTGGGTGGTGCTGTTCTTGGTGACGGACGGGCCGGGGTCGGCCGCCCGTGCGATGCCCGGCGTTGCCACGGCCGCAAGTATGGCGGTCGTCAGCACGGCGCGTCTTCTCATGAGCGGCTCCTGTGGGGGATCACGCGAGGTGGAAGACCTCGGTGAGGGGCTTCATCGCTTCGTCGGGACGGGCGCCGTCCAGGGACTCGAAGAACGGCGCCATCTCTGCCTGCCAGTGGGAGTTGATGTCGGTGGCTTCCATGCCGGCCTGGGCGGCGGCGAAGTCCTCGGTCTCCAAGTAGCCGACCAGCAGGCCGTCCGTGCGGAGGAAGAGCGAGTAGTTGTGCCAGCCGGTGGCCGAGAGCGCGTCGAGCATCTCGGGCCACACGGCGGCGTGCCGCTCGCGGTACTCGTCGAGGCGGTCCGCCCGGACCTTCAGCAGGAAGCACACGCGCTGCATCAACATCCCTGTATCTGCTAGAAGTTGAACTGGTCGATGTTCTTCGCGTCGAACACGGTCGGCTTGCCGAGGCTGATCACACCGTCCTTGCCGATGGTGTACGACGTCCCGCCGGCCGTGAAGGTCTCGCCCTCCTTGCCGGTGATCTGCCCCGACACCAGCGCCACCGCGGTCTGCGCGGCGAGGGCGCCGAGCTTCGCCGGGTCCCACAGCTCGAAGCCGTCGACGGTGCCGTTCTTGACGTACTTGCGCATGTCGTTCGGGGTGCCGAGACCGGTGAGCTTGACCTTGCCCTTGTACTTGGAGCCGGACAGGTACTGGGCGGCGGCCTTGATGCCGACGGTGGTCGGGGAGATGATCCCCTTCAGGTTCGGGTGCTCCTGGAGGAGGCCCTGGGTCTGCTGGAAGGACTGCTGGGCGTCGTCGTTGCCGTAGGCGACCTTGACCAGCTTGATGTCCTTGTACTTGGGGTCCTTCAGCTCGTCCTTCATGAACCCGATCCAGGTGTTCTGGTTCGTCGCGGTCTGCGCGGCCGACAGGATCGCGATCTCGCCCTTGTAGCCGATCTGTTCGGCGAGCAACTGCACCTCGGTGCGGCCGAGGTCCTCGGCGCTGGCCTGCGAGACGAAGGCGTTGCGGCACTCGGGGTTGGTGTCCGAGTCGTAGGTGACGACCTTGATCTTGTTGCTCATGGCCTGCTTGAGCGCGGTGCACAGCGCACCCGGGTCCTGCGCGGAGACGGCGATCGCGTTCACCTGCTGCTGGGTGAGCGTGTTGACGTAACTCACCTGGCCGGCGGTGTCGGTGGCACTGGTCGTGCCCACCTCCTTGTACTTCTCGCCCAGTTCGGTGAGCGCCTTCTCGCCGCCCTTGTCCGACGTGGTGAAGTACGGGTTGTTGACCGCCTTCGGCAGAAACCCGACGGTGAGCCCCTTCTTGAGAGCGGCACTCGGGTCCGCCTTACCACCGGTGACGGCCGACCCGGTGTTCTCGTCCTTCACATCCTTCTTGGTGGTACCACCGCAAGCGGTGGCGACGAGGGTGAGAGAAGTGACGGCGACGACCGCCGCACAGGCACGACGAAGAGATGACTTGCGCATGGCATGGGTTCCTTCGATACGAGGGTGAGCGGGAGCGCCCCTTCAGGGGCGCGGGGCTGTATTGATTTGCGGCTACCGCCGCGTGAGCGCGACCGGCCACGAACCGGCCGCAGACGCCAAACGACCTATCCGGTGGAACGAGCCGCGGCCCTGGCAACAGTCACTTGCTTGGCGACCCGAGGGCCGAGCACCGAAACAACAAGCAGCACACCGGTGACGACGATCTGCGACTGCGCGGAGACATTGAGAAGGCTCATCACGTTCTGCAACGCCCCGAGCAGAAAGACACCCGCGATCGCCCCGCCCAACGTCCCCTTCCCGCCGTCGAAGTCGATCCCACCGAGCAACACAGCGGCGACGACGGACAGTTCGAGCCCGGTCGCGTTGTCATACCGAGCACTGGCGTAATGCAGCGCCCAGAACACACCGGTGAGAGAAGCCATCAACCCCGTCACCGTGAAGAGGATCAGCTTCTGCCGCCGAACCCGAATACCGGCGAAGCGGGCGGCCTCCACGTTGGCTCCGATCGCGAACAACGACCGCCCGAACGGCGTCGCGTGCAGCACGACCACCCCGATCGCGAGCAACACGAGGAAGGGCAGCAACGCCTGCGGCAAGAACGTGCCCCCGAGCCGCCCGGACGCGAAGTCCAGGTACTGCGTGGGGAAATCGGTCACGGCGTCGGAGCCGAGCACGATCTGCGCGATCCCCCGGTACGCGGCGAGCGTGCCGATGGTGACGGCCAGGGACGGCAGACCGAGCCGGGTGACGAGGAGCCCGTTGACCAGCCCGCAGGCCACGCCCAGCAGCAGGCAGATCGGGATGATCGTCTCGATGGTCATGCCGTCGTTCCACAGCTTGCCCATCACCGCGCCCGAAAGACCGGCCGTGGAGGCGACCGACAGATCGATCTCACCGGCGACGACCAACAGGGTCATCGGGAGCGCGATCAGTGCGATGGGAAGGGTGTTGCCGATCAGGAACGACAGGTTCAGCGCGTTGCCGAAGCCGTCCACGAAGGAGAAGGAGAACAGCAGCAGGACGATGAGGAGGGCGCCGACGACCGTGTCCCAACGGACCGCGTGCGTCAGGGAGTCAGGCATGGCGGGCGTTCCTCTTCTTCAGTGCGGTGGCCACACGCAGGGCGACGATCCGGTCGACGGCGATGGCGAGGATGAGCAGGATGCCGTTGATGGCGAGCACCCAGACGGAGCTGACGCCGAGGGCCGGCAGCACACTGTTGACCGAGGTCAGCAGGAGTGCGCCGAGGGCCGCGCCGTAGACGCTGCCGGAGCCGCCGGTGAAGACCACGCCACCCACAACTACCGCGCTGACCACGGTGAGTTCATAGCCGGTGCCGGTTCCCGAGTCGACGTTGCCGAAGCGGGCCAGGTACATCGCGCCGGCCAGTCCGGCCAGCCCGCCGCAGAACGTGTACGCGGCGAGGATCCGCTTGCGGACGGGGATACCGGCGAGCCGCGCCGCCTCGGGGTTGGAGCCGAGCGCGTACAACTCCCGTCCACTGCCGAAGTGTTTGAGGTAGTAGGCGGTGGCGATCAGCACGACGAGCGCGATCATCGCCAGCCAGGGCACCGCGGACAGTCCGCCGGAGCCGAAGTCCACGAATCCGCCCGGGAGATCGGCGGCGGTGATCTGCCGGGAGCCGACCCAGATGGAGTCGACACCCCGGATGATGTAGAGCGTGCCGAGCGTGACGACCAGGGCGGGCACCTGGCCGAGGCTGACCAACAGTCCGTTGACCAGGCCGAGTCCGATGCCGAGCAGCACTGCCAGCAGGATCGCGATGACAGCGTTGCCGCCGCCCTGGAGATAGGTGCCCGTGGCGAACGCGGTGATGCCGAGCGTGGAGCCCACCGACAGGTCGACGTTGCGGGTGATGACGACCAGCGACTGGCCGGTGGCGACCAGGACGAGGATCGTCGCGTTGAGGAGCAGGTCCTTGATGCCCTGCTCGGACAGGAACTCGCTGTTGCCGGCCTGAGTGATGCCGATCATCACCAGGAAGACGACCAGGATGGCGAGTTCACGCATCTTGAAGACCCGGTCGACCAGCCGGGTGCTGCTCGACTCGGGCACCTCGGCGGCGGGCGCGGGATTGGGAGCGGTGACCGTCATACGGCGGCCCTCCCGGAAGCTGCGGTCGTCATGAAGGACCTGGTCATACGGCGGCCCTCCCGGTGGCTGCGGCCATCACGGTTTCCTCGGTGGCTTCGGAGCGGGGGATCTCGGCGGTGAGGCGGCCCTCGTGCATCACCAGCACACGGTCGGCCATGCCGAGGATCTCGGGCAGATCGGAGGAGATCATCAGGACGGCGACCCCGTCGGCGGCCAACTCGCTGAGCAGCCGGTGCACTTCGGCCTTCGTCCCGACATCGATGCCACGGGTCGGTTCATCGACGATCAGCACCTTCGGACCAGTGGCCAGCCACTTGGCGAGGACGACCTTCTGCTGGTTGCCGCCGGAGAGGGTGTTGACGGTGTCGGCGATCCGCGCGTACTTGACGTGCAGCTTCACCGCCCAGTCGAGGGAACGGCTGCGTTCGGCGCCCCGGTCGACGAGGCCCGCCTTCACGGTCGTACGCAGGCCGGTCAGGCCGATGTTGCGCTCGATGGACATGTCCATCACCAGGCCCTGGGCGCGCCGGTCCTCGGGGACCAGGGCGAGGCCCGCGGCCATCGCGGTCGAAGGGGCGCCGTTCGTCAGCGACCTGCCGTCCACCTCGACCCCGCCCGCGTCCCACCGGTCGATGCCGAAGACGGCCCGCGCCACCTCGGTACGGCCGGCGCCGACGAGCCCGGCCAGGCCGACGATCTCCCCGCGCCGTACATCGAAGGAGACGTCGGTGAAGACGCCCTCGCGGGTCAACCGTTTGACGCTCAGGGCGACTTCGCCCGGTTCGACGTCCTGCTTGGGGTACAGCTCGTCGAGGTCGCGGCCGACCATGCGGCGTACGAGATCGTCCTCGGTCATTCCCTCGATCGGTTCGCTGGAGATCAGGGCGCCGTCGCGCAGGGTCGTGACGCGCCGGCAGATCTGGAAGATCTCCTCCAGGCGGTGCGAGATGAACAGGACGGCGGCGCCCTGTTCGCGCAGGGTGCGGACCACGCCGAAGAGGCGGGCCACCTCGCTGCCGGTGAGGGCGGCCGTCGGCTCGTCCATGATGAGGACGCGGGCGTCGAAGGAGAGCGCCTTGGCGATCTCCACGATCTGCTGGTCGGCGATGGAGAGGCCGCGCGCCGGGCGGTCGGGGTCCAGTTCGACGCCGAGCCGCTTCATCAGCTCCGCGGTCGCCGCGTACGTGGCCTTGTGGTCGATACGGCCCAGGGCGCGGCGGGGCTGGCGCCCCATGAAGATGTTCTCGGCGATCGACAGGTCGGGAAAGAGGGTCGGTTCCTGGTAGATCACGGCGATACCCGCGTCGCGGGCGTCACCGGGGCCGTGGAAGAGGACGGGCGCGCCGTCGAGCAGCACCTGGCCGGCGTCGGGCCGGTGCACACCGGCGAGGGTCTTGATGAGAGTGGACTTGCCCGCGCCGTTCTCACCGGCGAGTGCGTGCACCTCACCGGGGAACAGTTCGAGGGACACGTCCCGCAGGGCGCGCACCGCGCCGAAGGACTTGGAGATGCCCTTGAGCGCGAGCACCGGGGCCGGACCCGTGTCTGACGGGTGGGTCATGAGGGGCTCCTCGACGACGCCGGCGGGTAGGCCCTCACAGCGTCGTGAAAGGTTTCAACTTGGTTGCCGGGACGTTAGGCGCGTCGGCGTTGTCACGTCAATGGGTCCGCCTCGAAAAACTTTCGATAGCCAAAGGTCACGTTGAAGTCACGGGACACAGGCTTCGCCGTAGGACTTGACACCCCTTCGGGACGCTCATAGCTTCGCTCTCTGAATCGTTTCATACATACGTCGTTCCGTCGCACGTCACAGGAGCCCTCAAGTGACCGAGCTCGCCGCGGTGAAGGCCGCTCTCAAGACCCAGGCAGTCGAGACGCCTTCGTGGGCGTACGGGAACTCGGGGACCCGGTTCAAGGTCTTCGCCCAGGAGGGCGTGCCGCGCACCCCGCAGGAGAAGCTGGAGGACGCGGCCAAGGTCCACGAGTTCACCGGCGTGGCGCCGACGGTCGCCCTGCACATCCCCTGGGACCGGGTCGACGACTTCGCGGCGCTGGGCAAGTTCGCGCAGGACCACGGGCTGAAGCTCGGCGCGATCAACTCCAACACGTTCCAGGACGACGACTACCGGCTCGGCAGCGTCTGCCATCCCGACGCGGCGGTGCGGCGCAAGGCGCTCGACCATCTGCTGGAGTGCGTCGACATCATGGACGCGACGGGCTCCGCCGATCTCAAGTTGTGGTTCGCGGACGGTACGAACTATCCGGGGCAGGACGACCTCTCCGCGCGGCAGGACCGGTTGGCTGAGGCGCTCGCTGCGGTGTACGCGCGGCTGGGGGACGGGCAGCGGATGCTGCTGGAGTACAAGTTCTTCGAGCCGGCCTTTTACGCGACCGATGTTCCTGACTGGGGGACGGCTTACGCGCATTGTCTGAAGCTCGGGCCGAAGGCGCAGGTCGTGGTCGACACCGGGCATCACGCTCCCGGCACCAATATCGAGTTCATCGTGGCGACGCTGCTCCGTGAGGGGAAGCTCGGGGCGTTCGACTTCAACTCGCGGTTCTATGCGGACGACGATCTGATGGTGGGGGCGGCTGATCCGTTTCAGTTGTTCCGGATCATGTACGAGGTGATTCGGGGTGGGGGGTTCACTCCGGATGTGGCGTTCATGCTGGATCAGTGTCACAACATCGAGGCGAAGATTCCGGCGATCATTCGGTCGGTGATGAATGTGCAGGAGGCTACGGCGAAGGCGCTGCTCGTGGACGCGGTGGCGTTGGGTGCGGCGCAGCGGGCTGGGGATGTGCTGGAGGCGAATGCCGTGGTGATGGACGCGTACAACACGGATGTGCGGCCGTTGCTCAGGGAGTTGCGGGAGGAGCAGGGGCTTGCTCCTGACCCCATTGCTGCGTATCGCGCCGGCGGGTGGCAGGAGCGGATTGTCGCTGAGCGGGTTGGGGGGCAGCAGGCGGGTTGGGGGGCGTAAGCGTCTGCCGGGATCTGTTGAATGCGGGGTGCGGGTCCGTTGTGGCTGGTCGCGCCCACGCGGCGGAGCCGCACATTGAAACAGCCCCGCGCCCCTAGGGAATTAAAGTCACCACTCTTGAAAAGGACTGGACGTTCATGGCACCGCACCACGAAGCCGCCGATCTCATCGCCCGTTCTCATCGGCTTGGCGCTGATGCTCGCAATACCAATTACGCCGGCGGGAACGCGTCCGCGAAGGGGACTGACATCGACCCCGTCACCGGGGGTGATGTCGAGCTGATGTGGGTGAAGGGGTCCGGAGGGGATCTCGGGACGCTTACCGAATCCGGGCTCGCCGTGTTGCGGCTGGATCGGATGCGGGCCCTGGTCGATGTGTATCCGGGGGTCGAGCGCGAGGACGAGATGGTGGGGGCGTTCGACTACTGCCTGCATGGGAAGGGGGGTGCGGCGCCCTCCATCGATACGGCCATGCACGGGCTCGTGGGCGCGGCTCATGTCGATCATCTGCATCCTGACTCGGGGATCGCGCTGGCTTGTGCCGCCGACGGGGAGAAGCTGACCGCCGAGTGTTTCGGGGACTCCGTGGTGTGGGTGCCCTGGCGGCGGCCCGGGTTTCAGCTGGGGCTGGACATCGCCGCCGTCAAGGAGGCCAATCCGCAGGCCGTCGGGTGTGTGCTCGGGGGGCACGGGATCACCGCGTGGGGTGCGAGTTCCGAGGAGTGCGAGAGGAACTCGCTGCACATCATTCGTACCGCTGAGGTGTTCCTCGCCGAGCGTGGAAGGCCCGAGCCCTTCGGGCCCGTCGTCGAGGGGTACGGTCCGCTCGGCGACGGTGAGCGGCGGGAGCGCGCCGCCGCGCTCGCGCCGTATGTTCGTGCCGTCGCCTCTCAAGACCGGGCGCAGGTGGGGCACTTCACCGATTCCGAGGTCGTGCTCGATTTTCTCGCGCGGGCCGAGCATCCGCGGCTCGCGGCGCTCGGTACCTCGTGCCCCGATCACTTTCTGCGGACCAAGGTCAGGCCGCTCGTTCTCGATCTGCCGCCCACCGCTCCGCTGGACGAGGCGATCGCCCGGCTGAAGGAGCTGCACTCCGTCTATCGCGAGGAGTACGCCGCCTACTACCAGCGGCATGCCCTGCCCGACTCCCCCGCGATGCGGGGCGCCGATCCGGCGATCGTGCTGATCCCCGGCGTGGGCATGTTCTCCTTCGGCAAGGACAAGCAGACGGCGCGGGTGGCCGGCGAGTTCTACGTCAACGCCATCAACGTGATGCACGGCGCCGAGGCCGTGTCGGCGTACGCGCCGATCGAGGAGTCGGAGAAGTTCCGCATCGAGTACTGGGCCCTGGAAGAGGCCAAGTTGCAGCGGATGCCGAAGCCCAAGCCGCTCGCCACGCGCATCGCGCTCGTCACCGGTGCGGGCAGTGGGATCGGGAAGTCCATCGCCCGGCGGCTGGTCGACGAGGGCGCGTGCGTCGTGATCGCCGATCTCGACGCCGAGAACGCGGCCTCCGTCGCCGAGGAACTCGGCGGGCCCGACAAGGCCGTTGCCGTCACTGTCGATGTGACGGACGAGGGGCAGATCGCCGCAGCCTTCAAGTCCGCTCTGCTCGCCTTCGGTGGGGTCGATCTCGTCGTCAACAACGCGGGGATCTCCATCTCCAAGCCCCTGCTGGAGACTTCGGCCCGGGACTGGGACCTCCAGCACGACATCATGGCCCGTGGTTCGTTCCTGGTCTCGCGTGAGGCCGCCCGGGCGATGATCGCCCAGGGGCTCGGCGGTGACATCCTCTACATCGCGTCCAAGAACGCCGTGTTCGCCGGTCCCAACAACATCGCGTACTCGGCGACCAAGGCCGACCAGGCCCATCAAGTACGGCTGCTGGCGGCCGAGTTGGGCGAGCACGGCATCCGGGTCAACGGGATCAACCCGGACGGTGTCGTGCGGGGTTCGGGGATCTTCGCGGGCGGCTGGGGTGCGCAGCGGGCGGCGACCTACGGGATCGAGGAGGAGAAGCTCGGCGAGTTCTACGCCCAGCGGACCATCCTGAAGCGTGAGGTGTTGCCGGAGCATGTCGCCAACGCCGTCTTCGCCCTCACGGGTGGGGACTTGACGCACACCACCGGGCTGCATGTCCCGGTCGACGCCGGCGTTGCGGCCGCCTTCCTTCGGTGAGCGCGGACATGAAGGCGTATGCCGCGGTCGACCTCGGCGCGTCCAGTGGGCGGGTCATGGTCGGCCATGTGGGTCCGGACTCCCTGGAGTTGGCGGAGGCGCATCGCTTTCCCAACCGGCCCCTCCGCACGCCCGAGGGGCTGCGCTGGGACATCCTCGCGCTGTACGCGGGTGTCCTCGACGGGCTCCGGGCGGCGGGCGCGGTCACCGGTGGGCGGCTCGACTCGGTCGGCATCGACAGCTGGGCCGTGGACTACGGGCTGTTGGACGCGGACGGGGCCTTGTTGGGCAATCCCGTGCACTATCGGGACGCCCGCACGGAGGGGGTCGCCGAGAAGGTGTGGGCGACCGTGCCCGCGAGCGAGTTGTACGCGTCGACCGGGTTGCAGTACGCGCCCTTCAACACCCTGTACCAGTTGGCGGCGGCCCGCGACTCGGCCCAGCTGGCGCACGCCGAGCGGCTGTTGCTCATTCCCGATCTGCTGTCGTACTGGCTCACCGGGGAGCAGGGCACCGAGCTGACGAACGCCTCCACCACCCAACTCATCGATCCCCGGACGCGCGACTGGGCGTACGGCATCGCCTCGCGGCTCGGTGTCGACCTCGGGCTGTTCGCTCCTCTGCGGCAACCCGGCGATCCGGCGGGGGTGTTGCGGGCCGAGGTGGTGGAGGAGACGGGACTGGAGGGGCCCGTGGCGGTGACGGCGGTCGGATCGCACGACACCGCGTCAGCTGTCGCCGCCGTTCCGGCAGTCGAGGAGCGGTTCGCCTATATCTGTACCGGGACCTGGTCCCTGGCCGGCCTTGAGCTCGACGCTCCGGTACTCGGTGAGGCGAGCCGGATCGCCAACTTCACCAACGAGCTGGGGCTCGACGGCACGGTCCGCTATCTGCGCAACATCATGGGGCTGTGGCTGCTTCAGGAGTGTGTACGGGCCTGGGGCGAGCCGGAGTTGGGAGAGCTGCTGCGCGGGGCGGCCCGGGTTCCGGCGTTGCGGTCGGTCGTGGACGCGGGGGACTCGGCGTTCCTGGCGCCGGGGCGGATGCCTGAGCGGATCGCCGACGCCTGTCGTGGCTCGGGGCAGCCGGTGCCGGAGTCCCGGGCGGAGATCACGCGCTGCATTCTCGACTCCCTCGCGCTCGCCCATCGGCGGGCGGTCTGCGACGCCCAGGAGCTCGCCGGCCATCCGGTCGACGTCGTGTACGTCGTCGGGGGCGGTACCCGTAACGCGCTGCTGTGCCAACTGACCGCCGACGCCTGCGGGTTGCCGGTGGTCGCGGGGCCGACCGAGGCTGCCGCGCTGGGCAATGTGCTCGTCCAGGCGCGGGCCCACGGGCTCGTCGGTGACCTGGCCGGGATGCGGGGGCTCCTCGCCCGTACTCAGCCGTCCACGCGCTACGAGCCGCAGGGCGACACCGCCCGCTGGCGGGCGGCGGAGGCCCGGCTCGCCGCGCGGTGAAGCGGGGCCCAGGAAAATCCCCTCCGGATCGGAGGCCCGGCTCGGCGCCCGTCGAGCTGGGGGCTCCCCCAGACGGTGACCTCCGACTACGCTGCACCCATCCGATGATCGACCACTAAGGAGCCGCGATGCGTGTCGCCCTGTTCCTGACTTGTGTCAACGACACACTCTATCCGGACACCGGGCGCGCCGTGGTGAAACTGCTGACCAGGCTGGGCGTCGAGGTCGACTTCCCGATGGGCCAGACCTGTTGCGGGCAGGCGCACTACAACACCGGCTACCGCCATGAGGCCGAGCCGCTCGCCCGGCATTTCTCCGATGTCTTCGGGGAGTACGAGGCGATCGTCACGCCGTCCGGGTCGTGCGGGGCGATGGTGCGCGAGCTGTATCCGCGGATGGGGGAAAGGGCCAGGGCGGAAGGGCGCGGTGACACCCTCGCGGCCACGTTGGCGCCGGTGGTGCCGAAGACGTACGAACTGACCGAGTTCCTCGTGGACGTGCTCGGGGTGACGGACGTCGGGGCCTCCTACCCGCACAAGGTCACCTATCACCCCACCTGCCACGGGCTGCGCAGCCTGGGCCTCGGTGACCGGCCGCTCAGGCTCCTCCAGGCCGTCAAGGGGCTGGAGTTGGTCGAGTTGCCCGGTGCCGACGAGTGCTGCGGCTTCGGCGGGACGTTCGCCATGAAGAACGCCGACGTCTCGGCGGCGATGGGCGCCGACAAGGTGCGCAACGCGGAGTCGACGGGCGCCGAGGTGCTGTGCGCTGCGGACAACTCCTGTCTGATGCACATCGGCGGCACGATGGCCCGGCTGCACACCGACATGCGGCCGGTGCACATCGCGGAGATCCTTGCCGCCACGGAAACGGAAACCGCCACGGAAGAGGAGTCACGCGCATGAGCGGCACGTTCGTCGGGATGCCGGCCTTCCCGGCCTTCCCCGTGGCCGCCCATGAGGCCGTCAACAACCAGACGCTGCGCGGAAATCTGCGCCACGCCACCCACACGATCCGCGCCAAACGGGCCAAGGCCGTGGCCGAACTGTCCGACTGGGCCGCGCTGCGCGAGGCCGGCAAGCAGATCAAGGACCACACCCTCCGTCATCTCGACCGGTATCTGGTCCAGTTGGAGGAGTCGGTGACGGCGGCCGGCGGCGTCGTCCACTGGGCCGCCGACGCGGACGAGGCCAACCGGATCGTCACCCGAATCGTCCAGGAGACGGGCGAGTCGGAGGTCGTCAAGGTCAAGTCGATGGCCACGCAGGAGATCGGGCTCAACGAGGCCCTGGAGGCGGCGGGCATCCGGGCCTACGAGACCGATCTCGCCGAGCTGATCGTGCAGTTGGGCAAGGACCGGCCCTCGCACATCCTGGTGCCCGCGATCCACCGCAACCGCGGTGAGATCCGGGAGATCTTCGTCCGCGAGATGAGCGAGTGGGGCCGTCCGGCGCCGGACGGGCTGACCGACACCCCCGCCGCACTCGCCGAGGCCGCCCGCGTCCATCTGCGGGAGAAGTTCCTGCGCGCCAAGGTCGGGGTCTCCGGCGCCAACTTCATGGTCGCCGAGACCGGCACCCTCGTCGTCGTCGAGTCGGAGGGCAACGGCCGGATGTGCCTCACTCTCCCCGAGACGCTGATCTCGGTCGTCGGCATCGAGAAGATCGTGCCCACCTGGCAGGACCTGGAGGTGTTCCTCCAGACCCTCCCCCGCTCCTCGACCGCCGAGCGCATGAACCCGTACACCAGCACCTGGACCGGCACGACCGACGGGGACGGGCCGCGCACCTTCCATCTGGTCCTGCTCGACAACGGCCGCACCGACACCCTCGCCGACGAGGTCGGCCGCCAGGCCCTGCGCTGCATCCGCTGCTCGGCCTGTCTGAACGTCTGCCCGGTGTACGAGCGGGCCGGCGGCCACGCCTACGGCTCGGTCTATCCGGGCCCGATCGGCGCGATCCTCAGTCCCCAACTCCGGGGCACCGCAAGCGAGATCGACGCCTCGCTGCCGTACGCCTCGTCGCTGTGCGGTGCCTGCTACGAGGTGTGCCCGGTCGCCATCGACATCCCCGAGGTGCTGGTGCATCTGCGGGAGCGGGTCGTGGAGGGCGGGCCGGTGACCCGCGAGGGCAACAAGGTCGTCCTCCAGCCCGCCAAGGGCCATGCCGCCGAGCGCGCGGCCATGCGGGCGACCCGCTGGACGTTCACGCACCCGGGCGCCCTGCGCGCCGGGCAGCGGCTCGCCTCCCGCACCCGCCGCTTCCATCCACGGACCCTGCCCGGCCCCGGCAGGGCGTGGAGCGGCACCCGGGACCTGCCCGCCGTGCCCCCGGAGCCGTTCCGCGACTGGTGGCAGCGCACGCAGGGTGGAATGGACGGTGCCAAGTGAGCAGCAGGGAACGGATCCTGGGCCGCGTGGAGCGCGCGCTCGCGGACGTACGCGCGGACGACACTCCGTACGAGCAGGCGGTACGACGGGACTATCTGCGTGAGCACGGGGACCGGAGTGTCGAGCAGACGGTCGACCTGCTCGCCGAGAACCTGGCGGACTACCGGGCGCTCGTACACCGGTGCACGGAGGCCGAACTGGCCGCCACGATCGCCGGGTTGCTGGCCGAGCGGGGCTCGCGGACGGTCGTCGTACCGTCGGGTCTGGAGCCTTCCTGGCTCGCGGCGGCCGACGTCGAACAGCTCGCGGACCGGGCCGAGAACACCCCGCACGAGCTGGACCGGGTCGACAGTGTCGTCACGGCGTGCGCGGTGGCCGCCGCCGAGACCGGGACCATCGTCCTGGACGGTGGCCCGGACCAGGGCCGCCGCCGGATCACGCTCGTCCCCGACCATCACATCTGTGTCGTACGGGTGCCGGACCAGGTGGTGTCGTCCGTGCCCCAGGCGCTCCAACGCCTCGACCCGGCACGCCCGTTGACCTGGATCTCGGGTCCGTCGGCGACCAGTGACATCGAGCTGGACCGGGTCGAGGGGGTGCACGGTCCGCGCACCCTGGAGGTGGTGCTGGTGAGCGGTCAGGCGAGCGTGGACGTCAACTCGTAGCGGCCCGAAGGCAGTTCGAAGGACGCGGTGCCGTCCGCGAAGCCGAGGAACTCGACGCCCAGGGCCGCGGCCAGCGGCCTCCCGTTCTCGTGGACGGTCGACGGGTCGGCGGTGGGGATGCGCAGGGTCGCCGTACTGTTCGCGGGAACCACCGCCCGATACGTCAACCGCCCTTCCCGCACGGTCCATTCGCTGACGATCTCGCCGTAGGGCGAGATGTGTGAGCCGCTCACCCGGGTTATCCCGCCGGTCGGGTCGAGGTGCGGGCGGAGGAAGAAGTGCTTGAAGCCCGGGTGTTCGGGGTTCTTGGCGATGCCGGCCATGCTCTCGTACATCCACTCCATGATCGCGCCGTAGGCGTAGTGGTTGAACGAGTTCATGTCGACCGGACCGAAACCGTCCTGCTTCGAGTACGAGTTCCAGCGCTCCCAGACGGTGGTGGCGCCGTTGGCCACCGAGTAGAGCCAGGACGGCATCGCGTTCTGGTGGAGGAGACGGTACGCCAGGTCGGCGCGGCCCTCGCCGGTGAGGACCGGGGCGATGACGTTCACGCCGAGGAAGCCCACGGAGAGGGTGTTCTCCGCGTACTCCACGCGGGTGCTGTCGGGGTGGGCAGCTTTGTAGGCCTGGCCGTTGCCTATGTTGTCGGCGAGCAGCGTGACCAGTTGGCGGTGCTGGAACTCCGTGTCGTAGAAGCCGAGTTTGAGGATCCAGAGCAGGGCGGTCTGGGTGTTGTCCTCGGTCCTGCCCGCGCTGTTGCCGGGGGTGTGGGGCGGTGGGTCGCCGAGGCTCGACCGGACGGTGAGCTGTCCGGTGAGGGCGTCGGTGGCGAAGTACTTGCTGATGAAGGCTCGTTTGACGTGGCTGAACAGCCGCTCGTAGGTGGCTGTTTCGGCGCTGCGGCCGGTGGCGCGGGCCATGTCCGCCATGAGGCGGGCGCTGTAGCCGTAGTAGACGTCGCTGATGAGCTGGGTGCTGGTGATCTGGAAGGCGAGCCAGTCGCCGAAGACAGCGCCCTGACCGGCGTAGGTGTCGCCGGTGCGGTGTCGGATCCAGTCGAGGTACTTGGTCATCGCCGTCCAACTGCGGTCGATGATCGTGGTGTCGCCGGACATCTGCCACACCGTCCACGGCACGACCACTCCGCAGTCGGCCCACCCGCTGGCGGGAAGCGGCCGGCCGTAGCGATGGCCCGGGGCGACCCAGGGGAACTGGGCCCTCCCCGCGCCGTAGGTGTGCTGCGAGTCGATCAGCGTGTCCTGGAAGTGGCTCAGGAAGGGGACGGCGTCGGTGTTGAACAGGGCTGTGTTGCAGAAGAGTTGGGTGTCGCCGGTCCAGCCGAGGCGTTCGTCGCGCTGCGGGCAGTCGGTGGGCACCCAGAGGTAGTTGCCGCGCTGGCCCCAACGGACGTTGCTGATCAGCTGGTTGACGGCGGCGGCGTCGGTGGTGACGGTGCCGAGGTCGTGCAGGGCGGAGGTGGCCACACGGCCCGTGAGGTCGACGAGCGTCACGGTCTCGGTCGTGGTGACGGAGACGTACCGGAATCCGTAGAAGGTCAGCGAGTCCTGGTGGGTCTCGCCGGCCGGGTCGCCCTTGAGGACGTAGGTGCTGGTGGCCTCGGCGGTGCGCAGGTTCGCGCGGTAGACCGAGCCCACGGGTCCGTCGGCGCCCTCGCCGGCGTCGTTGAGCATCTCCCCCGGTTTGCAGGTGACTTGGGCGCCCGCCGGGCCGCGCAGGGTGTAGCGGGGGACGCCGACGAGGTTCTGGCCGAGGTCGACGACGGCGGTGTCGCCGGGGTGCAGGGTGAGAGGGAGGGTGGCGGCCCGGGTGGGGTCCGTGGCTCCCTTGTGGACGGTGACGGACCGCGGCTCGCGGTCCCACTCCGGCATCAGACGGGCGCTCTCGCCGGGATAGGCGATCAACCGGGCGTCGGGGAAGGGGTCTTGAGCCTCGACGGCGGACCAGGCCGAGGCGTCGAAGCCGTTCGCCGTCCAGCCGGGGAGTTCCCTGCGGGCGTCGTAGGTCTGGCCGTCGTAGATGTCGTCGGCGCGGTAGGGGCCGGTGTCGGTGGCCCGCCAGTCCTCGCCGGGTGCGGTGACGATCGTCCGGGTGGAGCCGTCGGCGTACCGGATCAGGAGTTTCGCCTTGAGGGCGAGGGGGTTGCCGTCGGCCGAGTAGTAGGCGCTGTTCTCGGAGATGCGGCCGTTGTACCAGCCGTTGCCGAGCACGGCCGCGAGGGTGACCTGCGAGGGGTCCGTGAGCAGGTCCGTGACGTCGTAGGTGAAGTAGTTGACGGTGGTGTCGTAGTTGGTCCAGCCGGGGGTCAGCAACTCGTAGGTCGTGCCGTCGCCCTGCGGAACCGGGACGCGTCGGCCGTTGACGTAGGCGTCGTACACGCCGAGCGCGGACACGTACAGGCGGGCCTCGGTCACCTCCCCGCCGGTCAGTGCCGTCTGGTTGCGCAGGAGTGGTGCGCCGGGGCTGTTCGGGCGCTTGCCCGCCATGCCGATCCACCGCGCGCCGTCCCAGCCGGTGACTCCGTCGGTGCTGAGGAGGCCGGTCTCGAAGTGGGTGCCGGGTGCCGCGGTGACGGCGCGGCCGTGTTCGTCCCAGACCGTCACCGTCCAGTGGTAGCGGGTCGAGGCGCGCAGTTCGGGGCCGGAGTAGCGCACGGCGACCGAGTCCGCCGAGTCGACGCGGCCGCTGTCCCAGACGTCGGCGCGGCCGTGGGCGAGCTGCTCGGGCGTGGTGGCGAGCAGGATCCGGTACGCCGTCTGGCGCCGGCCCCGTACGGTGGAGGCCGTACGCCAGCCGAATCGGGGGTGTGCGGCGTCGACGCCGAGGGGGTCGGTGCGGTGTTCCACGGTCAGGTCCGACACCGTGGTGCCGGCCGCCGCGCTTCCCCCGGCTCCGTTCCCTCCCGCCATCGCCGCGGGTACGACGCTCAGGGCCGCCGTGCCGAGCAACGTGCGGCGGCGCAGCCTTCCGGTGCGGGCCGTTCCGTCGACTCCGTCGTTCATGCCACGTGTCCCTTCGGCTGTCGTGCCGGCCGTCATGTCGGCCGTCATGTCGGCCGTCATGTCGGCCGTCCGAGAGATCCAGTTCCTTCGGATCATTCCAGGGTCGGCATGCCCTCGTCACCAGCCGGTAGGCCCCCGCTGATGGGCGGTACGCGACCGGCGCCGCTAGCGTGAGGACATGATCCGGTTCGAGCAGGTCAGCAAGCGGTACCCGGACGGTACGACGGCCGTGGACGGGCTGTCCTTCGAGGTGAACGAGGGCGAACTCGTCACGCTCGTGGGCCCGTCCGGCTGCGGCAAGACGACGACCATGATGATGGTCAACCGGCTCATCGAGCCCACCTCCGGCCGGATCCTCGTCAACGGCGAGGACATCGCCTCCGTCGACCCGGTGCAACTGCGCCGCCGTATCGGATACGTCATCCAGCAGGTGGGACTCTTCCCGCACCGCACGGTCCTCGACAACACGGCGACCGTGCCGTCCCTGGTCGGCTGGAAGCGGGCGAAGGCGCGGGCCCGGGCCGCCGAGCTGCTCGATCTGGTGGGCCTCGACCCGAAGACGTACGGTCCGCGCTATCCGGAGCAGTTGTCGGGCGGGCAGCGGCAGCGTGTCGGGGTGGCGCGGGCGCTGGCCGCCGATCCGCCGGTGCTGCTGATGGACGAGCCGTTCGGCGCGGTCGACCCGGTGGTGCGGGAGCAGTTGCAGGACGAGTTCCTGCGGATGCAGGCCGCCGTGCGCAAGACGGTGCTGCTGGTCACGCACGACATCGAGGAGGCGGTACGGCTCGGTGACCGGATCGCCGTGTACGGGCAGGGGCGGATCGAGCAGTACGACACCCCCGGCGCGGTGCTCGGCAAGCCGGCGACGCCGTATGTCGCCGAGTTCGTGGGCGCGGACCGGGGTCTGAAGCGGTTGTCGGTGACGGAGATCGAGCCCGACGACCTCGAACAGCCGCCGGTCGCCCGGGTGGACGAACCGGCCCGGCGCGCCGCCGACCGGCTCCGCGTGGAGGGCGCGCGGTGGGCGGTGGTCCTCGACCAGCAGGGTGAACTGCAAGGGTGGGTCAAGGCCGACGAACTCGGCGCGGGCGGCACCGTCGGTGAACTCGCCCACCGGATGAACGCGTGGGTACCGGTGGGCGCCCCCTTGAAGCAGGCGTTCGGCGTGATGCTCCAGCACGACGCCGGGTGGGTCGCCGTACTGGACGGAGCACGCTTCCTCGGCGTGCTGACTCCGGCGAAATTGCACGAGGCGCTCCGGCGGTCCGTGGACGCGGACGCGCTTGGAGTGCCCCGGGGGCAGGTGGACTTCGACTCGGTGGCGGACGCGTGAGGGTTGCTTCGCGGGTCAGGAATAGGTGATGGGGCAGCCCTGTCGCAGTGAGTGCTGGGCGGCACGCAGGTACAGGGCCACGTAGAAGGCCGTGTCCAGGTCCTCGCTCCAGCGGCCGGGCCGGGCAGCGGCCAGTTCCTCCGCCTCGCCCTCCAGGAACCAGAAGGTGAGCGCGAGGTTCTCGGTCGCCTCCGGTATCTCGGCGGGCAACTCCAGTGCCGTCGCCAGGCGTTCGGCGAGGGCGAGCACCTGGGGCGCTCCCACGATCACCGTCTCGTCCGTGTAGGCGGAGCCGATCGGCAGCCGTATCTCCGCGTCGAGCGAGACCGGCACCAGCACCGACCAGTCGCCGATCAACTGATGTTCCTCAGGCGTCAGTCGAGCTCGGCAGAGCGCGTCGAAGCCCTTCATCGACGGGCTCAGTTTCTCCTCGAAGCCCAGCGCCCCGTCCCGCTCCGGCGCGGGTGCGTACGGCGGCAGCCCGCGCCGGGTCAGCTCCGCGTCGAGTCCCTTGGCGATCGCCCCCATTCCCCCTTCCCCCGTGTCCTCACGCAGCCACTCTTCCGTACCGACATCGATCAGATAGACACCCATGCCCGAACGCTACAAGCCACCACTGACAATCCCCCGAAGCTCATGGGGACCCTCACTTCAGCAGGCCCTTTTCCTTCAGATAGGTCCGCGCCACGTCCTGGGCCAACCGCCGCCAACTGTCGACCTGTTGGTTCATGGAGGCGAGGTCGGCCGTGGTAAGAACGTCGTTGAGCTTCCCCAGCGCCTTGGTCACGCCGGGACTCCCCGCCCGGGAGCGGTTGACGACCGGGACGACGTAGTCGGCGTTCTGGAGGTGCTTGTCGTCGGTGAGGAGGACCAGGCCGAAGGCGTCGAGGGTGGCGTCGGTGGTCGTGGTCAGCACCATCTGGTCCTGCCCGTTCTGCACCGCGCTCTTGGCCTGTGTGGTGCCGACGCCCTTCGGGTCGACGGCTGTGATGTCGATGCCGTAGGTCTTCTTCAACCCCGGTTCGCAGTAAGGCCGTTGGACGCACTCGTCGCCCGCCGCGAGCCGCACCTTCAGTCCCGAGGCGCCGAGGTCGCTGAGGGTCTTGAGGTGGTGTTCCCGAGCGTACGAGCGGGCCACCGCGAAGGCGTTCTGGTCGACGGCCTTGCCGGGGTCGAGGACGGTCAGCCCACGCGGGGTGGCGAGTTCGCGCAGTGCCTTCATGGTGGTGGCGAGGTCGGGTGAGCCGACGGCCGGTGCGTCGGGGCCGTTGGTCTTGGCGTTGAGCCAGTCGGCGAAGGTGGCCGCGTACTCGGGTACGACGTCGATCTGCCCTGATTCCAGGGCGGGTTCGTAGAGTTCGCGGTTGGCGACGGTGAGCAGGGACGTCTGGTAGCCGGCCTGCTTCAGCAGGAGCGCGTACATCTGGGCGAGCAGGTCGCTCTCGGTGAAGCCGGCCGAGCCGATGGTGAGGTGGTGGCTGTCGCCGGGTGGCGCGGTGACGGCGCTCTGGTTCTCCAGGGACGGACCGGTCGAACAACCGGTGACCAGGAGCAGGGCGGCCAGGGCCATGCGTCGTTTCATCGCGCTCTCCCCGCCCATCGGGGTGCCAGCCGTTCGGTGACCGCGAAGACGCCCTCGACGAGCAGCGCGAACACGGCGACGAGCACCGCCCCGGCGACCACCTGCGCGGTGTTGGCGAGGTTGAAGCCGGCGGTGATGATGCGGCCGAGTCCGCCGCCGCCCGCGAGCGCGGCGATGGTGGCGGTCGCGACGAGTTGGACGGCCGCGATCCGTACGCCGTTCATCAACAGCGGGAGGGAGAGCGGCAGTTCGACACGGAACAGCATCTGCCGTCCCGTCATGCCCATTCCGCGCGCGGCCCGCACCACGTCGCGGTCGACCTCGCGCATCCCGACGTAGGCGTTGGTGAGCAGCGGCGGTACGGCGAACAGGACGAGGGCGACGACGGTGGGTCCCTCGCCCCACTTGCCGATCGGGGTCAGGAGCAGCAGGACCAGGACGGCGAAGGTGGGCACCGCGCGGCCGATGTTGGAGATGTTGACGGCGAGCGCGCCGCCCTTGCCGAGGTGGCCGAGGACGAGCGCGACCGGCAGCGCGATCAGGCAGCTGATGACGAGGCAGACGACGGTGAGGACGAGGTGCTGCGCGAGCCGGTGCCAGATGCCGTCGTCGCCGCTCCAGTGGGCGGAGTCGGTGAGCCAGTGCCAGGCGTCGGTGAGGGTGTTCATCCGCGCACCGCCCTGGTCCAGGGGGTGATCAGCCGTTGCACGAGCAGGAGGAGCAGGTCGGCCAGGATCGCGATCACCACGCAGAGCACGGACGCGGTGAGCACCTGGGCCTTGAAGTAGGTGTTCATGCCCGCGTAGATGAGGTTGCCGAGTCCCCCGAAGCCGACGATCGCGCCGACCGTGACCAGGGAGACCGCCGAGACGGTGGCGATGCGCAGGCCGGCCATCGCGGCGGGCAGCGCGAGGGGCAGTTCGACGGTGAGAAGGAGGCGGATCGGGCCGTAGCCCATGCCGCGTGCGGCCTGTCGGGTCTCCTCGGGTACGGCGCGCAGGCCGGCGAGGATGTTGCGGACGAGCAGGGTGAGCGAGTAGAGGACGAGCCCGGCGACGACGAGGGTGGCGGAGAGGCCGTAGACCGGCAGGAGCAGGGAGAACATCGCCAGGGACGGGATCGTGTAGAGGATCGTCGTGATCGCGAGCACTGGTCCAGCGGCCCAGCCCCAGCGGCGGGCCACGACCGCGAGCGGCAGCGCGACGGCCAGGCCGATCAGGACCGAGATCGCGGTGAGCTGGAGATGCTGGCCGACCGCGTCGAGGAGGATGTGGCGGCGGGTGCTCAGGTACTCGCCGCAGATCCACTCGTTGCGGGCGAGGCAGTCGTCCGGGGGCGCGGTCACAGGTCCATTGCATCGGGCGGGCCCGGGGGCGGCTCGTTCTGGTGACCCGTACGGGCGTCGGTCAGGGGTTCCAGTAGGTGGAGAGGGAGGCGACGAAGACCGCCGCGGAGGTGAGGACCACGAGTTGGGCGGCGGCCGTGGTCCAGAGCCGGCAGGCGATCGCCAGGGCGACGGTCACGGCCTCGGCCCGGCACAGGAAGACGACACAGCCGTACTGGTAGGAGGCGCCCGTGGAGTCCATGATCCCGGCGTAACCCATCCAGTCCTCGGTGAAGATGCCTTCGCTGCCGAGCAGCAGGATCAGCGCGACGAGGAGGACGTCGAGGCCGACGAACAGCGCGCACGTGACGGCGTCGGCTTTCCGGTGGGCGCGCGAGCGGCGCAGAAGGCGCTGCGGGAAGCCGTCGACGCGGGTGCCCCGGTCCGTCATCGGGTGCCTCCGGTGGCGCGCCACGGTCCGACGCCGAGTCGGCCGGTGGTCCCGAGGTCGAGTCCGCCGTCCGGTGTCAGGAGGACCGGCAGTGAACCGGCCTGCGCCGCGACCGTCAGATACGGCACGAGGGCCGCGCCGCCGAGGCCGCTGACCGTGTTGCGCCACAGCAGGCCGGCGGACGCTCGCTCACCGGGTGCGAGCGTCACCGTGTCCGGCGGGTCGTCGAACCCGGTCACCGTGGCGATGCCGCCGCTGCCGTGGACCACCGTCACGCCGGTGAGGCTCCGCTGGTCCCGGTCGAGCAGCCGGATCTCGGGGTAGCCCTGGACGCGGTAGGCGCGGGTGCCGCAGTTCTCCAGGGTGAGATCCATGGCGCGCAGGCCCAGCGCGGGGTTCACCGGTCCGGCGGTGACCCGGATGCCCTCGTCCGGGCAGATCGGGCCCGACATCGACCAGCCGGCGGCGGGATCGTCGTAGGCCACGGCCGAGACGGTCCAGATGGCGGCCCCGACGAGGAGCCCCACCAACGCGACCAGCACGGTGTCGTACACGCTTCTCCGCATCCGCAGAGTCGATCAAGGCCGGCCCGGGACCGCTGTGGCGGAAGCCATACCTCCGGTCACAGCCCTGTCACAACGGGTCCCGCGCACCCGACCCCGAGGGTGTCGCTGAGTACACCCCGCGATACGGGTTCTGCGCCCAATGTGCCTGGGCCGCCTGCTCCGTAGCGTCGTCTGCGAGGCACAGGGCGTGCCGCACGGAGGGTGAGGGCGATGTTTCGCACCGCACGACGGACGCACGACAAGGGACCCGCCGCCGAGGCACTGCGGCTGGTCAAGGTGAGCAGGACCTACGGCCGTGACGACAGCGCCGTGACCGCCCTGGACGGGGTCACGCTGAGCCTGGAGCGCGGCACGTTCACCGCGGTGATGGGACCTTCGGGGTCGGGCAAGTCGACGCTGTTGCAGTGCGCGGCGGGTCTCGACCGGCCGGACAGCGGGATCGTGATGGTCGACGGCGCGGAGCTGACGGGCGGGAGCGAGGCCGAGCTGACGCGGTTCCGGCGCGGTCGGATCGGGTTCGTGTTCCAGCAGTACAACCTGCTGGACACGCTCACCGTCGCGCAGAACACCGTGCTGCCGCTGAAGCTCGCCGGGCGACGCGTCGACCGGCGGCGGGCCCAGGAGATCCTGACCGCGGTCGGTCTCGGGGACCGGCTCGGGCACCGCCCCGAGCAGCTCTCCGGCGGTCAGCGGCAGCGGGTCGCGATCGCCCGCGCTCTGGTCACCGAACCCCGGGTGATCTTCGCGGACGAGCCGACCGGCGCCCTGGACACGCGTAGCGCGCGGGACGTTCTGCTGCTGTTGCGTGAGGCGGTGCGGGTACACGGACGGACCGTGGTGATGGTGACGCACGACCCGGTCGCGGCCTCGTACGCCGACTCGGTGGTGTTCCTCGCGGACGGCCGGCTCGCCGGCCGGATGCACGCGCAGACCGTCGACGCGGTCGCCGAGCGGCTGGCGCACCTGGGCGACGACGTGACGGTGGGGGTGTGAGCGATGTTCGTACTGGCGATGCGTTCGATCCGGCGGCGGCCGGGGCGGTTCCTGGCGACGCTGCTGGCCGCGTTCCTCGGCGCCGCGATCATCATGACGTTCAACTCGCTGCACGACACGGCGGCACAGCACGGCGTCGACCCGGTCAGTGCCGAGACGCTGTCCACGTCGGCGAGTGTCGTCGGCGGCTACGGCACCCTGCTGGTGTTCTTCGCCGTCGCCTCGACGCTGACGGTCAACGTGCGGCAACGGTCACGGGAGTTGGAGACGCTGCGCTGCTCGGGGGCGACCCCGGCGCAGCTCAACCGGATGGTCGTGGGTGAGGCGGTGGCCGTCGCGCTGCTGGGCGCGGTGCTGGCCGTCGGTCCCGCGATGCTCGGCGGGCGGGCGCTGCTCGGGGTGTTCCAGGACAGCGGTCAGGTGGCGCGGTCCGTCGACTACTCCTTCGGCCCCTTCGCCCTCCAATCGGGCCTCGGCATCACGCTGTCGGCATCGGCGGGCGCCGCGTTCCTGGCCGTACGGCGGGCCACGCGCGGGCGGCAACAGCGGGGCCGGGCACGGACGTTGTCCGCCTACGCCGCGCTGGTCGCGGGTGTGGTGTCGGTCTCGGCGACGTTCGCGTTCTCCGCGACGGACGCGGCGCTGATGGCGGCGCCCGCGTACGGGGCGATCCTGCTGTCGGTCGGCTTGGCGCTGCTGGCGCCCCGGCTGTTGAAGGGCCTGCTCGACCGGCTCCAACTGGCCGGTGCGAGTGGGTGGTTGGCCGTCCGCAATCTGCGCGAGCGGGCCGACCAGGTCGCCGGGATCCTGATGTCACTGATCCTGTTCACGGCGGTGTCCACGGCCACGCTGTACATGCAGGCGGTGGAGAGCGACGCGGTGAATGCGTCCGGCCTGAAGAAGTCGGTGGACGCGAAGAACCTGGAGACCCTCAACTTCACGGTCGTCGGCATCATCGTGGTCTTCGTCTGCGTGATGCTGGTCAACTCACTGTACGCGGCGACGACTTACCGCGCCCGGGAGTTCGGCGGACAGCGACTGGCGGGCGCGACGCCGGGGCAGGTGCTCCGCACGGTCGGCATCGAGACGGCGATCCTCACGGTCACCGGGGTGCTGTCCGGCACGGCGGCGGCACTGGCGGGGATCGTGCCGTTCACCGTGGTCCGCACGGACTCGGTGCTGCCGCACCAGGGGCTCGGGATCTGGCTCGCGGTCGTCGCGGTGGCGGCGACGGTGACCCTGGGGACGAGCCTGCTGACGGCACGGCGGGTGCTGCGGATTCCGGCGGTGGAGTCGGTGGGACTGGCCGCGTGAGCACGGGGAGCGTTCCGGTTCGGTTCGCTTGACGTTCGGGTTCCAGTTCGGGTTCGGGGCAGTCGTTGCGGCGGCTGCCCCCGCCGCACGTCTACTTCACGCCCGCCGCGTCCAGCAGGATCGCCACGGTCGGTGTCGTCAGCCCCTCCAGGGTCTCCACCTTGGCGCCGGCGCGAGCACTCGCTCCGTCGAAGATCAGCATCAACTGGCGTGCCAGCAGGGCGGGATCATCTGCGCCCCCCAGCTCGGCCTGGGCGCGGAAGGCGTCCTGCAAGGTCTCCTTGGCGGTGCGGGCGACCACGCTCGCCGGGTGCTCGGGGTCCTTCAGCTCGACGAGTGCGGCAAGGAACGGGCAGCCCATGTACGCGGGCTCGGTCGAGGCCTTCTCCGCCTGCTCGAAGACGTACAGGATCCGTTCGCGGGGCGTACCGGCGTCGTCCGGGCCGGGCATGAGCCGCGCCGCGTAGCCCGGGGCGCGGCGTTCCAGGCTCGCGGCGAGGACCTGGTCCTTGCTCTCGAAGAGCTGGTACATCGACCGTTTCGAGACTCCGGCGGACCGGCACAGCGCCTCGACGCCGATGGAGACGCCGTCGCGGTAGAACAGCTCGGCCGCCGCGTCGAGCAGCCGGTCTCGGGGGGACGCCTTGTCTGTCGTGGCCATACTGCGAGGTTACCGCGCCGCGAGCCAAGAGGAAACCGATCGGTGTACAGGCTTGCGCGGTGGTCCGGTCGCGGGCGACAGTGGAGGTGAACAAGCGCTTAGACATGTAGCCGAACGCCGCGGACACGCAGCTGGACGCCTTGAACCTGCAGCTGAGCGCGCTGAAAAGGTAGCTGGACGCTGACGCACCACCCGTGAACCGCCGGAGGCCCCGTGTTCCGTTCCGTCGACGAAGTCGCCGCACGCCTCGCCGAGACCGGCTATCTGGCCTCGCCCGCGGTCGCCACGACCGTCTTCCTCGCCGACCGCCTCGGCAAACCGCTCCTCGTCGAGGGCCCGGCCGGCGTCGGCAAGACCGAACTCGCCAAGGCCGTCGCCGAGGTCGCCGGCGCCCGGCTGGTCCGGCTCCAGTGCTACGAGGGCGTCGACGAGTCCCGCGCGCTGTACGAGTGGAACCACGCCAAGCAGTTGCTGCGCATCAGCGCGGGCCGCGACGAGAGCTGGGACGAGACCCGCACCGACATCTTCAGCGAGGAGTTCCTGCTCCCCCGCCCGCTGCTCACGGCGATCCGCGGCGACGACCCGAAGGTCCTGCTGATCGACGAGACCGACAAGGCCGACGTCGAGGTGGAGGGTCTGCTGCTGGAGGTGCTCAGCGACTTCCAGGTCACCGTCCCGGAACTGGGCACGATCACCGCGACCCGCCGCCCCTTCGTGGTCCTCACCTCGAACGCCAGCCGCGAACTCTCCGAGGCGCTGCGCCGCCGCTGCCTGTTCCTCCATATCGGCTTCCCCGACGAGGAGTTGGAACGTCGGATCGTGCGGCTGAAGGTGCCGGGGCTCGGCGAGGCGCTGACCGAGTCGGTGGTCCGGGTGGTCGGGGCGCTGCGCGAGATGGAGCTGCGGAAGGTGCCCTCGGTGGCCGAGACCATCGACTGGGCCCGCACCCTCCTGGCGCTCGGCGCCGACACCCTGGACGAGACGGTCGTACGGGACACCCTCGGCGTGCTCCTCAAGCATCAGGACGACATCCTCAGGGCGGCGGCGAAGCTCGATCTGGACGCGGTGTGAGTGCCGCCGGTGTCACCGAGCGGCTGACGGGCCTCGTCGGGGCGCTGCGCGCGCACGGTCTGCGCATCGGCACCGGTGAGACCGTGGACGCGGCGCAGGCGATGGAGGCGCTCGGGTTCACGGATCGCGAGCTGCTGCGCGAGGGACTGGCCGCGACACTGCTGCACGGCACGGGTCAACGCCCGGTGTTCGACCCGGTCTTCGACCTCTACTTCCCGCGCGGCATCGGGGCACCGCAGGGCGAACCCGCCGGCCGCGAGGACCTGCGCGACCGGCTCGCGGCGGCACTGGCCGCCAACGACCGCGCCCTGATGGGGCAGTTGGCGGCGGAGGCCGTCGACGGTTTCGGCGGCTACGGCAACTCCCCCACGTCTGACGGCTGGTCGTCGTACCAGACCCTGGAGTGGCTGCGTCCGCAGACGCTGCTGGCCCGGGTGCGGACGAGCATCCGGGAGCAGGGCGGGGAGGCCGGGTTCACCGACCGGCTGCTCGACGACGAGATCCGGCAGCGGATCGAGGGCTTCCGGCGGCAGGTCGCCGCGGAGGCGCGGCGCCGGGTGGCCGAGCGGCGCGGCCGGGACGAGCTCGCCCGGCGGGCGGTGCCGCCGACGGCCGACCGCGTCGACTTCCTGTTCGCCGGCCGGGCCCAACTGGCCGAACTGCGCAGGGCTGTTCAGCCGCTGGCCCGGAAGCTGGCCACCCGGCTCGCCGCGCGCCGCCGGCGCGCCTCGCGGGGCACGATCGATCTCCGGCGCACCCTGCGTGGCTCACTGTCCACGGGCGGGGTGCCGATGCGGCCGGTGCTGCGCCGACGTCGGCCGGTCCGGCCCGAACTGGTGCTGCTGTGCGATGTGTCGGGCTCGGTGTCGGGCTTCTCCGACTTCACGATGCTGCTGGTGCAGGCGCTGCACGACCAGTTCAGCAAGGTGCGCGTGTTCGCCTTCGTCAACCGCCTCGACGAGGTGACCCCGCTGCTCGTCCACGGCACGGCCGACCCCGAGGGCCTCGGCACCCGCATCCGCGACGAGGCCACCCTCACCGGCTGGCACGGCAGCAGCGACTACGGCGTCGCCCTGGGCGAGTTCGCGGAGCGGTACGGCGACGCGGTCGGCCCGCGCACGACCGTGTTCGTCCTCGGGGACGCCCGCACCAACATGAGCGACCCGAATCTGCCGGCCGTCCGGCAGATCACCCAACGGGCCCGCCGCGTCTACTGGTTGAACCCCGAGCAGCGCTCCCAGTGGGGCACCGGCGACTCGGCCGCACCCGGCTACGCGGAGCTGGTCGAGATGCACGAGTGCCGCAACGCCCAGCAACTCAGCGCGCTGGTCGGCCGGTTGCTGCCGATCTGACCGGGCATCCGGCCCGGCATCCGACTAGACGGTCGCCAACTGCGGGTACAGCGCGCCGCCTTCCGCGGACAGTCCGGCCTTCACCTGCCGGGTCAGGTCGTCGGCAAGTACCTCGAAGGCGCCGGACTCGATGCCGTCGAGGGCCTGTGCGGCCACGCTCTCGGGAGTGGACTTGGGCCCGTCGACATGCGCGGCCATGTCCGTGTCGACGTAGCCGACATGCAGTCCGGTGACCTCGATGCCGCGCGGCTTCAGGTCCAGGCGCAGGGAGTTGGTCTGCGACCAGAGGGCCGCCTTGGAGGCGCTGTAGGAGCCGAGGACGCCGAGCCAGGACAGGACCGAGTGGACGTTGAGGATGTGTCCGCCGCCATTGCGCTCGATGATCGGCACGAACGCCCGGGTGACGAGCAGGGGGCCGTAGAAGTTGGTCTCGAACTCGCGGCGGACGTCCTCGACGGGCGAGTCCAGGAAGTTCGCGTTCACGGACGCGCCCGCGTTGTTGATCACGATCGTGACGTCCTGCGCCTGCTCGGCGGCCGCCGCGACGGACGCGGGGTCACTGACCTCGAGCGCCAGCGGTACGGCGTCCGGGTGGGTGACCGTCTTCGGGTCGCGGGCGGTGGCGTACACCTTCTTGGCGCCCCGCTCGTACAGGGCCTCGACCAGCGCGCGGCCGATGCCACGGCTGCCGCCGGTGACGAGGACGACGGCGCCTTCGATGTTCGTCATGGAGATCTCCCGTGGTGAGGGGGTGCCGTACAGCACCCGGCCCAAGTTGGAAACCGATCGGTTCCCTCATGTCGACCACAGTAAACCGATCGGTTTCCATGGGCAAGCCCGCCCGCCGTCGAACTGCCGGAGCGCGCGATGATGTACGCCATGAGCGACCCCCGCGTAGAACTGGCCACCTTCCCCACCCCCGTCGAACCGGCACCCCGGCTGGCCACCGCGATCGGGCTCGGCCCGGACGACCTGTGGATCAAGCGCGACGACCTGACCGGCCTCGGAGGCGGCGGCAACAAGATCCGCAAGCTGGAGTGGACCGTGGGCGCGGCGCTCGCCGAGGGCGCGGACACCCTGGTCACCACGGGCGCCTCGCAGAGCAACCACGCCCGTCTGACCGCCGCCGCCGGAGCGCGGCTGGGCCTGGACGTGGTGCTGGTGCTGCGCGGATCGCCGGGTGGGTCGCGCTCGGGGAACCTCGCCCTCGACGGGCTGTTCGGCGCCCGGATCGCCTGGGCGGGCGAGGTGGACCAGGCCGGACTGGACGCGGCGGCGGCCGAGGTGAGCGACCAGTTGAGGGCCGCGGGTGCCAGACCCGCGCTGATCCCGTTCGGCGGCTCCAGCGCGCTCGGCGCACGCGGCTATGCGCGCTGCGGTGAGGAACTGCGCCGCCAGCTCCCCGATCTGCGTACCGCCGTCGTCGCGCTCGGCTCGGGCGGCACGATGGCGGGGCTGGTGGTCTCGCTCGGGGCGTCCGCGGTGCTCGGCGTGGACGTGGGCGCACTGCCCGAACCGGCCGCCGCCGTAAGGGAGTTCGCGGGACTGACCGCATCCGCATCCGCATCCTCGTCTTCATCCTCATCGGATTCGGATGCGCTGCGGATACGACGGGACCAGGTCGGCAGCGGCTACGCCACACTCACCGAGCCCACCGCCGAGGCCCTCGCCCTCGCCGCCCGCACCGCCGGGCTCGTCCTCGACCCGACCTACACGGGCCGCGCGATGGCCGGCCTGATCGCGTCCGTCCGGGACGGCGACATCAGGCCGGGCGAGCGGACCGTGTTCGTGCACACGGGCGGGCTGCCCGGGCTGTTCGGGCACGCGGAAGCCGTCGCGTACGCGGAGGAGCGGGTCGTCGAGTACCGCGCGTGACGGTCGAGTACGGCGCGTGACCGTCCCGTGCCGCGCACGACCGTCCCGTACCGCGCATGACATACGCGCCCGGCGGGTGCGGTGCCGCAGGGCGCGTACGTCCGGAGGGACTACGGGGCCTTCGCGTAGCCCGTGGCCATCGCGCCCGCGAAGTCGTACACGATCGCCTGTTCGTCACCGACGACCCACGCGTCATGTCCGGGCGGGCACACGAACACGTCGCCGGGGCCGACTTCGGCCTCGCCGCCGTCGTCCATGCGGAGGTGCATCCGCCCCTGGAGCACATAACCGTTGTGGTGGATCTCGCAACTCGCGGTGCCGGCGATCGGGGCCACCGACTCGGACCAGCGCCACCCCGGTTCGAAGGTGGCCACGGCGAAGTCGAGCCCGGTGAGGTGGACGGCTTCGAGGTGGCCGCGGGGGAAGTCACGTCGCTCGTCCGGCTTGTCGACCGTCTTCACTTCCAGCATGACGGCTGCCTCCGTTCCGGCCGTGTGCGGCACGGCCGGGGCCGGTCTCCGTCTCCCGGCGGCCACGAACGGCGTCGGCGCTTCGGCGGGGGCCGCGCCCCACCACACCATCGTCTTCCCGTCCAGCCGGGAGCGCCATTCGGGGGAACGCGGATACGGGGACGGATACGGGGACAGTCAGGAAGTGCCCGGCGCGCAGAGCCTCGCGAACCGCTCGCTGTCGATGTTTCCGCCCGAGACGATCATCCCCACCCGGCCCGACAGCCGGCCCGCGCGCCCGGCGAGGAGCGCGGCCAGCGGGGTCGCGCCGCTCGGCTCGACGACGATCTTCAGCCGCTCGAAGGCGAACCGCATCGCGTCCTTGATCTCCTCGTCGCTCACCAGCGCGATCTCGTCGACCAGCCGTCGGTTCACGGAGAAGGTCAACTCACCGGGTGTGTCGGCCGCTTGTCCGTCGGCGATGGTGCGCGGCACCGGGATGGACACCCGCCGGCCCGCCTCCAGCGAGCGCTTGGTGTCGTCGCCGGCCTCCGGTTCGACGCCGATCACACGGGTGCGCGGGTGCAGCCCCTTGACGGCGGTGGCCGTCCCGGCGATCAGCCCGCCGCCGCCCACGGGCACCAGTACGGCATCCAACTCCCCGACTTCCTCGACGAGTTCGAGTCCCGCCGTGCCCTGCCCCGCCATGATGTGCGGATGCTCGTAGGGCGGGATGAGGGAGAGCCCGCGCTCGGCGGCCAGGGCCTCCCCGATGGCAACCCGGTCGCCGCTGTAACGGTCGTACGTGACGATCTCGGCGCCGTACCCCGCGGTGGCGGCGAGCTTCGAGGCCGGGGTGTCCTCGGGCATCAGGATCACCGCGGTGGTGCCGAGTTCGCGGGCGGCGAGGGCGACGGCCTGGGCGTGGTTGCCGGACGAGTAGGCGGCGATGCCGCGCGCGAGGTCCGCCGACGTCAGCCGGGAGGCGGCGTTGTAGGCGCCGCGGAACTTGAAGGCGCCGATGCGCTGGAAGTTCTCGCACTTCAGGAACACCTCGGCGCCGACGCGTTCGTCGAGGGTGCGTGAACGCAGCACCGGTGTGCGGTGGGCGACGCCCTTGATCTGCGCGGCGGCGTCACGCACGTCGTCGAGGGTGATGGGCGGGGCAGCGGTCGTCACGCGTCTCCTCCAGTGGAATCGGGATCGGGATCGGATTCAGGCTCGGGATCGGACGACGGGGCCGTCGCCGCCCGGGCCTGCGAGAGGTAGCTGTAGGCGGAGGCCCGGGAGATGCCCAGCCGGACGGCGACCTGCTCGATGGCCCGGCGCACGGCGAACACCCCGTGCTCGTCGAGGCTGCGGAACAGCAACAGGCGCTGCGCGCGGTCGAGTTGGACCCAGGTCCTGCCCCGCCGTAGCTGATGGTCGTCGACGATGGCCTCGACGACGGAGTCGATGTCGTTACCGAACGTGGTGGTGGTCGACGCCTTGGCCGCGCCCCCTCCACCGATCCCGGCCAGCAGGGCCTGCGCCTGCTGTACGGCGGTGACGTCGACGTTGACGCAGAGCGCGCCGAACACCGCGCCCGAGGAGTCCCGTAGGACCATCGTGGACGACTTGAGCTGTTGGCCGCCCCTGGTGCGGGTGACGTAGTTCAACTCGTCGGCGGCCTCGTCCCCGCGCGCGAGCATCCGCAGCCCGATCTCACTCATCGCCCCGCCCACGGACCGCCCGGTCAGCACTCCGGCAACGGCGACCACCGACTTCTCCGGGTCCCGGTAGTCGTGCAGCACCACCTCGCACACCGGACCGAAGGTCGCCGCGATCCCGTCGACGAGGGGCGTCAACGCGGCGATGATCGCGTCCCGCTCGGCGTGCGGGGGCGGGGTGTCGTGCGCCATTCCAGCCTTTCGGTTCGGACTGTATGTCCAGGAACTATACCCACAGTCCAACACTCGCTCCACGAACACCCCTCCACCCAGCCCGAGGACGACCGGATACAGTGCGCGAGACGGCAGCCTGGCCAGAGAGGGGCAGCGTGACCGACACCAGCGACACCCGATCCGCCGACAGCAGCGCAGAACGCGCTCAGCGGCGGAGCCCAGTGCTCCGCCTGATGCGCTATCTCCCCCTGGTCGCCCCTGTCCTGCTGTGGGCCGTGCCGTGCTGGGTGCTCCTGTACACCGGCCAGCACTGGCCGTTGCCCGTCACGCTGGTCGGGACCGCGCTGTTCGTCCTCGGCCTGGTCGGTATGCCGCTCGCGATGGTGCGTGGTCACGGCCGGCGCCAGCAGGACCGGGTGGCGGTCGTCGGGGACTCCCTGCTGGGCGGCAGCTGGGTTCTGTTCACCTGGTCCGTTCTGCTCGGCGTGCTGTTGCGGCTCGTCCTGACCGTGGCCGGCGTCGGCGAGGGGCAGGACCGGGCCCGCATCGTCACCTGGGCCGTCCTCGGCACGACCGCCGTACTGCTCGCCTGGGGGTACGCCGAAGCCCGCCGCGTGCCGCGCGTGCGCCGCCTCGACGTGCAACTCCCGCGGCTGGGTGCGGGGTTGGACGGCACCCGCGTCGTCCTCATCACCGACACCCACTACGGCCCGCTCGACCGCGCCCGCTGGTCGGCGCGGGTGTGCGAGACCGTGAACACGCTGGAAGCCGACCTGGTCTGCCACACCGGCGACATCGCGGACGGCACGGCCGAACGCCGCCGTGCCCAGGCCGTCCCCCTCGGCACCGTGCAGGCCACCAAGGCCCGGGTCTACGTCACCGGCAACCACGAGTACTACAGCGAGGCCCAGGGCTGGGTCGACCTGATGGGCGAGCTGGGCTGGGAGCCGCTGCGCAACCGCCATCTGCTCCTCGAACGCGGCGGCGACACCCTCGTGGTCGCCGGCGTGGACGACGTCACCGCCGAGTCCTCCGGCCTGGCGGGCCACCGCGCCCACCTCGCCGGAGCCCTGGACGGCGCCGACCCCGACCTGCCCGTCCTGCTCCTGGCGCACCAGCCCAAGTTCGTCGACCGGGCGGCAGCAGCGGGCATCGACCTCCAGCTCTCCGGCCACACCCACGGCGGCCAGATCTGGCCCTTCCACCACCTGGTCCGCCTCGACCAGCCCACCCTCGCCGGCCTCAGCCACCACGGCGCCCGCACCCTGCTCTACACCAGCCGAGGCACCGGCTTCTGGGGCCCGCCGTTCCGCGTCTTCGCCCCCAGCGAGATCACGCTGCTGGTGCTCCGCTCCCCGGACCTGCCCAGCACGCCGTGACACCGGGCGCGCCCCAACACGTCAGCGCACCCGCCCCCGCGGCTTCAACCCCACCGGCGGCAACTCGGGCGCGGGCAGCGGATCGCCGTCGTAGCCCTTCACCTCGCCGAAGCGTGACCCGGTCATCCAGTCCGTGCGGGCCTGCTGGATCTCCTCCTGGGTGCGGCCGATCCAGTTCCAGAACATGATCAGCTCCTCGTCGAACGGCTCGCCCCCCAGCAGCATCAGGCCCGCGTCCGACGCGGCGCGCAGCGGGAGTTCGGTGCGGCCGCAGCCGAGGTAGAGCATCGAGCCCGGGAGGACCGGGACGCCGTCGACGTGGGCCTCGCCGGACATGGCCAGGACGGCGTACTCGAAGTCCGGCTCCAGCGGGAGGCGTACGTCCGCGCCGGCGGCGAGGGCCAGGTCCGCGCCGACGATCGGGGTGTACGTCGTGCCGGGCGAGGCCGCGCCGTCGACGTCGCCGAGGACGATCGTGGCGCGCAGGCCCGGCGCCGTGACGACCGGCAGTTCGGCGTGGTGCTCGAAGCGCGGGTCGACGTGCCGGTGGCTGTCGGGGAGGGCGACCCAGAGCTGCGCGCCGTGCAGGAAGCGCGCGTGTGTCCTGGGGCTCTGCTCGGCATGGCTGATCGCGCGGCCGGAGGTCATGAGGCCCAGTTCGCGCGGGCGGATCGTCGCGACGCTGCCGGTCGAGTCGCGGTGCAGCACCTCGCCCTCGTGCAGCCAACTCACCGTCTGCAGGCCCATGTGCGGGTGCGGAGGCACCTGCATCCCCGGCTCGTCGGCGATGTCGTCGGGACCGTAGTGATCCACGAAGCACCAGGCCCCGACCATACGGCGGCCCAGGTTGGGCAGCAGTCGGCGGACTTCGGTGGACTCGCCGAGCTGCACCCGGCGCGGACTGAGGAGTTCACGGACGGGCTCCGCCACCACGAAACCACGGCCGCCGCACAGGGCCGGAACCGCTTCGCGATCAAGATTGCTCATGGCGACAACCTAGCCCCGCCGAGGCCGTTCCGTCAGTCCTCAGCAGTCCGTCGGGCCCCCGCCGGTGCCGTCTCCCTCACCCCTCCCTCGACGCCCTCCTCCCGAATCCCCCGACGCCCTCCTCTCGAACAATAGTAGCCATGGACATAGTAGCCATGTACTGTATCGGTCATGAGTACGGCATCCGAGGGCGCGACGCCCGGTTTCCTGGTCTGGCGACTGTCGATGAAGTGGCGGGTGGCGGTCGACCGCGCGGTGGCACCCCTGGGGCTGACCCATGCGCAGTACTCCCTGGTGGCGTCGCTGTACGGCATGCAGCGCTCCGGGCTGCGCCCCAGCCAGCGGCACCTCGCCGACCACACCGGCCTCGAAGCCCTCTACGTCTCGAAGCTGGCCCGCGCCCTGGAGTCCGCCGGCCTCGTCGAGCGCACCCGGGACCCCCGCGATCCCCGCGCGGTCCAACTGGCCCTCACCGAGCAGGGCCGCGATGTGACCCGGCGGGCGATCAAGGTCGTCCACGGACTTCTGGAGCAGTTGCTTGAGCCGCTCGGCGGCCTCGACAGCGCGCGGGCCCGGGAGTTCGGCCGGGACCTGGCGACCCTGCTCGACACACCCCTCGACCATGCGAGTGAGCACGAGAAGGAGCAGTCATGACCACCACCGCACCCCGACTCGACCCCCGCGTCATCGGCCTCGCGCACTACGCCGGACGCGCCGTCCTGGAGAGCGTCCTGATCCGGCACGGCCTCGACTTCCAGCAGCAGATCACTCTCCGGCTCGTCGCCGTCGCCGACGGCCCCCTCGTCCGCGAACAGCTCGTCGGCGAGGTCGTCTCGGCGTTGAAGGTCGACGAGGCCACCGTGCGCGAGGTCCTCGACCGGCTGATCGCGGCGAAGCTGGTCGAGGCCGACGGAGTCGACGGGACCGAGGTCGGGATCACGGACGCCGGACGTGAGCGGTTCGAGCGGGTCGGCGGCGAGACCGGCGCCTACACCGCCCGGATCTACGCCGACATCCCGGACCAGGACCTGGAGACGGCCGGCCGGGTGCTGACTCTGATCACCGAGCGGGCCAACGCCGCGCTGGCCGCCGCAGCGGAGTAGTGGAATATTCAACCAACATGGTCCGTTGAGCCCGTCGAAGGAGGTCAAGTGGATATGACGTACTACGACCACGGGACGCCGGCGGAGCGCTGGGAGCGCGCGCAGATGTTCTTCGACGCCAAGGACTACGCCGCGGCGGCGCGGGTGTTGGGCGGGCTGGTCGAGGAGGTGCCCGAGCAGACCGGACCGCGCCTGTTGCTGGCGCGCGCCTACTACCACTCGGCCCAACTCCAGCGCGCCGAGGCCGAGTTGCGGATCCTCGTGGAGCGCGACCCGGTGGAGCACTACGCGCGGCTGATGCTGGGCCGCACCCTGGAGCGGCAGGGGCGGCACGAGGAGGCCGGCCCGCATCTGCGGATCGCCTCGGCGCTCGCGGGCGACTTCGAGCGGGTCTGACGGACAGCGAGTACGGCGGGGCCCGGTTCCTTGAATGGGACCGGGCCCCTTCGCGTGCGTCGCTACTTGGCGTACGTACGGCTGCCCCGGCGGTGGGCCACCTCGCCGAGCACGACGTCCACGGCGATGAACGCGGCCAGCGGGATGCCCAACAGCGGTACGAAATAGCCGAGTACGGCGATCACCGCCAGGCACGGGACGAGAACCAGCGGGGACATCTGGGCCCAGGCGCCGCGCGGGATCGGGCGGCCGAAGGAGGAGCCCCGGCCGCGCTGCCACCACATCCGGTAGCCCCACACGATCAGCAGGATCAGGGAGCCGGCGAGCAGCATCAGGGCTATCTGGTTCGCCAGGCCGAAGAGGACACCGGTGTGCAGGTCGATGCCCCAGCGGGTCAGTTTGGCGAGCAACGGGTAGTCGGCGAACCGGAGTTCGTCGGTGACCTTGCCGGTGGTGGGGTCGACGGCGACCGCGTCCTGTTTCTCGGGCCAACTGCGCTGGACCTGTTTGACGACGTACGCCGAGTTCGCGTCGGCGGGCGGCACGATCTCGACGGGGTTGCCCAGCCCCTCGGCCCGCGCGGCGGCGAGGATCTTGTCCAGGCCCACACCGTGTTCGGCGGCGCCGGTCGCGGTGGAGCCGCCGTGGCCCGCGTGCTCACCGCTCGCCGCCGCGGACACCGAGGGCGTGGACTGGCCCAGGGAGGTGCGGAGTTCGTCGATGTTGGCGCCCGCGTAGGTCGACCAGGTCAGTCCGGTCGCCGACAGGAAGATGAAGCCGACGGCGGCCCAGACGCCCACCGTTCCGTGCAGGCCCAGGGTGCGGCGCCGTCCGCTCGTGCCGCGCACCTTGCGCAGGGCGCGACGGCGGGAGAACCACAGCACCAGGCCACCGCCCGCGATGACCCACAGCCAGCTCGCGGCGAACTCGCTGTACAGGCGGCCGGTTTCACCGAGGTTGAGATTGCGGTGCAGGTCGTCCGTCCAGGTGCGCAGCGGGAGCGCGCCCGTCGAGCCGTACTGTTCGAGCGCACCGCGCACCTTTCCGGTGTACGGGTCGACGAACACGGCGAGGGTGTGGTCTGCGCGGACGCCCTTGACGCCGGAGAGCATGACGCGGGTGGTGGCGCCCGCCTCCGGAGAGGGGCGGACCGCCGAGACCGTGCCCTCGGGGTGCGCCTTGCGGGCGGCGGTCACCTGCTGCGAGATCGGCAGCTCACGGTCGCCGACGGGGACGGTCAACTCATGGGCGTAGACGATCCGTTCGGCCTGGAACGCACCGGCGTACAGAAAGCCGGTGGTCGCTGCGACGAGCAGGAACGGGGCGACGAGCACGCCGGCGTAGAAGTGCAGACGCAGGACCAGGGGACGCAGCGGGGCCCAGCGGCTGGGGGACGGCGCCGGGGCCGGCTCTTGCGGGACCTCGGCCGTGGCCGTCGAGGGAGCGGTGGACATGGGCGGGCTTCTCCGAGGGGCAGGGGGCGGGGACGGTTGGACCGGGGAGGGAGGCAGAGTCGGGCGGACGGGGGACGGGGGCAGATGAACCGGGAGGCAGAGGCAGGTCGGCCAGCGGCGGGACAGATGGGCGAGCGGCCGAGGCAGGTCGGCCAGGGACGGAGGCAGAGGCTGGCGAACCAGGGGGCAGAGGCAGGTGAACCGGGAGGCAGAAGCGAGTGGACCAAGGGGCAGTGGGAGATGGGCCGACGGGCGGGACCGGTGGTCCAGGGACAGGGCCGGTGGACCGGGAGCGGGTGTCTGAACCGGCGGGTGGGGGACGAGGGAGGCGGTGGTCGGATGACGGCAAAGCAGGGGACGACAGGGCTAGTGGCTACCTGGCAGGCGACAACTGGGCGGGTGGCTGATGGGCCGGTGGCTGCGAAGCCAACGGACGGGCGGGGCACGGCGCTTGGGGGTGTGGAAGCCGTAGTGGTCCAGTAGTCGGCGGGTGAAGGCGTCGAGTTCCCGTGGCTTCGCGTGGCGTGGGTCACATCGGGTGGCGCCGGAGGCCATGGCATCCTGGCGCGATGGCACTTCCCAGTGATCAAGCACCCCTGGCCGAGCGGGTCGAGGAACTCCTCGTCGGCGGCGGCCCGTTGCCCATCGTCGCGGCCGGTGACCCGGTGCTCAGGCGCGTAACCGAGCCGTTCGACGGTCAGTTGGAGCCCGCGCTGCTGGCCCGGTTCATCGAGGCCTTGCGCGTGACGATGCACGCGGCGCCGGGGGTGGGGGTCGCGGCCCCGCAGGTCGGGGTGGAGCTGCGGATCGCGGTGATCGAGGATCCCGCACCGGTGCCGGACGAGGTGCGGGTGGTGCGCGGGCGGGTGCCGCAGCCGTTCCGGGTGCTGGTCAATCCGTCGTACGAGCCCGTCGGTGACGGGCGGGCCGCGTTCTTCGAGGGGTGTCTGAGTGTGCCGGGCTGGCAGGCGGTGGTCGCGCGGCACGCCTCGGTGCGGCTGACCGGGCAGGACGAGCACGGGCGGGCGGTGGACGAGGTGTTCACCGGGTGGCCCGCGCGGATCGTGCAGCACGAGACGGACCACCTCGACGGTCTGCTCTATCTGGACCGGGCCGAACTGCGCTCGCTGTCGTCGAACGAGGCGATGGCGGAGCGCTGGGCGCAGCCGGCGCCGGACCTGGCGTCGGCTGCGCTCGGCTTCGAACTTCCGTAGCGAAGCGGGCTTCAACTGCCGTAGGGCATCAGGGGTGTTCAGCCCCGGTAGGCCTCCAGCAGGCGGAGCCAGACCTCGCTGATCGTCGGGTAGGACGGGACCGCGTGCCACAGGCGGTTGATCGGGACCTGGCCGGCTACCGCGATGGTCGCGGAGTGGATCAGTTCGCCGACGCCGGGGCCTACGAAGGTGACGCCGCGCAGGGTCTCGTCGTCGAGGTCGACGATCATGCGGGCGCGGCCCCGGTAACCGTCGGCGTAGAGGCCCGCGCCTGCCACCGAGGAGAACTCGACGTCGACCGCGCGGACGCGGTGGCCGGCCGCTTCGGCCTCGGCGAGGGAGAGGCCGACGGCCGCCGCCTCCGGGTCCGTGAAGACGACCTGGGGTACGGCGTCCTGGTCGGCGGTGGCCGCGTGGGCGCCCCAGGGGTCGGTCTCCAGCAGCGGGACGCCCTCGGCGCGGGCGGCGATCGCGGCACCCGCGATGCGGGCCTGGTACTTGCCCTGGTGGGTGAGGAGGGCGCGGTGGTTGACGTCGCCGACCGCGTACAGCCAGTCGCTGTCCTGGACACGCAGGGAGTCGTCCACCGTCAGCCAGGACCCCGGTTCCAGGCCGATCGTGTCGAGGCCGACGTCGTCGGTGTGCGGGACGCGTCCGGTGGCGAAGAGGATCTCGTCGGCCTCGATGCGGTCGCCGGTGTCGGTGACGGCGACGACGGTGCCGTTCTCGCGGGTCACCGCCGTGACGGACGTACCGGTGCGCAGGTCGACGCCGGCCTCGGCGAGCGCGTCGGCGACCAGTTCGCCGGCGAAGGGCTCCATGCGGGGCAGCAGGCCCTTGCCGCGGACGAGGAGGGTGACCCGGGAGCCCAGGGCCTGCCAGGCGGTCGCCATCTCGACGGCGACGACCCCGCCGCCGACCACGATCAGCCGGCCGGGCGCGGCCTGGGCGCTGGTGGCCTCGCGGCTGGTCCACGGCTCGACGTCGGCGAGTCCGGGCAGGTCGGGGAGGAGGGCGCGGGTGCCGGTGCACACGGCGACCGCGTGCCGGGCCGTGAGGACGTGCCGTACGCCGTCGGGGCCGGTGACCGTCACCCGGCGGGGGCCGTCGAGGCGGCCCTGGCCGCGGTAGAGGTCGGCGCCGATGCCGTCGAGCCACTGGACCTGGCCGTCGTCCTTCCAGCCCGAGGCCTCGTAGTCGCGGTGGGCGAGCACCGCGGCGGTGTCGAGGGGGCCCTGGACCAGGTGGCCGAGGCCGGGCACGCGGCGCGCGTCGGCGCGGGCGATGACCGGGCGCAGCAGGGCCTTGCTGGGCATGCAGGCCCAGTACGAGCACTCGCCGCCGATGAGTTCGCTCTCCACGATCGCGGTGGAGAGACCGGCCGCACGGGTGCGGTCGGCGACGTTCTCCCCCACGGGCCCGGCCCCGACCACCACGACGTCGTACACGATGGATTCCGTTTCCGTCATGGGGCCAGTCTGCTGGGTGGTGTGCGCTGAGGCCACACGGGTAGGGGCGCGGAATACGGGACCGGACGACCGTGTTGTCCGGGACGGCTTCGCCCCCACACCGAGAAGAGGGAATCACGTCATGAGCAGCACCGTGGAGCTCACCAAGGACAACTTCGACCAGACGGTCACGGACAACGACTTCGTCCTGATCGACTTCTGGGCGTCCTGGTGCGGGCCGTGCCGTCAGTTCGCCCCGGTCTACGAGAAGGCGGCCGAGGACAACCCGGACCTCGTCTTCGGCAAGATCGACACCGAGGCCCAGCCCGAGCTGGCGCAGGCCTTCGGCATCCAGTCGATCCCCACGCTGATGATCGTCCGTGACCGTGTCGCCGTGTTCGCCCAGCCCGGCGCCCTGCCGGAGGCCGCCCTGACGGACGTCATCGGCCAGGCCCGCAAGCTCGACATGGACGAGGTCCGCAAGTCGGTCGCCGAGCAGCAGGAGCAGGCCGAGCAGAACGGTCAGTAAGTCCGGGAGTTCTCAAGGACTTTCAGAACGGGTACGACGCCACGTCCCCGCGCACCGTCGTCCAGCGCACGTCGGTGAAGGCCTCCAGATTGGCCTCGCCGCCGAAGCGGGCGCCGGTGCCGGACGCGGCGACCCCGCCGAAGGGGGCCACGGCCTCGTCGTTCACGGTCTGGTCGTTGATGTGGACGATCCCGGTGGGGATGCGTTCCGCGAGGTCCAGGCCGCGGGCGCTGTCGCGCGTGACGATCCCGAGCGACAGGCCGTACGGTCCGGACGCTGCCAGCGCCGCCGCCTCCTCGGTGGTGGCGAAGGACCGTACCGGCGCCACCGGGCCGAAGACCTCCTCCGCGTAGGCGGGGGTGTCGTCGTCGACGCCGGCGAGGACGGTCGGCCGGTAGAAGAGTTCCTCGTGCGTGCCACCGGCCGCCAGCCTGGCGCCACTTGCCGTGCTGGCCTCAACGAGGCCGTGAATCTTGGTGAGTTGGGCGCTGTCGATGATCGGGCCGAGGTGGACCTGCGCGCGGTGCGGGTCGCCCACGGCGAGCAAGTCGGCCTTGGCGGCAAGGCGTTCGACGTACTCCTCGTAGAGCGACTCGTGGACGAGGTGGCGCCCGGTCGTCATGCAGATCTGGCCCTGGTGGAAGAACGAACCCCAGGCCGCCGTCGAGATCACCGCGTCCAGGTCGGCGTCCGCCAGCACGATCAGGGCCGAGTTCCCGCCCAACTCCAGGTGGGCGCGCTTGAGATGACGCCCCGCCGCCTCACCGACCGCGCGTCCGGCGGCGGTTGAGCCCGTGAAGGAGATGACGGGCACCTGCGGGTCGGCGACCAGCGCGGCTCCCACCTCCGCGCCGCCGGGCAGGACTTGGAGCAACCCGTCGGGCAGGCCCGCCTCCGCGAAGACCGCCGCGAGCGAGAGTCCCCCGCAGACCGCCGTGCGCGGGTCCGGCTTGAGGACGACCGCGTTGCCGAGCGCGAGCGCCGGGGCGACCGAGCGGATCGAGAGGATCAGCGGGGCGTTGAACGGCGCGATCACGCCGACGGCTCCGACCGGGATGCGGCGGGTGTACGACAGCCGGGGCGCCTCCGTGGGGAGGACCTGTCCTGCGGGGCGGGAGGCGAGCGCGGCGGCCTCGTAGCACTCCTGGGCGGCGACGTGCAGCTCGAAGTCCGCCTTGCCGGGGATCGACCCGGACTCCCGCACGAGCCACTCGCGCAGCTCCTCGGCGTGCGCGGCGAACAGGTCACCGGCCCTGCGCAGCACACCGGCGCGGACGAAGTGCGGGACGCGCGCCCACTCGGTCTGCGCGGCGAGGGCCGCCCGCACGGCCGGCCGTATGTCCTCGGCGGCGGCGAGCGTGACGGTACCGAGCGTGTCGCCGGTGGCGGGCTCGGTGACCGGGTACTCGGGGCCCGACAGGGGGCGGGGCTGCCAGGTCTTGGAGTCGAGCAGCGGCATGGCGGTTCTCCGATCCGTCACCGGCGGGACCCGCCCGGGGCGGCGCGAGTCCCGTGTCTTCGCGGCCGGTTGAGCGACCGCGTGCCGGGATGCGGTGATCCGGCGCAGCCGTGGGAGCCGCGTCGGTGGTCGCACGCATCCCCGTGGTTGAGCACGCAACATTCTAGTCGCGTACGGCCGTTTCGCCCCGGGCGCGGTTCTTGGGCCCGGGGCGGCCCGGATCAGGTGGAGTCGCGGTGCACCACCGAGGCGCCGAGCAGTTCGTGCGTGCCGGGTACGGCGGAGGGGTCGCGTACCGCGCAGTCGACCAGTTCGGCGAGGTCGCGGCCGGACGGCAGCTGGATGTGGACGGTGCTCAGGCGCGGGCGCAGCAGCCGGCCGATCATCAGGTCGTCGGCGCCGATCACGGCCGTGTCCTCGGGGATGCGGATGCCTTCGTCCTGGAGGGCGCGCATCAGCAGCATCGCGTACTCGTCGTTGTACGTGAACACGGCGTCGAGGCCGAGCGCGCGCCAGCCCGCGGCGACCTTGGCGGCGCTCTCCTCGCTGTAGGCGAGCGGGAGTTCGGTCACCGTGGCATCCGTGTCGAGCAGGGCGCGGCGCACACCTTCGAGGCGCGGGCGGGAGAAAGCCTCCAGGCCGGGTTCCTCGGGCACGACCACACCGATCCGGCGCCGGCCGCGGCCGTAGAGATGCGTGCCGGCGTGGTGGCCGACGCTCACGTGGTCCAGGAGGAGGGCGTGGGCGCCCTCGACCCGCTCGGGGCCGAGGGTGAGGACGGCCCGGGCGCCGGAGCGTTTGAGGACGGCGACGCCCTGCGGGCCGAGTCCGGCGCCGGGCACCAGGACGGCGACCGGGCGGAGTTCGGCCCAGGCGCGGGCGGCCTCGTCGCCGTGCAGCCCGACGGAGCCGTGCTGCACGACCGTGTAGTCGAGACGGCTGAGCGCCCACTGGAGTTCGGCCATGAACTGGCTGTAGAGCAGTCCCACCGGCACGGTCGGCGCCGGCATCAGCACCATCCGGCTGTGCCCGGCGCGCAGACTGCGGGCCGCGGCGTGCGGGACGTACCCCAGTTCCTTGGCGGCCTCGTGGACACGGCGACGGGTGGGTTCGCTGATCCGTACGGCGCTGGTGTTGTTGAGGACGTAGGAGACGGTCGCGCGTGAGACGCCCGCCAGCCGGGCCACATCGGCGCTCGTGGGAACGGAGCGCGGTGCGGGCGACAAAGCTGCGGGCGTTTTCGGTATCTGCACCATGACGTACGGCATCTTGGCAGAAGCCGGGGCCGAAGAGTGCGGCGGGGGAACGGCCGTCACGAGAGCAGCATGGTCCGGTATTTTACGAACATGTTCGTCACGAACTTGTTCGGAGCGAACATGTTCGTTATCGTGAAGGCATGACAGCTCGCCCCGACACCCCGCGCAGCCGCCGTGACCGACCGGCGAAACCCGCCCTGAGCAGGGAGGGAATCGTCGCCGCCGCACTGACGGTGCTCCGCGCGGAGGGCCTGAACAAGGTCACCATGCGACGCCTGGCCCAGGAGCTCGACACCGGTCCGGCCTCGTTGTACGTGTACGTCCGCAACACCGCGGAGCTGCACGCGGCGGTCCTGGACGAGCTGCTCGGCACGATCGGTCCCGCGCCCGCCGAGGGTTCCTGGCGCGAGCGGCTGGAGCAGGTGCTCACGGCGTACACGGCGATGCTCTTCGAGCACCCGAGCCTCGCCCGTTCGGCGCTGACGGCCTGGCCCAGCGGCCCGCACTACCTGAACCTGATCGAGACCCTGCTGGCCCTGCTCGACGAGGGCGATGTCCCACCGGCGCAGGCCGCGTGGGGCGTGGACCTGCTGCTCCAGCAGGCCACGGCGACGGCCGCCGAGCACTCGGGCGAGGACGCCGCCCAGGAGGACTGGGACACCCTGACCGATGCCGTGCGCAATGCGTCCGACCGGACCCACCCGCACATCGCGGCCCGCTCCGGCGACCTGCTCGCGGGGGCGCCCCTGGCCCGTCTGTCATGGCGGTTCCAGGCACTGATCACCGGGATCGAGAAGACCGCCGTTCCCCCCAACTGACCCTTTTTCCCGGCCACTTCGCTTCAAGGAGGCCCATCATGACCACCACTCCCCATCACCCCGTCGCCATCGTCGGCGGCGGACTCGGCGGGCTCACACTCGCCCGGGTCCTGCACGTCAACGGCATCGAGGCGGCCGTCTTCGACCTGGACGCCTCCCCCGCCGCCCGCACCCAGGGCGGCATGCTCGACATCCACGACGACTCGGGCCAGCCGGCACTGCGCGCGGCGGGCCTGTACGAGGAGTTCCGCGCGCTGGTCAACCCGGGCGGCGAAGCCACCCGCGTCCTGGACAAGACCGCCGCGGTCCTCCTGGACGACCCCGACGACGGCACCGGCGGACGCCCCGAGATCGACCGCGGCCAGTTGCGCGACCTGCTGCTCGGCGCGCTGCCCGACGGCACCGTCCGCTGGGGCGCGAGGGTCACCGGCGCCCGCCCGCTCGACGGCGGCCGGCACGAGGTGACCCTCGCGGACGGCACCTCCTTCACCACCGATCTGCTGATCGGCGCGGACGGCGCCTGGTCCAAGGTGCGGCCCCTGCTCTCGGACGCGCGGCCCGCGTACACCGGCATCTCGTTCGTCGAGGTGGACCTGCCGGACGCCGCCGTACGGCATCCCGTGAGCGCCGAGGTCGTCGGCGGCGGCATGATGATGGCGCTCGGCGCGGGCAAGGGCTTCCTGGCCCACCGCGAGACCGACGGGAGCCTGCACATCTACGTGGCGCTCGGCGTCCCCGAGGACGCGTTCGACGGCGTCGACTTCACGGACACCGAGGCGGCGAAGGCGTACACCCTGGAGCACTTCGCGGACTGGGACAAGAGCCTGCGGGCGCTGCTCGCCGACGCGGACGGGCCGCTGACCCCGCGGCAGATCCACGCCCTGCCGATCGGGCACCGCTGGGCTCGGGTGCCCGGGGTCACGCTGCTGGGCGACGCGGCCCATCTGATGTCACCGTTCGCGGGCGTGGGCGCCAACCTGGCCATGCTCGACGGCGCCGAACTGGGCCAGGCGCTGGCCGCGTACCCGGGCGACACGGAGGCCGCGCTGGCCGCGTACGAGGAGAAGCTGTTCCCGCGCGGCGAGGAGTCGGCGGCGGAGTCGGCGGCGAACGGCGTCCTGATGTTCCGCGAGGACGCTCCGCAGGGCATGCTCGACTTCTTCGCCGGCCTCGGCTGAGGCGGCACGGCAGCAGAGGCTCGGCGGGACGGGCTCGGCCGAGGAGGCTCAACAGAGCTGATTCAGCAGGGATTTGGCGTCCGGGTCACGCGCGCGACGAGGTCGATCCAGCCGGCCTCAAGCCGCTCCATCGGCATCCCGCACTGCCTGGTCAGATGATTGATCAGGGCGGGGTCGAGATACGCCATGAGCGTCTGGGAGAGCAGTTCGCAGTCGGCGTCCGGCACGATCTGCCGCAGCAGCATCATCACGTGGGTGTGCAGCGCCCGGAGCGCGGAGTGGGCGAACCGCCGGGTGGGCTCCGGCTGGGCGGCCAGTTGCAGGTCCAGTTGCTCGGCACTGCGGTACAGCACCGCCACACCGAAGGCGCGCAGCCGCTCGACGGGCGGGGCTCCGGGGCCCAGCGGGGGCGGGCCGCCGAGGAAGTCGGCCTGGAGCGTTTGCGCGGAATGGTCGAGCAGCGCCATCAACAGGCCGGTGCGGTCGCCGAAGCGGCGGAAGACCGTTCCCTTGCCGACCTCGGCGGCGGCGGCCACGGCCTCCATGGTGACGCCGGCCACGCCGTGCTCGGCGATCAGCCGGGCGGCGGCCTCCAGCAGCTTGGCACGGTTGCGGGCCGCGTCGGCGCGCAGGCAGGGGTTGTCGGCGAAGGAGCGGACCTCCAGCAACTGGGGTTCGCTTATGGACTCCTCGGGCTTCGGGAAGGGTGGCAGGGCGCTGGACATGAAGACAGCGTAAAGCACCGGGAAGAAAACTGGACCGCGGTCCGCTTAGGCTGGTACAACTTTTAAACGGACCTCGGTCCGGATCGTTACAGCAGTGTTTCAGCCCCCCTTTGGAGTCTCCATGTCTGTTCGTATCCTCGCGCTCGTCGGCAGCCTGCGTGCCGGCTCGCACAACCGCCAGCTCGCCGAGGCCGCCGTGAAGTTCGCGCCCGAGGGCTCCGACATCGAGATCTTCGAGGGTCTCGCTGACATCCCGTTCTACAACGAGGACATCGACGTCGAGGGCGACGTCCCGGCCGCCGCCGCCAAGCTGCGCGCCGCCGCCGGTGCCGCGGACGGGTTCCTCTTCTTCTCCCCCGAGTACAACGGCACCATCCCGGCCGTCCTGAAGAACGCCATCGACTGGCTGTCCCGCCCCTACGGCGCCAGCGGCTTCGGCGGAAAGCCGGTCGTCGTGGTCGGCACCGCCTATGGCCAGTTCGGCGGCGTGTGGGCGCAGGACGAGGCCCGCAAGGCCGTGGGCATCGCCGGCGGCAAGGTCATCGAGGAGCTCAAGCTCTCGATCCCCGGTTCCGTGGTCCGCTTCGCCGAGACCCACCCGTCCGAGGACGCCGAGGTCGTCGCCCAGCTGACCGAGGTCCTCTCCCAGCTGAAGGGCCACGCGGGCGAGGCCGTCGCCGTCTGATCGAGGCACCCCGCTTCACCGTGAAAGGGGCCGGAGTCCTGTGAACTCCGGCCCCTTTCACGTCGGTTCACGTCAGTCCAGCTCGGCCAGGCGCGGTACCGCCGGTGCCACGAACCGCTCGATCCACTCGGCCGGCTCCCCGGTGCGCGGGCCCAGGATCACCGTGTCGATCCCGAGCTTCGTGAAGCCGGTGATCTCCCGCAGGAAGGCCTCGGTGTCCCCCGTGGTGACCGACTCGCCGGTGTGGACGATCGTCTTGCGGATACGGTCGTAGTCGCGCCCCAGCCGATCACAGTGACCCCGCAGCACATCGAGCTTGTGCCGCAGCTCGTCCGGTGTCGACACGATCAGGTTGCAGGCGTCGGCGTACTGGGCGACCAGGCGCAGTGTCTTCTTCTCGCCGCCCCCGCCGATCATGATCTCGGGGTGCGGGCTGCTGACCGGCGCGGGCACGCACAGGGTCTCGGCCAGCCGGTAGTGCTTGCCCTCGAAGGGGCCGTTCGCCTCCGGGTCCCACATCTGGAGGCAGATCCGCAGGGTCTCCTCCAGCCGCTCGAAACGCTCCGCGACCGGCGGGTAGTGCACGCCGAGACCGTGGTGCTCACGGTCGTACCAGGCCGCCCCGATACCCAGCGTGGCCCGGCCGCCGGACAGGACGTCGAGCGTGGTGGCGATCTTGGCGAGCAACCCCGGGTTCCGGTACGTCACACCGGTCACCAGCGCGCCGAGCCGGACCGTGGAGGTGTGGCCGGCCAGGAAGCCCAGCGTCGTGTAGGCCTCCAGCATGGCGTCCTCGGCGCCGCCGTTGAACTCCATCTGGAAGTAGTGGTCCATCACCGAGAGCCAGCTGACGCCCGCCGCCTCGGCAGCGGCGCCCGCCGCGGCCAGCTCGGGCCCGATCGCGGCCGGCCCTCCGGGATGGTTGAACCGGTTGATGTGTACGCCGACCCGCATGTCCGACTCCGTTCCACAGTTCCCCCGGACCTTCACCGTCCCTCGTGACGGTAGGTCTTCGAGCGTTCTCGAAGTCAAGCGCTTTGCGTCCTCGTGGCGCGCAGGCTGGTGAACGTGGTCACCGCGAGGACCAGCACGATGAAGCCGAGAGAGAAGGGGATGGAGATCTGCGGGACGTGCACCCCGGACTCGTGCAGGGCGTGCAGCACCAGTTTGACGCCGATGAAGCCGAGGATGATCGACAGGCCGTAACTGAGGTGGACGAGCTTCTTCAGCAGGCCGCCGATGAGGAAGTAGAGCTGCCGCAGGCCCATCAGGGCGAAGGCGTTGGCGGTGAAGACGATGTACGGGTCCTGGGTGAGGCCGTAGATCGCGGGGATCGAGTCGAGCGCGAAGAGCACGTCGGTGGAGCCGATGGCGAGCATCACGACCAGCATCGGGGTCATGATCCGCTTGCCGTTCTCCGTGATGAACAGCTTGGTGCCGTGGTAGCGGTCGGCCACGCCGAAGCGGCGCTCGGCGATCTTGAGGAGCTTGTTCTCCTCGTACTCCTCCTCGTGTGCACCCTTGCGGGCGTCCTGGACCAGCTTCCAGGCGGTCCAGATCAGGAACGCGCCGAAGAGGTAGAACACCCAGGAGAACGTGGAGATGATCGCGGCGCCGGCCGCGATGAAGCCGGCGCGCAGCACCAGGGCGATGAGGACGCCGACCATCAGGACACGCTGCTGGTACTGCGAGGGCACCGCGAACTTGCCCATGATCAGCACGAAGACGAAGAGGTTGTCGACGCTGAGCGACTTCTCGGTGATGTACCCGGCGAAGAACTCCCCGGTCGGCCCACTCCCGCCGAAGATCAGGATTCCGAGCCCGAACAGACAGGCCAGGACGACCCAGATCACGGTCCAGACGCCGGCTTCCTTGATGGACACGTCGTGGGGTTTGCGGCCGATGAGGAAGTCGACGCCGACGAGTGCGCACAGGGCGGCGATCGTCAGCAGCCAGCCGGTCAGGGAGATGTTCACGGGTGGTGCTCCTGGTGCGGGGGTGGGGGGAGGTGGTCCATGGCATGGATGGGGTGATCCAAGCCAGTTCGGACATCGTTGTCGACACGAGGGATCACTTCCACGTCCCTCGGGTGAACAACAGATCACGTGCTGGCAAGGCACCCGCCGTACGGCGGAGAGGTTCCGCCGTACGGCGGTGGGCTGATCCGGGGCATACGCGCGGAGTATGACCGTACGAGCCGCAGCGCCCAGTGTCAGGAGAAGCGCATGACGTCGTCCGTCCCGCCCCCGCCCCCGTTCGACCCGGAACTCGCCGGAGCGCTGGAGTTGATCCGGGAGTTCATCTCACCGGGGATGACCTTGGAGGACATCGACGAGATCCGCCGGGGCCCGGCGATCACGCAGTCGATGCAGATGGACCTCACTCTGGACGGGGCCTTCGCCGTCGAGGACAGGGAGGTGGCGGGGCCGGCCGGGGAACCCGACATCACGCTGCTGGTCTGCCGTCCGACCGCCCCGGCGACGGCGGGCGCGCTGCCCGTCATCTACCACGTGCACGGCGGCGGGATGGTGCTCGGCGACCGGCGGGTGGGGGTGACCGGGGCACTGGAGTACGCGCGGGAACTGGACGCGGTGGTCGTGTCGGTGGAGTACCGGCTGGCGCCCGAACATCCGCATCCCGCGCCGATCGAGGACGTGTACGCCGGGCTGCTGTGGACGGCGGAGCACGCGAAGGAGATCGGTGGCGACCCGGAGCGGATCGTCGTGATGGGCGCGAGCGCCGGCGGCGGGCTGTCGGCGGCGCTGGCCCTGCTCACCCGGGACCGCGGCGGACCGCGCCCGATCGGGCAATTGCTGCTGTGCCCGATGCTCGACGACCGCAACGACACCCCGTCCGCGCACCAGATGGTCGGCGTCGGCGTCTGGGACCGCACGGCGAACGAGACCGGCTGGACCGCCCTCCTCGGCGACCGCCGCGGCGGCCCCGACGTCTCGCCGTACGCCGCACCGGCCCGGGCCGAGGACCTCACGGGTCTGCCCCCGGCCTTCCTCGACGTCGGCTCGGCGGAGACCTTCCGCGACGAGGTCGTCACCTACGCGTCCCGCCTCTGGCAGTCGGGCGGCATCGCCGAACTCCACGTCTGGCCCGGCGGCTTCCACGGCTTCGACGGCTTCGCTCCCCAGGCGGCGGTGTCCCAGGCGGCCCGGGCGGCACATGTGAGCTGGCTGCGGAGGTTGCTGGCGACGGCTTGAGCGGGGGCGGGGGTACGGCTGGGGGTGAGACGGGTGTGCTCCGTCGCCGCGGTTCGACCGGGCGCACCGCCTGGGTGGCTGCGGGGATCCTGGTGAGTCGCCTACGGGCACGGAGAAGGGTACGGGGGCCTCAGCGACAGTGACTCATGGGCGCTCCGAAGGTGATCCCCGGTTGGCCGGAACGGGGTCCGAAACAGCCGGAGCGCCGGACGGTCCTCGGTACGGAGGGAGGCTGGGGACTGCCGCTGGGTGGCCGCTACGTGGCCGCTGGACAGCCGGAGCGTCACCGGAGGACGGCGTCGAATTCGACCGGACGCCGACCACGAGTCGGGGGCGGCCGACACGGAAGCCGACCCGTGCACCGTGCCCGTGTCCCGTCGCGCGCTCTCCCCCGCCAGTTCCTTGACACGGCGACTGTGGAGAACGCCCGCTGCGGCGGCATCAGTCCGCCATGCACGAGCAGCACACCGGAAAACAGCTCGCCCGTACTCCCCGCAACCCATCCCCCCTCCCCGACAACCCCACAACGCACCGCCCGGAGCGCGTGCCGTCGGGCTGACCGCAGGGGCCCACCACACCGGCCTGCCGTGCACGACCAGCACCCCGGGCAAGCTCCTGCGCCGCTCCGAAGACAGCCCCCGCACACTCCCCCGCCCCCATCCCTCCACTCCACCCGTTCCATGCCGCACCATGGGCACATGAAAGAGCTGGCCGGGCGCCTGACCGCGCTGGATCCGGACGCCGGTGCCGCCGTGCGGGTCATCGGGTACTTCGATCGGCTCGCCGAGTCGCGGGCCGGGCTTGAGGCGCTGGTGCGTGGGGCGGCGGTGCTGGCCGGGTGCGCCGCGCGGCTGGTCGACGCCGAGCGGCGGGTCCGGGTGCGGGTCGAGGCGGACGGTACGCGCAGGGACAGCGCGTCACCGCCGGATCCCGCCTGGCCGTCCGCCGCGCTGACGCCGGGCGGGGCTTCCGCGCTCTGGCTGGAGCGTACGGCGCTGGCGGCGCCCAGTGTCGTCGACGCGGTGATCCTGGAGCGGGCGGCCGGTGCCGTACGGATCGTGCTCGATCGCACCCGGGGCCGGGTTCCCCTCGACGACCCCGAGTTGATCGAGACCCTTCTCGACCCGACGGCACCCGAGGCGGCCCGGCTGCACGCGGCCCGCCGTCTCGGCCTCGACCCCGCCGACCCCGCGACCCGGGTCCGGGTCGTCGCCCGGCCCGACGGACCGCCCCGGGTCGTCGCCGCACCCCGGGACACGGGCGTACGGCCCGTCCCCCTCGCCCCGCACCCGGACGGCGATCCGCAGACGGCCCCGGACCGCGCCGGCGCCCAACCACCGCACACCGAGACCGAGTTGCCCGCAGGACGACTGGGCATCGGCCCCGCCGTCCCCGTACTGGACCTGCCCCGCTCCTGGGCCGGCGCCCGCACCGCCCTCCGTTTCACCTCCGACGGCACCGCACAGGACCCCGGCCGGCGCATCGTGCACGCCGACGAACTCGGCGGCATCGCCCTCCTCGCCGAACTCGTCGTACCGGGCGCCGAACCGCCCCCCGACGTCCGCGACTTGGAGGCGGCGGCGGTGCACACACCCTGGCTGCTGGCCACGCTGAACGCGGTCGCCACCACCACGAGCCTGCGGGCGGCGGCGACCGAGATCAACGTCCACCACTCCACGCTCCAGGACCGGTTGACCCACGCGGAGTCCCTGCTGGGCTGGCCGGTACGGACCCCACAGGGACGGCTACGGCTCCAACTGGCGCTGACCATGCGGCATTTGGCGCGACCTTAAGGATCACCGCCGAAGGCCGTAGCAGTCACCGCTGACCACCGGGGGCACGTCCCCCATCCCGGCCGCCCCGGTCACCACCGACACCCGGAGGGTCAGCCTCCCACCCCGGGCGTAGCAGTCACCGCCGACCACCGGAGAGGACCGACCTCCCGTCCCGCCCGTAGCACTCGCCACCGCGCCCCTCTGAACCCAAGCCCCACGCCTCACGCTCCAAGCCTCACGCTCCAAGCCCCGAGCGCCCCCACATCTTGGCGGCAAGGAGCTCGCTCGGATCCTTCGCCCTGATCTGGTCCCCGTCCCCGTGCGACACCGGCCAGGACCGTATCCCCCCGCACTGACAACAAACGGGCACGCAACGGGACTTGGCCATCCGCCGGTCACCCGGAATTCCAGATTCAGTGCGGTTGAGGGGGAGTCATAGCAAGCGCTTGTCGCTACATTTTGGCGTGACCGCCGCAACACCCTCACCCTCCCCCTCTGTCACTCCGCAGGAGGCACTTCCCCATGCGCAGACTTCTCGCCTGTCTGGCGGCCGCTGCCGCGGCCCTGGGCGGGCTCACGGTGGCCGCCGCGACACCGGCCGCCGCCGCGACCTCGGGCAGCTTCAGTGTGCTCAGCTACAACGTCGCCGGGTTGCCGGAGTGGTTGTCCAGCGCCTCGACGCCGCGCGACACGAGCACCACCGCGATCGGCACGCGCATCGCCCCGTACGACATCGTGAACGTGCAGGAGGACTTCAACTACCACGCCTACCTGTACTCCACCGACACCCACCCCTACCGCACCGCGACCAGCGGCGGCGCGGGCATCGGCAGCGGGCTCAACACGGTCTCCAACTACGCCTGGGACGGCGACGACTTCGAGCGGGTCGGCTGGAACTCCTGCCAGATCGACTCGGGCGACTGCCTGACCCCCAAGGGCTTCACGTTCATGCGTGAGCGCCTCTCCGAGGGTGTGTACGTCGACTTCTACAACCTGCACACCAACGCGGGTACGAACGACGGCGACGAGGCCTCCCGCGCGGACAACCTCAACCAGCTCACCTCGTTCATCAGCACCCACTCGGCGGGCAACGCCGTCGTGGTGATGGGTGACACGAACACCCGCTACACCCGCACCGCCGACACGATCGCGGAGTTCGGCGCGGCCAACGGTCTCACCGACGCCTGGGTCAAGGTGATCCGCGGCGGCGTCGCGCCGGCCAAGGGCAGCGACACCCTGCTGTGCGACCAGACCGGTGCCACCGTCCCCAACACCTGCGAGGTCGTGGACAAGGTCCTCTACCGCAGCAGCAAACTCGTCACGCTGAACGCGACCTCGTACAACAACGAGCACGCCAAGTTCCTGACCTCGGACGGGCTGATGCTCTCCGACCACGACCCGATCACGGTCGGCTTCACCTGGTCGCAGAGCGCGGACTTCCAGCTCAGCGATCAGTTCGGCGGCCCGCACGGCGACTACTACCAGGACATTCCCAGCGTCCCGGCCGCCGCCCGCGCCACCAAGATCTCGCTGCGCTCCGGCTCCCGCGTCGACCAGGTCGGCGTCACCCTCGCCAACGGCACCACGCTCACCCACGGCGGTACGGGCGGCACCGCGTCCTCGCTGACGCTGGGCAGCGGCGAGTACGTGACCTCGGCGTACCTCTGCGAGGGCAAGTACAGCGACACCACGCGGATCTTCTACGCCAAGTTCACCACCAACCTGGGCAACACCCTGGCCGGTGGCACCACCACCTCGGACTGTGTGACCCGCACCGCCCCGTCCGGCTGGCAGATCGCCGGCTTCCACGGGCGCTCCGGTGACGAGCTGGACAAGGTCGGCTTCATCTACACGAAGCGCTGACCCCGCCGCCGTAGCGGCGAAGTGGCAAGCGCCGTACGGCAGTTCAGACCGGTCCGGATCATCCGCCGCCGCGGGTGATCCGGCTCCGTGCGTTCCGGCCGCGCGCACTACGCGAACGCCGTGGGCACCAGCCGTCCGCGTGAGATGAGCGAGGTCGCCTGCTTCAGGCGTTCGACGTGGATGCTCACGCCGTAGCCGTCGATGCCCGTGACGGCGGCGACCTTGGTGGTCAGATACCGGTACAGGTCCTCCGTGTCGCGGCAGATGACGACGACCATGACGTTGGAGTCGCCGCTGATGGCGGCGGCGAAGGCGACCTCGTCGTGGCCCGCGAGTTCCTCGCCGACGCTTTCGAGGCGGGCCGGGGCGACGCGCAGCCACAGGGTGGCGTTGAGCGCGAACCCCAGGCGGGCGGCGAGCAGTTCGACGTCGTAGAGGAGGGCGCCCGAGTTCTCCAGGGCGTCCAGGCGGCGGGCGACGCGGGCCGTGGACCAGCCGGTGACGTCGGCGAGCTGGGTGTGGGTGGCGCGGCCGTCCTCCGCGAGGGCGTCGAGGAGCGGGGTGTCCTCCTCGGTGAGGCGTGCGGGTGGTCCAGCGGGGGTCAACGGCCGCTCGCCGACGAGGAGTTGGATCTGCTCGGGCGTGAGCCGGCCGCCGTGGCCCGTCCAGTCGCTGCGGCCGGATGTGCCGAAGGGATGGATGAGCAGGTCGATGCTGACGTCCAACACCGAGGCAGACTTGGGCAGTTGGCGCAGCAGGACGTCGTCGCGCCGCACGTGCACCGGCGCGCTGATGACACAGATGATCTCCGAACCGCCGGACGCGAGGCCCGCGTAGGCGATGTCGGGCCGGCGGGCGAGCGCGTCGGCGAGCGGGCCGACCCGGTCGGGGCGGCAGCGGATCCGGGCCATCCAGCGCGCGTCGCCGTGGACGGCGGGGTCGACCAGGCCGACCACCCGCATCACGCCGGAGCGGCGCAGGGCGTGGAAGCGACGGGCGGCGGTCTGCTCCGAGACCCCGGCCACCTCGCCGATCAGCCGGAACGAGGCACGCGGCGCGCACTGGAGCGCGCGGAGGATTTTCCCGTCGACTTCGTCTGTCATGGGGGAAGTCTGACACCGTTCATGAGTGGCATGGAGGTTTCCGGTCGCTTCCCGGTCCTGCGTTGGTGATTGTCCATGCCGGAGCCGATCCTGGGGCGCGTGCCTGTTCGAGGGCATCGCACCGAAGCAAGGAGAGTTCCCCGTGAACGTCACGACCCCGGCGAGCGGTCGGCCCGACCGGCGGGCGGCCACCCTCGTCATGGCCTGCCTCGGCGTCTTCGTCGCCTACTTGCCGGTGACCACGGTCGCCGTGAGCCTGCCCGCCATCCAGGCGGCGCTGAACGCGTCGACCGCCCAACTGTCCTGGGTCCAGGACGCGTTCGTCCTGCCCATGGCCGCGTTCATCCTCACCGCCGGTGTCTTCGGCGATGTGCGCGGACGCAAGAAGGTGTTCCAGGCGGGCCTGCTGTTCGCCGCCGCCGGTGCCGCCGTGGCGCTGTGCGCGCAGTCGGTGCAGGTGCTGTGGATCGGCCAGGCGTTCGCCGGTCTCGGCGCGGCGACCCTGCTGCCCACCACGCTGGCGCTGATCAGCCACGCGGTGCCCGACCACCGGGAGCGCGGCAAGTTCATCGGCCTGTGGGCGACCGCCCTGATGGCCGCGCTGGCCGTCGGTCCGCTGATCGCCGGCGTCATCCTCGACCACACCACCTGGCGCTGGATCTACCTGATCTCCGTCCCGGTCCCGCTGCTGGCGCTGGCCGTCGCCGCCCGTCTGCTGCCCGACTCGCGGGCCCCGCACGGCCGGAAGCTGGACTGGCCCGGCCAGCTCACCGCGACCCTCGCCATCACCGCGCTGGTCTACGGCGTGATCGAGGGCGGCGCCGGTTCCTTCACGGACGTCAAGGTCATGGTGGCGTTGTTCACGGCGGTGGCCGGCGGGGTCGCGTTCGTGCTCGCCGAGCGGCGCAGCGACAGTCCGATGCTGGATCTGACGCTGTTCCGCAGCCCGGCGTTCACCGCCACCACGCTGGTCGCGATGATCACCTTCCTGGCGCTGATCGGCTTCTTCTTCCTGCTCAGCCTCTACTTCGGCCTGGTGCAGCAGCTCGACACGCTCCAGGCGGCCTGGCGGCTGTTCACGGTCTGCGCGGCGGCGATCGTGGTCGGCGCACCGGTCGGACGGGTGATGCACCGGGTCGCTCCGCGCGTCCTGATCACCGGTGGGCTACTGGTCATCTCCGCCGCGCTGTTCTCGCTGACCGGCGTCGACGCCGGCACGTCGTTCGCGTCCATCGCCTGGCGGCTGGCGCTGCTGGGCCTGGGCATCGGGACCGTCGTGACGCCGATGACCGCGACCGCCGTGGCCTCCGTGCCGTATCAGCAGGCGGGCATGGCGGCGGCCGGCAACAACGCGTTCCGGCAGGTCGGCGGCGCGCTCGGCCCGGCCGTCCTGGGCGCCCTGCTCTCCACCAAGGCGCTCGACACCCTGCCGGGGCACCTCACCGACGCCGGGGTGACGGGCGAGACCCAGCGGACCATCGTCGCCACGGCCGACGCCAACGGCCTGGGCGCCGTCGCCCATCTGAACCTCGGCGCGGACACCGGGCGGGCCCTGGGCGCTCTGGGCGACTCCTTCCTGGACGGCATGCGCCTGTGCCTGGTCGTGGCCGGGTCGCTGACGCTCCTCGCCGCGCTGGTGTGCGTCCTGCTGCTGCGCCCGCGACAGGCGTCAGCGTCTACGACGACTGCGGTGGCCGGTGCTGACACCGCCGGGCAGCCGTCAACCGCCGTCGCCGTAGCGGCAGTTGACCCGACGCCGAACCGCTGAACGGCTGAACGGCTGAAGCACGAACTGTCCGCGGGCGGGGCTCACTTGAAACGTGGCACATCGTGCCGGAGCCCCGCCCGCGGCCGTCTCAGATGGACACGGCGACGGCGGTGAACGTCGTATCGGGTGTCTGCGGGGTCGTGAAGCGGGCGTTGACGAGATAGAGCCGGTTGCCGAAGCGGGCGGCGGTCGTCGGGACGTCGAAGCGCGGATCGGTGATCGTACGGCGGAGGGTCGCGGTGACGGCCTTGGCGTCGAGGTCGAACACGCTGATCCGGTTCAGCCGGTTCTGGACGACGTACAGGGTCCGGCCGATCCGGAAGAGCCCGTCCCCGTTGACCACGTCCGACACCCCGCTCAGGCCGATCTCCGTGGCGTAGCCGGTCTTCAGGGACACGTTGTAGAGCCTGCCGGGGCTGCTGCTGACCACGATCAGGCCGTGCCCGTCCGGGGTGCCGACGATGCCGTTCGCGTTGTTCACGCCCGGGGTCTGCACCCAGTCGCCGGTGAGCGGCAGGGCGGTGACCTCGCCCGTACGGCCGCGCGGTACGCCGTAGAGCACCGCGTCGAGCGAGTCGGTGAACCAGGCGCGGTCGCCGAGCAGGGTGACGTCGTTGATGAAGTGGCCGGTGGACGGCGTGAGTTGATAGCTCGTCCGGACCTCGCCGGTGCGCGAGTCGACGACTCTGGCGACCCCGGTGCTGCCGGCAACGTACAACAGGCCGTCGTGGTCCAGTTTCAGCCCGACCGAGACCAGGCCGGTGGCGCCCGGGGACAGGATCTCGCCCTCGCCAGTGCGCAGGTCGGTGCGGAGGATGGCGCCGTTGGCACGGGAGCCCATATAGGCGTACGGCCTGCTGCCGATGGCTATGCCCTCGGGGAGGAAGGCATTGGGCAGCGGGAACTCGGTCGGCCAACTTGCCTGTGGGGCAGAAGAGTTGGCGCTTGCCGTGCCCGTTCCGGTGGTCACCGCGAGGGCCGTCAGGGCGGCGCCGCCGAGCAGGGCGCGCCGGGTGGGCCGGGAGTGTGCGTGGGGGTGGATCCGGGTCATCGTTCGGGCCTCCGGGGTCGATTGCGGGTGATCGGGAGTGAACGGGTGCTGATGGAAGGGGCGTTGGGCGGTCTGGGTGACTCGGGCGATCGGCCTGCACACTCGGGGCTCGGGTGAAATCTTCTTCAACTCCGCCCCAAGAAGCGGTCTTTGCGTAACGGCCCGTCACTTCCCGAAGTTCCCAGGCACCCCACCCGCACCCACACCCACAGGCTCATCTCCCGTCCCCTGTACCGGTGTTGCCTTCAGGAGCGCTCTCCCCTCGACATCGAGGTCGGGCAGGATCCGGTCCAGCCAGGCCGGCAGCCACCAGGCGCCCCGGCCCGCGAGCGCGAGCACCGCCGGTACGAGTGTCATGCGGACGGCGAAGACGGTGAACATGATCAGGGCGGCGGCGGTGACGACCCGCACGCTGCGCCGTGCGCCGTCGACGACCGACTGCCGGGCCCGGCCGGTGTGGGCCCACTCCTCGCGGATCTCGCGGACCAGCCGGTCGGTGCGGACGCTGTCGGGGCCGGAGGCGGGGAGGACGGTGATGACGCTCTGCGTCGGGTCGCTGGTGGGCTGGGGCGGCAGGACGGCCTTGACGTCCTTCAAGGTCCGCAGTTTCGCCGCCACTTGGGCACCGACCTGTGAACTCGCGGTGGCCGTACGGTCGTTGTTCTCGGCCGGGACGAGCAGGAGGCCGTTGAAGCCGGGGCCGAACTCGGCGCTGATCGTGTCGTAGGCGGTGCGCTGGGTGGAGGCGTGCGGGGCGGAGCCGTTGTCGGGAAGGGCCAGGCGCAGGTCGGCGGCGGGAAGCATGAGGGTCACCAGGATGCCGGTGACGGCCACTACGGTCAGCAGCGGTTTGGCGATGACCCACGGCGCTCGGCCGCGGACACATGAGCCATGGGCCCGCTATAGCGACTGAGTCTTACGAACCAGTCGACCGCTCAAGTCAGGTTCGCACCCCACCTGCCTTCCCCCGGCCACACCCCGGCCGCTGAGGTCCGGTCTCTGGCCGCGCGGGTCAGTTCCCGCAGCTCAGCGCGTGCATACGGTTCCTCCACCAGCCGTGGAACGGGACGAACGAGGAGGCAGGCTCGTGAAGGAAGACAGCCAGTTGGACACGTGTGTGATCGGGGCGGGGCCTGCCGGGCTCGCCGTCGCCAGGGCGCTGGCCGAGCGGCGGCTGCCGTACACGCATCTGGAGCGGCACACCGGGCTCGGCGGTATCTGGGACATCGAGAACCCGGGCGGCCCGATGTACGAGTCGGCCCACTTCATCTCCAGCCGGACCCTGTCGGGCTTCGGTGGTTTCCCGATGCCGGAGCACTTCGCGGACTATCCGCCGCACCGGCAGATCCTGTCGTATCTGCGGTCCTTCGCCGATGCCTACGGGCTGAGCGACCGGATCGAGTTCGGCGTGGGCGTGGAGAGTGTGGAGAAGAACGCGGACGGCACCTGGACGGTCGTCCGGGCCGACGGGCGGGAGAGCCTGCACGGGCAGGTCGTGGTGTGCACGGGCTCGCAGTGGAGTCCCAACATCCCTGAGATTCCAGGCGAGTTCGCCGGGGAGGTCCGGCACACCGCCGGCTATCGCAGCGCGGAGGAGCTGCGCGGCAAGCGGGTGCTGGTCGTGGGCGCGGGGAACTCCGGCTGCGACATCGCGTGCGACGCGGCCCGGACGGCTGACCGTGCGGTGATCAGCATGCGGCGCGGGTACTGGTTCATCCCGAAGCATCTGTTCGGGCGGCCGGTGGACACGATCGCCAACAGCGGGCCGCACCTGCCGATGTGGTTCGCGCAGCGGGTCTTCGGTGGACTGCTGCGGATCGTCAACGGCGACCCGACCCGACTGGGCCTGCAGAAGCCGGACCACAAGCTCTTCGAGACCCACCCCGCCATCAACTCGATGCTGATCCACCACCTCCAGCACGGCGACATCACCGCCCGGCCCGGCATCGCCCGCGCCGAGGGCAGCACCGTGCACTTCACGGACGGCACGAGCGACGACTTCGACCTGATCCTGTTGGCCACCGGCTATGTGCACAAAGTGCCGGTCGCGCAGCGGTACTTCGGGGACGAGCAGCATCCCGACCTGTATCTGTCGTCGTTCTCTCGGGAGCATCGGGGCCTGTTCGGCATCGGGTTCGTCGAGACCAACTCCGGCGCGTACCAACTCTTCGACACCCAGGCGCAGTTGATAGCCGGGTATCTGAGCGACGCACGTCATGGTCTGCCCAGCGCCGAGCGGTTCACGCAGATGGTCCGTGCCGACCGGCCCGACCTGTCGGGCGGGCTGAGGTTCGTCGACTCGCCCCGCCACACCGGCTACGTCGACAGCGGGGCGTTCGTGAAGTACCTCGGCAAGGTCGCCCGGCAGATGGGCTGGCGCACCGAGGGCCAGGCACCGCCGGTGCGGTCCGCGCATCGCGTGGAGGCGACGGCATGAGCCGGTTCGACTTCACCGACAAGGTCGTGCTGGTGACCGGCGGCGCGGGCGGCATCGGCAGCGCGCTGTGCCACCGCTTCGCGTCGGGCGGCGCCCGCTGTGTCGTCGTCGACATCGACGGGGTCCGCGCCGAGCAGGTGGCCGCGGAACTGCCCGGCGCCGGGCACACGGGCATCGGCTGCGATCTGCTCCAACGCGCCGAGCTGGAGCGGCTGTTCGCGCGGATCGCCGATGTCTACGGCCGTCTCGACGTGCTGGTGAACAACGTGGGCATGACCAGCTCGGAGCGCTTCGACGTCCGCAGCGTCGAGAGCATCGAGCGGGAGATCTCCCTCAATCTGACCTCCCCGCTGGTCGCCACCCGGATCGCGATCCCCCTGCTGAAGGCCTCCCGTGACGCCCGCGTGGTCACCACCGTCTCCCTCGGCGGGATCTTCCCGCTGGGCGAGACCCCGATCTACACGGCGTCCAAGTTCGGGCTGCGCGGCGCGATGCTCGCCATCGGCCTCGATCTGCGGGGCAAGGGCATCCTGGCAGGGTCGGTGCTGCCCTCGGCGACCGACACCCGGATGCTGCGCCAGGAGGCGGTGGACGGCGGCAACTCGATGCAGTTCCAGGACCAGCCGCAACAGCCGGGAGACGTCGTCGACGCCGTCGTGAGTCTGCTGGACCGGCCCCGTCTGGAGGCCTACCCCCGGTCCGGCGAGTCCCTGCTGGTGCGCTGCGCCATGCTCGTGCCGAACCTGCTGCCCAGGGTCTTCCCCCTGTTCCGCAGGCGCGGTGACCGCGGCATGGCCCGCTATCTGGAGGAACTCCGCAGCCGCGGACTGGCCCGACAGACCGACGGCCGCTGGGAGTTGGTGGAGGAGGCATGACCACGAACGACACGCTGACCATCGTCAACCCCGCCACCGGTCAGCCGCTCGCCGCCCTCCCCGCCGCGAGCGCCGACGACGTCACCAAGGCCGCCGAACAGGCCCGCCACGTCCACGACTCCGGGGTGTGGTCGCGGCTCCCGGTTCGTGAGCGGAGCGCCGTACTGCTCCGCCTCGCCGACCTGATGGAACGCGACGCCGAGTTCCTCGCCCGGCTGGACAGCGAGGACGCGGGCAAGCCCATCACCGAGTGCCGTACGGGGGATGTGCCGGGCGCTATCGAGTCGGTCCGCTGGTTCGCCGAGGCGGCGGACAAGGTCTTCGGCCGGGTCGCCCCGAGCGGACCCGACGCCCTCGGTCTCGTCACCCGTGAACCGGTCGGCGTCGGCGCGGCGATCCTCCCCTGGAACTACCCCCTGGCGATGGCCTGTTGGAAGCTCGGCCCCGCCCTCGCCGCCGGCAACTGCCTCCTGCTCAAACCGGCCGAGGCGACCCCGCGCTCGGCCCTGCACCTGGCCGCCCTCGCCACCGAGGCCCGCCTCCCCGACGGCGTACTGACCGTTCTGCCCGGCCACGGCGGGGTAGCCGGAGCGGCCCTCGCCCGCGACCCGCTCGTCCAGGCCCTCTCCTTCACCGGCTCCACCACCACCGGCCGCCACATCCTCAAGGCCGCCGCCGACAGCAACTTCAAGCGCGTCTCCCTGGAGATGGGCGGCAAGAGCCCCCAACTCCTGATGCCCGACGCGCTCTCCTACGGCGACGAGCTCATCGGCGACATGATCGAGGCCGCGTTCCTGACGACGGGGCAGAACTGCACCGCCGGTTCAAGGGTGTTGGTGCATCACAGCATCGCCGAGGAGGTCGTGGAACGGTTCGTCGCGGCGGCACGGGAGCTGCTCATCGGCGATCCGGCCGACCCGCGCACCCGGCAGGGACCGCTCATCGACCGCGCCGCCCTCGACCGGGTCGCCGGCGCCGTGGAGGCCGCGCGGGCGGCCGGGGCCCGGATCCACACCGCGGGGCTCCCCCACGGGCTGCCCGCGTACGGCGCCTACTACCCGCCCACCGTGATCACCGGAGCCCCCGCCGAAAGCGCCGTACTCACAAGGGAGTTGTTCGGTCCCGTGGTCACCGTCGAGACCTTCGGCTCCGAGGACGAGGCGGTACGGAAGGCCAACGCCACCGAGTACGGGCTCGCCGCGTCCGTGTGGACCCGTGATCTCGACACGGCGCTGCGGCTGGCGCGGGGCATCGAGGCGGGGGTGGTGTCCGTCAACGCGTACAGCGAGGGGGACATCACCACGCCCTTCGGCGGCTGGAAGCAGTCGGGGTTCGGTGGCGCGGAGAAGTCGACGAACGCCTTCGAGCAGTGGACGCGGGAGAAGACGGTCTGGATCCGCACCCGTTGACCGGTGCGCGCGCGAACACGCCCTGGACAGTGCCCTGTTGACCAGGTCACTCGCGGTGCTCGGCCGCCCGGACCAGTTGCTCCCGCAGCCGGACCGGGGAGGTGCCGTGCCAGCGGCGTACCGCGCGGCGCAGGGCCCGTTCGTCGGAGAAGCCCGCGCGGTGCGCGATCTCACGCAGGGTCAACTCCGGGCGCAGCAGCAGTTGTTCGACGCGTTCCCGGCGTACGCCCTCGGCCAGTGCCTCGTAGGTCGTGCCGCAGTCGGCGAGTCTGCGGCGCAGGGTCCGTTCGCTCGTCGCGTGCCGTCGGGCCTGCTCGCCGAAGGACGGGATCACCGGGAGGCTCTGCGCGACGGACACCTCCAGCACTTCGAGGAGGTCCTGCCGGCCGGTGCGGGAGGCCAGTTGGGCGTCGAGGGTCTCCAGGGTCGAGGCGTACGTCACCGGGTCCCGGCCGGGCATCCGGGCGCGGGCCCACGCGGGGTCGATGACGATCCGGTCGGCCGGGGCGCGAAAGCGGACCGGACAGCCCAACAGGGCGCCGTACAACTCGCGTTGGCGGGGTGGCGGCGCGGAGAACTCCACCACGCGCGGGGCGAAGTCCGGGCCGACGGCGAGTCGGGACAGCGTGATCACGGAGGCGAAGCCCTCCTCGATCAGGAAGGACGCCACGCTCGGGTCGACGGCGGGGTCGGGGAGGTCGGCGCGCAGGACGAAGGCGCCGTCCTCGCCGAGTCCGGTCGACCACACGGTCATCGCGCCGGAGAGGTTCTGGTAGTTCACGCCGGTCTCGATGGCGTGCCGGAGCGTGTCGTCGGCGAGCAGCGCGAAGCCGAGCAGCCCCCACGCGGTCAGGTGCTGGGCCGCGCCGACCCGCAGGCCGAGCCGTTCGTCCCCGGTGAGTTCCACCGCGCGCCGGATCACCGCGCTGCCCTGCCGGTACGACACCCGTAGCGCGGCGGAGCTCATCACCGTCTCGTCGAGGCCGACCTCGTTCAGCAGGGGCCGTAGGTCGATGCCGCGCGCGTCGGCGACGATGACGAGATAGCGCAGGATGTTCGGCTGGATCGTGGCGGACGTGCTGCGGCTGGTCCCGGGCGGGTCGGCCGGGGCGGGGGCAGGGAACATCGCGGTCACCTCCTCGTGGGCGACCACCGTAAGCATGGGGGCGCCACCGGTCGTGGGTGCTGGCCGCCAAAGTCCCCTCAACGGCCCCCGACGTCCTGCGTCCACCCCGTCACGGCTGACTACGGTCTGCGCATGTCAGTCAGTACTCCGGGCCGAGCCCGGGTCGGACGCCCCGCCGACCGGGCCGGTGCCCGCAGGGCGACGACCCTCGCGTTCGCCGCACAGGGCATGTCCGTCGCCGCCGTGTACACGACCGTCCCGGCCGTCACCGAACACCTGGGACTGTCCCCGCTCCTGACCACCGCCACGCTGGTCGGGGTGGCCCTGACGGCGGGGGTCGGCAGCTTCCTGGCCCTGGCCGCGGTCCGCGTCGCCGGCCCCGTCGCCACGGTGCGCGGGGCCCTGCTCACGGCCGCCGTCGCGCTCACGCTGATCGGCTGGGCTCCCGGCCCGCAGACCGTCATCTGCGCGTACGTCCTCTTCGGCCTCGCCGTCGGCGGCCTCGACGTCGGGATCAACACCCGGGCCGCCGCGATCGAACGCGCCTACGGCCATAGCGTCTTCGGGTCCTTCTTCACCGCCTGGAGCGCAGGTGGTGTGCTCGCGGCCCTGCTCACGGCCGGGGTGGCGCGGCTGGACCGGCCGGTGGGCGACGGGCTGGCCGTGCAGGCGGGCGTCCTGTTGCTCGTCGCGGCCTGCCTGCGCACCCACACGCTTTCCGCCTCCCCTCCCTCCCAAGAGCCGTCCGCGCAACCGCCGTTGGGACGCGGGCTGTGGCTGCGGCTCCTCCCCTTCGGGCTGGTCCTCCTCGTCGTCTACGTCGTGGACTCGACCGTGTCGGCCTGGTCGGCGGTGTATCTGCGACAGACCCTCGACGCCTCGCTCTCGGTGGCGCCGATGGCGTACGCGGCGTACCAGGCGGGCACGGTCGTCGGCCGGGTGACCGTGGACCGGCTGGTGCAGCGGGTCGGCAGCGTCGCCGTCGTCCGGGCGGCGGCCCTGGTGGTGGCGGGCGCCCTGGTGGGCATGGCCGCGGCCCCGAGCTGGCCGGTCGCCGTGCTGGCGGCGGGCGGGGTGGGGCTGGGGGCCTCGGTGCTGGCCCCGCTGTGTCTGGCCTCCGCCGCGCGGCTGCGGCCCGCCGCCTCGGAGACGGTGCTGGCCCGGCTGAACCTCTTCAACTACGCGGGCGTCGTCACCGGCGGCGCGGTGAGCGGAGTCCTCGGTTCCACCGGCGAGTTCCGGCTCGCGAACGCGGCGCCGGCCGTCCTGGCGCTGCTCGTCCTGACCGGTGCACGCCACTTCACCGGGCCGCCTGGGACCTCCGAGGCGTAGAAGACAAGCCAGGCGATGGGCGGGATATGGCCAGTCCATGGGTAGACGGCAATCGGTCGTTCAACCGCCGCTGCCAGCGTCGCGCCCATGAACACTCCTCGCATGGGTCTTCCCGACCGGCTCGCCGACACCCTGAGCATGCCCGAGCAACACGAGTACCTCCGCCGCGCCTTCTCCCGGCGCGGTGTGCTGCGCGGTGGCGCGCTCGCCGCCACCGGTGTCGCCCTCGCGGGCGGCGGGGGTGTCGCGGCGGCTGCAACGCCCACGCTGGTGACGGGTTCCGCCACCACCGCCGTACACGGCTCGCTGGTCGCGCCGTTCGGCCGGCACCTGGCCTACGGCGCCGATCCGCGGACCCAGATGCGCGTGTCGTGGCAGGTGCCGCTGCCCGTCCGCAAACCGTTCCTCCGTATCGGCAGAAGCCCCCTCGACCTGAGCCACCGCATACCGGCGGAGGTGCGCGACCTGTTCACGCCCACCGGGATCGGCAAGAGCGCCGACATCGACCAGTACTACGTGCACGCGGCGCTGGACAACCTGAACCCCGACACGACGTACTACTACGGCGTCGGCCACGACGGCTTCGACCCCGCCGACGCGGGTGCCGCGCACACGATCTACTCCTTCAGGACCGCGCCCCGCACGCACAGCACCCGGCCGTTCACGTTCACCGCCTTCGGTGACCAGAACCCGAGTTACACCTCGATCGGCCTCAACTCCCTTGTCCAGGCACAGAATCCGGCGTTCCATCTGCACGCGGGCGACATCTGCTACGCGGAGGAGACCGGGCACGGGCTGCCCGGGGACGCGGGCAACTACGACGCCCGCCAGTGGGATTCGTTCCTGGCGCAGATCGAGCCGCTCTCCAGCCGGGTGCCGTGGATGGTGGCGTTCGGCAACCACGACATGGAGTCCTGGTACTCCCCCAACGGCTACGGCGGCAACGAGGCCCGTTTCACCCTGCCCGGCAACGGTTTTGACGCCGCGTCAGCTCCCGGCGTCTACTCCTTCGTGCACGGCAACGTGGGGGTGGTGTCGGTCGACGCGAACGACGTGTCGTACGAGATCCCCGCCAACATCGGCTACACCGGCGGCAAGCAGACCGCCTGGCTCGACAAGCGGCTCACCGAACTGCGGGCCCGTGCGGACGTCGACTTCATCGTCGTCTTCCATCACCACTGCGCCTTCTCGACCACCACCTCGCACGCCTCCGAGGGCGGGGTGCGCGAGCAGTGGGTGCCGCTGTACGAGAAGCACCAGGTGGACCTGGTGGTCAACGGCCACAACCACGTCTACGAGCGCACCGACCCGGTCGTCCAGGACAAGGCCGTACGGACCCTGCCCATCGGCGGCACCCACGAGCCGACCCGTGGCGGTGTCGTGTACGTGACGGCGGGCGCGGGCGGCGAGAGCGTGTACAGCTTCCCGGTGACCGACAGCTACGAGGGCCACGAGGACGCGATCGACTCGGTGCCGACGTACTGGACGGGCAAGAACGGCCAGGTCACCGAGAACGTCGACTGGTCCCGGGTGCGCTACACCGGCTACTCGTTCATCCGCGTCGACGTCGCCCCCGCGACGCCCGGCCGTACGACGACCCTCACGGTGCGGGCGCTGGCCGCGACCGGTGCGGAGGTCGACCGGTTCACGGTCTCCCGCAAGGCGGGTGCGGTCGGGCACGGCCACTGAAATACCGGATCCAAACCATTGGCATGCCGTTTGTGAAGCGGCTCTCTCCAGCATGGGACAGGTCAGCGGATCCCGCTGACAGCACCTGACACCACTGAGACCGGAGACCGCCATGGCCCACAACATCGAGTCCGTCGACGCCGAGTTCGTCCTGTCCCTGCAGAGCCTGGAGATCGAGACCCCGACCAGCTCCATCGTCTTCAGCTGCAGCTCCTGCGCCATCACGAGCTGCTGACCCACCCAAGCGCAGGGCGGTCCCGGGCGATCTCGTCCGGGACCGCCCACAGGGTCGAACACACCGGACGCGGGACACAAGGGGAGCGGGCCGACATGCAACTGCCATGGGAGAACGTGCTGTCGTACATGAACCACGATCCACGGTGGTTCGAGGACTTCGGCCGGCGCCCACCGAGCGGCGAGCACCTGCGCGAGTACCAGGCGGTCGTGCCCGACGCCTGGCGCACCTGGCGCCGGGGCTACTGGGTCATCGCCGAACCGCCGGGCGCGCCCATGCTCGGCGAGGGCTGGAAGCTGCATGTCTCGGCGACCTCGCGCACCAGCGCCGAGATACTGCGCCGGTCGTTGCCGGTGCTGCGCGACGCCGGGGTGCGTTTCAAGTTCCTGATGGACGCGGCGGCGGTGCGCGAGGCCAACGGGAAGTCGTTCCCGCGGGCTTCGAGCGGGAAGTTCATCACCGTCTACCCGGACGGCGACCCGCAGTTCCACGCGATCGCGGCCGAACTCACCGAAGCGCTCAAGGAGTTCGACGGGCCGTACATCCTCTCCGACCGGCGCTGTCCGGGCTCGAACGTCGTGTCCTACCGCTACGGCGGGTTCATCAGCCGCTTCGAGCTCAAGCCGCTCGGGCTGCGGGACCTGATGATCCAGGCCCCGGACGGCTCGCTCGTCCCCGACGTGCGCACCCCCTTCTGGTTCGCGCCGAGTTGGGCCCGGGACCCGTACACGGACACGGACCGCGAGGCGGGGGCGGGCGGGACCTCGGGGGGCGGCGGCCAGGGCCTGCTGCACGGCCGGTTCAAGGTCGAGCGCGCGCTGGCGTTCAGCAACCGCGGCGGCATCTACCGCGGCGTGGACACCGAGACGGGCGCCGACGTCGTCCTGCGCGAGGCCCGGCCCGGTGTCGAGGTGGGCCCCGAGGGCATCGACGCGGTCGAACTGCTGCGCCACGAGTACGAGTTGCTGACCGAACTGGCCGACACCGGTCTGTTCGTACGCCCTGTCACGTTCTTCGAGCAGTGGCAGCACGCGTTCATCGCCGAGGACCACATCGACGGCAGCCACCTGGGCCACCTCGGCGTCGCCAACAACCCGCTCTACGGCCTCGACCTGACCCCGGCCGCGCTCACCGACTACTACGACCGTTTCAGGCTGCTCTGGCTCCAGGTCGCGGACGCCATCGCCGCCTGCCACGAACGCGGCATCGTCCTGGGCGACTTGTCACCGACGAACATCATGGTCACCGCCGACGACCGCATCCGCGTCATCGACCTGGAGTCCGCCTTCCACGAGGACCGGGGCGGCGGCGCGGGCCTGGGCACCCCGGGGACGGTCACCCGGCGCGCGGTGGCCGCGGGCCGCGGTGACCGGCGCTCCGACTACTACGCGCTCGGCGGCATCATGCTGTGCTGCGTCCTGACCTGCCAGCAGAACGACCTGGTCGAACACGCCGTACCGCTACGCCTGTTGGACGCGGTGGCCGCCGATCTCGCCCTGCCCGCCGAACTGGTCACCCTGATCAAGGACCTCTACGACGAGGACGCGCCGCTGCCCGACCCGGCCGCCCTGCGCCGCCGCCTGACCGAGCTGCCGTTCACCACCGCCTGGCGGCAACTCCCGCCGCTGGCGCACCGCGTGACACCGGACCCGGAGTCGAGCGACGACCTGCGCCGACGGATCGCGACCACGCTCGACGGCGTCGCGAAGTACCTGTGCGCCACCGCGGACCCGCAACGCGAGGACCGGCTCTTCCCGGCGGACATGCTGGTCTTCGAGACCAACCCGCTCTCCGTCGCCCACGGCGCCTACGGCTGCCTCTACGCACTCCACGCCACCGGCGACGCGGTGCCCGACACCTTCCTGGCCTGGGCGCTGCGCAGGCCGACCGGCCACAAGGCACTGCCGCCCGGCCTGTACTACGGTTCCGCGGGCGTCGCCTGGGTGCTGTCGGCGCTGGGTCATCGCGACATCGCCGCGCGGATCCTGCGCGACGCCGCCGGGCATCCGCTGCTGTACACCGAGCCGGGCGTGCTGACCGGCGCCGCCGGACACGGCATGGCGTGTCTGCGGCTGTGGCGCGACACCGGCGGCACGGAGTTCCTCGACCGCGCCCGCGAGATCGGCGAACACCTCGCGGGCAGCGCCCGGCAGGAGAACGGCCGGGCGCACTGGCCCGCTGCCGGCGGGCACATCCCCGTCGGCTACGGCGAGGGCGCGTCCGGTGTCGCCATGTTCCTGCTCGCCCTGCACGCGGCGACCGGTGACGAGGACGCGCTCCGACTGGGGCGCGCGGGGCTGGAGTTCGACCTGTCCTGCGGTACGTACTCGCCCACCGGCCTGCTGTCCTTCCCGGCCGTCGCGGCCACCGACGAACCGACCACCGTCCTGCGTCACTACTGGGACGAGGGCACGGCGGGCGTCCTGACGACGCTGCTGCGCTACCACCACGTGACCGGCGACGAGTCCCTCGGCAAGCACATCGAGGAGCTACTGCCGGACGTACGGCGCAAGTACACGACGTTCCCGCAGTTGTTCCACGGGATCAGCGGCCTCGGCAACGTCCTGCTGGACGCGTACGAGTTCCTGGGCGACCCGGAGTTGCTGGGCGACGCGGAGCGGGCGGCCGAGGCGGTGCTGTGCAGCGCGGTGCGGCGACCGGAGGGCGTGGTGTTCCCGGGCGAGCAGACGGTGCGGGAGAGCTGCGACCTCGCGACCGGATCGGCCGGTGTCGCGCTCTTCCTGGACCGGTTCCGCAGGACCCGCCCCGGCGCGCGCACCAACACCAACTTCCTGCTGGACGACCTGATCGCACCGTCCGGGCCCGGCGCATGACCGCCACCGCGCCCCTGGACACGGCCGACGCGCCCCGGCTGAGCCGCAACCGGGAGTTCCGGCTGTTGTGGATCGGCCAGGCGCTGTCGGACTTCGGTTCGTCGATGACGTTCATCGTGCTGCCGCTGGTGCTGCTGGCGGCGGGCTACTCCGCCACGGTCGCCGCGACCATCGGCACGGCCTCCCTGGTCGTCGCGCTGGTGACCCGGCTGCCGGCCGGCTATCTGAGCGACCGCTACGACCAGCGCACGCTGATGCTGCTCTGCGACCTGATCCGGATGTTCGCCGTAGGGGCGGTGGCGCTCTATGTGCTGCTGCGCCCCGTACCGATCGCGCTGGCCCTGGCGACGGTGATCGTGTCGGACGCGGCGCTCGAGGTGTTCCGGCCGGCCCAGAACAAGGTGATCCGACGGATCGTGCCGACGGAACAGCTGGGCGCGGCGATGTCGTTGAACCAGGCGCGGGCCTACGGCGCCGACATCGCCGCGCCGGCCGCGGCCGGGCTGCTGCTGTCGCTCTCCCCTTCCGTTCCGTTCACGGTGGACGCGCTGACCTTCGGCGCCTCCGCGCTCTGCGTGGCCGCGGCGGTTCGATCGAGGCGCCCCGCCGAAGCACACATGAGTACGGCCGCCGCACGCCCCGACCGCGCCCGCTTCCGGACCGAATTCACCGCCGGGTGGCGGTACTTGATCGGGGACCGGTTCATGCGCTGCTCCGCCGCGTACTTCGCCGGTCTCAACGTGACGTTCTCCGCGCTGGCGTTCGCTCTGATCCTCGGCGTGGGCAGGCTGCCCGACGGTGCGGTCATGGTGGGAACGGCCATGAGCGCGGCGGCGGTCGTCGGCCTGGCCGGCTCCCTCCTCACCCCCCTCTTCCAGCGGCACATCCCCCTGAGGACGACCCTGGCGTCGGCTCCCGCGCTCGCCGCCGCGCTGCTGGCCCTCGCCTGGAGCAGCGGCAGCACCGTCGCGTTCGTCGCCGGCTTCTGCGCGTTGTGCCTGCTCACCCCGGTGAGCGCGGCGACGTTCGCCACGATCATGGCGGTCGCCGTGCCGGAGGAGATCTACGGCCGGGTCAGCACCACCAGCAGCCTGCTCGCCCAGATCCTCCAGCCGCTCGGGCCGCTGGCCGCCGGACTGCTGCTGGCCCGTTTCTCGCTGCCCACGACCGCCGCGCTCTTCGCGGGAACGCTGGCCGTGCTGGCGGCTGTCCCCCTCGTACTTCCCGACTCCCCCGCGCAGGACAGGAGTTCTTCGTGAGCACGGCACAGATCGACACCGCCGACGGCGCGCGCCCCGCCGCCCTTCTCTCCGTGTTGGAAGTGGGCGCGACGGACGGACAACTCCCGGCCGCCCAGGTCGTCCAGGAGATCGCCGACGTCGCCCGGGTCAGCGAGGACTGCGGCTTCCACCGCTTCTGGGTCGCCGAACACCACGGCTCGCCCGACGTCGTCAGCAGCGCGCCGGCGGTCCTCATCGCCCACATCGCCGCCGTCACCCGGCGCATCCGCGTCGGTTCGGGCGGAGTGATGCTCCCCGACCACGCCCCCTACGTCGTGGCCGAACAGTTCGCCACACTGGCCGCCCTGCACCCCGGCCGGATCGACCTCGGCCTGGGCCGCTCGTCGAGCACCGCCGGAACCCCGGCCTACCGCGCGGCGCTGGAGACAGCACTACGACGCGACGCCAGGGCGACGATCGAGTTCCCCGCCCTGATCGACGAACTCACCGGATTCCTCGACCCGTTGAGGCAGGACACACCGGACGACCCGGCCCTGTTCCTGTCCCCCCGAGTCACCGCACCGGCCGAGGTCCACGTCCTCGGAGCGAGCGAGAGTTCGGCCCGCATCGCCGCCGAACGGTCACTGCCGTTCGTCTACGGCCATCACCTGGGCTACTCCAAGTGCCGCCCGGCCGCGGTGGAACGGTACCGGGCGGCCTTCGTCCCCGGCCCGAGCGGAGCCCGGCCCTACCTCATCGCCTCGCTCAACGTGCTGTGCGCGGGCAGCGACGAGGAAGCCGAGCGGCTGGCGGTGCGGGCCGCGCGCCGGACCGTACGGCGGCGCACCGGGGCCGCGCCTGAGGAGTCCTTGCCGCCGGCCCGGGAGGAGTTCCTCGCGCACCGGTTCCTGGCGGACCAGCAGGTGGTCCACGGCGGCCGGGACACGGTGCTCAAGGCCGTCGACCAGGTGGCGGGGGCGCTGGGCGCCGACGAGATCATGCTCGTCCCCTTCGACCTCACGGGCACGGAACGCGCCCGGACCCTGCGGTCCCTCACGGGCCGACGGGCGCCGACCTCGCCACTCGCCCGGGCCGGCTGATCAGGTTCTTGCCACCGGTCAGCATGGACCGGTACTGAGCTTCGAGCACCGGACTGGGACCCAGGCCGAACTCCCCGGCCAGGAGCTGCCGGTACTCGTCGTACACGGCGAACGCCTCGGTCTGCCGCCCCAGTCGGAACAGCGTGTTCATGTGCGCGGCCCGCAGTCGCTCGCGGTGCGGATGCAGCGCCGTCAGCTCCCTGATCGTGCCGGCGACCGCCCGCGCGTTGCCGAGCCACAACTCGGCCTCCGCCCAGTCCTCGTAGACCTGGAGGTACTCCCGGTCGAGGTGGCCGGCCTCGTCGGACAGAGACCTCGAACATCGGAGTTCCGGCAGCGCGGGTCCGCTCCACAGTGTCAGCGCCTGGTTCGACAGCCGGGCCGCCAGGGGGAGTTCGCCCCTGTCAGCCGCCTCACGTCCGGCGGCGGCGAGTCTTCGGAACCGTAACGAGTCCAGTTCCTCCTCGTCCACCGACAGGAGATAGCCGCCCGCCCCACGGACCAACCGGCCGCGCGCACAGGCGCCTTCGAGGAGTTTCCGCAGCGCCCAGACATGGACCTGGATGTTCTTGCGCGCGGTCCTCGGCGGTCCGTCGTCCCACAGGGCGTCCGTCAGCGCTTCGACGGACACCATGCTGTTGGGACGGCACAACAGCATGGCGAGAAGCACCCGTTGTTTGAGCGGACCGAGCGGCAGCGCTCCCGCTCCGCCGTCGGTGACGGACAGCGGACCCAATACGGAGAACCGAACCTGACCGGGCCGCGGCGCGGCCACTCCTGCCTGCATCTGTACCCCCACTGTCGGACCACGGGACGAAAGAGTGATCCTCGGAACCGTGTCTGTCGCGTCCGGTTCCGTTGAACGGAACCGGACGACCGGTCGGCTGAACCGAGACGGCGACCGTCGCGGGAGCGGCGCAGGTGTTTCTGTTCGCGATCATCAACTGGCGGCCGGCGCAAAGGGGTTCCCGTACCGGTGTCCGGGTGCTGCTGCGTGGTGTCCCGGTGTCGCTGTTCCTCTCGCTTTCTTCGGTTCGCCTTCGCCAAGTACGAGTTCCCGGCCCGGAAGTTGTTGTCAGGCATCCTGTCGGCGGCCTATATGAGTCCGGGCCGAGTGCGTTCATTTCAGCTCTGGAGCGACTGCATCTCGTCCCTGGTCTTCCAGGTCACCCCCGACCGGCTCACTCTCCGGGTCGCCCTGGCCAACCTCTGATCTGCGGACACTTCCGATTTCGGCATCGGAAATGCCACGAATCCCTTGCGCAGACTTTGAGGAGATGACCGCGACGCATATGCCGAGTGCCGCGACTGCGCTATATTTCACGCCTCAACTCCTTTTGCTCGTAGGCGTTTTCCCCGCTCCCCGCCTCCCGCGAATTCCTTTCGCCCCAGGCCGGTTCCGTCCGTTTCCCCTCCGTGACACGCCTCACCGAAAGCCTCCGCTCCGTGGCCATCACCCTGCACGAGGACCGGCCTCCGGCCGGTCGCCATGCAGCCGTTCCGTCCGGCAGTCTGTTCCGACGGATCTACGCACCCCGCACCAGTGACGCCCTGGCGTTCTCCATGTCGACATACGCCATGCCCTTGCTGGTGCTGGCGATCACCCGCTCCTCGACGCTGACGGGCCTGGCGTTCGCCCTGGAGTGGACACCGCGGATCGCCGCGTTCGTACTGGCCGGGAAGGTGGTGGACCGGCGCGGCGCGGCGATCGTGTGCTTCCTCGCCTCGCTGCTGCGGTCCGTGGTGCTGGCCGGGGCGGCCGTCGCGCTGGCGATGCTGCCGCGGGGCACCGCGGAGACGGTGACCGTGCTGGTGCTGGCCGCGGTGACCGGCACCCTCACCCAGTTCAGCTTCGTCGCCAACGAGGCGGTCGGCGCGATCGTCACCCGGCGGGCGGAGAACCGACCGCACGGAGTGCAGTCGGTCCTCATCGGCATCGACCAGACCGCCATGCTCGTCGGCCCCTTGCTCGCGGGCTTCCTGCTGCTGGTCAGTCCGGGCTGGATGCTCGGCTGCCTGACCGCGCTGTCCCTGCTGGCGGCCGTGCTCGGCCTGCAGACCCCGCCGACCCCACTGCGGTCCGCCCGCCCGGACGGCGAGCGGACACCGGGCAGTCTGCGGACCGGACTGCGCATGCTGCACAAGGTTCCCGCGCTGCGCTGGCTGGTGGCGGGCCTGGCCTGTTCCAATCTCGCCCTCGGCCTGCTCCAGTCGGCCAGCCCCGTGATCGTGGTGCAGAACTTCGGCCGCTCCTCCGCCGACGTCGGCACCCTGTGGTCCGCCGCCGCTGCCGCGACCCTGCTGGCGATCACGCTCTGCCGGCTCGCCCTGAGCCGGGTCGACCTGTGGGGCGTGGGGGTGGTGTGCGCGACGTTCGCCTCCGCGGCCTGTCTGGCGCTCCCCCAGGCCCCGTCCTACGCCGCCTATGTGGTCCTCATAGCGCTGTTCATGGCGGGCGACGGCGGCCTCACCGTGGTCCTGCGCACCCTGCGCTCGCTGGTCATCCCCGCGACGGCCTTCGGCACCACGCTCTCCCTGACCATGTTGCTCCTGCTGCTGCCGTTCCCGGTGGCCGGCGTCCTCGTCGCCGTCACCCCGCCGGCCCACCTGAACACGGTCGTGCTGTGCTGCGCCCTGGTCCAGGCGGTCGCCCTGGCCATCACCTTCGTACGGCTGCGCAACGAGCCGACGCTACGCGCGTCCGCCGACCGGCCACCCCACGCGATGTTCCCGAACGAGCCGTAGACCAGGGCTAGTTGACCCGTTCACCACCTCGGGAGCCGCAGTTCGTGGTCGGGCCGGACGCGTCGCATGTAGGCGGTGTCGTCCCGGCCGCGCATGCCCGAGTCGAGGTAGAGGCGGTGCAACCGGTCGAGGGCGTCCAGGTCGAGCTCCACACCCAGGCCGGGGCCGGTGGGCACCTGGACCGCGCCGTCGCGCAGTTCCAGGACGCCGGGGACGACGATGTCGTCGGCCGCGTTCCACGGGTAGTGCGTGTCGCAGGAGTGGTCGAGGTTGGGGATCGTCGCCGCGACATGGGTCATGGCGGCGAGGCTGATGCCCAGGTGCGAGTTGGAGTGCATGGACACACCGAGCCCGAACACCTCGCAGACGACGGCCAGTTCGCGGGTCCTGCGCAGTCCGCCCCAGTAGTGGTGGTCGGTGAGGAGGACCTGGATCGCGCGCTGCTCGATCGCGGGCCGCAGATGCTCCCAGGCGATCACGCACATGTTGGTGGCCAGCGGGAGCGGTGACTCCTTCGCGACCCGCGCCATGCCGGGGATGGTGGCGGTCGGGTCCTCCAAGTACTCCAGGACGCCGTCCAGTTGGCCGGCCACGTACGCCGATGTCTCCACCGTCCAGGCCGTGTTGGGGTCCAGGCGCAGCGGCCGCCCCGGGAAGTCCTCGGCCAGTGCCCTGATCGCGGCGATCTCCTCGTCGGGCGGGAAGACACCGCCCTTGAGCTTGAACGACCGGAAGCCGTACCGCTGTTGCATCAGCCGGGCCTGCTCGACGATCCCCGCCGGGTCCAGCGCCTCACCCCAGTCGTCGGTGATCGCGGGCCTGCCGTCGAGGGCGGGGTGTTCGGCCCATTTGTAGAAGAGGTACGCGGCGAAGGGCACGGCATCGCGCACCTTGCCGCCGAGCAGGTCGCCGACCGGGCGGCCGAGCAGCTTGCCCTGGGCGTCGAGGCAGGCCACCTCGACCGCCGAGGTGGTCCAGCCGCGTTCGTGCGAGCCGGGGACGGTCGGCCGCAGGGCGGCGTCGATCGCGGCGAGGACGGCCGCCGTATCGAAGACGTCCAGGCCCACGACGACCTTCGCCGCCATCTCAAGTCGCTCCAGCCGGAGCGTGCCGCCCGTGGTCTCGCCGAGGCCCACGGTGCCGTCCTCCAGGACGAGTTGGAGGACGCACCGCAGGGCGAGCGGTTCATGGACGCCGTCGGAGTTGAGAAGGGGCGGGTCGCGGAAGGCGATCGGGGTGACGATCAGCTCACGGATCCGGGTTCCTGCCGTACTGCGCATGCGCCCAGCGCCTCCAGGCCATGGCCGATCGGTTTCACCAGCATCCTGCCCCGCCCCACCGGTTCTCAGTCGCCCCTCAGGCCCAGGCCGTCACGGGCACGAACGAGCTGTCCGTCCGGAAGAGATCGGTGCCGTCCGTCGGGTCCACCCGCAGTTGGTAGTTGTAGTGACGCAGGTAGTAACCGGGGTAGTTGTACGACTCGAAGCGCAACGCGCCGGTGACGGTGCCGGTCCGGGCGTAGAACGTGGCGTCCCGCGCGAAGGTCGCCGTGCCGTCGTCGGCGTCGAAGCGGCCCCGGAAGTCGTAGTGGCGGAGGTAGTTGCCCGCCGGGTCCCGGAAGGAGAACCCGGTCGCGTCGGCGAGGCCGGCGACGACGGTGAACGTGGACGCCTGCTTCAGGGCGGTGGTGCCGGCGCTGGTCACCACCGGCAGGTTGAGCAGGGCGGACACCTCCTGCCAGTAGCGGGTGGTGTAGTTGGCGGACCGGAAGGAGCGGGTGACTCCGGTCGCGAGGCTCGGGCCGCCGGTCACCGTCTCCTTGATGACCGTGAAGTGGCGTGCCGTGCCGGAGAGGGTGGTCAGCGCGGTCGGCGCGGACCAGGTGGCGAAGGTGTCGTAGCTGTCGCTGTAGTAATAGTTGCCGTCGCCGTAGCCGTCGAAGAAGATCCGCCAGCCGCCGTTGTCGAGCTGGACGACCGAGGGGCCCTCGCGGTAGCTGCCCCAGCCGGCCCAGTCGCCGGTCTTCGAGAGCGTGTAGGGGCCGGTGAGGCTGGTCGCGGTGCCGTACTCGATGTACTTCGCCGTCTCGTTCTTGGTGAAGGCGTGGTAGGTCGAGCCGATCCGCACGATGTACGTGTCGATGTGGTTGGAGCCGATGCCCGACAGGGCGACCGGTGAACTCCACGCCGTCAGCGCGGAGTTGGCCGCCTTCAGCCGGTACGGCGTGAAGATCCACTCGTCGTCGGTGGTGGAGCAGGACACGATGACGTTGACACTGCCGTCGCCGTCGACGAACCACTCGGGCGCCCACGCCCGGGACAGGTTGGTGATCGGGACGGTGTAGTCGTACAGGAACGTCCAGTTGACCCGGTCGGCGCTGCGCGCGAAGCCGATGGTGGTGCTGACGTCCTCCCAGGTGTGGGTGGTGTACGTCAGGTAGTAGTAGCCGTCGGTGTGCTTGAACACGCTCGCGTCGCGGATGCGGTTGCTCGGCGGGGTGTAGGCGGAGGACTGGACGAGCCGGAAGTCGGTGGCGTCGTCGGACTGGTAGACATTGACCGTGCCGTCGTCGCTGTTGAGGAACGGGACGATCGTGTAGCGGGTCGCGTAGCCGCTCGACGGGGCGGCGGCCAGGGCCGTGCCGAGCAGTCCGGGGGCCTCGCCCAGGACGAGCGCCGAGGCGGGCAGAACGGCCATCGCGCGCAGCAGGGCACGACGGGACGGTGTGGGGGGACGTGTGGTCACGGGCGGCTCTCCCGGAGACTCGGTGGATTCCCTGGTTCGCCATGTCGAACATGGTTCGCCAAGTCGGTCAGAAGGTAGGGGTGGGGCAGGAGTACGTCAATGCTTTGCGCAGTGCTGGGTGATCTCTGTGGGAAGCCTGTCGCGAGGTCCGAACCACCCACTCTTCAGGGCAGGTTGCCGCATCCGCACCATGCCGGGCGCCCGGACGTTACCGTTCGGTAGACCACGCGCTTCCGGAGGTGCCCGCCATGACGCCCGACCGTTCCGCAGGCCTGGCCGAGTCCGCCCGAGCACTGGCCGCCGGGGAGGTGACCGCACGGGCCCTGGCCGAACGGGCCCTGGCCCGGATCGAGTCGACTCAGGCCTCCCTGAACGCCTTTCGGATCGTACGGAGGGAAGCGGCGCTCGCCGAGGCCGACGCGGCGGACCGCGAACTGGCTGCCGGAGTAAGCACGTTGCTGCTCGGCGTGCCGGTCGCCGTCAAGGACGACACGGACGTGGCGGGCGAGCCGACCGCGTTCGGCTGCCGGGGCGAGTTCCCTCCGGCGGCCGAGGACGGCGAGGCGGTACGGCGACTGCGGGCGGCCGGTGCCGTGATCGTCGGGAAGACGAACACCTGCGAGTTCGGGCAGTGGCCGTTCACCGAGGGGCCCGCGTTCGGCGCGACCCGCAATCCGTGGAACTCCCTTCATACGCCCGGGGGTTCGTCCGGTGGCTCGGCGGCGGCGGTCGCCGCGGGACTGGTCCCGGCCGCGCTCGGCTCGGACGGCGCGGGTTCGGTGCGCATCCCGGCCGCCTGGACCCATCTCATCGGCGTCAAACCGCAGCGCGGCCGTATCTCGACCTGGCCGCGCGGCGAGTCCTTCCAGGGCATCACGGTCAACGGCACCCTCGCGCGCACGGTCGCGGACGCGGCCCTGCTCCTCGACGCGGCGAGCGGCAACCACGCCCAGGACCCGCACCGGCCGCCTGCGATCAGGATGACGGAAGCGGTGGGCCGCGACCCCGGGCGACTGCGCATCGCGCTCTCGCTGAAGCCGCCGTTCACCGCGCTGCCCGCCCGGCTGCGACCGGAGGTGCGGGCCAGGGTCCTCGAACTCGCTGAGAAACTGGCCCAGTTGGGCCACACGGTCGTAGAGGACGATCCGCCCTACGGACAGATCGGGTTGACGTTCGTCCCGCGCGCCACCGTCGGTCTCGCCGAGCGGGTCCACGAGGCACCGCACCCCGAACTCCTCGACCCCCGCACCGTGGACGCCGCCCGCCTGGGCCGCCGGCTCGGCGGGGCCCCGCTGCGGGCGGCCCGGCGCGCGGAGGCGGCCCTGCACGACCGGTTCGGCGCGTTCTTCGGGAGGTACGACGTGGTCCTCGCGCCCACAACGGCCGCTCCCCCGCCCGCGGTCGGCGCGATGCTCGATCTGAACGGCCTGGCCACCGACCGCGCGATGATCGCCGCGTGCCCCTACGCCTGGCCGTGGAACATCCTCGGCTGGCCCGGCGTCAACATCCCCGCGGGTTTCGTGGCGGGCGGACTCCCGGTCGGCGCCCAGCTGTTGGGCCCGTCGCACAGCGAACCCCTCCTGCTGTCGCTCGCCGCCCAGCTGGAGGCGGACCTGCGCTGGCACGAGAGGTGGCCGGAGCCGATCGGCACGGATTCCCCGGCGGCACGGGCGGGTTCGGCCCGTACCCTGTGACCATGCAGGATGCGTCGATGGTCGGGCTGATGGGGCGGGTCACCGGGACGGTCGGACCCGGGCTCGTCGGTGAGGTGATCGTCCGGGTGCGCGGGGGCGCCGAGCACTTCCTCGCGTATGCCGCCACCGGCACGGGCCGGATCGAGCGGGGGACGGTGGTGATGGTCGTGGAATACCTACCGCCACGTACCGTCTACGTCACAGAGGCGTACGACAGTTGAGCGTGCTCCCTCGCAGGTGAGAGCCGTTTCAAGGGCGTTCGCGTCAAGATTGCAACAAGGATCCGTCAACGTCTGTACCCCGGTGTCGCACAGGCGCACACTCCCTTCGTTCGGTGCCGAAAGGGCACCATCACAAGGGGGCGTATGCCGATGGTCATCGGCGTCGTAGCGGGGGTGGCGCTTGTCGCCGTCCTCGCACTGATCGGCCTGTTCAAGTCGATGTGGCGGGTCGCGGAGCCCAACGAGGCACTCATCATCTCAGGCTCCAAACACCGTACCGAAGGCCTTGAAGAGGGCATGGGGTTCCGCATCGTCACGGGGCGCGGCACGCTGGTGCTGCCCGGTGTGCAGGCGGTGCGCAAGATCTCGCTGGACCTCAACGAGACCGAGCTGCACGTGGATTGTGTGACCACCCAGGGCATTCCGCTCAAGGTGCGGGGCGTGGTCATCTTCAAGGTGGGCGACGACTTCGTGTCCATCGCCAACGCGGGCCGTCGTTTCCTCGACCAGCAGAAGATGATGTCGGAGCGGGTGCACAACGTGTTCGCCGGTCATCTCCGGTCCATCGTGGGCGGGTTGACGGTCGAGGACATGATCCGCGACCGGGAGAAGCTGACGGGCCAGACCCGTGCCGCGTGCGGTACGGAGATGGAGAAACTGGGTCTGATCGTGGACTCGCTGCAGATCCACGAGATCGAGGACCCGACCGGGTACATCAAGAACCTCGCGATGCCGCACGCCGCCGCCGTGCAGCGGGACGCGCGCATCGCGCAGGCCGAGGCGAACCGGCTTGCCACCGAGGCCGAGCAGCGGGCCGCGGCACACATGTCGGAGGCCACCCGGGACAGCGAGATCCTCCAGGCCGGCTACCAGGCCGAGCGCGACAAGGCGGCGGCGAAGGCCCGCCAGGCCGGACCGCTCGCGGACGCCGCCGCCCGGCAGGACGTCGTCGTCCAGGAGACCCGGATCGCCGAACTCGACGCCCTGCGCCGGGAACAGCAGCTCCAGGCGGACGTCCGCAAGCCGGCGGACGCCCAGGCCTACGAGACCCGGGCCCGTGCCGAGGCCGAACGTGACGCGCGGATCTCCGCCGCGCAGGCGAAGGCGAAGGAGACCGAGCTGGCCGCCCTGGCCGAGGCGAGCCGGATCAAGACGGCCGCGAACGCCGAGGCCGAGGCGACCCAGGCACGCGGTGCCGCCGCCGCGACCGCCACCAGGGCCACCGGTGAGGCCGAGGCGGCCGCCGCGCAGGCGAAGGGTCTGGCCGCCGCCGAGGCGACCCGGGCCCAGGGTCTCGCCGAGGCGGAGGCCATCAAGGCGAGGGCCGCGGCCCTCGCCGAGAACCAGGAGGCGGTGGTCGCGCAGCAACTCGCCGAGAACTGGCCGGAGATCGTGAAGGCCGGCGCCTCCGCGTTCGGCAGCATCGACAACATGGTGGTCCTCAACGGGGCCGACGGCATGGCGGAGATGCTCGCCAAGGCGCTCACCATGGGCGGCACGGGCCTCGGTCTGGCCCGCCAGCTGCTCTCCACGATGAACCAGAACGGCCAGACCCCGAACGGGACTTCGGCCCTGAACGGGAGCACGGCACCGCCGTCGCAGAAGGTGCCGGTGGAGAAGGACGAGAAGTGATCGTCTGACGGGCGCCCGGCGTCCGCGGTCACGGAGGCACGTTCTAAGGTGCCTCCGTGACCGCGTATACCGATGAGAACGTCCCGGGCCGCTTCGGCCCCTCCGCCACCACCGAGGCCGACCCGCGTGAGGTCGGCAAGGTCCGTACCGAGTACTCCCCCGCGCACGACGGCGACCCCGACCCCGGCGAGATCGTCTGGACCTGGGTGCCGTTCGAGGAGAACGACGGCAGGGGCAAGGACCGTCCGGTCCTCGTCGTGGCCCGTGAGGGCGGCGGGACCCTGCTCGCCGTCCAGCTCTCCAGCAAGCGGCACGACGGCGACCGCGAGTGGGTGGCGATCGGCAGCGGCCCGTGGGACAAGTCCGGCCGCGACTCGTGGGTCGACGTGGACCGCGTCCTGCGCCTGCACGAGGACGGCATGCGCCGCGAGGCGTGCGCCATCGACCAGATGCGCTTCAACCTCGTCCGCCACCGGCTGCACGAGCGCTACGGCTGGACCTGAGCGGCTACTTCTGGAGCTGAGGCTCCGGAAACGCCCGTACGAAGGCGTCCCGGACCGTGGCACCCGGTGTGCGGTCCAGGACGCCGAACACCACGTGCTCGAAGGCCCCGGCGAACCGTCCGCCCGGCCCGAGCAGCGCGTGGAAGGCGCCCGCGACCTGCGCCGGGTCGTGTCGGAATACTCCGCACCCCCAGGCGCCCAGGACCAGCCGCCGGTAGCCGTGCGCGAGGGCCGTCTCCAGCACCCGCTCCGCCCGTACGGCGATGGCCTGCGGCAGCTCGGCCGCGCGCTCCGGTGCCGTCCGCAGCACGACTCCGGCGTTCGGCGCGGCGGCGGTCAGGAAGCCGGCGGTGTACGGCTCGTCCAGGAAGCGGCCCTTGTCGTCGCGGAAGACGGGGACGGCCGGTGAGTGGATGACCCGGTCCGTGTAGAACGGGTCGCGGTGGGCGCGATGGTGGTCGTAGAAACCGCGGGCCTCAAGCAGGCAGGTGTACAGCGCGGAGGCGCGGCACAGGGCCTCTTCCTGGGCCTGTGCGCCGTTGAGGAAACCGCCGCCCGGGTTGCGCGCGGAGGCGAAGTTCAGGACGGCCACCGGGCCGGTCAGGCGGCGGGCGGCCTCCAGGCTGCTCTCGCCGGTGACCTCGATGGATGTCGCCACGGGCGAGAACGGTGGTGTCCGCACCGGTTCCGGTCCGTACAGGCGGGTGCCCGCGCGGGCCGCCTCGGTCTCCGCGGCGATGAACACCTCGTGCCCGTCCGCCGCGCGGTAGGCGCCGGCCGCCACGATCTGCTCGGTCTGCTGCGCGATGCCGCGCAGGCGCGCGCTCATGGCATAACCCCCGTGTACGCCATGAGCGCGCGCCCCGCGATCTCCCCCGCGCTCTCCCCCGTCGTGCTCATACATCCATCGTGAGCGATGCTGGTCGTGCGGTGCAACGGAGTTTCCGGGCTCCGCGAACAGCCGGAGAACCGGAGATTACCGATCCCGAACGTGGCAATACGCACCCTTGTGCGACCAGCCGCGAGGGTCTTGGGTGGTACGAGTGTGCCGACCCGGGCCCAACCGAAACCGGGCCGGTGGCATGGTGGAATCTCAGGAGGATCCCGACATGTCCGATACGGCAAGTGACTGTAGCGACTGTACCGAGCCCGCTGTCGCGGTCACCGAACCCGAGGTGGAAGCCCTGGTCAGGGGCATCTGCTTCAAGACAGGTCCGCCCCGCACCCTCGGGGTCGAGGTGGAATGGCTCGTCCACGAGCTGCGCCTGCCGCAGCTCCCCGTGACACCCGAACGACTGCGAGCGGCCTACACCGCTCTGAAGACCGTGCCTCTGAGGTCGGCGCTCACCGTCGAGCCCGGCGGCCAGCTGGAACTCAGCTCGTCGCCCGCCGCCTCCCTGATGGAGTGCATCGGTTCCGTCTCCGAAGATCTCGACGCCGTCCGCGCCGTGCTGGGCCGCGACGGCCTGGGACTGGTCGGCGTCGGCCACGATCCCTGGCATCCCCCGCGCCGGTTCCTGCGCGAGCCGCGCTACGACGCCATGGAGCGCTGCCTCGACCGCACAGGCCCCGCGGGCCGCCGCATGATGTGCACATCGGCATCCGTGCAGGTGTGCCTGGACGCAGGTTACGAGGAGCCGGGTCCGCTCGGCCTCGGCCGGCGCTGGTGGCTCTCCCACCAACTGGGCGCGGTCCTGGTGGCCGCGTTCGCCAACTCCCCGCTGGTGGGCCGCAGTCCGACCGGGTGGCGCTCCACCCGGCAGCTGATCTGGATGGAGATCGGCTCCGGCCGGGCGGGCGGGCCGCCACTGGACACGGAGCCGCGCGATGCCTGGACCGACCACGTCCTGGACTCGCCGGTAATGTGCATACGCCAGGACGAAGGCCCGTGGGACGTCCCGGAGGAGCTGACCTTCCGGGAGTGGATCAGATCGGGGTCGCCGAGGCCGCCGACCCGCGCTGATCTCGACTACCACATCACGACCCTGTTCCCGCCGGTCAGACCGCGCGGTCATCTCGAACTGCGCATGATCGACGCGCAGCCCGGGGACGACGGCTGGATCGTGCCGCTGGCCGTGACGACGGCGCTGTTCGACGACCCGGAGGCCGCCGAGACCGCGTACCGGGCCGTGAAGCCGCTGGCCGAACGGACCCAGGGCCTGCCCGCGCCGCACAACCCGCTGTGGATCGACGCGGCCCGCTACGGCCTGTCCGACCCGGAGCTGCACGAGGTCGCCCTCGTCTGCTTCGCGACGGCGCTGGAGGCCCTGCCCCGGCTGGGTGCCACCGCCGGGGTCACGGACGCGGTCCGCGCGTACTTCGACCGCTATGTCGTCCGGGGCCGCTGCCCCGCCGACGATCTGCTCGACCGCGTGCGCGGCACGGACAGCCGCCCGCACGGGAAGGACATGCTCACATGACCGACGCCGACACCTCCGCCGACATCGATATCGAGGCGCTCCGGCAACGGGCGTTGACCACCCTCACCACGGCCCGGGACCGCACCACGCTCCTGACGAGCTGCGTGGACGAGCCCGAACTCACCGCCCAGCACTCGCCGTTGATGTCCCCGCTGGTCTGGGACCTCGCGCACATCGGCAACCAGGAAGAGCTGTGGCTGCTGCGGGCCGTCGGCGGCCGGGACGCGATGCGGCCCGACATCGACGGCCTCTACGACGCTTTCGAGCACCCGCGCTCCGAGCGCCCCTCGCTGCCGCTGCTGCCGCCCGAGGAGGCGCGGCGGTACGCGGCCGAGGTACGCGGCCGGGTGACGGACGTGCTGGAGAGCACCGCGTTCCGTGGAACGCGGCTGACCGAGCTGGGCTTCGCCTTCGGGATGGTCGCCCAGCACGAACAGCAGCACGACGAAACGATGTTGATCACCCATCAGCTCCGCACGGGGCCGCGGGCGTTGACGGCTCCGGACCCGGAACCGGTACCGCTGTTCACCGGTCCGGCCGAAGTCCTCGTCCCCGGCGGCCCGTTCACGATGGGCACCTCCACCGAGCCGTGGGCCCTGGACAACGAGAAGCCCGCGTACCGCCGCGAGGTGGCGTCCTTCCACATCGACACGACCCCGGTGACGAACGGCGCGTATCTCGCGTTCATCGAGGACGGCGGCTACGACGACCCGCGCTGGTGGACGAAGGAGGGCTGGGCGCACATCCGCCGCAACTCCGTTGTCGCACCGCTGTTCTGGCGCAAGGACGGCAAGCAGTGGCTGCGGCGTCACTTCGGCGTGACGGAGGCCGTGCCGCCCGACGAGCCCGTCCTGCACGTGTGCTGGTACGAGGCCGACGCCTACGCCCGCTGGGCCGGACGCCGGTTGCCCACCGAGGCCGAGTGGGAGAAGGCGGCCCGCCACGACCCGACGTCCGACCGGTCGATGCGCTACCCGTGGGGCGACGCCGACCCGGCACCCGAACACGCCAACCTCGGCCAGCGCCACCTGCGCCCGGCACCCGCGGGCAGCTATCCGGCGGGCGAATCACCGCTCGGCGTACGGCAGTTGATCGGCGACGTGTGGGAGTGGACGTCGAGCGACCTGCAGCCCTACCCGGGGTTCCAGGCGTTCCCGTACAAGGAGTACTCGGAGGTGTTCTTCGGCCCCGAGTACAAGGTGCTGCGGGGCGGTTCGTTCGCGGTGGACGAGGTGGCCTGCCGGGGCACGTTCCGCAACTGGGACTATCCGATCCGGCGGCAGATCTTCTCCGGCTTCCGCACCGCCCGCTCGGGGGCCGTCTGATGTGCCGTCATCTGGCGTACCTGGGACCCGAGGAGCCGCTGGGCCGGCTCCTCGTGGACCCGGCGCACAGCCTGTACCGCCAGTCCTGGGAGCCGCGTCGACAGCGGCACGGGACGGTCAACGCCGATGGTTTCGGGGTGGGTTGGTACGTCGAGGGCGACCCGGTACCGGGCCGCTACCGGCGGGCCGTACCCATCTGGGGCGACCAGTCCTTCGCCGACCTGGCCCGCGTGGTCCGCTCGGGGGCGGTGCTGGCCGCCGTACGGGACGCGACGTTCGCGGGCGCGGACGGGGAGGCCGCGGCGGCGCCGTTCGCCGCGGGCCCCTGGCTGTTCAGCCACAACGGAGCCGTCACCGGCTGGCCGCAGACGCTCGCCGCACTGGCCAGGCGCCTGCCGCCGGTGGACCTGTTGTCCCTGGAGGCCCGCTGCGACTCGGCGCTCGTCTGGGCGCTGATCCTGGGCCGGCTGCGTGCCGGTGACGAGGAGGGCCAGGCGCTGGCCGACACGGTGCTGGAGGTCGCCCACGCGGCGCCCGGCTCCCGCCTCAACCTCCTCCTCACCAATGGTGAGTCGATCGCCGCCACGGCCTGGGGCGACACCCTCTGGTACCTCTCGGAGCCCGGCCGCCGCACGGTCGTGGCCTCCGAGCCCTACGACGACGATCCGCGCTGGACGGAGGTCCCCGACCGCACCCTGCTCACCGCGACCCGCGCCGAGGTCCTCCTCACCCCCCTGAAAGACCTCGCACCACCGAAGGAGCCCCGCACGTGAGTCCGTTCCTTCTCACCCGCACCCTGCCCGAGGACGCCACCGACGCGGCCCTGCGAGCCGACGTCCTCCAGGGCCTCACCCGCACCCCGAAGACCCTCCCGCCGAAGTGGTTCTACGACGCCCACGGCAGCGAACTCTTCGAGCGGATCACCGAGTTGCCCGAGTACTACCCCACGCGCGCCGAGCGGGAGATCCTCGTCGACCGGGCCGGCGAGATCGCCGCCGCGACCGGCGCCCGCACGCTCGTCGAGCTGGGCTCCGGGTCCTCGGACAAGACACGCCACCTCCTCGACGCGTTCACCGGCCTGGCCGTGTACGTCCCGGTCGACGTCAGCGAGAGCGCGCTCACCCAGGCCGGGCACGCCCTCGTCGAGGAGCGGCCGGGGCTCGACGTGCACGCCCTGATCGCCGACTTCACCGGCGCCCTCACCCTGCCGGAGACTTCGGGTCCCCGGCTGCTGGCGTTCCTCGGCGGCACGATCGGCAACCTGCTCCCGGCGGAACGCGCCACGTTCTTCGCCGGTCTGCGCTCGCTGCTCTCCCCCGGGGACGCGCTGCTGCTCGGCACGGACCTGGTCAAGGACGAGCAGGTCCTGGTCAGGGCCTACGACGACGCGGCCGGGGTGACGGCCGCGTTCAACAAGAACGTCCTGACCGTGGTGGACCGCGAGCTGGGCGCCGACTTCGACACCGGCGCCTTCGACCACGTGGCCCTCTGGGACGCCGGCAACGAGTGGATCGAGATGCGGCTGCGGTCCCGCACCGACCAGACCGTGAAGATCCCGGCGCTCGATCTCGCCGTCGACTTCGCGGCCGGCGAGGAACTCCGCACCGAGATCTCGGCGAAGTTCCGCAAGAACGGCGTAGGGACCGAACTGGCGGCGGCCGGGCTGGAGTTGGCCCACTGGTGGACCGACCGGGAGGGCCGCTTCGCGCTGTCACTGAGCGTGGTGCGCTGACGGCGGGGTGACGGGCCGTCTCGCGCACCGCCGCACCTTGGGGCACGGTGGAGTGACGCGTGACGCGCCCGTCACGGCCGAGAGGAGTACCCGCATGTCCGATCACACGTACCGGGTCACCGAGATCGTCGGCACCTCTCACGAGGGCATCGACCAGGCCATCCGCAACGGCGTCGCCCGCGCCGCGCAGACCCTCCGCAGCCTCGACTGGTTCGAGGTGACGCAGGTCAGGGGCCAGATCGAGAACGGGCAGATCGAGCACTACCAGGTCGGTCTGAAGGTCGGCTTCCGCATCGAGGACGAGGACTGACAGCCGTAGGGCAGAGACTCCTCAGGTCCGGCCCTCCCCCTCCTGTGCCGCCTCCAGCGCGGCGGAGGGGGCGGTCCAGCGGGCCCGTACGACCCTGAACCCGGCGCGCTCGGCGTCGTCGCAGACCAACTCGTCGTCGTCCACGAGAACCCGGATGTCGCGGTCCCGGGCGAGCCGCTTGAGGACCTCCAGCTTGGTGCGCCGGGCGGGCCTGCGGTCGTCGTTGCGCCGCATGAGGACCCGCCCGTCGGGCAGCCCCTGCGCGGCGAGCCAGGCGAGCGTGTCGCGCCGGCAGCGCTCGGGCCGCCCGGTCAAATAGACGACCTCGCACTCCTTCGCGTACTCCAGCGCCAGAGCGACGCCCTCCGCGAGCGGCGGGTCCTGCGCGGCGGCACCGAAGAAGCCGTCCCAGTCGCGCGGCTTGTTCTCCAGGAACCGCTGCCGGTGCGCCGTGTCGGCAAGGGTGTTGTCGAGGTCGAACACGGCGAGTGGCCGCCTGCTGTCAGCTGTCACCGGGCCACCTTAGGCGGACAGCGGGACCCCCTTCGCACGCGCCGGAGCCGTGGCCTCATGCTTTTGGCATGTCTGCCGCCATTCCCGCTTCCCGAACCTTCCTGATCGGCGCCGCTCGCGAGCGCCCCTGCACCCTGGTGGTCTGCCGGGGCTGCTGCTGCGGCGACCCGCGCAAACACCCCGGCACCGACCACGCCTGGCAGCTCGAACGACTGCGGTCCGGCGCCGCCGAGCACGGTTTCGCCGTCCGTACGACGGACTGTCTGGGCCCCTGCGACCAGGCCAACGTGATCGTGGTCCAGCCGTCGGCCGCGGGGCGGCGGGCCGGTGGGCGGCCGACCTGGGTGGGGTTCGCGATGGACGACGACTGCACGGAGGAAGTGCTGGAGTGGGCGGCGGCGGGCGGACCGGGGCTCGCGGAGCCGCCGGTCACGCTGGAGATGCAGTTCATCGACCCGCCACGGGACGCACGGGTCCGGTCCCGGCGACGGTGACGGGCACGCGAGCGGGTGTCGTGGCCTTCCACCGGGCGCGGCGACGGCGGTGTGCTGTGGGGCATCTGCCGCTCGGGGACGGCCACGGGGTCAACGCCACCTCGTCCCTCGGCGGCCGGCGAGGGCGTACGCGCACGGGCTGCCGCGCGCCGAGGACCGACCGCCCCGGGAATGCCGCAGGCTCCCTCGCGTTGAACACGATGTGAGTTCCGTGATCGCCTCGACCCCCTTCTCCGTCCTCGACCGCTCCCGCACCCGCGAGGGGCACCCGCCCGCCGAGGCGCTGCGTGACACCGTGCGGCTGGCGCGGGAGGCCGAGGAGCTGGGTTATCACCGGTTCTGGGTGTCGGAGCACCACGGCGTGCCCGGGGTCGCCGGTTCCGCGCCGACCGTGCTGGCCGCCGCCGTCGCCTCGGCCACCCGGACCATCCGGGTCGGCACGGGCGGGGTGATGCTGCCCAACCACCAACCCCTGGTCGTGGCCGAGCAGTTCGGGGTCCTGGAGTCGCTGTTCCCCGGCCGGATCGACATGGGACTCGGCCGCTCGGTCGGCTTCACCGACGGCGTGCGCAAGGCGCTGGGCCGTGACAAGGACGACGCCGACGACTTCGCCGGACAGCTCGACGAACTCATCGGCTGGTTCCGGGGCACCTCGCCCACCGGCGCGCACGCGCGCCCCTCCGAGGGCCTGAGCGTCCCGCCCTTCGTGCTCGCGATGGGCGAGGGCGCCGACATCGCCGCCCGGGCGGGCCTGCCGATGGTGATCGGCGACCTCCGCGACCGGGACAAGATGCGGCGCGGCATCGACCACTACCGCGCCCGCTTCCGCCCCTCCCCCTGGACCGCCGAGCCGTATGTCGTCATCTCGGGCACGATCGCCGTGGCCGCGACCCCCGAGGCGGCCCGTCGGCTCCTCGTCCCGGAGGCCTGGTCGATGGCGTACTCGCGCACCCACGGCACGTTCCCGCCGCTGCCGCCCGCCGAGCGTGTGGAGCAACTGGCCATGACCGAACGGGAGTTCGGCTTCTACGAGTCCGGGCTCACCGGACAGCTCGCGGGCACCGAGGAACAGGTGGCCCACGAGCTGGAGACGGTCCTGAAGGAGACGGCGGCCGACGAGGTCCTCGTCACCACCAGCACCTACGACCGCGAGGCCCTGCTGGACTCCTACCGGCGGCTCGCCTCACTCATGGGGTGAGCACCATCCGGAAGCGCGCGGCTCCGGACAGCATCCGCCGATAAGCCTCGCCCGCCTGATCCAGGGGCACGGTCTCCACCATCGGGCGGATGCCGTGCAGGGCGCTGAAGTCCAGAGTGTCCTGCACGTCCTGCGCGGTGCCGGACGGGTGACCCCGAACCACCTTGGCGCTCATGAGCAGTTGGAGCGGACTGATCCCCAACGGCGCGGTGTCCGCCCCGACGACGACCAGCTCGCCGCGGTGCCTCAGCCCTTCCACGGTCGCCGTGGCGGCATCGGCGTTGCCCGCCGTGGCGAGGACCACCTTGGCACCGCCCAACGCCCGCAGCGCCTCCGCGACTTCGGTGTCCGCCGTGCTGTCGACGTAGTGGTGCGCGCCCAACTGCTTGGCGAAGTCGGCCTTTTCGGCTCCGCGCGCGATCGCCACGGTCTCGAATCCCATGGCGACCGCGTACTGCACGCCCAGGTGCCCGAGACCGCCGAGTCCGAGTACGGCCACCAGGTCGCCCGGCCCGGCCGAACTGCGCCGCAGCCCGTTGAACGTGGTCACGCCCGCACACCCCATCGGCGCGGCGGCACTCGCGGGCAGCCCCTCGGGGATCCGGGCGAGCGCGTCGACCGGCGCCACGGTCATCTCCGCGAAGCCTCCGTCGTACGCCCAGCCGGGCACCTTGAGGTTCTCGCAGACGATGAAGTCGCCCTGCCTGCACGGGGTGCAGTAGCCACAGCTGCCGCCGAACCAGCCGACGGCCACCCGGTCGCCGACCCGCCAGCCCCGGTCCGAGGCGCCCTCGCCGAGCGCGTCGATGTGCCCGGCGATCTCGTGCCCGGTGACCAGCGGGAACTGCACTCCCGGCACTCCGGCGTCCACGAAGAAGGTGTCGCTGTGGCAGATCCCGCAGGCTTCCACGGCGATCCGCACATGGCCCGGGCCGGGCTCCGGCACGTCCCGCTCGACGATCGCGAACTCGCCGCCGGCGGCGCTCACTTGCGCGACTCGATAACTGGTCATACCTGTCTCCCAGAGGGGTGCGAACGCGGCCCAGCCCGTGCTCGGCCGCTCGGCTGACCCAGATCTCGATCGTGCGGTCGGCCGCGTCGACCCGGGCCCGGCGGCGGCGGTCGGCATCCGTGCCTTCCAACGTGGCACAGCGCGGCCACCCCCGCACCTCCGCACCCCCGCAGCTCACCGGGCGGCACGCGGCGGGCTCGCATAGACTCGCCAGGTCATGCACAGCCCCCGCGAGCCCTACGTCCCCGACCCCTACGTCCGTGTCCGCGACGCCCGCGAGCACAACCTCCAGGGCGTCGACGTCGACATCCCGCGGGATGTGTTGACCGTGTTCACAGGCGTCTCCGGCTCCGGGAAGTCGTCCCTCGCCTTCGGCACGATCTACGCGGAGGCCCAGCGCCGCTACTTCGAGTCGGTGGCCCCGTACGCCCGCAGGCTGATCCACCAGGTCGGTGCCCCGAAGGTCGGCGAGATCACCGGCCTTCCGCCCGCCGTGTCGCTCCAGCAACGCCGCTCGACCCCCACGTCCCGTTCCTCGGTGGGCACGGTCACCAACCTCTCCAATTCACTCCGGATGCTGTTCTCCCGCGCCGGCGACTACCCGCCCGGGGCCGAGCGCCTCGACTCGGACGCCTTCTCCCCGAACACGGCGGCGGGCGCGTGCCCCGAGTGTCACGGCCTCGGCCGGGTGCACCGGACGACCGAGGAGTCCCTGGTCCCCGACCCCTCCCTGTCGATCCGCGAGGGCGCGATCGCCGCGTGGCCGGGCGCCTGGCAGGGCAAGAACCTGCGCGACATCCTCGACACCCTCGGCCACGACGTGGACGTTCCCTGGCGCGAACTCCCCGCCGAAGAGCGCGAGTGGATCCTCTTCACGGACGAACAGCCGGTGGTCACGGTCCACCCGGTACGGGATGCCGACCGCATCCAACGCCCGTACCAGGGCACGTACATGAGTGCCCGCCGCTACGTCATGAAGACCTTCTCCGACACGAAGAGCCCGACCCTGCGGACCAAGGCCGAACGCTTCCTGACCAGTACCCCCTGCCCGGTGTGCGGTGGCAGCAGACTACGAGCCGAGTCCCTCTCGGTCACCGTCGCGGGCCGCACGATCGCCGACCTGGCCGCACTCCCGCTGGCGGAGCTCGCGGGCACGCTGGGCGGCACCTCGGAGGCGGCCCGCGTCCTGACCGAGGACCTCACCTCCCGGATCGCCCCCATCCTCGAACTGGGCCTCGGCTACCTCAGCCTGGACCGCGCGACCCCCACCCTCTCGGCGGGCGAACTCCAACGCCTGCGCCTGGCGACCCAGTTGAGGTCCGGCCTCTTCGGCGTCGTCTACGTCCTCGACGAACCGTCCGCTGGCCTGCACCCCGCCGACACCAGGGCCCTGCTCACGGTGCTGGACCGGCTCAGGTCGGCGGGCAACTCGGTGTTCGTGGTGGAGCACCACCTGGACGTCATGCGCGCCGCCGACTGGCTGGTGGACGTGGGCCCGCTGGCCGGCGAGCACGGCGGGCGGATCCTGCACAGCGGACCGGTGGCCGGGCTGGCGACGGTGACGGAGTCGGCGACGGCCCGCTTCCTCTTCGACCGCTCCCCCACCCCGACCCGCGAAGTCCGTTCACCGCGCGGCGAGTTGAAGGTGGGTCCGGTGACCCGGCACAACCTGCGGGACGTGACGGCCGAGTTCCCCCTCGGTGTCTTCACGGCGGTCACCGGCGTCTCGGGCTCGGGCAAGTCCACGCTCATCGGCGAGATCACCGAGGAACTGCCGGGCGTGGGGCGCCTGGTGTCGGTCGACCAGAAACCCATCGGCCGCACCCCGCGCTCGAACCTCGCCACCTACACCGGCCTCTTCGACGTCGTCCGCAAGGTCTTCGCGAGCACCGACGAGGCACGCCAACGGGGTTACGGCGTAGGCCGGTTCTCCTTCAACGTGCCGGGAGGCCGCTGCGAGACCTGCCAGGGCGAAGGATTCGTGAGCGTCGAGCTGCTCTTCCTCCCGAGCACCTACGCCCCCTGCCCGGACTGCGGCGGGGCGCGCTACAACCCCGAGACCCTCCAAGTGACGTACCGGGGAAGGAACATCGCGCAGATCCTCGACCTGACGGTGGAGAGCGCGGCGGACTTCTTCGCGGACACGGACACCCCGGCCGTGTCCCGCAGCCTCACCACCCTCCTGGACGTGGGCCTCGGCTACCTGCACCTGGGCAGGCCCGCCACCGAGTTGTCCGGCGGCGAGGCCCAACGCATCAAACTGGCCACCGAGTTGCAACGCGCCCACCGCACCCACACCCTCTACCTCCTCGACGAACCCACCACCGGCCTCCACCCGGCCGACGTCGAGGTCCTCCTCGGCCAACTTCACGGCCTGGTCGACTCCGGCCACACAGTGGTGGTGGTCGAGCACGACATGGCGGTGGTGGCGGGCGCGGACTGGGTGATCGACATGGGTCCGGGTGGAGGGGAGGAGGGCGGCAGGATCGTGGCAACGGGCCCGCCGAGGGATGTAGCGAGGGCGGCAGGGAGCGCGACAGCGCCCTATCTGGCAAGCGCGCTCGGCTGGTTGCCCTGTTTTTAGGGGGCGCGGGGAACTGCGCGACCAGCGACAGCGCGCCCGCACCCAACCGACTACCTGTCTTCCATCAACCCGGCGACCATTTCACGGGGCAGCCCATGCGTGTCATGGAGATACCCGTAGTCCTCCTCGGTCAACGCCCCCTGAAACCGCGGCCGGGACAACACCCTCCGCCCCCGCTCAAGAAGCCGCCCGAACCGCCGCTCCTCGTCGAGAAGAACATCCCGCACAATCCCGGCCCCCAGAGACTGCCGAAAATGATCCAACGTGTGCTCGACAAGCCCGACCGGCAGATCGCCCACCGTCCGCGAAGGATCATCCCGCCGCAGCACCGTGAGCAACCGCCGCACCAGCCGCCGTAGAACATACCCACGCCCGGTGTTGGAAGGCCGCACCCCGTCCCCCACGACCACGACACTCGACCGCAGATGATCACAGACCACCCGCGTCGACTGCTCGTCCAGATCCCACAGCGGCGGAACCGTCCTCATCCACGGCTCGAACAGATCCGTCTCGTAGACCGACCGCCGCCCCTGAAGGACGGACACGAGCCGCTCCAGCCCCATGCCCGTGTCGACGTTGACCTGTCGCAGCGGCACGAGCCCGCCGTCCTCGCCCCGTTCGTACCGCATGTGCACGTGGTTCCAGATCTCCACCCAGCGGGAGTCGGTGGTCGGGCGGCCCTCCGGTGGGCCGTCGCCGGTCCAGAAGAAGATCTCGGAGTCGGGGCCGCAGGGGCCGACGGTGCCGTTGGACCACCAGTTCTCGTCCCGGGTCGACTCCAGCGGCAGGCCCAACTCCCGCCAGGTGCGCAGGGATTCGAGGTCGGGGCCGACCTGTTCGTCGCCGCCGAAGACGGTGACGTACAACTTCTCGCTCGGGATGCCGAAGCCGTCCCGCAGGAGTTCGTGGCCCCAGCGCAGGCTCTGCGGGTGGTCGTAGTCGCCGAGCGACCACGAGCCGAGCATCTCGAACACGGTCAGGTGGGTGACGTCGCCGATCTCGTCGAGGTCGGTGGTGCGCAGACAGCGTTGGACGTTGACCAGGCGTCGTCCCTGTGGATGGGGACGGCCCTGGAGGTACGGCGTGAGGGGGTGCATGCCGGAGGTGGTGAAGAGGACCGGGTCCGAGGGCGGTGGCAGGAGGGTGCTGCCGGTGATCAACTCGTGCCCGCGTTCGCGGTAGAAGTCGAGGAAGGTGCGGACGGTGTCGTCGGTGTTCATCGCGGTGAGTCCTTCAGGTCGGTGGGGACCGGAAAGGAACCGCGGGGAGACCTGCGAAGAGGCTGGGAACGACACGTCCCGGCGGTCCGTTTCCGGCCGCCGGGAGAGGTCTGTGAGGTCAGGCGTCGGCAGCCGGCGAGCTGGTCGCTCGCGCGGTCGCGGTGCCGGTGTGCCTGATGATCCTCATGGACGCAACGCTAACAGGACGCCTCCGCGCCGTCCTGCGGATTTTCCGCGGGGCCTGCGTCACCGAGGTGCAGTGGTCCTGGTGCCGGGGCTGAGCGGTCACCCCGGACTGTGCCGCGTGGGCGAGGGAGCGGCGGTCGGGGTGGCTGCCGGGCGCGATGGTCTCGCCCACCTCGACCTCGGCGACCAGACCGCGCGTCGACACCACCCGCCACACCGAGGTGAGCAGGGAGTCGCTGCCGACGAAGGCGGGGGCCGTGCTGGCGGTGCCGCCGTCGGTGAGGTAGTGCAGGCCGACGGGCTGGACGGGTACTCCGGCGTCGAGCGCGGCCTGGAAGACGGCCCGTCGGAAGTGGCCCTGGGCCCGGCCGCACCAGGTGCTGCCCTCGGGGAAGACGGCGACCGCTCCCCCGGCGCGCAGGGCACCCGCGATGGAGGCGACCGTCTCGGGGAGTGCGCGCAGCCGGTCGCGGTCGATGAACAGGGCGCCGCTGCCCGCGGTGAGCGTGCCGGCGACGGGCCAGTGCCTGATCTCGGCCTTGGCCAGCATGCGGGCGGGGCGTACGGCGGCCAGCAGCGGGATGTCCAGCCACGAGATGTGGTTGGCGACCAGCAGCAGACCGCCGGTGGACGTGGTGGTGCCGGTGATGCGGAGCCGGATGCCGGCGGACCGGACGATCGTCCGGCACCACCAGCGCACCGCGCGGGCGGGGATCCGGCTGCCGACGGGGGTGAGTGCGGCCCCGACGGCCACCACGGCCAGGACGGTCACGAAGCGCAGCACGGCGCGCGGTACGGCCGTGACGGACCCCTTCGACTCGATGCACGTCCTGGGGGTGCAGGGCGCGCTGGGCAGCCAGACGCTCATCACGCCGGGACGAGTGAGAGGAAGTGCCGCAGATAGCGCGGGTTGACCCGGCGCATCGACAGCAGCACGTACAGGTCGGCGACCCCGAAGTCCGGGTCGTGGGCGGGCTCGCCGCAGACCCAGGCGCCGAGGCGGACGTATCCGCGCAGCAGCGGCGGGAGTTCGACGCGTCCGGCGGGGCGGGTCACGCCGTCGGCGCTCCAGGGCAGCAGCGGGCGTACCCGGAACTCCTCGGGGGCGAGGTGCTTGGCGCCGACCCGGTCCCAGGTGCCGGCGGCGAGGGCGCCGCCGTCGGCCAGCGGGATGGAGCAGCAGCCGGCGAGCCAGTCGTGGCCGCGGTCCACCATGTAGCGGGCTATGCCGGCCCAGATGAGGCCGATGACCGCGCCGTCGCGGTGGTCGGGGTGGACGCAGGAGCGGCCGACCTCGACGAGGCCGGGGCGGATGCCGTCGAGGGGGGCGAGGTCGAACTCGCTCTCCGAGTAGAGCCGTCCGGCGACCGCGGCCCGCTCGGGCGGCAGCAGCCGGTAGGTGCCGACCACCTGCCCGGTGACCGTGTCGCGGACGAGGAGGTGGTCGCAGTAGGCGTCGAAGGCGTCGACGTCCAGGCCGGGTTCCGGGCTGGACAGGTGGGCGCCCATCTCCCCGGCGAAGACGTCGTGCCGCAGCCGCTGCGCGGCACGTACATCGTCCTCGTCTCGGGCGAGCGTGACGGTGTAGCGGGTCGGCGCGGCGGGCTGCGAGGGACGGTCGAGGGTGGAAACGCCGGTCATGGCTCTCCCTGATCACGGGCCGGGGACGGCGGAGGAACAAGCTGGCCGGTTCCGTAAGTCCAGCCGCACTAGTTCTTCCTATGCCGGGCGTCCTGCGCGTGACCTGTGCCCGGAGCCGGGATGTGGGGTTGTTGAACGGCGTCCGCGTGCTCCGGTGCTTGGCGGGGCCGGGGATGAGCACCACTCCCGGCCCCGCCCGTCCGCGTCTTGTCGGCGAACGTTCTTGTCCCTCAAGGGAGTTCGTGGGGGTGTTCAGCGCTTGGCGACCTTGCGGGTCGCCCGCAGCCACTCCTTGTTCATGCTCGTGATGGACACCAGCGGGATGCCCTTCGGGCAGGCGGTGGCGCACTCGCCGGCCAGGGTGCAGCCGCCGAAGCCCTCGTCGTCCATCTGCGTGACCATGTCGAGGACACGGGTCTCGCGCTCGGGGGCGCCCTGCGGGAGGACGCCCAGGTGGTTGATCTTGGCGGAGGTGAACAGCATCGCCGCGCCGTTCGGGCACGCGGCCACGCATGCCCCGCAGCCGATGCACTCGGCGTGCTCGAAGGCGAAGTCGGCGTCCGGTTTGGGCACGGCGGTGGCGTGTGCCTCGGGGGCCGCGCCGGTCGGGGCGGTGATGTATCCGCCCGCCTGGATGATCCGGTCGAAGGCCGAGCGGTCCACGACGAGGTCCTTGACGACCGGGAAGGCCGAGGCGCGCCACGGCTCGATGTCGATCGTGTCGCCGTCCTCGAAGGACCGCATGTGGAGCTGACAGGTGGTGGTGCGTTCGGGGCCGTGCGCGTCGCCGTTGATGACGAGCGAGCAGGCGCCGCAGATGCCTTCGCGGCAGTCGTGGTCGAAGGCGACCGGGTCGTCACCCTTGAGGATGAGCTCCTCGTTGAGGGTGTCGAGCATCTCCAGGAACGACATGTCCGTGGAGATTCCGTCCACTTGATAGGTGGACATGGCGCCTTCGGCGTCGGCGTTCTTCTGCCGCCAGACGCGCAGGGTGAGCTTCATGCGTAGCTCCGCTGAGTGGGGTGGACGTACTCGAAGACGAGGTCTTCCTTGTGCAGTACGGGAGTTGAACCGGTGCCGGTGAACTCCCAGGCGGCCGCGTAGCCGAACTCCTCGTCCCTGCGCGCCGCTTCGCCGTCCGGGGTCTGCGACTCCTCGCGGAAGTGGCCGCCGCAGGACTCGGCGCGGTTCAGTGCGTCGAGGCACATCAGCTCGGCGAGTTCGAGGTAGTCGACGACGCGGTTGGCCTTCTCCAGCGACTGGTTGAACTCCTCGCCGGTGCCCGGGACCTTGATCCGCCGCCAGAACTCCTCGCGGATCTGCGGGATGCGCTCCAGCGCCTTGCGCAGTCCGCTGTCGGTGCGGGCCATTCCGCAGAACTCCCACATGAGTTCGCCGAGTTCACGGTGGAAGGAGTCGGGGGTACGGTCGCCGTCCACCGCGAGCAGCAGGTTGAGGCGGTCCTCGGTCTCGGCCAACACCTCCTGTACGGCCGGGTGCTGGATGCCGATCTCCTCGTGTCCGGGGTGCCGGGCGAGGTAGTCGTTGATGGTCGCCGGGAGCACGAAGTAGCCGTCGGCGAGGCCCTGCATCAGCGCGGAGGCGCCGAGGCGGTTGGCGCCGTGGTCGGAGAAGTTGGCCTCGCCGATCGCGAACAGGCCGGGGATGGTGGTCTGGAGGTCGTAGTCGACCCAGAGGCCGCCCATCGTGTAGTGCACGGCGGGGTAGATCCGCATGGGGACCGTGTACGGGTCCTCGGCGGTGATCCGGGCGTACATGTCGAAGAGGTTGCCGTACTTCTCCTCGACGGCCTTGCGGCCCAACCGCCGTGTGGCGTCGGCGAAGTCGAGGTAGACGCCCTGCCCGCCGGGGCCGACGCCCCTGCCTTCGTCGCACACGTTCTTCGCGGCGCGGGAGGCGATGTCGCGGGGCACGAGGTTGCCGAAGGCCGGGTAGATGCGCTCCAGGTAGTAGTCGCGCTCGTCCTCGGGGATCTGGTTCGGCGGGCGTTCGTCGCCCTTGGCCTTCGGCACCCAGATCCGGCCGTCGTTGCGCAGCGACTCGCTCATCAGGGTGAGCTTGGACTGGTGCTCGCCGGTGCGCGGGATGCAGGTCGGATGGATCTGCGTGAAGCACGGGTTGGCGAAGAGCGCGCCGCGCCGGTGGGCCCGCCAGATCGCGGTGGCGTTGGAGTTCATGGCGTTCGTCGACAGGTAGAAGACATTGCCGTAGCCGCCGCTGGCGAGCACGACGGCGTCCGCGAAGTACGTGTCGATACGGCCGCTGATCAGATCGCGCGCGACGATCCCGCGCGCTTTCCCGTCGATGACGATCAGGTCGAGCATCTCGGTGCGCGGGTGCATCTCGATGGTGCCGGCGGCGATCTGCCGGGACAGCGCCTGATAGGCGCCGAGCAGGAGTTGCTGCCCGGTCTGGCCGCGGGCGTAGAACGTCCGGGACACCTGCACACCGCCGAAGGAGCGGGTGTCGAGGAGGCCGCCGTACTCGCGGGCGAAGGGCACGCCCTGCGCGACGCACTGGTCGATGATCTCGACGGAGATCTGCGCGAGACGGTGGACGTTGGACTCGCGGGCCCTGAAGTCGCCGCCCTTGACGGTGTCGTAGAAGAGGCGGTGGACGGAGTCGCCGTCGTTGCGGTAGTTCTTCGCCGCGTTGATGCCGCCCTGGGCGGCGATCGAGTGGGCGCGGCGCGGGGAGTCCTGGTAGCAGAACTGGACCACGTGGTAGCCCTGTTCGGCGAGGGTGGCGCCCGCCGCGCCGCCCGCGAGGCCGGTGCCGACGACGATCACCGTGTGTTTGCGCCGGTTGGCCGGGTTGACAAGTTTCGCCTCGAAACGGCGGGTGTCCCAGCGCTCGTTGATGGGGCCGGTCGGGGACTTGGTGTCGGTGACGGGTTCCCCGGTCGTGAAGTCCGCGTATTCAAGGGCCATTTCAGCTCACCACTCCGGTCATGACGCCCACGGGCACGGCGATGAAGCCGGCGGTGAGCAGCAGCGCGAGGACATTGGCGGTCGTCTTCAGGGCGCGGTCGCGGCTGCGGCTGCCCGCGCCGAGGGTCTGGGCCGCGCTCCAGAAGCCGTGCCGGACGTGCAGGCCGAGGGCGAGCATCGCGACGATGTAGATGGTGTCGCCGTACCAGGTGGAGAAGGTGTCCACGACGTTCTGGTACGGGTGGCCCTCCTGGAAGCCGCCGGAGTGCACGGTGCCGGTCGTCAGGTCGAGGATGTGCCAGACGATGAACAGGGCGAGGATGATCCCGCCCCAGCGCATGGTGCGGGTGGCGTAGGTCGCCCGGGGTTTCTTGTGCACGTACTTGCTGGGGCGCGCCCTGATGTCGCGGCGGCTGAGCTGGTACGCGGAGACGGCGTGGGCGACCACGGCGACGACGAGGCCGATCCGGATCAGCCAGAGCGTCCACTCGTAGTGCATGAAGGGCTCGCCGACGGTGCGCAGCCAGTGGGCGTAGTGGTTGAACTCCCCCGCGCCGAAGAAGATCTTCAGGTTGCCGATCATGTGGACGACCAGGTACAGCAGCATGATCAGGCCGCTGACCGCCATCACTGCCTTCTTGCCGACGGAGCTGTCCCACACCGTGCGCGCCATCGACGGCCGTCGGTCCGTCCGCGTTGCCAGAGCCATGTCCAAGGACGTTAGGCGCCGACAGGTCGATCGGTCCAAGACATGATCTGCCTGGATTCCATAGGCTACGGCTATCGTGGGTGTATGCAGTTCCAGCAGCTCCAGTACTTCGTGGCCGTCGCCGAGACCCGGCACTTCACCCGGGCCGCCGATCTCGTCCATGTCGCGCAGCCCTCGCTGTCCCAGCAGATCAAGGCGCTGGAGCGGGAGTTGGGCGCGGATCTGTTCCTGCGGGCGCGGGGCAACATCACGCTCACCGACGCCGGCGAGGCGCTGCTGCCGCTGGCCCGGCGCATCCTGGCGGACGCGGACACGGCCCGGCACGAGGTCCTCGAACTGGTCCAACTGCGCAGCGGCCGGATCAGGCTGGGGGCGACCCCGAGTCTGTGCACTGGTCTGCTGCCGGATGTGCTGCGCGCCTTCCACGACCGCTATCCGGGCATCCGGCTGCTGATCGAGGAGGGCGGTTCGCACGATCTCGTACGCGAACTCGCGCGCGGCGCCCTGGACCTGGCCCTGGTGGTCCTGCCGCTGCCCACCCCGTCACCGGCGCTGACGACGGTGGAGCTGCTGCGCGAGGACCTGGTGGTCGTGTCGTCACCGGAGGCGCCGGTGCCGGGGCGTGGGCGGACGGTGCGGATCGCCGATCTGGAGGGCGAGCGTCTGGTGATGTTCCGGCACGGCTACGACCTGCGGGAACTGACCGTCGCCGCGTGCCGCGCCGAGGGCTTCGAACCCGACTTCGCGGTGGAGGGCGGCGAGATGGACGCCGTGCTCGGCTTCGTGCGGGCGGGGCTCGGCGTGGCCGTCGTACCGCGCATGGTGGCGACGAAGTCGGGGCGGGGGCTGCGGGTGACCCCGCTGGCGCGGCCCGGGCTGCACCGGACGATCGCACTCGCGCATCGCAGCGATGTGGCTCCGCCGCGGGCGGCGAGGGAGTTGCAGCGGATGCTGCTGGAACGTTGATCGCCCGTAGGATGTCGGTTTCTCGAACGGGGGTCCGGAATTGGGACGGATACGACTGGTCGGAGCGGCATTCGTCGGGCTGCTGATCGCGGGTTGCGCGGGCACGGGGAACACGCCTTCCGACGGCTCGGGGCGTACGACGGTCTCGGCGGCCGGAGCTTCCTCCGCCGCGCACTCCGGTACGTGGCGTGCCTGGACCATCGCCAACTCCGCTCAGGAGGGCCTCTGCCAGGCGACCGCGCATCAGCTCGTGTGCGGGACGCGCTCCGGCGGACTCCTGGGTCGGTCCCGGGACACCGGCAAGGTCACGTGGAGCGTCCCCGTGACCGGCAGTGTCAAGAAGCCCGTGCTCGTCGTCGACGCCGCCGACGAGCGGGCCGTGGCCGGCGGCGGTGAGATCCTGCGCGCCGCGAATCTGCGCACGGGCAAGGCAGCCTGGACCCACCGGCTGGCCGACGGCAGCACCTCCGCCGCCATCGGCGCGGCGGACGGAACCGTCTACGCCCTCGAAGCCCTGGCCGAGCCCTCCGAGGACGTCGTCCTGCGCGCCTTCCGAGCGTCCGACGGCAGGCAACTGTGGCATCGCACCGTCGACGCGGATCCGTACGGGAACATGGCGGCCTTCGGCGGTCGCGTCTACGTCACCGACGGCGCTCGGGTCACCGCCCGCGACGCCCGCACGGGCGCGGCTGTGGCGACCAGCCCGCGCGCCACCGAGTGCCCGAACCTCGTCTCCGGCGGCGCCTACCTGGTGTGCACCGGCAGTCCGTACTCCGCCATGGACTACTTCCCGCCGTTGCAGCGCCTGGACGCGGTCTCGCTGAAGCCCCTGCCGACCGCCGAGGGCACCGGCATGCTGCCCGCACGCGGTCTGATCTCGGCCGACGGTGTGCTGATGCTGTTCGAGACCAGCGCGGAGGACCCGGGCGGCGGTGACTGGAACGCGTACGACCTCGTCCGGCACCGCAAGCTCTGGAGCTATCCCACCACCACGTACCAGGCGGGCGTCGTCGGTGGACGGTTCGTGACCTTCACCCCGGAGAACGACAAGCCCACCAAGGGACGTGTGATCACGATCGACCTGCGCGAGGGCCCGCGGGCGACCGGATCCGCCGCGCCGCGCATGTCCCCGGCGTATCCGCAGGCACGGGGCGGCGAACATCCCGGACTCGTCGTGCCGTTGGGCGGCGACGCGGGCCACATAGTGATCCAGGCCGCCGCGCATCGCTCCCTGCGCTCGGTTCCTCTCCCCTGAGTCCTCGCCCGCTCAGCCCGTCGCGTCGACCAGCGCCAGGTCGTGCAGTCGGTCCGGCGGGCCGGGGCGGGCGTAGTACCAGCCCTGGGCCGTGTCGCAGCCGAGTATGCGGAGCTGTTCGGCCTGCGCGCCCGTCTCGACGCCCTCGACCGTCACCGTGAGGTTCAGGCTGTGGGCGAGGGAGACGATGCCCTCGACGATCTTGAGGTCGACGGGGTCGGCCGGGAACTGCTGCATGCTCTGGGTGAAGGAGCGGTCCAGCTTGAGGATGCTCACCGGGAGGCGGCGGAGGTTGGCGAGGTTGGAGTAGCCGGTGCCGAAGTCGTCCAGGGCGATGTCGACGCCCATCTCGGCGAGTTGCCGCAGCGGCTTCAGCAGATCGTCGTCGGCTCCGATCAGCGCCGACTCGGTGACCTCCAGGCAGAGCGCGTCGGGGGAGACGCCGGTGCGCTCCAGGATGTCCACGGTGTCCTGGACCAGGCCGGGGTGGGTGAGCTGGCAGGGCGAGAGGTTGACGTTGATGCGCAGGGGCACGCCGTCGCCGTACGACTCGCGCCAGGCGCGGGCCTGTCGTACGGACTGTTCCAGGACCCAGCGGCCCAACGGCACGATCAGGCCCGTGTGTTCGGCGAGCGGGATGAAGCGGTCGGGGCCCAGGACGCCGTGCTGCGGGTGCAGCCAGCGGACCAGGGCCTCGGCGCCGTGCACGCTGCCGTCGCCGAGGTGGACCAGCGGCTGGTACTCGATGAAGAACTCGCCCCGGTCCAGGGCGGCGGGCAGTGCGTTGGTCAGGCCGTGGCGGGTGATCGCGCGGGCGTCGGCCTCGGGGTCGGCGAGTTCGAAGCGGTTGCCGCCCGCCGACTTGGCGCGGTACATCGTGATGTCGGCGCTGCGCAGCACCTCCGCCGGGCCGCGCTCGCCCGCCGGGCCCTCGACGATGCCGATGGAGCCGCGCACGGTGAGGTCACGGCCGTCGATGCTGACCGGGGTGATCAGGGCGTTCATGATCCGGCCGGCGAGTTCGTCGACCTCGCGCTCGGTGTCGGGTCCGGTGGTCAGCGCCACGAACTCGTCGCCGCCGAGCCGGGCGACCATCTCGCCGGGCGCGGTAGCGCAGGACTGGAGCCGGTCGGCGACCTCGACGAGCAGCCGGTCGCCGGCCGCGTGGCCGAGGCTGTCGTTGATGGTCTTGAAGCCGTCGAGGTCGAGGTAGCACAGGCCGAACCGCTGGTTGTTGCCCGCGCCGAGCGCCTTCTCCAGGCGTTCGAAGAACAGGGTGCGGTTGGGGAGGCCGGTGAGCGCGTCGTGGGTCGCCTCGTAGCGCAGCCGCAGATTGAGCAGCCGGCGCTCGGTGGTGTCCTCCATGAGGGCCAGCTGGTACTGCGGGTTGCCGTCGGCGTCGCGCAGCAGGGAGACCGTGAGGTTGGTCCACAGGACCGTTCCGTCAGGGCGGTAGAACGCCTTCTCGACGTGGTAGTGCTCGCGCTCGCCGCGGACGAGTTCGTCGTAGAGGGTCCAGGTCTGGGGCGCGTCGTCCGGGTGGGTCCACTCGCGGACGTTGCGGCCGCCCATGGTCTGCTCGGTGATGCCGAACATGCGCAGCAGCGCGCCGTTGACCTGGAGGATGTTGCCGTCGAGGTCGGCCATGCCGATTCCTATGGCCGCGCCCTCGAAGACCGCGCGGAAGCGGGCCTCGGTCGCGTGCAGGGCCTGGGCGACGACGCCCTGGGCCTGGAGGGCTGCCACCGAGATGGCCTCCTGCTCGGCCAGCGTGCGCTCGCGCAGTTCCTGGGCGAAGCCGGCGGCCAGGGCGTGCTGGAGGCGGGCCGAGCGGATCCGCAGGTCCTCCTGGGAGCCGTCGCCGCCGCAGTAGAGGACCAGGTAGGCGTCGACGCACTCCAGGGTGTGGGTGAGGGCGTCGGGGTCGGTGCAGTGCGCGGCGACGAGGGCGGCGCCGACGGCCTTGCCCTCCTCGGCCTCGAAGGTCCTGGCGCGCAGCGCCTCGCTCAACCGCCGCGCCAGCGGCAGGAGCAGCTCCTCGAACTCGGGCCGGGTCAGCGAGGTGGAGGTCGCCGGGAACACCGCGCGGCTCCAGATCGTCGCGAACCTGCGCAGTCTGCCCTCCGGCCCGTCCGGCTCCGCGATCACGCCGTGCGTCCTACGCCGGCGAATCCGGAGAAGGAGTACGGATCCTCGTCCTCCAGCACCGTGTCCGGCCGCCACTCCGGCATCGGCACCAGTCCGGGTTCCACCATGTCGTACCCCTCGAAGAACCGCGCGATCTCCTCGCGCGAGCGCATGATCAGCGGATTGCGAATGTCCTTGTACACGTCGACCGCGCCCTCCGCCCGCTCCGGTGGCAGCGGGATTCCCTCGTACGAGGCATGGGTGAGGATGAGCAGGCTGCCGGGCGCGAGCGCCTCGCGCAGCTGTGCAACCGCTCCGTACGGGTCGTCCGTGTCTTCCACGAAGTGCAGTATGGCAACGAGAAGTAAGGCCACTGGTCGATTCACGTCGATCAGCCGCTGGACCTCGGGGCTCGCCAGGATCTCCTGGGGCTTGCGGAGGTCGGCCGCGACGACGCCCGCGGTCTCGTTGCCGGCCAGCACGGCCTGGCTGTGCGCGACCGCCACCGGGTCGTGGTCGACGTACATGACATGGGCGCCGGGGCTGGCCGCCTGGGCCACCTCGTGGACGTTGCCGAAGGTGGGGATCCCGGAGCCGATGTCGAGGAACTGGGTGATGCCCTCGGCCGCCGCGAAGCGTACGGCGCGGCGCATGAACGCCCGGTTCGCCTGCATGATCTTGGGAAGTCCCGGGAGGAACTCCATGGCCTTGCGGGCCGCCTCCCGGTCGACCTCGAAGTTGTGCGAACCGCCCAGGTAGTAGTCGTAGATACGCGAAACGCTCGGCACCGAGATGTCGATGCTTCGTGGTGCCCAGGCGGGACGCTCCATGTATCTCTCCAAGGCGTAGGCGATCCGGTGTTCGAGCTGAGGCTACTGATCGCCCGCCAAAGGAGCGAGCGGAAACGGAAATTGACCATCCGTTCCCGGTGACTGCCCACGGCACGTGCCGAATTGACGTGCGGGGACTCGCGGAGAAGCGCGGCGAATGCCGGAATTGGCGGCTGGAGAACGCCAAAGCGGCCCGCCCCCTCCGTGCGGTGCGGAGGGGGCGGACCTGGGGTCGCGCGCGCTGCTGTTGTTCGGCATGGTGGTCGCTTGCCCACGTCCCTCCCTTCCGCGTCTCGGTGCCGAGTGGGCGGGGGGCGATCAACCCTGGGGAGGTTCTCGCTACGCCGCGGGCGCGCCGACCGCTTTACCTTCAGGGGAGACGGCGTACCAAGTGCCGCCCACGCCCTGACCGTTGGTCTGTCCGGCGGCCGTGTCACCGGAGAAGGTGTAGATCGGCCAGCAGTCGACGGTCATCTGCTTGGCGCCGTCGGACCGGGTGAAGCCCATGAGGCCCTTCTTCTCGACGCCCTTGGTGTCGTTCGCCGAGACGATCCCGACGGCCGGCCACTTCTCCGCGCAGGCACCGACACAGTTCGAGACGGACTTGGGCCATGCCTTGTCCTTGAGGAAGCGGTAGACCGTGTGGCCGTTCTTGTCGACGACGATGTCGCCGAGCTTGGCGTCCTTCTTCACGGACAGGCCGGGCAGGCTGGCGAGGGTCGCCTTCTTGCCGTCGGGGGCCAGCGCGTACCACTTGCCGCCCACACCCTGGCCGTTGACGTCACCGGCGTTCACGTCCTTGGCGTAACGGTAGGCGGGCCAGCCGCCGATGGTCAGCTGCTTGGTGCCGTCGGTGCGGGTCACCTCGCCGAGGAGGGCCTTGTCGATACCGGCACCGGCCGTGGCGTCGTCCGCGGGAACCGGCGGCCACGCGGTGGCGCAGTCGCCGTCGCAGTTCGACTTGGGCGGATTGGCCGTGTCGGCGTCGAAACGGTAGAGGGTCAGACCCGCTCCGTCGCTCAACACCTTGCCGAGGTCGGGGTTGTTGGCAACGGTCAGCTCACCCGCGGGCTCGGCGGCCGCGGCCTGCTGGCCGTCGGCGCCGTATCCGTTGCCCGAACCGGTGCTGGGGCTGGACGTGGCCGCACCGACGCTTCCGTAACCTCCGGCCGCCGCCGTGGCACCGACGTTCTGTGCCGCAGAGGAAGGCGTGGTCACATTTTCCGAACCGCACGCCGCCGTCAACGCCATGACGGACACGGCCGTCGCCGCGAGTGAGGCGCTCCGCCAGGAGGTCTTCATCGTCAACTCCCCATAATCACCTGGATGTTGCAGCGCCCGTCTGTGCCGCCGCACGGTCCTAGGTACGGGTGGGGACCACGGAAGTGTTCAACGGCCGCACAAATTTCTTTCCGACACCTGTGACACAGCACCGCTGTCGCATGCGCGTACGCATCCGGCCACCTTCGCGAAACGGTTCGTCAAACCGTCGCACCTCGCCTTCCACTCCTTCGGGGCAATCCTTCCGCGCCCCGGCGCGTCCCGGCGCGCGAGGCCTCATGATCTCCGTCGTGCATGGACCCGAACCCACCCGAACCGCCCTCGTCGCAAGGGTGTTGACCCTGGTGACGCTGACCTGGCTGCTGGCGGGCGCACCGGCGGGCCTGGCGGCGGCCGACGCGTGTGCGTACGCCTCGACGGGGCCGGACGGCACGGAGGCGGTGGCGGTCGCCGGTGGCGACTCCTGGCCGATCCCCCCGGCCTGTCAGAAGCCGACGCCGAAACCGCCCCCGCCGCCGCCCTGCCCCTCCCCGACGCCCACTCCGCCACCGCCGAAGCCCACACCGCCGCCCCCTCCGAAGCCGACGCCGACCCCTACTCCGACACCCCGGCCGACGCCGACGCCGAAGCCGCGACCCACGCCGAAGCCCACGCCACCGCCGCCCGCTCCGGCGCCCCGACCGGCGCCCGCGGCTCCGCCGCCCCGGGCGGCCCCGACGCCCACGCCCACACCGACCCCGCCGCCGAAACCGACGCCATCGCCCAGGCCCGCCCCGCATCCCGCGGCGACCCCGGTGAGTTATCCGAAGTACCACGCCCAGCCGCACCCGCGGCCCGCCCCCAGCCGGACGCCGCCCGTCGTCTACGTCCTGCTCATCACCATGCCCGCGGTGGTCGCCATCGCCGCGCTGCGTCCGCGCTGATCCCCGGAGGAACCCCTTGTCGGAATGGCTTGTTCTGGTCCTCGCGATGGCGGCGGCCTGTGTCGTCGTCGTCATCATCACCTTCCTGCGCGAACGCGCGGCGTCCGAGGACGAGGACCCCAGCGATACCCCGGACGTCATCGAGTACATGACGATGTGGATCGGCGTGGTGTACGCCATCGTCCTGGGTCTGGCGATCGCCGGTGTCTGGGAGGCCCGCAGCGCCGCCCAGGACCATGTGCAGGCGGAGGCACAGGCGCTGCACGAGATCTCGGAGCGGGTGCGGGTCTATCCGCCGGCCGAACGTGACCGGGTCCGGGCCGATGTCGAGGCGTACGTCTCACAGGTCGTCGACGTCGAGTGGAAGACGATGGCCGACCACGAGAAGCTCACCCAGCGCGGCACCGACCTCCTGCAGCGGATCCGCGCGGACGTCACGGACTACCAGCCGAAGACGGACTTCCAGGCGCAGGCCTACCAGCCGCTCGTCGACCAGGTGGCCGCCCTGGACTCGGCACGCAGCGCCCGTTCCAACTCCACCGGGGCGACCATGCCGTCGGTGGTGTGGTTCGGGCTGCTCGCCGGGGCTGTGATCACCATCGGCATGGTCTTCGCACTCCAGATCCGGCGTACGACGCGGGAACTGATCCTCGCCGGGCTGTTCTCGGCGCTGATCGCCTTCCTGCTGTTCCTGATCTGGGACTTCGACGCGCCGTACAGCCGCGGCATCACGGCGTCGGCGCAGCCGTTCCTGGACCTCTTCCCGCACATCAAGGGCTGACGGCCCCTCACCGGAGCCGGCCACCGGCGCACTCGCCGGGAGACTCGGAGGGGGACGTCCGCCACGCCGCGGGCGTCCCCCGGTCGCAGGAACGGCGTCCCCTGTGCGGCCCACACGATTGCCCCATTCGCGCGACTGCGATCGCGGGAGCGCACACATGTTCCTAGCGTTTCGGTCATCGAGGTGCATTTACGGCGCAAGCGGAAAAGGTCCGCTGCTGCTCCTCGGGGACCCGGAGGAATCACCATGCGCGCGATACGCGTCGCCTCGGCCGCACTGCTGGGCATCAGCGCCCTCGCCCTGTCCGCGCCGCTCGCCGTCGCGAAGGGCGACGGCAACCACAACATCACGCCGTTCGGCTTCAGCGTCCTGCCCTCGACGATCGCGGCGGGCGGCCAGGTGACCCTGCAACTCGACCGGGACAACGGCGGGTGCAGGGGCTCGGCCACGGTCTCCTCCGGGGTCTTCGACACGGTCAGGATCTCGCCGGGGCAGTCCTCGGCGACGGCGATGGTCGACTGGGACGCCAGGCCGGGCGCGGTGTACCAGGTGACGTTCACGTGCGGCGGCGAGAGCGGCTCCACGGGTCTGACCATCGCCTCCGGCCGCACGAACAACAACATCCAGCCGTTGCAGCCGGCCCAGCAGATCCCCCGCGGGGTCAGGGCCGGTGAGGGCGGCAGCATCGCCGGCTTCGACCTCAAGGAACTCGGCATGGGCGCGGCCCTGATCGCCGGTTCGGTGGGAGCGGCGTACCACTTCTCGCGTCGCCGTACCGGAGAGGACGGCGCCTGACCGCTCCACCACCCGCACAGGCCTTCGCCCCGGAACCCGAAAGGGTCCGGGGCGAAGGCCTGTTGTGTGTGCCACGTACTTGCGCCACTTGTCTGCGCCACGACCTCCGAAGGGGAGGAGGTCAGATGGTGCGCTCGGTGCGGCGGCGCATCCAGAACACCCCGCCGCCCACGACGGCCGCGGCGACCAGGCCGCCGCCGATCGCCATGTCCGTCGGCGTCGCCCCGGCGCTGCTGCTGCCGCCGAGACCGCCGCGGACCCCGCCGATGACGGTGTAGGCGGAGTCACGGGTCAGCGAGGACCCGTTGGAGCAGCGGACCGTGATGCTGTACGAGCCGGGGCTCGCCGATCTGCTGATCCTGGCCGTTCCGGTGGACGTCGTACCGGAGCCGCCCAGGAGGGAGAGGTTCGCGGGGCGTTCGAACCCCGGCGAGGTGGCGATGGCGTTGCCGCCGCTGAAGCAGCCGTCGACCGTGACGGTGAGCTGTCCACCGCGGGCGATCACGCTGGGCAGGGCGACGATGTTGCTGGGGCTGGCGCCCATGCCGTCCGCGAGGGCCGCCGGGGCGGCGAGCCCCAGGACGGCCGTCGCGACACCGGCGGCAGCCAGGGCACGAGTTGTACGCATGTCATCCTCCGCGGAAGGCGCCCCGGGACCCGTCCCCGGTCGATCGGCGAGAAAACGCCTCCCAGACAGACCCTCAGATGCCGTGCACGCGACCGCATTTCGAGAATGGTCCGTCCTGGTGAGAGGACACGCCGAGAGAAAAGCGCACAATCGGATATTGCCGCAGGTCACGGACCGTCAGAAAATTCCTGTGAGCGGCAACTCGTATGGCGCACATAAGGATGTCCGGGCCACCCGTTCGCGCTCGCCCCGTCGCCGGTTCCGACTTCCGGACTTAGCGTTCTCGTATGCGCGATGGACGTGGCGACGGCCGTGTCGAGAGGGGATGGCGAATGTCTGCGTCGGAGCTGTCCGAGCTTGCCGAAGAGGAGGAGCGGCAGAAGAAGCGCGCCCCGTGGGGAGTGATAGCGCTTGTTCTGCTGACCGGTCTCGCGCTCATTCGGAACGGTTCCGGGGAGTTCGACGTGGGGCCCCCGCAGCCGGCCACGGCGGCGGCCGCGGACGCCCGGACCGGCGTCGGTACCTTCGCCAAGGCCCCCGCTCCGCTGCCGTACTCGGTGGCCGACCGGGTGCGGATTCCGGCGATCCGGGTCGATGCCCCGATCATGCCGGTGGGACTGGACGCGGACGGCTGGGTCGGCGCTCCGCCGCCGGAGGACCCGAATCTGGCGGGCTGGTTCACCGGCGCCGTCTCCCCCGGCGAAAAGGGAACGGCGGTAGTCGTCGGTCACGTCGACAACAAAATGGGCCCCGCCGTGTTCTACGGACTCGGGGCCCTCAAGAAGGGAAATCGCGTCGAGGTCGAGCGCAAGGACGGAAAGACCGCCGTATTCGAGATCTACGGCATCGAGGTCTTCGAGAAGAAGGACTTCCCCGGCGACCGCGTCTACGCCTCCAAGGGAACTCCGGAACTCCGCGTCATCACCTGCGGCGGCGGTTTCTCCAAGCAGAACGGCTACGACGGGAACGTCGTCGCCTTCGCCCGCCTGGTCGAGGTCCGCTGAGCGTTCCCCGGCCGGGCGGGCGAAAGCCCGTCAGGTAGTCGTCCGGCGGCGCGGCAGCGTCATGTGGTAGCCGGAGTCGAGCAGGTGCGGCAGATATTCGCGCAGCGCCTTCACACTCTGGGAACGGTCGCCCCCGGCGTCGTGCGAGAGCACCACGACGCCGGGGGCGGCGCCGTCCTCGACCGCGTTGACGATGTGGCGGGTGCCGGGTGTGTTCCAGTCGAGGGTGTCGACGGTCCAGGCGAGGGGCTCCATGCCCAGCTCGGAGCCGAGTTGGAACGCGGCCCGGTTCCAGGCGCCGTAGGGCGCGCGGAACCACTGCGGGCGTTCGCCGTAGGCGTCCTCGATGACGTCGCTGGTGCGTTCCATCTCGGAGCGGATCTGGCGGCGGGTCAGCGTGGTCAACAGGGGGTGGGACCAGGTGTGGTTGCCGACGACGTGGCCCTCGTCGGACATGCGGGCCAGCAGGTCGTGGTTCCAGTCGGCCATCTCGCCGCACACGAAGAACGTGGCGCGGACGTCGTACTCGGCGAGGGTGTCGAGGATGTGCGGGGTGTAGCGGGGGTCGGGTCCGTCGTCGAAGGTCAGGACCATGGTGTTGCCGCGTCCGGACATGCGCAGGAAGGGTTCGTGCCGCACCGGCACATGGGCGGGGGTGGTGTGGGGTGCGCCGTATCCGGCCACGGGCTGGAGGCGGTAGGAGGAGGGCTTGCGGGTGAGGCGCGGTGGGGGTCCGGCGGCGGGGGCGGTGATCCGGGCGGGGGCGTCGTCCGAGAGTCCGGAGTACAGCAGACCGGCGGTGCCGGCCGCCCCGACGGCGGCGGCGCCGGCGAGCAGGGCCCGTCGGCGCGTGAGCGACTGATCCTTCTTCATGACTCATCAGTCGCCCGGGAAGGCACCGCCGCCCCACGGCACCACCGGTGCGGCGGTGGGAAAACACCCGCCCGGCCCAGTGTTCGTACCGTCAGCGGCGCCGGACGAGGGGGAACGGCAGCGTCTCACGGATCGTCAGACCCGTGAGGAACATGACGAGTCGGTCGACGCCGATGCCGAGTCCGCCGGTGGGCGGCATCGCGTATTCGAGGGCGTCGAGGAAGTCCTCGTCGAGTTCCATCGCCTCGGGGTCTCCCCCGGCGGCGAGCAGCGACTGAGCCGTGAGGCGACGGCGCTGTTCCACGGGGTCGGTGAGTTCGGAGTAGGCGGTGCCGAGTTCGGTGCCGAAGGCGACCAGGTCCCAGCGTTCGGCGAGCCGCGGGTCGGCGCGGTGCTGCCGGGTGAGCGGGGAGACGTCGGTCGGGAAGTCCTTGTAGAAGGTGGGCAGCCGGGTCGGCTCCTCCACCAGTCGCTCGTACATCTCCAGTACGACGTCCCCGCGGCCGTCGTCGGCGCCGTACGGCACACCCGCGCGGTCGCACAGCCGGTGCAGACGGGCGAGTTCGGTGTCGGCGTCGATCTCCTCGCCGAGCGCCTCGGAGATCGCGCCGTGCACGGTCTTCACCGGCCAGACCCCGGAGATGTCGTACTCCTCGCCGTCCTTGCGCGCGACGGCGGAGCCGAAGGCGGCGGTGGCTGCGCCCTGGATCAGTTCGCGGACGAGGTCGAGCATCACGTCGTAGTCGGCGTACGCCTGGTAGGCCTCCAGCATCGTGAACTCGGGGTTGTGCTTGTAGGAGACGCCCTCGTTGCGGAAGGTGCGGCCCATCTCGAAGACCTTCTCCAGGCCGCCGACGCAGAGGCGCTTGAGGTACAGCTCCGGGGCGATGCGCAGATAGAGGTCGAGGTCGTAGGCGTTGATGTGGGTGGTGAAGGGGCGGGCGTTGGCGCCACCGTGGATCTGCTGGAGCATCGGGGTCTCGACTTCCAGGTAGCCGCGCTCCAACAGCCCCTGGCGCAGGGCCTGTACGGCGGTGGAGCGGGCCCGGACGACGTCACGGGCGGCGGGGCTCGCGACGAGGTCCAGGTAACGCATGCGGACCTTGGCCTCGGGGTCGGTGAGGCCCCGGTGTTTGTCGGGCAGGGGGCGCAGGCACTTGCCGGTGAGCTGCCAGGAGGTGACGAAGACGGTGGGTTCGCCCTTGTCGCTGGTGCCCGCGCGGCCGGTGGCGGTGAGGTGGTCGCCGATGTCGGTGTCCGTGACGAAGCGGTCGAGGTCGGGGCCCGACTCGGCCCGGGTGAGGGCGAGTTGGTGGTCGCCGGACCAGTCGCGCAGGGTGAGGAAGACGATGCCACCGAGGTCGCGCACCCTCATCACCCGCCCGGCTACGGTGACTTGGTCCCCCGGGCGGACCTCGGCGAGGGCGTGGGTGCGCTGCGGGACGCCGACCGGGTAGGGGTCGATGCCCGCGGCGCGCAGCCGGTCGAGTTTGCGGTGCCGGACGCGGACCTGTTCGGGCAGCCCGCTCTCCGGGGCGTGGGCCTCGTCGTCCTCGCTGCCGAGGCCGAGCGCCGACAGGGACGGCAGATCCGCGGTGGTCGCGGGTCGCGGTCCGCTCTTCGGATGCCCCTTTCCCCAGAGTTGGCGCAGCGACGGTACGGAGACGAAGCCCTCGGCGATGCCGGAGGCGAGGCTGATCCGGGCCAGCGAGGCGGTCTCGCCGTAGCAGATGAAACGGGGGTACCACTCGGGGTGGTACTTGGCGTTGGAGCGGTAAAGGGCCTCCAGTTGCCACCACTTGGAGAAGAACAGCAGGAGCCGTCGCCACAGGCGGAGCACTGGTCCCGCGCCGATGCGGGCGCCCTCCTCGAAGGCCGAGCGGAACACGGCGAAGTTGAGGGAGATGCGGTGGACGCCCAACTTCGGGGCGGCGGCGCAGAGTTCGGCGACCATGAACTCCATGACGCCGTTGGGGGCGGTGCGGTCGCGGCGCATCAGGTCGAGGGAGACGCCGTCGCCGCCCCAGGGGACGAGGGAGAGAAGGGCGAGCAACTTGCCGTCCTCGCCGAGGGCTTCGACGAGGAGGCAGTCGCCGTCGGCCGGGTCGCCGAGGCGGTCCAGGGCCATGGAGAAGCCGCGTTCCGTCTCGGTGTCGCGCCAGGCGTCGGCGCGGTCGACGACCTCCTCCATCTCCGTGTCGGTGAGGGTGGCGTGGCGGCGGACACGGCAGGTGGCGCCGGCGCGGCGGACGCGGCTCACGGCCTGCCGGGTGACGCGCATGTCGCGGCCTGCGAGGTCGAAGTCGGCGACGTGCAGGATCGCCTCGTCGCCTAGTTGGAGGGCGCCGAGCCCGGCTCGGGCGAAGGCCTTCGCGCCGTCCTCGGAGGCTCCCATCACGGCCGGGGCCCAGGCGTGGCGGCGGGCCAGGTCGAGCCAGGCGGCGATGGCGTGCGGCCAGGCCTCGCGGTCGCCGACCGGGTCGCCGCTGGCGAGGCAGACACCGGCCTCGACGCGGTAGGTGACGGCGGCCTTGCCGCTGGGCGAGAAGACGACGGCCTTGTCGCGCCGGGTGGCGAAGTAGCCGAGGGAGTCCTGGCCGCCGTAGGCCTTCAGGAGGGCGCGGATGCGGGCCTCCTCGTCGCCGTGCAGGGCCGCTTCGAGGCGTTGGGAGCGGAAGAGGACGGTGGCCGCGTTGAGGAGGGCGAGCGCGCCGAACAGGCCGAGGAGGAAGAACAGGGCGCGGGGCGGGCGCCCGTCGAAGGAGCGGCCGGAGACCAGGCCGCCGCAGACCCGGTCGGCGGCCCAGCCCAGGTGCTGGCTCGTGGGCAGGGTGCCGGGGAACAGGGCGACCAGCCCCCAGCCGGCCAGGATCGCCACGGCGAGCCCTGCGAGCAGGACGGCGAGCGCCCGCCGGACGGCCGCGCGGCGGGAGGCGGCGTAGAACTGCTTGCGGGCGACGATCAGCAGGACGAGCAGCAGGGCGCAGACGATCAGGGACGGGAGGGACTCGGCGTACAGGCCGAGGGCCACGCCGAGGATGTCCGTCAGGACGAGCAGGCCCAGATAGACGACGACCAGCCACCAGGCGATCTTCTTGCGGGCGGCGGTCGCGGCGGCCAGCAGGAAGAGGAAGACCGCGTAGGCGAGGTTGGCGCTGACGGGGACGATGAGGAGGTCGAGGAAGCGGACCACCGGGCGCAGTGCGCGGCGCAGCGGGGCGATGAAGGCCAGCAGGACGCAGAGCAGGCCGAGGGCGCCGAAGAAGGTCGCGAAGCCCTCGGGCACCCTGCTGAGGAAGCCGTTGCCGGGCGGCCGTATCGGACCCTTGGTGTCCTTGGACCTGGCGGCCTCCGCGGTGGCAGTCATGCTTCCGACTGTAGGAACAGGGCGGGCGGCGCGCCCGTCGAGCGCTCCCGGGCGGGTTCGGGACCTGGTGGTTCCGATAGCCTCACGGCCGTGACGGAACAGCACTCAACTCAGTTCGAGCGGGGCACGGACGGGCCCAAGGTGATCGTGGCCGGGGTGGACGGCTCGGACTCCTCGCTCCGGGCGGTGGCATATGCCGCGGGCCTGGCCAGGCGTCAGGGCGCGCTGCTCGCGATCGTGTACGTGCAACCGGTGCTGGCGGCAGGTGCGGCCATGGGAGCGCCGGTCGCCGACACGACCGACGAGATCGCCGAGAACCTCGTCGCGCAGATCCGCCACGAGACCGAGCGGGTGAAGGGGATATTCGACATCCGCTGGGAGTTCCACACGTTCCGCGGCGATCCCTACGGCGGGCTGGTCAAGGCGGCCGACCAGCTCAAGGCCGACGCGGTCATCGTCGGCGCGTCGGAGCAGGCGGGGCACCGGATCATCGGGTCGGTGGCGGTGCGGTTGGTGAAGGCGGGGCGGTGGCCGGTGACGGTGGTGCCGTAGCCTCCGGCGGTTGTGCGGGGAGTGTGGGGCGGTGCTGTCGTGGACCTAGGTCTCCGGACGGTGTTCAGGTGGCTTCCGGCGTCCGACGATGTCCGGGTGACAGCTCACCCTTTCGATGTGGACGTCTTCCTCCGCCGCCCGCTCACCGCTCGCCTGGCGACGAACGGGCCGACCGTGCGCCCCGTCTGGTTCCTGTGGGAGGACGGGGCGTTCTGGGTTCTGACGGGGCCGTGGGCGCACCTGCTCGGCCATGTACGGGCGGACCCCGCGGTCGCGCTCGTGGTGGACGAGTGCGACCTGGCGGCGGGGACGGTCCGGCAGGTGATCGCGCGCGGGCGGGCCGAGATCGTGCCCTTCGACGTCGAGCGCGGCCGGCGGAAACTCGTGCGCTATCTGGGTGTGGACGAGGCGCTGTGGGACGAGCGGTTCGTGCGGTATCTGTACGCCGATCCGGCGGGGCACGGCACCGCGTGGGTGCGGTTGGAGCCGGTCTCGCTGAAGGCCGCCGACCTGAGTTACGTCACAGGGAGCGGAGGAACTCCGTGAAGATCCCGTTGAACACGTCCGGCCGCTCCAGGTTCGGGTAGTGGCCGGCGCCCTCGATCGTCGTGGCGCGGCCGTTCGGGACCGTGTCGGCGAAGCGTTGGGCCATGGCGATGCTGTCGGGCCAGTCGGCGGCGCCGTGGACGGCCAGCACCGGCATGTTCATCCCGGGGACGCTGGACCACGGGTCGTCGAGGGGCACGTGCCAGTCCTTCTCGCCCGGTGTGTGCTTGGCGAGCGTGTGGGCGGTCAGTTCGCGCAGGTGTCGCAGGACCGACGGGTCGACCTGGTCCGTCGTGCGGTGCGGGCCCGCCACCCCCTCGGCGAACTGGTCGAGCCAGCCCGTGATGTCGCCGACGGCGAGCAACTGCCCTGCGCGGGCCTGGTGTTGGAGCAGTTGGGGGTCGGTGTACTCGAAGGCGCTCGCGCCGGCGCCCGAGACCACGACCGCGCGGACCAGTTCCGGGTGTTCCAGCGCGGTGTCGGTGGCGACGGCCGCGCCCATGCACAGGCCGACCAGGACCGCGGGCCCGAGGTCGAGGTGGCGCAGGAGACCCGCCAGGTCGTCGGCCCAGCGGAACGGCCCGCTCGCGTTGGCCGAGAAGCCGTGCCCCCTGATGTCGGGCGCGATGACACGGAAGTCGCGGGCGAGTACGGGGAGTTGATCGTCGAAGACGCGGTGGTCGGCGAAGCCGGAGTGGAGGAGGACCACGGGGTCGCCGGTGCCCACGTCACGGTAGGCGAGGTCTCCGTCGGCAGATGCGAAGAAGCTCAGTTCCGAAACACGTTCCGAAGCAGCCGTCATGACAACCAAGGTGTCATCTTCGGCGAGGGTTTGGCAACCCAGGTGTCATGATGGGCTCGTGAACGACTCCGCTCCCCCGACCCCAGCGCCCACTCCCCGGACTCCCGCGGCCCTGTCCCCCGACGAACTCGGCCACCGCCTCACCGAGGTGTTCGACCTCGTCGGCCCGCTCTACCGGCGCGCGGCGCGCAAGGTGGAGCAGGCCGAACCGGTCGAGGGCGTGTCCGCGGGCGTGCGCGCCGTCCTGAACCTGCTGCGCCTGCACGGGCCGATGACGGTTCCTCAGATGGGCCGCGACCAGGCGCTGAGCCGGCAGTTCGTGCAGCGCATGGTCAACGACGCGGCAACCCGCGGCTGGGTCGAGAGCGTGCCGAACCCGGCACACCGGCGGTCCTCGCTGATCCGGCTGACCGACACCGGCCGGTCGACCGTCACCGCCGTGCTGGGCCGCGAGCACTACTTGATGCGCCAGGTCGGCGGCGAGCTCACCGAGGCCGACGTACGCGCGTGCGCCCGGGTGCTGACCCAGATGCTGGCGACCTTCGCGCACGTCGACGTGGACTGAGCCGCCGCTACTTCCCCATCACCAGCCCGTCCTTCGCCGCGCCCCGGCTCAGCACCACTTCGCGGATGCGGTCACGGTCGCCGTTCAGGTCGGCGCCCTGGCCGATCGCCTGATCGACGTCGACGACCCGGCCCGCGTCGATGTCGAACAACTCAGGGACGAACTCCGCCCGGGTCACCTCCCAGCGGCCGCCGGGCCGGGCGGGCGGTACGAAGGTGAAGCGGCCGATGGTGCTCAGGTTGCCGCCGGGGTCCTGGGTGCCCGCGTTGTCGTACATCTCGCCGGTGATCTGGTCGCCGAGCCCGTAGACCACCCAGGTGCCGTTGACCTTCTCGTACGCCTGCGGGGTGCGGGCGTGGGCGCCGAGGATCAGGTCGATGTCGGGGCGGCCGTCGGTGCGGGCGGCGGTGAGTTCCCTGGCCAGCGCCAGTTGTCGCGGGTCGGGGGCGTCCTGGCCCGGTGTGCCCCAGCGCAGGGAGACGACGACCACGTCGGCGCCCGCGCGCCGGGCGGCCCGGGCGTCGGCGAGGACGCGGGCGGGGTCGAGGAGGTTGACGGACCAGGGCTCGGCCGGCGGAAGCGGGACGCCGTTCGTGTCGGCGGTGTAGGCGAGTTGGGCGACCTTCGCGGGACCGGCGCGCAGGAGCGTGACCGTGCGCGCCTCGGCGTCGGTGCGCGCCGTCCCCGCGTGCCGTACGCCGGCGCCGTCGAGGGTGTCGAGGGTGCGCCGGATGCCTGCGGCGCCGAGGTCGAGGCTGTGGTCGGACGCGGTGGAGCAACTGTCGTAGCCGGTCGCCGCGAGGCCCCGCGCCTCCTCGGGCGGGGAGGTGAGAGGCACGTCCCCGTAGACGCTCTCGATGTGACAGAGCGCCAGATCGGCGCGGGAGACGAGGGGTTGGACGGCGGAGAGCATCGGCCGGAAGTCGTAGCCGGTGCCGCCGGCGTCGAAGCGGGCGCGGTCGAGGACGGCGCTGTGCGGGAGGATGTCACCGGCGGCGACCAGGGTGAAGCCGCGGGGCGCGGGAGGCGCCGGACGGCCGGACGCCTTCGAGTCGTGGTGCTGGGCCTGGCAGGCGGCGGCCGCGGTGAGCAGGCCCGCGAGGGCGACGGCCACCTGGCGTCTGCGTGCGATCATCAATTCACCCCACTGTGGTCATAGTTACCCACCCATAGGTATGAACTTCACCGCCCCCGCAAACGACTTCCGGCCTCCGATGACCCGTCCGGTGTGCGTGTGCGGTGGATCGCCGGGGGCGCGGACCGTTCGTCGCACCGTTCGTCGACGCGATCGACCGTCCGCCGCAGCCCCTCGTGCGCCCCCTGTCCCCGGACGGCCCCCTGCGATGCCATACGGCCATGACGGCCGGACCCACGCTCAGAGACGGAACGACCGCCGAGCACGAGCTCGCCGCACTGCAGCGCGAGCACGGCAGGCCGCTCTTCGCGCTGCTGCTCCGGCTCTGCGACGGCGACCGCCAGCGCGCCGAGGACCTCGTCCAGGAGACCCTCGTACGCGCCTGGCAGCACCCCGAGGCGCTGCGCGCCGACGACTTCGAGTCCGTACGGCCCTGGCTGCTGACGGTGGGCCGGCGGCTCGCCATCGACGCGCGCCGGGCCCGGCAGGCGCGACCGCCCGAGGTCGGGGACGCGGTGCTGGAGAACGCACGCGTATGTGCCGATCACGCGGAACGGTCGGCGGCGACTCTCGATGTGCGGGAGGCTGTGAAGACACTCACTCCGGAGCACCGTGAAGTCCTGGTGCTCGTGTACTTCCACGGGGCGAGTGTGGCGGAGGCCGCGGCGGCCCTCGGAATTCCGCCCGGTACGGTGAAGTCCCGCGCGTACTACGCGTTGCGCGCCCTGCGCCGGGTGCTTCCGGGTTACGCCGCCGACCTGCGGTGAAACCAATTGATTGGTCAAACCTCCGTAAAGCGCCTTGCTCAGGACCCTGGTTGAGTAATCGGCTGTCCTCATCCGTGTTCCGGACTGGGGGGCGCGGGGTTCCTGACGGAGCCCCGCGCCGGGCGACGCGCACGCACCGGAGGAAGGCAGGAAGGGATGCTGCACAGAGGTCAAGAGAGCACGGACGGCACCGGTGGCGGTGAACTCACCGTCCCCATGGCCTGGTTGTACGCCGAGTACATCGCCGACGAGTTGCTGCGGACCGGCGACCTGATGCCGCCGACGTCCTTCGAGTTCCGTGCGGGACGGGACGCGCTGGCGCTCACCATCTTTCTCTCCGACACGGACGGCGAGTTGTCCGGTATCCGCGTGGTCACTCAACTGGAGACGTGGCTTTCGCTCACGGCGTACGACCAGCCGTGGCAGGACTGGGTCGCGGAACGTATGTCCAAGTTGACGGCCGAGGCCGCCGAATCCGGGGCGGACGCACCGGACCTGGCGCTCGCGGAGGCCGCCTGGCGCTGGCTGGAGGAGACCGAACTGCTCGCGCCGGACCTGGACGCGGTGCCGGGCCCGGGAGGCGGTCCGGTGACCGGTGAGGACGACGGACCCCAGGTCTGGACGCCCGCCTGGCAGCTGGGTCTGCCGCTCGGCCATCTCGCCATCCATCTTTTTTGAAACGGGGACCAATCCATGGGCCCACCCGCTCCGAACTGTTGGTTGCGATTCTGTGTGTGCCTTGAGTGATTCGGCTGGCTGGTGCGTACCGATGGGAGCAAGGAGTAACCCCACCCGCACCTAACGGCACGAGGATTCGGCATGAGGTCCCTGGAAAGGCATCGCGACGTCGGCGCGTACGCGCTAGGCGTGCTGGACGAGGCGGACGCCTTCCGCTTCGAGGATCACCTCATGGAGTGCACCAGTTGCGCGGCTCATGTGACCGAATTCGGTCCCGCCTCACGGCAGTTGATGCTGTACCGGCGTGCGACGCCGCGCTCTGTGCACCCCATGGCACAACCCGGTTCCCGGATGCTGGACCGGTTGCTCGGCGAGGTCGCCTCGCGACAGCGGGCCGGACGGCGGCGGTTTCTGTACGCCGTGGCCGCCTCGGTGGTGTTCGCCGTGGGCGGGCCCGCGGTGGCGACCCTGGCCGCGCACGGCGACGGTGCCGTGCAACTCACGGCCACCGACGCGAAGTCGGGCGTGTGGGCGCAGATCACGGCCGCGAACGAGAACTACGGCAGTGATGTGTCCCTGAAGATCAAGGACGGTGCGGGCCCCCGGTCCTGTCGTCTGGTGGTCGTGGGCCGCGACGGTTCCGAGCAGACCGTGACCAGTTGGAACGTCCCCGAGCACGACGCGACGATGATCACGATGCAGGGTGGCGCGGCGATGCACCCCGCCGACATCGATCACTACGACGTGCGGACGGCCGGCGGAGAGCAGTTGGTGCGGCTCACCTCGCACTGAAGTCCGGGCCCACGGTGGCCGGTCGGCGCAGGGACCGCGCGGAGGGGGTCCCTGGGCCGGCGGTCATGAAGACGACCTGCTGGTCGTCGCACGGGCCGGTGAGCACATCACAGTTCACCCGCAGTCGGCCCACGTCCGGGTGGGTGAGCGTCTTGGTGCGATGGGCGGGTGCGTGCACCGGGTCGGTGTCCCGGATCCGGCCGAACTCCTCGCTGCCGGCGCGCAGTTCGGCAACGCGGGCATCATGGCCGGCGACAGCCCGAGGCCGACCTCGACGGCTTCCGCCGCGCCTACGAGACGAACGCCCTCTCCTACGCCCACTCCCTCGCACCCGAGGGCTTCAAGGTCAACGTCCTGGCCCCGGGCCTCCGTTCGACCGACCTCAACGAACGGGCCGCCGCGAGCGACGGGGATCCGGCTGAGGCGGCACGGGGCGCCCCCGCGGTCCGTGACGGCTACTTGAGCAGTTTCGACATCCGTCGGTCCGCGAGTGGCTTGCCGCCCGTCTGGCAGGTCGGGCAGTACTGGAGGGAGGAGTCGCTGAAGGAGACCTCGCGGATGGTGTCGCCACAGACCGGGCAGGGCTGGCCGGTGCGGCCGTGGACACGCAGGCCGCTCTTCTTCTCGGCCTTCAGGTGGCCGGCGGCGAGGCCCCGGGAGCGGTCGACGGCCTCGGTGAGGGTGCCGCGCAGGGCCTCGTAGAGCGTGTGGGTCTCGGCCGGGGTGAGTGACGAGGCGAGCTTGAACGGGGACATCTTTGCCGCGTGCAGGATCTCGTCGCTGTACGCGTTGCCCACCCCGGCGATCAGGGTCTGGTCGCGCAGGGCGCCCTTGAGCTGGCGCCGTTCGTCCTTCAGCAGGGCGGCGAAGCGCGGTTCGTCGAAGTCGTCGGCCAGGGGGTCGGGGCCGAGGCGGGCGACGCCCGGGACCGACTGCGGGTCGGCCACGACGTACACCGCCAGGCGCTTCTGCGTGCCCGCCTCGGTCAGGTCGAAGCCCTCGCCGGTCTCCAGGGCCACGCGGAGCGCGAGCGGGCCCTTGCCGGGGCGGGGCGGGCCGTCGGGGAGGCGGTCCTTCCAGTGCAGCCAGCCCGCGCGGGCGAGGTGGGTCACGAAGTGCGGGCCGCCGTCCGTCTCGACGTCCAGGAACTTGCCGTACCGGTGCACGGCCACCACCTCGTGGCCCTCCAGCGCGGTGGGCGGGGGGTCGTACGTCTTCAGGACGCTGATGGCGACGGGCAGCACCCGGACGATCTCGTGGCCGACGAGGTGTTCGGTCAGGAAGTCCTTCAGCGCTTCGACCTCGGGAAGTTCCGGCATGGATCCAGGGTGCCATCAGAGGCCCGCGAGGTCAGCTCGGACCGGACCACGTCTGTTCCGGTCCGCTGCCTTCCGGGATCAGGAACTCGCACCACACGCACTTGCCGCTGCCGCGCGCCTCCACGCCCCACACGTCCGTGAGCAGGTCGACCAGGAGCAGCCCCCGGCCCGAGACACCGTCCTCGCCCGCCTCACGCCGGCGCGGGAGGGCGCTGGAGGAGTCCTCGACCTCGACGCGCAACCGGCGTTCCGTGCCGTCGAGGACCCTGAGGGTGACGATCGCGGAGCCCTCGGTGTGCATCAGCGCGTTGGTGATCAGCTCGTCGGCGACCAGTTCGACCTCGTCGGAGCGCTCACCGGCGCCCCACGCGCGGACCGCGGCCCGGATCATGTGCCGTGCCTCGGTGAGGGCCTCGGAGTCGCCGGGAGCCACATGCTGCTGGAGCCGGCCGCCGGACCGCGGGGCGTCCTGGCCGCGCCGGCGCAGCAGGAGCAGCGCCACGTCGTCCTCGCCACCGCGTTCGTCGGCCACGTCGATGAGCAGATCGGCGAGGTCGCGTACGTCGTCCGGGCCGGAGGCGACGAGCGCGGCGAGGGTCCGCAGGCCGTCGTCGAGGTCCGCGCCGGGCTGTTCGACGAGGCCGTCGGTACACAGCACCAGGGTCTGGCCGACGTCGAGTTCGAGGGTGGAGACGGGGTATTCGAGCCGCCCGAACTCGGCGGACAGCCCGAGCGGCAGCCCGCCCGCGACGGCCGTCCGGCGGCAGGTGCCGTCCAACTGCCGTACCAGCGGGTCGATATGACCGGCCCGGACCACCTGCACCACTCCGGTCGACAGGTCGGCCTCGGCGTAGAGACAGGTGGCGAAGCGGTCCGTGTCGAGTTCGTGGAGGAAGACGGAGGCACGGGCCATCACCGTGGCCGGGGTGTGCCCCTCGGCGGCGTACGCCTTGAGGACGATGCGCAGTTGGCCCATGACGGCGGCGGCGTGCGTGTCGTGGCCCTGGACGTCGCCGATGACCGCGCCGACCCGCCCGCCGGGCAGCGGGATCAGGTCGTACCAGTCGCCGCCGATGTCCCGCCCGAGCTTCGCGGACCGGTAGCGGACAGCGACATCGGCGCCCGGGACGCTGGGGATGGCGCGCGGCAGCATCGCCTGCTGGAGGCCCTGGGCGAGGTCCTTCTCCTGCTCGTAGAACATGGCGCGCTGGAGGCTCTGCGCGATGCTGCTGCCGAGCGCGACGAGCACATTGCGGTCATCGGCCGTGAACCCGGTCCGGTCGTTGTAGAGCAGCCCCATCGCGCCGATCGGCCGGGCCTGCGCGATCAGCGGCAGATAGGCGGCCGCGGTGATGTGCAGCTCGGTGATGTGCTGCCACAGCAGCGGGTACCGCTCGGCGAACTCCTCCGGCGACTCGATGAACGCCGGGCTGAGGGTCCGTACGACGTCCGCCATCGGGTACGGCTCGTCGATCCGGATGACCTCCCGGCCGGGCACGACGCTTCCCTCGGCGACGAGGCGGATACGGCCGGCCTCGACCAGCCCCATGATCAGTCTGGTCGCGCCGAGGTGGACGAGACCGTGGGTGTCCCTGAGGACGTCGATCACGTCCTGGACGGTCCGGGCGTGCGCGAGGGCGGCAGTGGTGAGCTGGACGACGTTGGTCTGCCGGCGCCGGGCCGCGTCCTGGGCTGCCTGTTCACGGCGGGCCGCGCTCTCGGCGAGCTCCTGGGTGGCGTCCCGCACGATGCCGATGATGCGGCGCGGGCGGCCCGTCTCGTCGCGCCGGATGTAGCCCTGGGTGTGGGTCCAGCGCAGGGTGCCGTCGCGCAGCCGCATCCGGAAGTAGGCGCCGTAGTTCTCGCTGCCGTCCTTCATGGCCTGGGAGACGAGACCGTCGAGCCGGTAGCCCTCCGGTGGTGGTACCCGGATCGCGAGCGACTCGGGGCGTCCGTCGTACTCGTCGGGGCGCAGGTCGAAGACCTCGTGGGCCTGGGCGTCCATGTGGAACAGGCCGCTGTCCAGGTCCCAGTCGAAGCTGCCCATGCGGTTGAGCGCCAGGATCGGGTCCGGGTGGGCGGGCCAGTCGTCCGGGAGTGACAGGGCGCTCGCTCCCCGATCAACCATGCGGCCCACCTTGCCAGGATTTGCCCGATTATTCGACTTCTCCGAGCGCTACGACCCCGTCGCCCGGTCAGCCGTCGAAGACGTCCGTGGGGCTGTCGAAGATGCTGCTGCTCGCGGTGCCGTCGGGGATCCGTCCCCCACCGTCGGGCAGGTCGGGGGTCTCCGGGACGCCCGGCGGGCCGATCTCGTCCGGGGAGCCCGTACCCAGGGACGGCTCCGGCAGGACCGTCGAGGGCGGTTCGGCGCTCGGGGTGGTACCGCGCGGTGACGGCGCGAGGGTGCCGCCGGGCGGGCCGGCCGTAGTGGTCGCGGTGGGGCAGTCCGTGGGGCCGGGAGACGCCGCTACGGCCGCCGGGGCACCGGTCGCTCCCGGGGTGACCGTGACGGTCGGGGTCGCGCAGTCCGAGGGCGATGCCGCCGGGGCGGCGCTCGCACTGCTGCTCGGCGCCGGACGCGTGACGTCGGGCGAGATGCCCCCGGACGCGCTCTCGTGCGGTCGCGGCGAAGGGCGGGACGGCGTCGCGGAGGGGTGCGACGGCCTGGGAACCGGCGTCGGCGTCACATGCGTCGGCGGCGGTACGACATGGTCGTGGTGGGGTCCGCGATGGCCGAGGGGCCGTTCGATCCACGTGTTGTCGACGACATTGATGATCGTGATGTTGGTGATCACCTGCGGCGCCGGAGTCACCACGACCACCTCGGCGGGCCGGTACCCGGACCAGGACCGCCCGCTGTCGCCGGAGTCCCGCCCGCCCGGCACGCCCGCCTTGAGCGGGTTCCCGCAGGCGCAGCGGACGCGGGGCACGCCCCGGTCGTCGACGAGGACGGCGGTACCGGCCTGGAGGACCGACTGGAATCCGGTCACCCGCGCGTCACGGAACCCGTGGTTGGTGACCTGGGTGTCGGCGCGCAGCACGACCGAGGTCAGCCCGCGCAGATAGCCGGGGATCGCGCCCGGGGAGATCCCCTCGGCCTGCCCGAAGGCGCGGGCCTTGGCCCGGTCGGCGGTGAGATAACCGATCTGCCGCTCGACGTCGCAACTGCCGGCCCGCGCGGTCCCGCCGTACAGGCCGGGCGTGGCACCGGAGACCGCACGCGTCCGCCCGGTGGACGGAGAAGTCGACGGACGGGCGGACGGAGATGCGGTCCACGCAGGTGTCGACTGCGGCGTTCGGGTGACCCGTGGTGGGGCAGCCGGCGCGGTGGCCGTGGAGTCTGTGAAGGGGTCGGGGCCCTGTGCCGCGACGGGTTGGAGGAAGACCTCGCCGCTCGACTTCGTTTCCTTGCCGCTGTCACCGCCGCAGCCGGCGACGAGGAGCGTCGCCGAGAGGGCGCAGGCCGCGACGATGGTTCCGGTGGATGTGCGCACCGCGTTCTCCCGCCTCAAGCCGGGTGATTCGCCACTATTGTCTGCTTCACCCACTTGGGTCACGCAACCGGAGGCATGGATCGCGGAGAGTGACGGTCGACCGAGGTGTGACGATGGAGGGAGGAGTGCACGGTCGTGGGATGGTTCACCGCACCCGACTACTGGCTGAGCCGGCTGGTCTTCCAGCGGGCTCTGGCCGGTGTCTATCTGATCGCGTTCCTCACCGCGGCCCGGCAGTTCCGCGCACTGATCGGCGAGCGCGGCATGCTCCCGGTCCCCCGCTTCGTCGACCGCGTGGCCGTGGTCCTCACGATCGCCGCCCTGCTGTTGTGGCTCGGCCGGCGCCCGGTCCGCAACATGATCTCCCGCAGCCAGATCATGAACCGCTCCTTCGACCCGCTCCATCTGGTCAACACCTACGGCGCGTTCGGCAACGTCAGCCGCGTCCGCCACGAGGTGGTGATCGAGGGCACGACGGACGCCGTACCCCGCGTCGACTCCGACTGGCGGGAGTACGAGTTCAGGGGCAAGCCGGGCGATCCCCGGCACTGGCCACGCCAGTTCGCGCCGTACCACCTGCGGCTGGACTGGATGCTGTGGTTCGCGGCGCTCACCCCCGGCTATGCCGACCCGTGGTTCGGCGCCCTGGTGGAGCGCCTCCTGACCAACGACCCCGACACGCTACGGCTGTTGCGCCACTCGCCGTTCCCACCAGACGCTCCCCCGCGCTACGTCCGGGCCCGTCTCTTCCGCTACCGCTGCACATCCTGGCGGGAGTTGAGGGAGACGGGCGCGTGCTGGGAGCGGACGTTCGTGCGCGAGTATCTGCCGCCGACGCGGTTGGCGACGGCGGCTCAAAGCCCGTAGAACCGGTTGGTGACGCGGCGGCTCAGAGGCCGTAGACGCGGATGGCCGTGCCCTCGAAGACCTCCGTACGCTCGGCGTCACTGAGCTTGTCGGTCAACTCGACTGTGCTGTCGATGACTTGGCCGTAGGTCGCCGCCAGCGTGCACACCGGCCAGTCGGAGCCGAACATCAGCCGACTCGGCCCGAAAACGTCGAGCGCGGTGTCCGTGTACAGGCGCAGGCCCTCCGTGCCCCAGGTTTTCCAGTCGGCCTCCGTCACCAGGCCCGACAGTTTGCAGTACGTGTTGGGAAGCGCGGCGAGGTCACGGAGCGAGGTCGCCCAGGGTTCGAGGTGTCCCGAGGCGACGGGCGGCTTGCCCAAGTGGTCCAGGACGAAGGTGAGTTGGGGCAGCGCGGCGGCCACCTCCACGGCGGCCGGGAACTGGTGGGGCTGCACCAGCAGGTCGTAGACGAGTCCCGCGTCGGCGACGGCGGTGAGGCCTCGGAGTACGTCCGGGCGCAGCAGCCAGTTCGGGTCGGGCTCGCCCTGTACCTGGTGGCGGATGCCCTTCAGGTAGTGGCCGCCGGGGAGTTCGCGCAGGCGGGCCAGTTCGTTGGTGATGTCCGGGCCGGTGAGGTCGGTCCAGCCGACGACTCCGGCGATCAGGTCGTGCGCGTCAGCGAGGGCGAGGAACTCCGGGGTCTCCTCGACGACGGTGATCGTCTGGACGAGGACGGTCCGGTCGACGCCGGCCGCCCGGGCCTCGGGTTCGAGGTCGGTGACGGTGAAGTCGCACCGGATCGGCTGGAGTTCGGGTCCGGTGATCCAGTCCTGGTCGCGGACGGAGAGGTCCCATACGTGGTGGTGGGCGTCGACGGTCATGGCAGCTCCCATACGACGGGCAGGCCGGCCTCGGCGCCCTGGCCGGAGTAGTCGTGCGCCACGGAGAGGAGCTGCGCCATGCGGGCCTGCCAGGCCACGTTCACCGGGAGCTGGTCCAACTCGGCGAGCAGGCGGGCGTAGTCGTCGCAGTCCAGGACGTGGAAGAGGTCGGTGCCGCTGCGCCAGATCGTCCAGGAGGTGGCACCGGCGGCGCGGATCGCGGCGGTGAGTTCCTTGGGGACGTCGAGATGGGCGTTCTCGTACTCAGTGACGCGGTCGGCGCGGACCTTGGTGTGCAGGGCGACTCTCATGACGGCTCCTCCTCGGGCACCGGGGCGTCGAGGGTGAGCAGGCCCGTCTCCCGCAGCTCCTGCCAGAACGCGGCGGGCACCACGGAGGCGAACTGCTCGGCGCAGTCGCGTACTTCGTCCGCCGACCGGGCGCCGACGAGGACGCTCGCCACGGCGGGGTGGGCGGCGCAGAACGCGAGGGCGGCGGCGCGCAGCGTGATGCCGTGCCGCCCGGCGACGGCCTTCATGCGCAGGGCGCGGTCGAGCAACTCGGCGGGAGCCTGGGCGTAGTTGTACGTCGCGTCCGGCTTCGGGTCCGCCAGCAGGCCGGAGTTGAAGGCCCCGCCGATGACGACCGACCTGCCGCGTGCGACGGCGGCCGGGAGGAGGTCGCTCAGCGCGCTCTGGTCGAGCAGGGTGTAGCGGCCCGCGCACAACACCACGTCCACGTCGGTGTCCTGGACGAAGCGGGTGAGCATCCCGGCCTGGTTCATGCCCGCGCCGATCGCCCCGACGACGCCTTCCGCGCGGAGCTTCTCCAGGGCGGGATAGCCCTCGCGGAAGGCCTCTTCGGCGTGGTCGTCGGGGTCGTGGAGGTAGACGACGTCCACACGGTCGAGGCCGAGCCGCTCCAGGCTCGCGTCCAGGGTGCGGCGTATCCCGTCGGCGCTGAAGTCCCAGACACGGCGCTGCGTGGCGGGCACGGCGAAGCCGTCGGCGAGGTCGTCGCCGACCGGCGTCCCCACGGGCTCCAGGCGGCGCCCGACCTTGGTGGAGACCGTGTACTCCACGCGGGGGCGGTCGCGCAGCGCGGCGCCGAGCCGGCGCTCGGCGAGGCCGATGCCGTAGTGGGGTGCGGTGTCGAAGTAGCGGATGCCCTGCTGCCAGGCCACGTCGACGGCCCGGTGCGCCTCCTCGTCGTCGACCTCGGTGAACAGGTTGCCGAGGGGGGCGGTGCCGAGACCGAGCCCGCCGATCTCGACCCCGCTCGTGCCGAGCGTGCTCACTGACCCCCCAAGGGTGCTCACTGGCCCACCGGCCGCAGCCGCAGCCCCTGCATGCCGCCGTCCACGGCGAGTGCGGTGCCGGTGGTGGCGCCGGACAGCGGGCTCGCCAAGTAGGCGATGGCGCCCGCGACTTCGGCCGCCGACACGAGGCGGCCGGAGGGCTGGCGGGCGGCCAGGGCGGCGCGTTCGGCGGCCGGGTCGGAGGCGGAGTCGAGGAGGCGGCCGACCCAAGGGGTGTCCGCCGTACCGGGGTTGACGCAGTTCACCCGGACGCCCTCACGGACGTGGTCGGCGGCCATGGCGAGGGTGAGGGAGTACACGGCGCCCTTGGTGGCGCTGTACAGGGCGCGTTGGGGCAGTCCGGCGGTGGCCGCGATGGAGCAGGTGTTGACGATCGCCGCGTGGGACGACGCGCGCAGATGCGGGAGGGCGGCCCGGGCGACCCGGACCATGCCGATGACGTTGACGTTGAGGACGCGGAGCCACTCCTCGTCGTCGTTGTCCTCGACGGTGCCCTGCGCGCCGATGCCCGCGTTGTTGACCACCACGTCGAGTCCGCCGAGGTCGGCGACCGCCGAGGCCACGGCCTGTCGTACGGAGGCGTCGTCGGTGACGTCGGCGCGGTAGCCGAGCAGCGGCTTCTCGACGCTGCTCGGGTCCAGGTCGAGGACGGCGACCGACGCGCCGCGTTCGGCGAGGAGTTCGGCGGTGGCCCGGCCGATGCCGGAGGCGCCGCCGGTGACCAGGGCCTTGAGGCCCTCGAAGTCGGTCATGCCGCGTGTCCCTTCTGGTGGTCGAGGTCGGCGGCCCAGAAGGTGCCGCCGGGGAACGTGTAACGCGCGATGGATTCGGGCCGCATGGTGGCCGAGAACCCCGGTGCGGTGGGTGCCATGTAGTGACCTTCGCGGATCACCACCGGATCCAGGAAGTGGTCGTGCAGATGATCGACGTACTCGATGACGCGGTCGTCGGTCGTCCCGGAGACGGCGAGGTAGTCGAACATCGAGAGATGCTGGACGAGTTCGCACAGTCCGACCCCGCCCGCGTGCGGGCAGACGGGGACCCCGAACTTGGCGGCGAGCAGCAGGATCGCGAGGTTCTCGTTGACCCCGCCGACGCGGGCCGCGTCTATCTGGAGGATGTCGAGGGCGCCGGCCTGGAGCAACTGCTTGAACACGATGCGGTTCTGGACGTGTTCGCCGGTCGCGACCTTCACCGGGGCGACGGCCGCGCGGATCGTGGCGTGGCCCAACACGTCGTCGGGGCTGGTGGGTTCCTCGATCCAGTACGGGTCGAACTCGGCGAGGGCCTTGGTCCAGCGGATCGCCTCGGCCACGTCCCAGCGCTGGTTGGCGTCGATCGCCATCCGGATGTCGGGCCCGACCACCGAACGGGCCACCCGGCAACGGCGGATGTCGTCGTCGAGATCGGCGCCGACCTTCAGCTTGATCTGCCGGAACCCGTCCCGCACGGCCTGCGCGGCGAGCCGGGTGAGCTTCTCGTCGTCGTAGCCGAGCCAGCCGGCGGAGGTGGTGTAGGCGGGGAAGCCGCGCTCCGTCAGGATCTTCCTGCGGCCCTCCGCGCCCGCCCTGCCGCGCCGCAGGATGTCCAGGGCCTCGTCCGGGGTGAGCGCGTCGGTGATGTACCTGAAGTCGATCTGGCTGACGAGCCATTCGGGGTCGGCCTCGGCGAGGAGCTGCCACAGGGGTGTGCCGGCGCGCTTGGCGGTGAGGTCCCAGGCCGCGTTGATGACGGCGCCGATCGCCATGTGCATCACGCCCTTCTCGGGCCCCAGCCAGCGGAGTTGGCTGTCGCCGATCAGCTCGCGGTTCAACGACCCGGGATCCGCGCACAGTTCGTCGACCGGCCGGCCGATCACATGGTGGCGCAGCGCGTCGATCGCGGCGACCTGGACATCATTGCCCCGCCCGATGGTGAAGGAGAACCCGTGCCCCTCGTGCCCGTCGGCCGCGTCGGTGCGCAGCACGACGTACGCGGCCGAGTAGTCGGGGTCCGGGTTCATCGCGTCGGAGCCGTCGAGCTCGCGCGAGGTGGGGAAACGGATGTCGTAGGTGTCGACCGCGATGATGCGGGCGGGGGTCGGGGACACGGAGGGCCTTTCGGTCGGGTACAAGGATCCGGTGCCGTGCGGGTGCCGGAGGCCGGTGGGTCAGTCCTGGGCGCGGCCGGTCGTCACGCGGGCGATCATGAGGGCGACCAGGATGATCCCGCCGTAGATGGCCTGGATCCAGAAGGACGGGACCTGGGCGAGGGTGAGCAGGTTCTGCACGACTCCCAGGAGGAGTACGCCGGTCAGGGCGCCGAACATGGTGCCCTTGCCGCCGTCGAGGCTGATGCCGCCGATGACGGCCGCGGCCATCACGGTGAAGATCATGTTGTTGCCCTGGTTGGCGCTGATCGCGCCGACGTAGCCGGTCTGCATGATGCCGCCCACCGAGGCGAGGACGCCCGCGACGATCGACACGCCGAGCAGCATGCGGTCGACGCGGATGCCGGCCGCGCGGGCCGCCTCCTGGTTGCCGCCGATCGCGTACAGGGCGCGGCCGACGCGGTGGTACTTCAGCACGAACCCGGCGACCGCGAAGCAGACCGCCGCCAGCCACACGGACATCGGGACGTTGAGGAAGGTGCTGGTGGCGAGGGTGAAGAAGGAGTCGGGCATCCCGAACAGCGTCTTGCCCTTGGTGGCGCCGACCAGCAGTCCGCGCAGCACGATCAGCATGGCGAGGGTGACGATGAAGGCGTTGAGCTTGAACTTCACCACGAGGATGCCATTGAAGGCGCCGATGATCCCGCCGACGACGAGGACCGCGACGAGGGCGAGCGGGGCCGCCCACTCGGTGCCCCAGCCGGACTCGGCGGCCGGCAGGACCAGCAGGGCGCCGATGGCGGGCGCGATGCCCACCACCGATTCGAGCGACAGGTCGATCTTGCCGGTGATCAGGATCAGCGACTCGGCGAGGACCACCATCGCGAGCGCGGCGGAGGCGCCCAGGATGGAGATCAGGTTCCGTTCGGTGAGGAACGAGTCGTTGACGATCGAGCCCAGTATCAGAAGCACCAACAGGGCCGGTACGAGGGCGAGTTCACGGGCCCGGCGGAGCAGGACCGTGCGGGCCGAGCCGGTCCCGGTGGCGCGTGGGGCGGCGAGCGGCGGGGCCGCCTTGGTGTCAGCCATGGTCCACTCCTTCGATGGAGGCGATCAGCTCGTGGTCGCGCCAGCCCGCCGGGTGCTCGGCGACGACACGGCCGTGGAAGAGGACGAGGACGCGGTCGCAGCGCCGCAGGTCGTCGAGTTCGTCGGAGACGACGAGCACGGCGGTGCCGTCGTCGCGGGCGCTGTCCATGCGGGCGAGGAGTGACTCCTTGGACTTCACGTCGACGCCCGCGGTGGGGTTGATGAGGACCAGCAGCCTGGGGTCGGAGGCGAGCGCGCGGGCCATGACGACCTTCTGCGCGTTGCCGCCGGACAGGTCGGAGACGGGCTGTTCGGGGCCTTCGGTGTGGATGTCGAGGCGGTCGATCAGCTCGGTGGCGAAGGCCCGTTTGCGGTCGGTGCCGACGAATCCGAAGCGACCGAGCCGGCCTGGGACCGTCATGGTCGCGTTGTCCCCGATGGACATGCCGAAGACCAGCCCCTGCCCGTGCCGGTCGCGCGGCACGCACCCGACTCCGGCCTTGAGCGCGGCCTGCACATCCCCGAACGGCAGCTTCTCGCCGTCGAGTTGGGCGGTGCCGCCGGTCGGTGTGTACAGCCCGGTGAAGGACTCGGCCAGTTCGATCTTGCCGCTGCCGCTCGACCCGGCGAGTCCGACGACCTCGCCGCGCCGGACGGTCAGGTCGACGTTCTCGTACGACGCGGAGGTGAGCCCTCGCGCGTCGAGGAGGACGGGCGCCGCGTCGTCCAACTCCCGTAGCTGCACCTCCAGTTCGGCGATGGACTCCCCCGCCATGGCCTCCACCAGGGCGCGGCGAGGGAGGTCGGCGACCGGTGCGGTGGTGATCCAGCGGGCGTCGCGCAGCACGGTGACGGTCTGGCACACCTCGTACACCTCCTGGAGGTGGTGCGAGATGAACAGGAAGGTGACGCCCGACTCCTGGAGCGCCCGCATCCGGGTGAAGAGCCGCTCTATCTCCCGGTTGTCGAGCTGGGCGGTCGGTTCGTCGAGGACGATGAACCGGGCGCCGAAGCTCAACGCCCTTGCTATCTCGACCATTTGGCGGTCCTCGACCTTGAGGTCGGCGGTGCGCGCCTCGGGGTCGACGCGCACGTCCCAGGTGTCGAGGAGTTCGGCGGCCTCGGTCCGGAGCCTGCGCCAGCTGATGACTCCGCCGCGGGAGGTCGGCTGACGGTTGATGAAGAGGTTCTCGGCGACCGTCAACTCGGGCACCACGGTGGGCTTCTGGTAGACGCAGGCGACCTTGGCGCGCCAGGCGTCGCGGTCGGTGAGCGGGGGCGCCGGCTCGCCGTCGAAGCGGACCGTGCCCTCGTCGGGGGCCGCCAGGCCGGTGAGGACGGTGACGAGGGTGGACTTGCCGGCGCCGTTGCGGCCGACGAGGGCGTGGGACTCGCCCGGCAGCACGGTGAGCCGACCGTCGGCGAGGGCGACGGTCGGGCCGTACCGCTTGACGATTCCCGTCGCCTCCACCAGCGGAGTGATCAGTGGGCTGCTCATTTGACCGTGTTGCCCCAGAGCTTGGGGTCGTCCACGTTGTCCTTGGTGACCAGGGGCGCGGGCAGTTGGTCCTCCAGGATGCCGCTGGGCAGTTTGACGATCGTGGAGTCGTGGTCGGTGGGACCGGGCTTGAAGGTCTTCCCCTGCATCGCGGCCTTGATGTAGTACATGCCGTACTTGGCGTAGGCGTCGGCCGGTTGGGACACCGTGGCGTCGATCTCGCCCTTGCGGATCGCGTCGAACTCCTGCGGGATGCCGTCGTTCGAGACGATCATGATGTGCCCGGCCTGGCCGGCCTTCTTCAACAGGCCCTTGGACTTGAGGGTCTGGAGGGTGGGCGCGAGGTAGACGCCGCCCGCCTGCATGTAGATGCCCTTGATGTCCGGGTTGGCGTTGAGGAGCGTGTCGAGCTTGGAGGCCGCGGTGTCGGACTCCCACTTGGCGGGGATCTCCAGCACCTTCAGCTTCGGGTACTTCGTCTTGACGCAGTCCCTGAACGCCTCCGACCTGTCACGGCCGTTGACCGAGGCGAGGTCGCCCATGATCTGGACGACCTTGCCGCTGGTGATGTGCGCCCCGAGGTATTCGCAGGCCTTCTCGCCGTACGCCACGTTGTCGGCGCGCACGACCATCGCGACCTTGCCCTTGTCGGGCGCCACGTCGACGGCGACGACCGGCACGCCCTTGCGCTCGGCCTGGTCGAGGCCGGCTTCGATGGCGGCACTGTCCAGCGGAGCGACGACCAGGCCCTTGACGCCCTGGTTCAGCTCGTTGTTGATGTCGGTGATCTGCTGCGAGGGGTCGCTGTTGGAGTTGACCGTCTTCAGCGCCTGGACACCTTCGGACTTCGCCATCTTCGGCACATAGTCGTTGTACGACTGCCAGAACGGCGAGGTCAGCAGGGGCAGGATCACCCCCACCTTGCCGGTACCACTGCTGCCGCCGGCGCTGCTCGCGCCGGTGTCCTTGGTGCTGCCGCACGCGGTGAGCGCGAGGGTGCCGCACGCGGCGGCCGCCGTCGCGCGCACCGCCCACGCGGTCAGTCGTCTGCCTTGCCGTCCGTTCCGCACTGTGCTGCCGGCCATCTGTCGGGCTCCTCATCGAGCGTGTTCGAGCAGTTGCCGGAATATTTATCAGACCACTTCGGGGCTACAACACCCTCAGGAGCCAAAATTTCGCGGTTTCGAGCCGTAGTGGTCGGACCACATCGGTGGCTAGACTGCGCGGACCGGCGACAGGAGGAGTGGCGTGGACGAGACCCTGCCGAGCGAGACCGAACCGGAGGCCGCTCCGCCGAAGGGCACGGTGACGCAGCGCGCCATCGACTCGATCAAGGCGTTGATCGGCGAGGGCCGTCTGGAGCCGGGCCAGCGGCTGCCCACCGAGCGCGATCTCGCGGCCCAACTGGGCATCTCCCGCAGCTCGATGCGCGAGGCGATCCGCGCGCTCACGGTGCTCGGCGTCCTGGAGGCCCGGCACGGTTCGGGCATCTACGTCACGCAGTTGGAGGCCGGCGACCTGCTGGAGACCTTCGGTGTCGTCGCCGACCTCTCGCGCGGCCCGGGTCTGGTGGAGCTGCTGGAGGTCCGCCGCATCCTGGAGTCGACGGCGACCGCCCTGGCCGCCGCCCGCATCACCCCGGACCAGCTGGCCGAGGTCGAGAAGCACCTCACGGCGATGAACGCCACCGACGACCCCGAGGAGATCCTCGCCCACGACCTCGCCTTCCACCGCGAGATCGCGGCGGCGGCCGGGAACGACACCATGGCCGCGATCCTGGAGGGCCTCTCGTCCCGCACCTTCCGGGCCCGCGTCTGGCGCGGCTACCAGGAGGAGGGCGCCTTCGCCCGCACCCGCCGCGAACACGCCGCCATCCACCGGGCGTTGGTGGCCCGCGACCCCGAGGCGGCCCGCGCGGCGGCGGCCTCGCACGTCGGCGAGGTCGAGGAGTGGCTCAGGATGCAGCTGGGATCCTGACCGTCACCCGTACGGTCGGCGGTCCGACGGAAACCGCCGCGCGCCCGCCGCGCACGCCCTAGCATGACCGTCTCGCTCAGGGGGATGCGGGCAGGTTCGGGGGATGGCGATGGACGGTGCGGTGGACGTGGTCCTGTCCGTGACGAGTGCGGGGTCCGCGAACCAGCGGTCCGCCGAACTCCGGGACCTGTGGGAGTACTTGACGGACCGTCCGGCACTGCGCGGACGGGTCGCGCGGCGCACCACGGACGAGTCGGAGACGGGTCGTCTGGGCCCGCTGACCGACGCGCTGGTCGCCGCGCTCGAACCGGGCGGCGCCTTCACGGTCCTCGCCGGAGCCGTCGTGGCCTGGATCAAGTTCCGGCCGCGCACCGAGTCCGTCAGGCTCAATGTCCGCCGCCCGGACGGCAGTTGCGTGGAGATCGAGCTGAAACGGCAGCAGGCCAAGGAGTACGACGCCGTCGAGAAGTTGGTCCGGGCGGCCCTCGATCCCCCGCCCAGCACCCCTACCACCTCCCCGGACAGCGCCGAGTGAGCCCGGCATGGGCGCCCCGTCCGACCCCGTACGCCAACTGTTCCTCGGCTACGAGGGGACACGCGCGGTCGTCGTGTCCGCCTCCCCGGCCGACGGCAGCGCAGACTTCCCCCACCGCCCGTCGGTGCACCGCTCCGCCGACGCACTCGCCCGCCTCCTGGTCGAGCGGTGCGGCCTCACCCCCGACCGACTCCTGCGGCTGAAGGACCCCGGGCGCTCCACCGACGTACTCGCCCCGGTCGAGCGCCTCGCACGGGAGGCGTCGGGCGGCCTGCTCTTCTACTACGTCGGGCACGGGGTGCAGGCCTCCCGGCGCAGGGACGACTCCCTGCTCCTGGTGACCGCCGAGGCGGCCCGGTTCCCGTACGGCACCGCCTCCGTCGACGGCGCGGCGCTGCGCTTCGAACAGCTCATGAGCGCGCTGGAGCCGGTCGGTGACGCGCCCCTGATCGTCGTACTCGACTGCTGTTTCTCCGGACTCCCGCTCAGCAACGGCGAGTTCGCGGGCAGCAGGCTGCACTCACTGGCCGGACGGGCCGGCCGGCCGAGTCTGCTGCTGACCTCGGCGGACGACGACCAGCAGGCCCACGCACCCGGCGGCGCCGAGCACACCGCGTTCACCGGGGACGTCATCTCCTTTCTCCGCAACGGGAGTTCGGACGGGCATCCGCTGCTGACCGTGGGCCATCTCCTCGCCCACACCAGACGCCCCCGCCCCGAGGGCGAGGCCGCGCCCACCCCGCAGTCCGCCGCCCACAACCGCGTGGACAGCATCGTCCTCGCCCCCAACCCCGCCCGCACAACGGCCGATCCGCTGTCGGACGGGGACTGCGAAGCCTCCGACTACGGCCACACCGAGTGCCCGTATCCCGGTCTCGCGCCGTACAACTCCTCCGGCGTACAGAGCTTCTTCGGGCGTACGGCCGAGGTCGACGCCCTCGCCCGGCAGGTCGTCGAGCGGCGCGGCCGGGGGCCGTTGCTCGTCACCGGGCCCTCCGGCATCGGCAAGACGTCCCTGCTGCGAGCCGGGCTGCTGCCCGCGCTCGCCGTCGGCAAAGTCGCGCCGGAGACCGGCAGTTGGCATCAGGTCACGCTCACTCCCACGGACCGTCCGCTCCAGGCCCTGGCCCGGGCCGTCCTGGACCGCGAGGCCGGACCGGCCGACGTGGAGAACCTGACCCACCGGCTGGCGGCCGACCCCCACACGCTCGTCGAGACGCTCCGGGCCCGCGCCGAGCGGCTCACCGCGCACGAACCGCACCGCCCACCGGCCCACCACCTGCTGGTGGTCGACCAGTTGGAGGAGATGTTCCGGTACCGGGGCGACAGCGAGACAGCCGCGGAGCAGACGGAACGGGACGCCTTCGTCGCCTGCCTGATCGCCGCCTCTGTCTCCGTGACGGCCGACGGACGATCGGAATCGGAACCGACCGCGGCGAGCGTCGTGCTGTCCGTGCAGAACAGTCACCTCGGCGCGCTCCACGACTACGAGTCCCTGACACCGGCGCTGACCCTGGGCGAGGGCCTGTACGTCGTACCCCGCCTCGGCGCCCGGGAGTTGGAGGAGGTCATCACCGGTCCCGCCCGTGCGGCGGGACACGTCATCAGCGCCGAACTCCTCGCCCGGCTGCGGGCCGACGTGGCGCTGCACCGGGAGGCCCGGGCCGACTTCGACAGCGGTGTGCTGCCGCTGCTGTCGCACGCGCTGCGCGGCACCTGGGAGGCGCACCACGGCCGTACGCTCCGCACTCCGGACTACGAGCGCACCGGGGGTCTCGGCCGCTCCATCGCCCACGCCGCGGACACCTTTTACGAGAGCCTGACCGGCGACGAGGACCGCAGGACCGCACGGGAGATCCTGGTCGAACTCGTGCACTGGACGGGCGAGACGGAACAGACCGTCAAGCGGCTCCGCACGGAGGTCCTCGGCTCGTACTTCCCCGCCGACCGGCAACGCATCTTCCGCACCGTCCTCGACCTCCTGAAACAGCACCGCCTGGTCACCGAGGACGAACACCACGTCCAGCTGGTCCACCGTTCCCTGCTGATGAACTGGTCCGCGCTGGAGCAGTGGGTGGAACAACTCCACGACGGCGAACCGCTGTTGCGCCTACGACTGGAGCGGACCGCCGCCGACTGGGAGGAGCAGCGACTGGACCGACTGCTGTGGCTGGGCCCGGAGTTGGCGAGCGCCAGGGACTGGGCGAATCGCCAACAGGGCAGGATCAACAGCACAGTTCAGGCTTTCCTGACCGCCTCCGCCGACCACGAACGGCGGCGCAGGCTACGGACACGGGTGGTCTCGGCGCTGGCGGTGCTCGCCGTGCTGATCGCCTCGGGCGCCGGCTTCGGCTTCAAGGCAATACAGGCGGACCGGCAGCGGCAGCGCGAGGAATCCGTGCAGACCCTGCTCGCCGACGCCGAGTCCGCCCGTGCCATCGATCCCTCCCTGGCCGCCCAACTCGCCCTGGCCGCCTACCGGATCGAGCACACCGACCGCACCCGGGACGCCGTACTGACCGCCGCGTCCGCCCGGTCATCGGTCCAACTCACCGCGCGGGGACCGGACATCACCTCGCTGTCCTTCGACCGCTCGGGGACCCGGCTGGTCGCCGCCGGCGGCGGACGGGTCCGGCTGTGGCCCCTCGACAGCGGCGGCCCGGCCGGACCGCCCACCCAACTGCCCGGCACGAGCGGCGCGACCTTGGCCGTGTTCAGCCCCGACGGGAAGGCGCTCGCCTTCAACACGCTGGACGGGTCGACCCGGGAGGGCATGGTCAAGGCCCATGTGACAGTGCGCTCGACGGCAGGCGCGGACCGCCTCGCCGGGCAGGCCGTCACCGGCGTCCTCAACGCCCCGGTGCTGGGCATGGCGTTCCGCCCGGACGGCCGCCGACTCGCCCTGAACTTCTACCCCGGGTTCACCACGGTCCTCGACCTCACACACGGCGCCTCCCTGCCCTTCGCCTGGCCGCACACGCTCATCGCCGGGGACTCCGACCCCATCGCCTATGGCGGGGGCGGCAGTTGGACGGCGGTCGGTGCCCAGAACGGCGACGTCGTCGTCCTGGACGCGTCGGGGCCGCGCCGCGCACTGCTGAAACTCCACCGGGCCGACAGCCCGGTCAGCGCACTGGCCGTGGGCCCCGGCGGCACGCTCCTGCTCGCCGGCCACCAGAACGGAACGGTGTCCCGATGGCGGATCGCCGACGGCGGCCGAACCTCGGTCGCGCTCCCCCACCGGACGGCGTTCTCGGGCAAGGGCCCGGTGGTCGGGGTCGCCTTCACCGCCGACGGCAAGGAGTGGGTTGCCGCCCACCGCGACACGGGAGTGCGCGTCTTCGGCACGAGCGACAACCGGCTGACCGCGCGAGTGAGCACCGGCGCCCCGCTGACCACGATGGCCGTATCACCGGACGGCCGCACCGTGGCGACGGCCTCCGGCCCCCGACTCACCCTGCACCGCCTGCCCGACCCGGTAGCCCGCAGAGCGCCGGGCGGCCTGACCGCACTCGCCGTCCGCACCGACGGCGCCCTGATGGCGGGCGGCGGAAGGACCGGTCCCGTCTTCCTGTGGTCGCCGGGCCCGGACCGCTCCCTGCGCCCCATCGGCCCGCTCTCCCACGGCGGCGCCCGCCCCGGCGCACTCAACGCCCTCGCGTTCGGCGGCCGGGGCGCTGCCCTGCTGGCCGGCGGGTTCGCCTCCGGGACGGTCCTGCTCTGGAGACCGGGCGGTTCCGGCACACCGGTCGCGAGGCTCGCGACCCGGCGCGCCGAGCCGGTCGTCTCGCTGGCCCTGAGCCGGGACGGCACCCTGCTGGCCGCGGGCACGACGCACGGCCGGGTCTACCTCTGGAACCTGTCGGACTCCGGGCACATCCCCGACCCGACCGGGGTCGACGGCCATTCCGGCGCGGTGACGGGTCTCGCGTTCCTGGGCGGTACGCACCGGCTGGCCATCGGTTCGGACGACGGAGCGGTGGACGTCTGGAGCCTCGCCGACTGGACCCTGCCCGCCCTGGCGCTGAAGCTCGCGGGCACCGGTTCGAAGACCGGCCGCGCGCTGACGGCGAGCGCGGACGGGTCGGTACTGGCCGCGGCGGGAGAGCGCGGCTCGGTCACGGTCTGGAACCTGGGCGCGGGCACTTCCGCTTCGCCCACCCACCTCGACGCCGACGCCGGCTCCGGGGATGTCGTCGGCCTGGCACTCGGGCCGGGCACCCGCCCCGGTGCGCGCTTCCTCGCGGCACTCGGCGACGACGGCACCGTACGACTGTGGGGGTCGCCGCACCCGGGAGCCTGGACCGGAAAGGGGACGGTGGGAGACGGTGAGAACCGCGCCACGGCCATCGGAGCCGCGTCCATCGGGAGGACCGACCTGGTGACGGCGACGGACGACGGACGTCTTCAACGGCGGTTCCCTGACGTCGACTTGGCGGTCGCCGAGGTGTGTGCGGGCCGTGGCGCTTCCACGACCGCGCGACTGTGGCGGGACTCGTTCCCCGCCGCCCCGCCCTGCCGGGCCGGTGACGATCAGCGCCCGGCGACGACGTCGTCCACCTTGCGATAGGCGACCCGGGCGACCTCCTGGGCGACGTCCGAGTCGGCGGCGGCGCCGAAGGTCATGATCGCGAGGCTGATCACGATCCCCTTGGGATGCAGCAGGTAGACCAGGTCGGTGTTCTGCCGGAGCCCGTACGCCGACGACTCCACCCGTCCCGCCACCGTGCGCTCACCGAGCGTCGGGAACGCCAACGGGCTGAGATCACCGGTGAGATCACCCGCGACCAGACGGTGACAGTCCCGGAAGACGTCCGCCTCCAGCTCCACCTCTGTGCGCGCGTCCTCGACGCTTCGCTGCGTCAGCACCTCGTACACCAGCGACACGGGCTGGAACCGCTGCAACTTCGCGTCCACGGACGGCTGTAGCGTCGGCTTCCGGAACGCGTCCACGCGGTCCATCGCCGCGCACCCCGTCGAGCCGGAGGAGCTCGCGTCCGCCGAGGGCGGCGGTGCCGGGGAGAGGGAGAAGCCCTCCAGGTCGCCGGGGGCGAGGAGCGCGGAGGCCAGCCGCAGCGGCACCTCGGAGGTCGCCGTCGTCACGGTGCCGGAGGGCCCGGTTTCGATAGGTGCCGTGCTGGAGGTCACGGCTCCGGAAGGTGCCGTGCCGGAAGGTTTCGCTGTCGACTGTTTCACCAACGGCCGCTCCACCGGCGGGACTTGCCCACCCTGCGAGCACGCGGCCAGACCGAGTGAACCGGCCACCGCCACGCATATCAGCCCCCGGCGCATGATGTCTCCCCCGCGCCACTCCCCCGCCCGCCGGTCGTGGTCCCCGGCGGCGCCTGGCGCGATACCGGACGATACGCGCCGAAAGGGGCGCACATCACGGTTCCGCCGGATCGTGCGCGGCACACGGGCCGTGCGGGTACCATCACCGCCCGTGTGCGCGCCCGGTCGTCGGCGTGCCGCCCGCCTCAGCTCCTGCGCAGCCTGAGGGTCATCAACTCGAAGGGCCGCAGGACCAGTTGGATACGGTCACCGTCCCAACCGGGTGCGGCTTCGTCGGCCAACGGCCGCTCCAGCAGGTCCACGACCTCCACGGCGTCGAACGCGAAGCCCACCGTCAGTGTCGCACTGGCCCGTCCTCCGTGCGCCTCGTGGAAGCGGACCACGACGTCGCCGCTCCCGTCGTCGGCCAGTTTCACCGCCGTGACGACGACCGCGTCCCGGTCCACGCCCACCAGCGGCGCGACCTCCTGGCCACCCGTGACCCGCCGTTCCGGCAGGTTGATCCGCCAGCCCTCGCGCACCGCGTCGCCGATGCCCGCGCCGGGCACCAGCGCGTGCCGGAAACGGTGGACGCCCTGGTCGGTCTCGGGGTCCGGGAAGCGCGGGGCGCGGAGCAGGGAGACGCGGACCGTGGTGGTCGTCCCCTTGTCGCCGTCACCGCGGACCGTACGGGTCACATCGTGGCCGTACGTCGAGTCGTTGACGACGGCGACGCCGAAGCCGGGCTCCTCCAGGTGGACGAAGCGGTGGTTGCAGGCCTCGAACTTGGCGGCCTCCCATGAGGTGTTGGTGTGCGTGGGACGGTGGAAATGCCCGAACTGCGTCTCGGACGCGTACCGTTCGGCGTGCACGTCGAGTGGGAAGGCGAGCTTGAGGAACTTCTCGGTCTCGTGCCAGTCGACCTCGGTGTCGATGAGCAGCCGCCGCTCCCCGGGGGCGAGGGACAGCAGTTGGGTGACCTTGGACGCGCCGAAGGACCGTACGATCCGCACCGTGTTCCCGTCGGCGACGACCTCGTCCGCGTCCGTGAGATCGGTGACGGTGTTGCGGTAGAACTCGTCGACGTCCCAGGCGTCCCACATGTTCGGGAAATCCGGGTGGAGTTGGAGCAGGTTCGCGGCCCGGCCGAGGGCGACGGTCTCACGGTCCGCCTCGATGTCGTAGGCGGAGACGACGAGGCCCCGGCCGTCGATCTCGATGCGCAGCAGGCCGTTCTCCAGGACGTGTCCGCCGCCGACCCGTGTCGCGAGAGCCGTCTCGCCCTGCGCCGCCGGGGTCCGTGCGCCGCCCGCGGGGACGCCTTCGCGGGCGTGGGGCGCCGAGTTGAAGACGAGGGAGGTCGTCCCCTCCCCCGCCAGCGCGCGCTGGGCCGCGTCGATGATGCCGTTCAGTTCGGCGGCCAGCCCCTCGTAGGTCTTCCGGGCCTCGCGGTGCACCCAGGCGATGGAGGAGCCGGGCAGGATGTCGTGGAACTGGTGCAGCAGGACCGTCTTCCAGATCCGGTCCAAGTCCTCGTACGGGTAAGGGAATCCGGCCCGGACAGCCGCCGTGGCGGCCCACAGCTCGGCCTCGCGCAGCAGGTGTTCGCTGCGTCGGTTGCCTTGCTTGGTCTTGGCCTGGCTGGTGAGGGTGGCGCGGTGCAGTTCGAGGTACAACTCGCCGACCCAGACCGGGGGTTCGGGGTTCTCGGTCTCGGCCTTCTCGAAGAACTCCTTCGGGGTCTCCCAGGCCACGGTCGCCGAGCCCTCCAGGTCGCGCAGGCGGGCCGCCTTGGCGACCATCTCCCGTGTGGTGCCGCCGCCTCCGTCGCCCCAGCCGGTGGGCGCGAGGGAGTGCCGGGCGACGCCCTTGTCCTTGAAGTTGCGGGCCGCGTGGGCGATCTCGCGTCCCTGCATGGAGCAGTTGTAGGTGTCGACGGGCGGGAAGTGGGTGAAGATCCGGGTGCCGTCGATGCCCTCCCAACGGAACGTGTGGTGGGGGAACTTGTTCGTCTGCGACCACGAGATCTTCTGGGTCAGCAGCCACTTGGAGCCGGCGGCCTTGATGATCTGCGGCAGTCCGGCGGCGAAGCCGAAGGTGTCGGGCAGCCAGGCCTCCTCGTTCTCGATGCCGAACTCGTCGAGGAAGAACCGCTTCCCGTGCACGAACTGACGGGCCATCGCCTCCGAGCCCGGCATGTTGGTGTCCGACTCCACCCACATACCGCCGGCCGGCACGAAGCGCCCGTCCGCCACCGCCTTCTTGACCCGCGCCCACACCTCGGGCCGGTGCTCCTTCACCCAGGCCCACTGCTGGGCCTGGGACATGGCGAAGATGAAGTCCGGTTCGTCGTCCAACAGCGCCGTCATGTTGGACGTCGTACGGGCCACCTTGCGGACCGTCTCGCGCAGCGGCCACAGCCACGCGGAGTCGATGTGCGCGTGCCCGATGGCGCTGATGCGGTGCGCGGACGGGACGGCGGGCGCGGACAGGACGGCCGCCAGGCGTGAACGGGCGTGCTCCGCCGTGCCGTTGACGTTCTGGAGGTCAACGGCGTCGAGTGCCCTGTCGATGGCCCGCAGCAGGTCCCAGCGGCGCGCGGAGTCCACCGGCAGCTCGGCCATCAGCTCGCCGACCACCTCCAGATCGAGGACGAGCTGCCAGACGTTCTCGTCGAGGACCGCGAGATCCATGCGGGTGAGTGTGTACTGGGGCTCGCTGCCGGCGGTCTCCTTGTCGCCCAACTGGGTCGGCACGAACGGGTGGTAGTCCAGGACCACCGGGTTGGACGCGGCCTCGATGTGCAGCCGCACCTCCTCGCCGCCGGCGACGGGCGCGCCGATCCGCACCCACTGGTTGCGCGGGTTGAGGCCCTTCACGGGGGTGCCGTCGGGCCGGTATACGAGGCCCTCGCACTGGAAGCCGGGCATGTTCTCGTCGAAGCCGAGGTCGAGCAGCGCCTCGACGGTCTTCCCGGCCCACTCCTGGGGGACGGTCCCGGTGACACGGAACCAACTGGTCCCCCAGGGAGCACCCCACCGGGCACCCACCGCGATCGGTTCGGGTATGCCCGCGAGCCCCTCGGCCACCGGCACCGGCTCGTCGGGCGCGTGCCAGACGGCCACCTCCAGCGGCACGGACTCGGGGTACACGGCGGGACGGATGCGCTCTTCGAGGACGCGCTTGAGGCGGGCTTCGACCAGGCTGCGGTCGTCATGCATGTGGGGTGCTCCGTGGCTCGGTTGCGGGTGGGGACTGCGGTGTTACCAGGTGTGCGCGACGGTCACGGGGGCCGACGCTGTGTACAGCTCCCCTGTCGCGCGCACTTCGAACCACGCCTGCTGCTCGCCCTGTTCGGCCTGCTGCCCGCCGACGAAGAAGGCGCGCTGGCAGGTGCCGCCGAGGAACCGCCGGGTGCCGTCGGGGAGGAGGCGGTGGAGGGTGTAGTGGCGTACGGCGCCGAGCGCGGCGTCCCAGGCGAAGCGCAGGTCACCGACGGTGGCGGCGGTGATCCGCAGCCCCGAGGGAGCGGCGGGCGGCTGGGTATCGTTGACGTCGCGAACAGCCAGTCGGCCGAGCCGCCAGTTCACAGTGCTCCCGCTCGCATCGGCCGCGGTGAGCCGCACACCGATCGCATGCAGCGTCCCCGAAAGCCCTGTGAGCGGCACGGTCACCGTCTGCCGGCCGCGGCTGCCCGGTGTTGGCGAGCGCCTGCGCGGCGGCGAAGGCGGGCGTGGGCAGTTGGGGCAGCAGGGTTGCCGCCGCGCCGGCGAGCAAAACGGTGCGTCTGCTGGGGCGTCCGGGGTTCACGAGCTGGTGTCTCCTTGTGGGGTGGGGAGTACCTGGTCGGGAGTGACGACTTCGGTGATGCCGCGCGCGGCGAGGTGTTCCTTGTCGTCCGCGCGTGCGTCGAGGACGGTCGCCGGGCGGGCGCCGTCGGCGACGAGTCTGAAGTAGGCGTCGAACACCGGCCCGCCGGGGCCGCAGAGCGAGCGGACCGACGGATCGGCGGGCACGACGAGGGCCGTGGTGCGGACGGCGGGTTCGTAGGTGGGCTCGCGGGCCGCCTCGGCCAGCACGAGCGCGATGTCCTTGGCCTGCCGGCCGTTGGTCAACAGGCCCAGCCCGTACTCGAGTTCGGGGAAGTCGGCGAGTTCGCGGGACACGTCGTGCGAGCACCACCAGGTGATGCCCCAGAGGTCCGGGCAATCCAGGGCGTTGGCGATGGTCGCGGAGGCGAAGTCGGCCGCGTGCTCGGCCGGGACGAGCGGCTGGGGCGCGCCGACCTCCTGGAGCCAGACGGGCCGGTGCGGTGCGTCGGCCCAGGCCTTGCTCAGCTCGATCAGATACGCGGCGTGGTGCTCGGCGGGGACCGAACTGCGGCCGTGGCGTTGGCCGGTGCCGTTGAAGACCCAGGAGTGCACGGCCGTCATCGCCCCGTGGCGGGCGGCCTGGGCCGGAGTGAACGGCATGTCGTCCTGGTACCAGGTCGCGTCGTACTCGGCGTGCAGATGCGGCTTGCCGGGCGCACCCTCGGCGCAGGCCGCGAGCATCCGCGTCAGCCAGGCGTCGATCTGGTCCTCCGTCGCCCGGTCGGGGTCCGGATGCGGGCCGGCCGAGAACTGGTTGACCTCGTTGCCGAGGGTCATGCCGATGAAGTTCGGCCGGTCGGCGAGGGCGGCGGCGAGGGTGCGCAGATAGGCGGCCTGGCCGTCGAGGACGTCCGGGTCGGTGAAGAGGTTGCGCCGGTGCCAGGTCCGGGTCCAGGCGGGCAGGTAGTCGAAACTGCTCAAGTGCCCTTGCAGACCGTCCACGTTGACGTCGAGCCCGCGCTCACCGGCTGCGTCGACAAGCTGAACGAGTTGCTCCACGGCCTTCGGGCGGATCAGGGTGCGGTTGGGCTGGAAGTACGGCCACAGCGGGAAGACCCGGATGTGGTCGAGGCCCAGCTCGGCGATCGAGTCGAGGTCGGCGCGTACGGAGTCGGGGTCGAAGTCGAGCCAGTGGTGGAACCACCCTTGGCTGGGCGTGTAGTTGACGCCGAAGCGCACGGCAGAAGACATCGGGATCCTGGTTCTGTGGTGCGTACGGGATGTGTGTACGGGCGGAGTCCAACCGGCGGTCAGCCCTTCACGGCGCCTTCGCCCACGCCCCGGAAGAAGTACCGCTGGAGGCAGGCGAAGAGGGCGATCAGCGGTGCCACGGCGATGACCGTGCCGGCGGCCACCAGGCGTTCGTCGTTGGCGAAGGTGCCGTGCAGATAGTTGAGGCCGATGGTGAGTGTGAACTTGGACGGGTCGCTGAGCACGATAAGCGGCCACAGGAAGTCGTCCCAGGCGCCCATGAAGGCGAAGATCGCGACGACGGCGATCGTCCCCTTCACCGACGGCAGCGCGATCCGCAGGAACCGCTGCCACACGTTGGCGCCGTCGACGTAGGCCGCCTCCTCGATCTCGTAGGGCAGGTTGAGGAACGCATTGCGCATCAGCAGGACGTTCATCGCGCCGACGCAGCCCGGGAGGACCACCCCGATCAGGGTGTTGTTGAGGCCCAGCTCCCGCATGGTGGTGAACTGGGCGATGATGATGCCCTCCACCGGGACGAGCATCGCGAGGATGAAGACGAGGGTGGCGACGCGACGGCCGCGGTAGCGCAGCCGGGCCAGGGCGTAGCCCGCGAGGGCCGAACCGACGCAGTTCGTCACGACGTTGGCGGCGGCGACCTTCAGCGAGTTGAAGGCGTAGTCCCACACGGGGATGGTGTCGGCGACCCGTTGGTAGTTGTGCAGGGTGGGGTGCTGGGGCAGGAAGGTCGGCGGTGAGCTGTAGATGTCCTCGGTCGAGCCCTTGAGCGAGGTGGAGAGCTGCCACACGAAGGGGCCGACGGTGATGGCGAGGACGACGAGCAACAGCGTGTAGCGCAGGGCGAGTTCCCACCCCCGGATGCGACGGCCGTGCTCGTCGGTGACTCGGGGTTCGCGAACCGCCGTCTCCGGTACGGGTCTTGTGCGCTCGATGACGCTCAAGCGTCCTCCTTCCGGTCGGCCCGCAGCACGAGCAGCATCAGCGCGACGGTGACGACGAAGACGACGACCGAGAGCGCGGAGGCGTAGCCGACACGGCCGGTCAGTCCGGTGCCGGTGCGCTGGACGAGCATCACGAGGGTCGTGTCCTCGCCGGCCGGTCCGCCGCTCGGGCCCGCCATCAGGTACACCTCGGAGAACACCTTGAAGGCGGCGACCGAGGACAGCGCCCCGACGAGGACCATGGTGGAGCGGACGGCGGGCACGGTCACCGTGAAGAACCGGCGGATCGCGCCCGCGCCGTCGACCGAGGCGGCCTCGTGCAGTTCGCGCGGCACACTGGCGAGCGCGGCCAGATAAATGATCATGTAGTAGCCGAGCCCCTTCCACACCGTGACGGCCATGGCGCTCGACAGCAGTAGCCACTGATCACTGAGGAACCCGATCCGGCCGACGCCGATCGTCTCCAACAGCGAGTTGACGAGGCCGCGTTCGTCCAGCAGCCACACCCAGATCAGCCCGACCACGACGATCGACGCGACGACCGGGGTGTAGAAGGCGGACCGGAAGAAGGTGATGCCGGGGATGTTCTTCTGCACCAACAGGGCGAGCAGCAGCGGGAGTACGACGAGTGCGGGGACCACTCCGAGGATGTACAGGGTGCTGTTGCGCAGGCCGGTCCAGAACATGTCGTCGTGCCACAGCTCGCGGAAGTTGGCGAAGCCCACGAAGTGGCCGGGGATCAGCGTGCGCCGGTCCGTGAAGGAGTTGGCCACGGTGGAGCCGAAGGGATAGAGCACGAAGGCGCCGACGACGAGCAGCCCGGGAGCGGCGAACAGCCAGGGGCTGGTGGGCAGTTGGCGCCGCACGCGGGACACGTCGGCCATGGGGCCCTCAGCCTTCCTGCTGGAGCAGTGTGTCGCAGGCCTTGACAGCGTTGTCAAGAGCCGTCTTGGGGCTCTCCTTGCCTTGCAGCGCCTTGGCGACCTCGTTGCGCAGCGCGGTCTTCATCTGCTCACTGAACAGCACCGGCGTGTAATTCTCCGCGTTCTTCAGGGACTTGGCGGCGGCGATCCGCACCCGTGTCTCGTCGGTGCCGTCCTCCTTGGTGAAGTACGGGTCGTCGAGGGACCCGGCGGTGCTCGGGAAGATGGCGACCTTCTTCGCGAACGACATCTGCTGCTGGGCGTCGGTGACGTAGTGCGCGAAGGCCACGGACGCGGGCGTGTGCTTGGTCTTGGAGTTCACCATCACGCCCATCACGTACATGTTGACGTGCCCGGTGCTGGTGATCTGGTCGGTGATGCCGATGTTCTTGTACAGAGTGGGCGCCTGCTTCTTGAAGTTGTCGAGGTCCAGGGCGCTGCCCGGGTTCATGGCGACGGCCCCGGTGAGGAACTTCTTGCCGGACGACTCGGGGGTCGCGGTGAGCGCCTGCGGGTCGAGGGCCTTCGCGTCGTACAACTCCTTGTACTTGGTGAGGAGTTCGATGCCCTTCGTGTCGTTGAAGGCGAAGGCGGTGCCGGCCTTGTTCATGAGCTGGACGCCGTAGCGGCCGAAGTCCTCGACGGTGGGGACGTTGGCGAGGGTGGCGACCTTCCCGTCCGTCTTCTTCGCCAACTGGAGGGCCTGGGCGAAGAGTTCGTCGTACGTCTTCGGCGGCTGGTCCGGGTCGAGTCCGGCCTGCTTGAACAGGGACTTGTTGTAGAAGAGCGGGCCGGTGTTGAGATACCAGGGGAAGGCGTAGGTCCCGGTCATGCCCGGTATCTCGTGGCTGGCCCAAGCGCCCGCCAGATACTCGCTCTTGTACTTCGCGGCCGACTTGTCGAGGTCGAGGGCGAGGCCCGCCTTGGCGAGCGGGGCGACCAGGTCCGGGGAGACGTTGACGACGTCGGGCAGGGTGCCGCCGGCGGCGTCCGCGCTGATCTTGTCGGCGTAGCCCTCGGCGGGCTGGTCGATCCACTTCACATGGGTGCCGGGGTACTGCTTCTCGAAGCCGGAGATCACGCCCTCGAAGTACGACTTGAAGTTGGCGCGGAGGTTCCAGGTCTGGAAGGTGATGTCGCCCTCGACCTTGCCCGAGGCGTCGGTCGATCCGCCGTCGTCTCCCCCGGAGCCGCAGGCGCTCAGCGGCATGAGGACTACGGCGGCGGCAGCGGCGGCGAGGACTCTGCGGGAGATGCGCACAGCGAGTGGCTCCTTTGCAGTGGGGGTGGCCAATCGTGCCGGGGCAGACCTTGCACGCTGCCCGGCGCGCGAGTCAATGGATTCCGCTCAGCTAAATTCATTAGTTGGCCGGATCCGGCCAACTGCACTGGTCAGGTAGGTGTGTTCGCATTCTTGCGGTGGATCACTAATGCGCTTTAGGGTGTGCTGGCTCAAGCGCATTAGTGCGCGGCTCCGGTGGAATGGAGAGCAGGCTTGTCAGGCAAGCGGTCGCCCGCGCGTCGGCCGACGATGAAGGACATCGCGCAGCGCGCCGGTGTGTCCGAGAGCGCGGTCTCCTTCGCGCTCAACGGCCGGCCCGGCGTCTCCGAGATCACCCGCGACCGGGTGCGCCGGGTCGCGGAGCAGTTGGGCTGGCGGCCCAGTACGGCGGCGCGGGCGCTGTCCGGGGAGGGTGCGGCGACGGTCGGTTTCGTCCTCGCCCGGCCCGCGGAGACACTCGGCGTGGACTCCTTCTTCCTCCAACTCGTCTCGGGCATCCAGGAGATACTGGCCGAGCGCCATCTCGGGCTGCTCTTCCAGATGGCCGAGGACGTCGAGGACGAGTGCGCGGTGTACCGGCGCTGGTGGGCCGAACACCGGGTGGACGGCGTCCTGGTGGCCGACCCGCGCACCGTCGATCCGCGGCCCGATCTCCTCGACGAACTGGGCCTGCCCGCCGTGGTGATCGGCGGCGCCCCGGACGAACGGCATCCCGGTCTGTCGACGGTGTGGGCCGACGACGCGGGCGCGATGGCGTCGGTGGTCGACGAGTTGTACGCGCGCGGCCACCGCCGTATCGCGCACATCGCGGGCCTGCCGGGCCTCGCGCACACCGAGCGCCGGATCCGCGCCCTGCGCGCCGAGGCCGCGCGGCGCGGGCTGACCGAGGTGCGCTCGGTGACCACGGACTACTCGGACGCGGCGGGTGCCGCCGTCACCCGCCGGGTCCTCGAAGTCCCCGCTCCACCGACGGCGTTGATCTACGACAACGACGTGATGGCCGTCGCCGGGGTGGCCGCCGCGACCGAACTCGGCCGCTCCGTACCGGCGGACGTGTCGGTGGTCGCGTGGGAGGACTCCGCGCTGTGCCGGATGGTCCGGCCGTGGCTGTCGGCGTTGTCGCGGGACAGTGTGGAGTTCGGCCGTACGGCGGCCCGGGAGTTGACCGCGCTGCTGGACGGCGGCCCGGCCCGTACGGTGCGGGTGCCGGTGCCGCGGCTGATCGAGCGGGACAGCACGGGACCGGCACGGGTGTGAAAGTGCTGTGTCTCCCGGTTCGCGGCCGAATCGCCGGACACCGCCGGGTACTTCGTGTGAGGCTTTGCCCATGACCTCCGAAGACCCGCTGGCCGACCGGCTCCAGCTCGACCGGCCGCACTCCGCCCGTGTGTGGAACTTCCTCCTGGGCGGCAAGGACAACTACGCCGCAGACCGCGAAGCCGGCGAAATGATCGTCCAGATGTTCCCGGACATCGCCCTCCTCGCGCGTCTCCAACGCCGCTTCCTGGTAAGGGCCGTGCGCTATCTCGCCGAGGACGCGGGCATCCGCCAGTTCCTCGACATCGGGACCGGATTGCCCACCGTCGACAACACGCACGAGGTGGCGCAGCGCATCGCGCCCGAGAGCCGCATCGTGTACGTCGACAACGACCCGCTGGTGCTGGTGCACGCGCAGGCGCTGCTCACCAGCACCCCGGAAGGCGCCTGCGCCTACCTCGACGCCGATGTGCGCGACCCCGAGGGAATTCTCGAAGTCGCCGCGCAGACCCTGGACTTCAGCAAGCCGATCGCGCTGACGATGCTGGGCATCCTGGGCCAGATCCCGGACTCGGACGAGCCCGAGGCCGTCGTGGGCCGCTTCCTGGACGCCCTGCCGCCGGGCAGCTATCTCGCGCTGAGCGACGGCACGGACACCAACGCGGCGCTCAACCAGGCGATCTCGGTGTACAACGCGAACTCCGCCAGCTCCTACCACCTGCGGAGTCCGGAGCGGATCGCGGCCTATTTCAAGGGACTTGAGGTCATCGAACCCGGCATCGTGCCCACCTCGCAGTGGCACCCGGAGCCGGTCGACGTGGGCCGCGACCCGTCCGACGTGGACGCGATCTGCGGTATCGGCCGCAAGGTCTGAGCAACGGAAGAGGGGGGCATCGGCCACGATGCCCCCCTCTTCATCTGTCCCGGGTCAGAGTCGGAACAGCGCCCACACCGTCTTCCCGCCGCCCGCCCGCAGGTTCCAGCCCCACGACTCGCTGAGCGCGGAGACCACTTGGAGACCGCGCCCGGACTCCGCGAACTCGTCCGGGCTGCCCTCCACGGGGACGCGATCGCTGTCGTCGGTGACCGCGCACACCGCGTACGGCAGCCGGTCCCACACCGCGAGCCACAGTGAAGGCTGCTGCTCGGCAAGGGAGTTGGGCCCCCGGCCGTAGCGCAACGCGTTGCTCACCAGCTCCGACACGGTGACCGCCATGTCGTCGAGGACCTCGTCCCTGGCCCGGCCGGTCAGCGCCGCGCGGGTGAAGTCCCGTGCCACATGGGCCGATTGAGGCATCGGCGGCACGACCAGGACGGAACAGAGGGCGGGGTCGCGGCCGTCCCCGACCGTGGGGACCCGGGTGACGGTCTGTCCCGGCTCGGGCCGGCCCACCTCGTCCACGGCCCGGCACAGCCACTCCCAAGTCCCCTCTATGTGGAGGGTGTTGGTCGGCCGTACGACTTGCTCTGCGGACATCGCGACCCCTGAGACCCCTGGGAAGAGAACAACTGCGCGGCTACACCTGTCCGGAACATGGTCCTCCGACTGACCCTGCGAACGCAAGTGCATCGGCAATTACCGCTGCAATTGCAGACGATCTTGCGAGCGGTGCCCCCGAGGGCTATCGTCCTCCACATCACCAATGGGTGCAATTGAAGCTGCAATTGCATCTGATCTTCCGGGGGAGCGATGAGGCCTCAGATCGTGCACGAGAACGGCATGGCGGCGACCCTGCTGAACGGCGCGCAGTGGCGCAAGAGCCACCACAGCAACCCCGAGGGCAACTGCGTCGAGTTGGCCGCGCTCTCCGACGGTCACATCGCCGTGCGCAACTCGCGCCACCCCGAAGGTCCGGCGCTCGTCTACACCAGCGCCGAGATCTCCGCGTTCGTCCGCGGTGTGAAGGACGGCGACTTCGACGGCCTACTCCCCGGTCGTTGAGGTCAGGCAAACCCGCGGATGGCCGGAAGGCGCCGGACACAGGCCGGCACCTTCCGGCTCCTTCACTCCCCGCAGTTATCCGGAACCTCGGTGCTACGATCCTCTTTTAAGTCCCGAAAACTTGCGGACGGTATCGGCGCGACCGCCGAGGGGATGAACATGACTGCAGCTCAACCGGAATACGCGCCCTCGGGTTCGGACGTGCTGAGCCTTCAGCGCGGTGGTCCGACGGTCCAGCGCATCATGCTGGGCACCCGCCTGCGCCGCCTGCGCGAGTCCCTCAACATCACACGGGACACGGCCGCTTCGGCGATACGCGCCTCGGACGCCAAGCTCTGCCGTATGGAGCTGGGCCGCGTCGGCTTCAAGGAGCGCGACGTGGCCGACCTGTTGACGCTGTACGGCCTCCAAGAGCCCGACGTGCGCCAGGACTTCCTGGACTCGGCCCGCCGCGCCAACGAACCCGGCTGGTGGCGCGCGTACGGCGACGCCTTCCCGACCTGGTTCGAGCAGCATCTGGGTCTGGAGGAGGCCACCTCCCTCATCCGCACCTACGAAGTCCAGTTCATTCCCGGCCTGTTGCAGACCGCCGCGTACGCCGAGGCCGTCATCCGGCTCGGCCGCCCCACCGACACCCCGGACTCGATCCAGCGCCGCGTCGAACTCCGCATGACCCGCCAGGAGTTGCTCACCAGGCCCGGCGCTCCGAGGCTGTGGGTCGTGGTGGACGAGGCGGCGCTGCGCCGTCCGCTCGGCGGGGCGGACGTGATGCGCGAGCAGGTGCGCCACCTCATCGAGACGGCCGCCCTGCCGAACGTGACACTTCAGGTGCTGCCGTTCCACGTGGGCGGCCATGCCGCCGCCGGCGGTCCGATCACCGTGCTGCGCTTCCCGGTGCCGGACCTGCCGGACGTCGTCTATCTCGAACAGCTCACCAGCGCCCTCTACTTGGACAAGCCCGACGAGGTCGACCGCTATCTCGCGGTCATGGACCGGCTGAGCATGGTCGCCTCACCGGCCCCCGAGTCCGTGGCCTTCCTGGAGAAGCTGCTCAAGGACAGCTGACGGTCACACCCGCGACCGGTACAGCCCGAACTCCGCGATCCCTACGGCGTCCCGGGCCGCCGTCACCCGGATCCGCCACCGCCGGGCCCGTACGGGCGCGGCCAGCAGCAGGATGCGGCTCGCGCCGATCGTCCCGGCGCGGGTCACCTCCGTCCAGGCCCCGTCGACGTACGCCTCGACCACGAAGCCCTCGACCTGCTGGCCGTGGCGCCCGATGTCCTCCGCCAACCGGACGCGGTCCACGGCCTGTTCGGTACCGAGGTCGACGGTGACCCGCCCCGGCGAGACGGTCCTTCGCGCCCCGCGCGCCAGGTCCTCGGGCAGCTCCCGGTCCACGCGCTCGCGGAACTCCCGCAGGCGCGCCACGTCCGGCGCGGCCAGCAGACCGTCCGTGTCCGGCGGCACGTTGAGCAGCAGGACCGCGTTGCGGCCGACCGACCCGAAGTAGATGTCGATCAACTCCGCGACGCTCTTGGGGACTTGATCGGGGTGGTAGAACCAGCCGTCGTGGATCGACACATCGCACTCGGCGGGCCACCACTGGAGGTAGTCGGTATTGGGCTGCGCCGCGACGAGCGCGGCGCGACTGCCCTCGTCGGGGGTGTCGTAGGACAGCGCCCAGTCCGTACGGCCGTACTGCTCCTCCTTCACCGGGAGGACGCTCCACTCGTCCGTCCGCGCGGTGCCGCCCTCGTTGCCGACCCACCGCACATCCGGTCCGGTCACGGCGATCGCCGCGTCCGGGGCCAGCGACCTGACCAGGGTGTACCAGCTGTCCCAGTCGTAGTCCTCGACCTTGCCCGGCGGGATACGGCCCTGGGCGCCGTCGAACCAGACCTCGTCGATCGGGCCGTACTCGGTCAGCACCTCGTAGAGGGTGTTGAGCATATGGGCGCCGTAGTCGGTGGCGTCCAGTGCGTAGAAGCTGTCCGGTGAACGGTCGTCGCCGTCGACGAGGGTCGGGACGGTGCGCGTGGCGCGTGCACTGCCGTTGGCGTAGACGCCGTGGAGGTACTGGTTCTCGTCGGCGGGCGAGAGGTAGACGCCGGCCTTGAGGCCGTACCGCCGCATGGAGTCGGCGAAGGAGCGCAGTACGTCGCCCTCCCCCGCACGCCAACTGCTGTAGGCCACCGTGTGGTTGGTGTACCGGGACGGGTAGAGCACGAAGCCGTCGTGGTGCTTGACGGTGAGGATGGCCAGCTTGAAACCGCCGTCGCGCAGGGCTCGGGCCCACTGGTCGGTGTCGAGGCCGGTCGGCTGGAACACGTCCGGGTCCTCGTCGCCGGTCCCCCACTCCAGGCCGGTGAAGGTGTTCACGCCGAAGTGCAGGAACGCCGTCCGCTCCAGTCTCTGCCAGGCCACCTGCCGTGCGGTGGGCCGGACTTGGGAAGCCTTGCGGACCAGGTCGGCCTCGGTGTCGTCCGGGCCGACGGGAATACGGGAGCGGTCGCCGATCGTGGGCAGGGGTGCCGCGAGTGCGGGGAGCGTGGTGGTGCCGGTCGCGGCGAGCGCGGTGGCCGAGAGGACGAAGAGACGTCTGGAGAGGGCCATGGGGGTGGGACTCCTCCGGTCAGGTCAGTGTGCGGTCAAGTGCCAGGTGGCGGGCCGGTGTTGGTCCGGCGGGTACTGCACGAGCCGGCCGTCGTCCGCGATGCTCAACGCCATCTGCGTGATCGCGTTCACCAGCCGGTAGCCGCCCGCCGCGGGCGCCAGCTCCCAGCGCTGCATGGTGTTCGCGGCATCACAGGGCTGTGGGGTCGCCGAAACTCCGGGCTGGAGCGGCACGTTGAGGGTCAGCTTGCCGCCCTGTATCTCCAGGCAGCCCTCCGCCGTCCGCAGCGTCGCATAGCCGTCGGGTGTGCGCCGCACCGTGGCATCAAGAGAGGCACCCGCCGTGCGGAAGGTGTACGTGCCGTCCGGCACCGGTACCCGGGTCAGGTCCCGCCACCCGGGCGCATGCCCAACTGTCGTGCCCCGGGAGGTGAATTGGGCGTAGGTGGCGTCGGGATGCGGATCGCCCCAGGTCGCCTGGGCGAGGTGCCGTAGTGCGGGCTCGGTGTCGGCGGTGACCTCGTTCTCGGTCTCGCCGCGTCCGTTGTCGGGCCAGAGGCTGATCTTCGCGCCGGTGATACCGGTGCTGGAGGTGAGCTTCTCGCCCTCGAAGCTGCGCGGGTCCCAGCTCTGGTCGTAGAGCGACTCGGTGTCGCTGTGGAAACCGCCGCGCACGAGGTAGAGGGAGTAGGCCGCGTTCATCAACGGGTAGCCCTGGGCGACGATTTGGCTCGGTTTCTCCTGGACGTTCAGCCAGTGCTCGACCGTCGTGCCGGCCGCCACCGGCACGGTGTTGGCACCGGTGAGCCCGTCGTTCCAGATGCGCAGCTTCTTGCCCTTGCTCGCGGCGTAGGCCTGGACGCGGTTGATGAAGTCGATGTAGGCGTCCTGCGGGGTGGCGTTCGCGCCGTACTTCTCCTGGGCGTAGCGCAGCATCTGCGGGTACTTGGAGTAGTCGGAGCCGAGCATGTACTCGTCGGCGCCCATGTGCCAGGACGGCGCGGTGAAGACCTGCGCGTACTCGTCCATCAGGCTCGTGTAGTAGTCGAACGCGGCCTGCTGGGTGACGTCGAGCCGGGCGGGCTGCTTGTTGCCGTCGCTGTCGGTGAGCTGGAGGTCGGGGCGGTTCTCTATCCACGGGTCCATGTGGCCCGGGGAGTTGATCTCGGGGATGATCTCGACGTGGTACCGGTCGCCGAGCGCGACGAGGCGGCGCAGCTCGTCCTTGGTGTAGTAGCCCCAGGTGTTCGCCTCGGGGTGCGCGTCGCTCTTCACCTTGATCTCCAGGAGCAGTTGGTCGAGCTTGTGGTACGCCATCTCGCGCACCAGGTTCTCCAGCCAGGGCAGGGAGATGTGGATGTAGCAGGCGCAGACGCCGACCCCGCGTTCCTGGTAGCGCGGTACGTCGACCGTGCGGCCGGCCGGTATGTGGTCACCCTGGGCGAGCAGTTGGAGGAGGGTGCGGGTGCCGTAGAAGGCGCCGGTCTCGGTCGCGCCGGTGACCGACAGCCGCTTGCCCGCCCGGAGTTCATAGCCCTCCGCACCCAACGAGCCCTGTGTCGGCCGGACTTCGATCAGGATGTCGCCGGGACGGCCGGCACCGCCGCGCACGACGGGCACCGTTCCGTGGCCCGCCGCCTTGAGGTCGTCGGCGAGGGTGTCGGCGACCCTGCGCTCACTCGCGCTGCCGGCCACCAGCCGGGTCCCGCCGTCGAAGTCGTAACTCCCGGACCCGGGCGTCCAGTTGGACAGTGCGGGCACGGTCACCGGCGTCGCCGCCCGCTCCCGCTGGACCGCGACCGCCGGTACGGGCGCCGCGAGCAGCGCGCACACCGCCACGAAGCCGATCAGCCGGAACCGTCTCTTCCTGCGCTCAGCCATGCCACTCCACCGGTCGTGATTGATCGGACGTCTGATGATTGGACCGCCCTCAGGGGCTGTCAATGGGCAACGGGAGCAGCCAAGTTGGGCCAGTGATCGGAGGACCGGCTGGTCAGTGGGCTCCTACCCGGAACCGGCCCGCGAAAAGTCCAAGAAGACGGTCACGTATGTCCAAGGCGAACCCCTCCCGATTTTCCGGGGCGGCAGACACTCGACGCGACGCCCACACCGGGGCACAGTTCTCCGTACATACTCACGAGTAAGTCGAAGGAGCGCGCCCGTGACCAGCTGGATCGGCCGTACCGCCGCCGAGTTGTCCGCCGCCGTACGCGAGAAGCGGGTCACTCCGCGCGAGGTGATGGCCGAGCATCTCGCCCGGATCGAGCGGCTCGACGGGCGGATCGGCGCGTTCCGGGTGGTGCGGGCGGAGGCGGCGCTCGCGGAGGCCGACGAGGTGGCCGCGCGGGCGGATCTGGCCCGACTCCCCCTGGCGGGCGTGCCGGTGGCCGTGAAGGACAACCTGGCCGTGACGGGCGAGTCCAACCGGGTCGGCTCGGCCGCGACCCCGGACACGCCTGCCGACCACGACCATGTCACCGTGGCGCGCCTGAGGGCGGCGGGTGCGGTGGTCGTCGGGCTGACGAACGTGCCCGAGCTGTGTGTCTTCGGGACCACCGAGGGCGTCCACGGCACCAGCCGCAACCCGTGGGACACCACCCGAACCGCGGGAGGTTCCTCGGGCGGCAGCGCGGCCGCGGTCGCCGCCGGCATGGTGCCGATCGCGCTCGGCAACGACGGCATGGGCTCGCTCCGCATTCCCGCCGCGAACTGCGGTCTCGTCACCATCAAGCCGGGGTTCGGGGTCGTCCCGGCCGGCATCGGCGACGGTGACTGGTTCGGAATGTCCGAAAACGGACCCCTGGCGACGACCGTCGAGGACGCCCGGCTGATGTTTTCGGTCATCGCGGACACCGAGGTCGTACGCCCCGACGAGCCCATGTCCCGCAAGATCGCCGTTTCCGTGCGCAGCCCGCTCGCCGGGGTCGCCGTCGGCAAGCCGTATACGACCGCCGTCCGAGAGGCCGCCGGGCTGCTGGCCGGAGCCGGTCACGCGATGCACCGCGCCGATCCGCCGTATCCGCTGTCCCTGAGCAACACATCGCTCGCGCATTGGACGGCAGGCACCTCGGTGGACGCGGCGGGGCTCGACCCGCGGAAGCTGACGCGGCGGACCCGGGTGCACGCGGCGATCGGACGCCGGTTCGTGAAGAGCGTCCGCACCGGGAAGAGCCGGGAGCGACTGCGCGAACGCCTCACGCCCTTCTTCGCCGGGCACGACATCCTGCTGACGGCGGCGCTGGCCCGCCGCTCCCCCAAGGCCGGGCCGTGGCACGAGCGGGGCTGGCTGCGCAATGTGCTGGCCAACACCAACTACTCGCCGATGACGCCCCCTTGGAACCTCACCGGCTGGCCGGCCATGTCGGTCCCGTTCGGCACGCTGCCCTCGGGCGCGCCCTGCGCCGTACAACTGGTGGGGCGGCCGGGATCGGAGGCGGCGCTGCTGGAGCTGGCGGAGGAGTTGGAGAAGCTGCGTCCGTGGGTGCGGACCGCGCCGCTCGGCTAGAGAGCCCGGTGCATGATGTGCAGGCCCACGCGCCCGTCGCGGGGATGGTCGAAGGCCTCCGGGACCGTGCCCAGGATGGTGAAGCCGAGGGAGAGCCAGAGCTTGACGGCGGGGTTGGTCTCGACGACCGCGTTGAAGACCATGCCCCGGAAACCCTGCTCGCGGGCGGTGGTGAGGATGTGCTCGGCGAGGGCGCGGCCGATACCCCGGCCGCCGTGGTCGGGGTCGACCATGAAGCCGGCATTGGCGATGCGGTCGGCGGGGCCGCCGTAGTTCGGGGTGACGAAGGCCGAGCCGACGATCGCCCCGGTCTCGTCCTCGGCGACGTAGACGCGCTTGGGCGGGGACGTCCACAGGGCCCGGGCCGCCTCTTCGGAGGTGTCCCGGGCCCAGGTGTAGGTGTCGCCGGCGGCGACGATCCGGTGCCAGAATGGCCAGATCCGCGGCCAGTCGTCGGCCGCGGCTTCTCTGATCAGCATGGGCGTGATTTTCGCACGCCCATGCCGTCGGCGGTCGCGATGGGTCCCGTGGAGGTTCTGGGGGCGGTCAGTCCACGCTGGGCAGGATGTGGGGCTCGGCGAGGTCGTCCTCGTAGCCCGCGAGACGGATGGGGGCCGACCGTGCCCACACGGCCAGGCTGCCGAGCTCGTCGGACCGGTGGCCCGCACGCTCCGTGTGTTCCTTGGGGCGTTGCTCGCTGTTCGTCTTCTCCGGCGTCACCGCACACTCCTTATGCGTCGGGTCACCCTCGGGGCACACCGGCCGGTCTCCGGTCCGGTACCTGAGCCCGCTCGGGCGTGGGTTGAAGGCAGTTCGGACGCGGTGGCGCCGGTTCACTCGTGTGAGAGCAGGCCGTTGTGACCGGCTTGTCCCGGGACGGACCATGGGTGTGGGTGGGACCCCTTGTCGCTGTCCGTCTGCCTCAGGTTAACCAAATGAGCGGGCCGCCGCTCGATGGGGCTGAAAACATGGGGTAACTATTGCGAGTCTCCCCGTGTTCTTCGGCCATGACCTGAACCGGTTTGTTACATCATGCGCGGTTTGACGGCCACCCGCATGGCCTGCATCAGCGCACACACGGTCGAGAACATGACCTACGTCACTCAAGGCGTCGCGCAGTTCAGGTCCTGTTGGCTGAGCCGCAAGCTCGCCATGATCCCCTGGGGTTCCGCACGGGCTGTCTCGCGGGAGGACTGACGCATGGAGTTGCGCAGCGTCGAGGAGCTGATGGATCTGCTGTACGCCTGTCGGGGCGCCTGGGACACCCCCGACAGAAGCGGCGACCCGGTCGATCTGCACGAGCACGCGCTGCAGACGGCCGCGCTGCTGCGCCGAAGTCGCCCGGCCGACAAGGAACTTCAGATCGCCGGCCTGGTCCACGACATCGGGCATCTCCTGCAACCCGGCGACGACGCCGGGCACGCGGACCACGCGGCGGACGCCGTCCACGCCCTGCTCGGCGAGCGGGTCGCCCGGCTGGTCCGTCTGCACGTGCCCGCGAAGCGCTATCTGGCCACCGCCGCACCGGACCACGATCTGTCCGCGCAGAGCACGCTGACCCTGCGGACCCAGGGCGGCCCGATGTCCCGCGCCGAGGCCGCCGCCTTCGAGCGCGATCCGCTCGCCGACGACGCGATCACCCTCCGCCAGGCCGACGACGCGGCCAAGGTCGTCGGCCTCGACGCCGGGGTCCTGGAGGACTGGCGCACGGTCCTGGGCATCGTCGCCGCCCGGAACTCCCGACTGCCCAACTCCCGGCTGGGGGCTGTCGACTGACGGCCCGTCATGAGACGGTACGGCGATGACGTCGTCGTCGTACGGTCTGCGGGGCCGGGCCGTCCTGGTCACCGGGGGGACGCGCGGGATCGGTCGCGCGGTCGCCGAGGCGTTCGCCGGGGCCGGGGCGCTGGTGTGCGTGAGCGCGCGGGACGCCCGTGAAGTGGCGCGCGCCGCCGAGGAGTTGGGCGGGATCGGACTGGCCGGGGATGTCGGCGACCCCGAACACCCGCGAAAGTTGGCGGAGTTAGCGCTGCGCGCGTTCGGCCGGATCGACGTGGTCGTCAACAACGCGGCGACGAACCAGCCGTACGGTCCGCTCATGGAGGCCGATCCGGACGCCTGGCGGACGGCGTTCGCCGTGAACGTGGAGGCGCCGCTGCGGCTGGTGCAGTGCGCGTGGCGGGCGTGGATGCGGGAGCACGGCGGCGCGGTGGTGAACGTGTGCACGGAGGGCGCCGGGCATGTCGGGCCGAACGTCGGGGCGTACTCGACCAGCAAGGCGGCTCTGCTGCACCTGACCCAGCAGCTCGCCGGCGAACTCGCGCCGAGGGTGCGGGTCAACTCCGTCTCCCCCGGGCTCGTCCGCACCGAGATGGCCCGGTTCGTGTGGGAGCCGGGCGAGGCGGAGCTCGCCGCCGGGCTGCCGCTCGGCCGGATCGGTGAACCGGCCGACATCGCGCGGGCCGTGCTGTGGCTGGCCTCCGACCAGGCCGAGTGGATCACCGGGGCGGAGCTGCTGGTGGACGGCGGGACGCGGGTGCGGGCGGCGTACGCGTCGGGCGGGTACGCCGTCCACGACCGGCTGCGGTCGGCCGCACCGCCTCAGACCGGCACCGCGACCCGCTGAGGTCCGCCGAACCGCCCCGCCCCCTCAGCCGGTCACCACTTGCCGGGCGCGTAGTCCTTCAGAAAGACCCCGTACAGGTCCTCGCCCTGCTCGCCGAGCACGATCGGGTCGTAGACCCGGGCCGCGCCGTCGACCAGGTCGAGCGGTGCGTGGAAGCCCTCCTCGGCGAGGCGGAGCTTGTCGTAGTGGGGGCGTTCGTCGGTGATCCAGCCGGTGTCGACCGAGGTCATGAGGATGCCGTCGCTCTGGAACATCTCCTGGCCGCTGGTGCGGGTCACCATGTTCATCGCGGCCTTGGCGGCGTTGGTGTTCGGGTGTCCGGCGCCCTTGTAGCCGCGGCCGAAGACGCCCTCCATCGCGGAGACGTTGACGATGTACGCGCGTCCGCTGGTGGCGGCCTCGGCGGCGGCGGCCATGGCCGGGCGGAGCTTGCTGATCAGGATGAACGGCGCGGTGTAGTTGCAGAGTTGGGTCTCGAGGAGTTCCACCGGGGAGATCTGCTCGATGGTCTGCACCCAGGTGTTGGTGTCCACGACGTCGGGGACCAGGCCGCCGGCGTCGATGGCGGTGCCGTCGAGGTGCCGGGCGACGCTGGCGTTGCCCGCGACCAGGGCGAGGTCGGCGACCTGCTGGGCGTCGAGTCCGCTGATCCCGACGGGCAGCGCGGCGAGGCCGTCGACCGCGCCGGAGCCGAACGCGCCGATGACGTGGTGGGCGGGCAGCTCACCGGCGGGCAGCGGGGCGCTCTCGCCGTCGACGAGCGCGGCGTAGGCGGAGGGCAGCCGGCGTACGGTCTGGGTCGCGTTGTTGATGAGGATGTCGAGGGGGCCCGCCTCGGCCACCTGGTCGGCGAGGGCCACCACCTGCGCCGGGTCGCGCAGGTCGGTGCCGATGACCTCCAGGCGGTGCAGCCAGTCCGCCGAGTCGTCCATGGCCTTGAAGCGGCGGATGGCGTCCTTCGGGAAACGCGTGGTGATCGTCGTGTGGGCGCCGTCGCGCAGCAGCCGCAGTGCGATGTACATGCCGATCTTGGCGCGACCGCCGGTGAGCAGCGCGCGCTTGCCGGTGAGGTCGGCGTGGACGTCACGCTTCTCGCGGTTCAGGCGGGCGCAGTCCGGACAGAGCTGGTGGTAGAAGTAGTCGACTTCCACGTAGCGGGTCTTGCAGGTGTAGCAGGAGCGCGGGCGCTGGAGGATCCCGGCGATCCGGCCCTCCTCCGTCACCGACGACGGGAGGAGGCCCTCGGTCTCGTCGTCGATGCGCTGCGCGGAGCCGGTCGCGGTGGACTCGGTGACGGCCTTGTCGTGCGCGGTCTTCGCGGCCCGGCGGTCCTGGCGGCGGCGCTGCTTGACGCTGCGGTAGATGCCCGCGGTGGCGCGGCGCACGGTGATCGCGTCGGGGTGGTCGACGTCGATCTTCTCCAGTTCGTCGAGCACGCTGAGGCAGACGGCCAGCCGCTCGGGGTCGATGCCGGGCCCGTACACGACCTCGTCCGGGGTCGTGGAGCCGTTCTCTGTCACCGTCATCGCGCTGCCGTTTCCTTGGGTCGTCCGCGGTGGCGCTCCGATCGCACCGGCCGTCGAACAGGGAATTTTACGGAGCGCCGGGCCGCAGCACCAAACTCGTGCCGCGTCACGACCCACAGGCGGTGATGAGCGTCTCCACCTCCTCGGTGAGGGCACGGGCGAACAGATCGAGATCCGGTACGGCCGCCGCGTCCGCGACGAGGCCGTAGTGGACGTGTCCGCGGAAGGTGGAGACGGCGACCGCGAGGGACTGCCCGCGGGCCAGCGGGGCGAACGGGAAGACCGCGGTGACCGGGTTGCCGCCGAGTTTCAGGCCGATGCCGGGCAGCGGGACGCTGGTGACGAGGATGTCGAACCATAGCCTGGCGGCCTGTGCGGCGAACGGTCCGCCGAGCCGGTGGCCGAGGGCCGGCACATGGTCGGCGAGCAGGGCGACGGCGCCCGCGCCCCGGTTGGGTCCCGCGTCCTTGTTGCGGTCCATGGCGGCGCGCACGGAGTCGAGCCGGGCGAGGGGGTCCGGGTCGTCGACGGGCAGCCGTATCAGGTACCCGGAGAGCCGGTTGCCCTGCGGCTGCGCGCCGCGCGGGCGGCGTTTGGAGACGGGGATCAGAGCGCGGGGCGCGACGCCCTCGCTGCCGTCGCCGCGTTCGTCGAGCCAGCGGCGCAGGGCGCCCGCGACGACGGCGATGAGCACGTCGTTGACGGTGCCGCCGACGGTCTTGCGGATGCGGTGCACATCGTCGAGGTCGATGACGACTCCGGCGGTACGGCGGGTGCCCGAGGGCTCGGAGGTCAGCGCCGCCGACGAACGGACGTCGAGGGTGGAGCGGGCGACGGACGCCCCGATGTCGAGGGCCCGGCCCACGTCGGACAGCGCGCCCCGCAGCAGCCCGGGCAGCTTGCGCACATCGGGCAGGAGGCCTCGTGCGGGCTCCTCGGGGCGTGGCCGCCGCTCGGGCAGGTCCATCGGGTCGAGGATCGCGGCGGCGAGGGTCAGCGCCCGCAGTCCGTCGGCCAGGGCGTGGTGGAACTTGAACAGCACGGCGAAGGAGACCCCGTCCTCGCCGGGCAGCACATGCGCCTCCCACGGGGGCCGGCCGCGCTCCAGCGGGCGTTCCATGAGCCGGCCCGCGACCTCCTGGAAGTCGGCGGTCGGGGCGTGCAGCCGGACGTGGTGCAGCGGATCGAAGTCGGGGTCCTCCTCGCGGGTGGCGCTCCCGAAGGACAGGGACAGCGGCTGCCACACGTCCCGGATGCGCATCCGCAGCCCGGGGACGGCGGCCGCACGGGCGGCGAGAAGGTCGGCGGCGTGGGCTCCCGCGGTCGGCGAGTGTGCCGAGAAGACGCCGAGTGCGCCCAGGTGCATCGGGTTCCGGTCGGACTCGATGTTCCAGAACGCCAGGTCGAGTGGAGCGAGCGGATCGGAAGTCAAAGGCTTGCCTCGCGTCGACTAGGGGTGAGCAAGCAGTGAAGCGCCGACAAGCGATTACGGTCAAGTACGATCAAGCTACGCACAGTTAACAGCAGATTACATCCGGCCCCGATCCCGCCCCTCTGAGAGGGGCGGGACTCCAGTGGCGCCTGAGATCACTTCAGCGCAGGTGGTGCCGCCTGGGGTGATGTACCCCACTCCGACGGGTGCGGGCCGACCGTGAAGTCGAGCGACCGTACGGACCTCAGCTGCCCGGTCGTCAGATAGGTGCGGTCGTACGACGTCCCGTCCGTCCGGGCCGCCTGGATGTAGCGGTCGCCGGCGGAGGTGCCGGGCGCCTTGATGGTCAGGGCGCCGTGCGGGTAGTAACGGCGGTCCAGGGTCAGGTCGACCCGGTCGAAGACGGGCGTGGACAGGCCCCAGGTGTCGTAGCCGGGCTGGACCGGGAAGATCCCGATCGACGACAGGACGTTCCAGGCGGACATGGTGCCGAGGTCGTCGTTGCCGGTCATGCCGGTCGGGCCGTCCGTGAACAGGGTCAGCGCGGCATGGACGACATCGGTCGTCTTCCACGGCTGTCCGGTCGACAGATAGGTGTACGGGGCGATCAGGTCGGGCTCGTTCTGCGGGTTGTACTTGTCCGCGTTGTAGTAGTCGTACGGCCCGTCGACCCACACCTCGCGGGCGGTCTTCGCGGGGTCGGCGAGCAGCTGGTCGTAGGCGAAGAAGGAGTCGAGCCGGGCGTTGGCCGCCTGCTGTCCGCCGATGAGGTCGACCATGCCGGGCAGGTCCTGCGGGACCAGCCACTGGTACTGCCAGGACGTGCCCTCGTGGAAGCCCTCGCTCTGCGCAGGATCGGTCGGCCCGACGAAGGCGCCGGAGGCGTCCCGGGCGCGGAAGAAGCCGGTCGACGGGTCGAAGATGTTCCGGTAGCTCTGCGCGCGGGCCGCATAGCGCGCGGCGTCGGCGCCGTGTCCGAGGTCGCGGGCCATCTGCGCGAGCATCGCGTCCGAGAGGGCGTACTCCAGGGTGGCCGAGGCCCCGTGGTCGTAGTCGGAGTCACCGGGCTTCGCGTGGGGGCGGTCCTTGATGTACGGCGCGAAACCGTTGGCGATGTACTCCTTGTTGGCTTCCCGCCCAAGCGCCGCCGACTCGGTGGACGGCACACCGTCGGCGTTCTGCTTCAACGCCCGGTAGGCACGCTCCTCGTAGCCCTTCAACAGGCCTTGCTGGTAGGCGTTGGTGAGGAACGGTGTGACCGGGTCGCCGGTCATGATGTTCGTCTCGACCGTGCCGTAGCCCCACTTGGGCAGCCAGCCGCTCTCCTCGTCGATCTTGATCACCGAGATCGCCATGTCGCGGGCCTCGCGGGGTGCGAGCAGGGCGAGGAGCTGGGACTGGGTGCGGTAGGTGTCCCAGAGGGACCAGTTCTGGTAGTACGTGAAGCCCTTCGCGCGGTGGATCTTCTGGTCCCAGCCGGTGTAGCGGCCGTCGGCGTCACTGCCGATGTTCGGCGCGAGGAAGGACCGGTACAGGGACGAGTAGAAGGTCCGGCGCAGACTGTCGGAACCACCCTGCGCGCGGACGTCGTCGAGCCGGTCCTCCCAGGCCCGTTGGGCCCGGTGGCGTACCGCGTCGAACGAACTCCCGCCCTCCGCCCGGAGGTTGACGGCCGCGCCGTGCGCGTCGACGTAGGAGAGGGCGGTGGTCGCCTCGACCGTACGGTCCTTGCTCGTGTCGAAGCGGACGTACGCGCCGCCGCTCCCGCTCTTCGAACCGGCCGTCACCGTCGAGCCGTTCCAGGTGCCGTAGGTGGTGAAGGGGCGGTCGAAGCGGGTGATCGTGTAGACGGTGTACGGCTTGGTGTCCTGGCAGAAGCCGCGGCCGGTGATGGTGGTGCGTACGGTCCGGTTGTCGAGGACGTCGACCTTCGAGGAGACCCCGGAGTGCAGCGACTGGGCCGCGTTGAGCAGCACGTTGGCCTTGTCGGTGGCCGGGAAGGTGTAGCGCTGGACGCCGGTGCGCGCGGTCGCCGTGAGTTCGGCCTCGATGCCTGTTTTCAGACCGACCTGGTAGTAGCCGGGGCTCGCGTGCTCGTCGTCGTGGCTGAACTCGGCCGCGTACTGGGCGTAGTCCGTCCGCGTCACCTCGCCGGTCGTGGGCAGTACGGGCAGATCTCCGCCGAGCCCGCAGCCGACGCCGGAGAGGTGCACGAGGGAGAAGCCGCGGATGTGGTTCTGGGAGTAGTCGTACCCGGTGTTGTGGCCGGTGTCCGGCGAGAACTGCACCATGCCGAAGGGCACGGCGGCGCCGGGATAGGTGTTGCCGTCGTTCTCGGTGCCGATGAACGGGTTGACCAGGTCGGTGAGTCGACCGTTGGCAGAGGCTGCGGCGGGGGCGGGGGCGGCGAACAGCGCGGACACTGCCACCGCCCCCGCCATGCACAACCGCAGGCGCCGGGTCCATCTCATGGGTCCTCCAGGGGAGTTCAGGTGGTGGGGCACCCTGCGGGGGACGCCTGCGAGGCGTCGCGGATCAGGGCCTGCTGAGCGGCCTTCACCCGCTGCGCGTCGGGCTTGAGCACCCGCCGGTCGTAGGTCATCAGGCCGTTCAACTCGCCCTCGACATCGGATATCTGGGTGTAGACCGCGCCGTTGCTCCCCTGGCAGGTCAGGGCGTGCACCTCGGCGAGCTTGGTGAGGTAGTCGTCGGTGTAGGCGGCCGGGTCGACGTCGACGTACGACTGCTGGACCGACCAGGCGTGTCCCGGCACCGCGAGCCCGAGGCCGCCGTACTCCCCGCTGACCAGGGCGCGTTGACCGTCGGGATGGGGTGGCAGGGCGGGGCTGGGATAGCCGTGTTCGTCGATGATGTCGCCGGTGCCGCCGTCCACGCCGAGGTTGATGCCGGACATGCTGTTGACGAGCCGCGTCGGGTCCCAGGCCTTCGCCTGGTCGGCGATGCGGGCCTCGTCGTACTGGCCCCAACCCTCGTTGAACGTCACCCACATGACGATCGACGGGCTGCTGATGTGCTCGTCGATCATCTGCTTCATCTCGCGCTCGTACTCGGCGCGGGCGGCGGGAGACGGGTTCACCCCGGCGGTCATCGCGGGCATGTCCTGCCACACCATGAGGCCCAGCCGGTCGGCCCAGTAGAACCAGCGGTCGGGCTCGACCTTGATGTGCTTGCGCACCGCGTTGAAGCCCAACTCCTTGTGCACCTTGAGGTCATGGGCGAGTGCCTCGTCGGTGGGGGCGGTGTAGAGGCCGTCGGGCCAGAAGCCCTGGTCGAGGGTGGCCATCATGAAGACGGGTTTGCCGTTGAGGACCGTGCGCGGGACGCCGTTCACCTTCTCGACGGCGATCGAGCGCATCCCGAAGTAGCTGCCGACGCGATCCTTGCCGACGGTGACCTTCAGGTCGTAGAGGAACGGGTGGTCGGGTGACCAGAGTTGGGGGTTCTTGATGGTGAGGGTCAGTGGGCCGCCGGTGCGGCCGTGTGCGGTGGCTACCGCTCGCTTTCCGTCGTACGCCGTCGCCGTGATCGGTACGCCGTCCCGAACTCCCCGCGCTTCGACGGTGAGTTGGCGCTTGGCGACGTCCGGGGTGAGCTTGAGGGAGTCGACGTGGTCGGGGGCGACCGGTTCCATCCAGACCGTCTGCCAGATGCCCGAGGTCGGGGTGTACCAGATGCCGCTCGGGTCGAGGCGCTGTTTGCCGACGGGCGGGTTCTCGCCGTTCGCCGCGTCGGTGGGGTCGTAGACACCGACGATCAGTTCCTGGGTGCGGCCGGGCTTGAGGGCGTCGGTGACGTCGGCGCCGAACTTGTCGTAGCCGCCCTGGTGTTCGGTGACCTTCGTGCCGTTCACGTAGACCTCGGCACGCCAGTCGACCGCGCCGAAGTTGAGCATCAGGCGCTTGCCCGAGCCGATCTTCCAGTCGGCGGGGACGGTGAAGGTGCGGCGGTACCACATGCGGTCCTCGTGCCGTTCGAGGCCGGAGAGCTGGGACTCGACGGGGTACGGGACGAGGATGCGCTCGGCGAGGTTTTGGCCGACCGGCGGTTGCTCGCCCGCCGTCGCCGCCGCGAACTGCCAACTCCCGTTGAGGTTCCGCCAGTCGGTGCGGGTGAGCTGGGGGCGCGGGTACTCGGGGAGTGCGTTGTGCGGGCCCACCTGGTCGGCCCACGGGGTGCGCAGTTCGTAGGTGGAGTGGTTCCGGCCGGTGCTCCAGAACGCGTTGATAACGTTGCCATCGGCCGTGGTGAGGCCGGCTTCGCCGTCGTAGCGGATGTCGGCGGTGCCGGGTGCGGTGCCCGTCTTGTTGCCGACGACGGGTTCGGCGAGCGGGACGATCAGGGTCCGCGGGTCCGCCGGGTCCAACTGAGCCGTCCCCAGGGGCCACTTGGCGCCGCCGATCACCGCTTCGAGGTGGTCGGTCAGGTCGGCCGGGGGTGCGGCGAGGGGCTGGGCGAAGTCGAGCTTCAGGGTGCGGCCGGTGCCGGTGACCGTGGCGGCGAGGGCGCCGTCGTAGTCGTAGCCGTCGGGGAGGCGGAAGGCCGACTGCGGGACGGGGACCTTGGTGCCGCCGGGTTCGGTCCAGCGGAGGTGGAGGTTGGAGCCGCCGTAGTGCTCGAAGTACTCGACCTTGATGTCGTAGGCCGTGCCGGCGGTCAACTCGACGGGGGCGGCGGTCTGTTCGGTGTCCCAGTCGTCGACCCAGTGGTCGATGACGAGCCGGCCGTCGATCCACAGCCGGAACCCGTTGTCGCCGATGATCGAGAAGGTGTGGGGGCCGGACTTCGCCGGGACTATCTTGCCGGTCCAGCGGACGCTCACGTCGTCCGACCGGCCGGTGGCGAAGGCGAGCCGGGGTTCGAGGTTGTCGAAGTCGAGGTTCGGGTCGACGCCGGTGGCCTTGAGGTCGGCGAAGTCGAAGGCGCCCGGGGCGGACTGGGTGTAGTACTCGCCCTTCAGGCCGTGGATCTCCACGGGGTCGTCGGCGGTGGTGGCGCTCGCGGTGGGGACGGCGGCGAGCCCGGCGATGCCGAGGGCCAGGACGAGGAGTAGCGCGAGTCGGTCTCTGAGTCGTCTGATGCGCACGGAACCTCCATAACAACGTTGTCATTGGCGGCAGTTGGCATGACAACACGGATTCCGCATTCCGTCCAGGGACATGACAAGCGTGGGTGTGGAGCGCACCACGGCACGGCAAAGCCCCGGTGCGGCCGAAAAGCACCGGGGCCCTGGATCGGCTCTGCGAGGCGTTACGTGACCAGTTGGCCCTTCCCGAGTGCGATGACCCCGCCCTTGGAGACCGTGTACAGATCGGCGTCGCGCTCCGGGTTGACCCCGATCGTCGCGCCCGGCGGTACCTCGACGTTCTTGTCCAGGACGGCGCCCCGGACCACCGCACCGCGCCCGATGTGGACGTTGTCGTGCAGGATCGAGCCCTGGACCACGGCTCCCGGGTCGACGACCACACCCGGGGACAGCACCGAGCGCGTGACCTGGCCGCGGATGAGGCACCCGGAGCTGATGATCGACTCGCTGGCCATGCCGCCGGCGTTGAAGCGGGCCGGGGAGAGCTGGCCGGAGTGGGTGTAGATCGGCCAGTTGCGGTTGTAGAGGTTGAAGGCGGGGCGCTCGGCGATGAGGTCCATGTGGGCGTCGTAGTACGCGTCCAGGGAGCCGACGTCACGCCAGTAGCCCTGGTCGCGGGTCGTCTCGCCGGGAACGTGGTTGGCGCTGAAGTCGTACAGCGCCGCCTCGCCCCGCTCTGTGAGCGCGGGCAGGATCGAGCCACCCATGTCGTGCACCGAGCCGAGATCCTCGGCGTCCCGCTGGAGGGCCTCTATCAACGCCTTGGTGGTGAAGATGTAGTTGCCCATCGAGGCGTAGACGCACTCCGGGTCGTCCACCAGGCCCGGTGGATCGGCGGGCTTCTCCAGAAAGTTCTCCACCGTCTGGCCGTCCGAGCCCGGGGTGATCACGCCGAACTGCGAGGACTCCGCGCGCGGGACGCGGATACCGGCCACCGTGACGCCCGCGCCGCTCTCGATGTGCTGGGCGAGCATCTGCCGGGGGTCCATGCGGTACACGTGGTCGGCGCCGAACACCGCGACGTACTCGGGGCGTTCGTCGTAGATCAGGTTCAGCGACTGGAGGATCGCGTCCGCGCTGCCGAGGTACCAGCGCGGGCCGAGGCGCTGCTGCGCCGGGACGGGTGTGACGTAGTTGCCGAGCAGGCTGGACATGCGCCAGGTGGTGGTGATGTGGCGGTCCAGCGAGTGCGACTTGTACTGCGTGAGGACGCAGATGCGCAGAATGTCGGCGTTGACGAGATTGGACAGTACGAAATCCACGAGGCGGTACGTTCCGCCGAAGGTGACCGCGGGTTTGGCCCGGTCGGCGGTCAAGGGCATCAGCCGCTTGCCCTCACCGCCCGCCAGTACGATCCCGAGCACCGAAGGTCCGCCACGACGCATGGCCGCTCCCCTCACCCTGGTTGACCCCAGCCTGCCCCTGAGCAGCGCACACTAAGCCTTTTCGAGGATCTCCCCGTAGAGCCGCGCGGTGCGCAGCGCCACGGCGTCCCAGCCGAACTCGGTCACCGTGCGCTCCCGCCCGGCCTCGCCCATGCGTTTCGCAGTCTCCGGGTCGGCGAGCACGGAGTCGAGGGCCAGCGCGAGGTTGGCCTCGAAGTCGTCGTCGACGTCCACCAGGAGTCCCGTCTCCCCGTGTGCCACCACCTCCGGGATGCCGCCGACGCGGGAGGCGACCACGGCAGTGCCGCAGGCCATCGCCTCCAGGTTGACGATCCCGAGGGGCTCGTACACGGAGGGGCAGGCGAACACGGTCGCGTGGGTGAGGAGCTGGATGACCTCGGGGCGCGGCAGCATCTGCGGGATCCAGTGCACGCCCGCGCGGACGCCGCTCAGCTCCCGGAAGAGCTCGCGGAACTCCTGGTCGATCTCGGGGGTATCCGGCGCGCCCGCGCACAGCACGACCTGTACGGCCGGGTCGATGTCCCGCACGGCGCGCAGCAGATGAGGCACGCCCTTCTGGCGGGTGATGCGGCCGACGAACAGGACGTAGGGGCGGTCGGGGTCGATGCCGAGCCGGGTGAGGACGTCGGTGGCGTGGTCGGGCCGGTAGAGCGTGGTGTCGATGCCGTTGTGGATGACCCGCACCGTGGCGGGGTCCAGCGAGGGGTAGCAGCCGAGGATGTCCTCGCGCATGGCTCCCGATACGGCGACCACGGCGTCCGCGGCCTCGATCGCGGTGCGCTCGGCCCAGCTGGAGAGGGCGTATCCGCCGCCGAGCTGCTCGGCCTTCCAGGGGCGCAGCGGCTCCAGGGAGTGGGCGGTCATGATGTGCGGGACGCCGTACAGGAGCTTGGCGAAGTGGCCGGCGAGGTTGGCGTACCAGGTGTGGGAGTGGACGAGCTCACGGCCTTCGAGGGCGGCGGCCATGGAGAGGTCCACGGAGAACGTCCGCAGGGCGTCGTTGGCGCCGTCGAGGGTGGGCCAGGAGCGGTGGCGTACGACGCCGTCCGTTCGGCCCTCGCCCCAGCAGTGCACGTCCAGGTCGACCAGGGGCCTCAACTCCCGGGCGAGGAACTCCACATGGACGCCCGCGCCGCCGTACACATCCGGCGGGTACTCCCGGGTCAGCAGTCCCACTCGCACCCGAAACCCCTTGTTCTCGGCGGCAGATTGCACTCATGGTCACCCAGAAGTGGCGTTCGGGGAAGAGCCGGGCGGTTGTGTGAAGCAGCAGTCCCCGCACACCCCGCCACCTGGGATCCGATAGTAGAGGCAGCAGCTGCGGCGCCGGAAGGCGGTGCCGGTGAACGTTCCGGTGCCGGTGAGGAGCGGGTGGGCGAAGAGTTCCGCGGTGAGGGCACGCGCGCGTGTGGCGACGTCCGTGCGGCCACGCGTGCGTGCCCAGCGGTTCAGCTCCCGGGCCGCGCCCGCCAGGGCGGAGGCCGCGTTGCCCCACAGGAGGCCGGTGGACATGCGGTGGCGGGCGGCCAGGGCGGCGGTGAGCGGTTCGAGGTGGCCGTGGAGCACGGTGTCCGCGAGGGCGGTGGCGTCGCCGGGCAGCGGGCGCACCTCGGCCAGCCAGAGGTCGTCCGGTGCGCTGCTCTCGGCGTCCCAGTGCAGCAGCCTCGGGTCGAGGTCGGGGATCCGGCCGTACAGGGCGGCGCAGCCGAGCGCCACCGACCACAGCCGGGCCGCGAGCGCCTGCTGGGCGATCGAGGCGGCGATGCGCAGCTCAGGGGCTTGGAGACGCTCCGCGACGGTACGAACACGAAAAGTCAGGGAATTTCCGTAAACATCCGACGCCGGGTTTTCGTAGGTCCGCGCGAGCGTCGGCAGCGGGCCGTGCGGGGCTCCGCCCGTGCGTAGTACGAAGAAGCCGCCGAGGGGGCGGAGCGCGGCGAGTTCGGGGTCGAGGTCCACGAACAGCAGTAGTACCAAGGCTCTTAGGGGTTTCACCCAGGGGGTGTCGTCCGGTGTCACCCACCTTGGGGAGGACAGAGGGCCTTTCGTACTCCATCGGCAGTACTACCCAATCGGTGCTCAGGTACGACGACGGGAAGAACATCAAGCGGCATCGTGTTCTGTATGAAAGCCGACCGTTCGCCGCGTGGTGCCAGAGGTGCCCGCCCGACGCAGAGGAGCTGCCGATGAGCGCCCTCGCGTTGTCCATCGTGCTGTCGCTCGTCTCCGCCGTGGCCTACGCGGGCGGAGCGATCGTGCAGGAGCGCGTCGCGGTGTCCTCTCCCGACCAGGAGTACGCGCCGCTGCGCCGCCCGAGCTGGTGGGCGGCGGTCGCGTTGAACGGCACGGGCGGGCTGCTGCACGTGGTGGCGCTGGCCTACGGCCCGCTGAGCCTGGTGCAGCCGCTCGGTGCGCTGACGATCGTGTTCGCGCTGCCGATGGCGGCCCTGTTCGTCGGCCGCAAGGCGGGCTCCACCGCCTGGCGCGGCGCCATCATGGCGACGATCGGTCTCGCGGGTCTGCTGTCCCTCGTCGGCACGTCCGACGGTCAGTCGCTGAGCACCGCCCAGCGGGTGTCCGTGGCCGTGTTCACCGGCGCGGCGGTCGTGACCCTGATGATCGCGGGGCGCGCGGCACACCGGCACCCGGCGGTGCGCAGCGTGCTGCTGGCGACCGCGTCCGGCATAGCGTTCGGCATGTCCTCGGTGTTCACGAAGACGGTGACGGTCGACTGGGACAACGGCGCGGTGTCGGCGACCGACATCCCGTTCCTCGCCGTGATCGCGGTGTTCGCCGTGGCCGGTCTGATGCTCTCGCAGGCTTCGTACCAGGGCGCCGGCCTGGCGGCTCCGCTGGCCGTCCTCACGGTCGTGAACCCGGTGGTGGCGGCCGCGGTCGGCATCACGATGTTCGGCGAGACCTTCCGCTACGGCACGACGGGCACCCTCCTCGCCCTGAGCGCCGGAGTGGTCGCCGCGGGCGGCCTGATCCTGCTGACCACGGAGCGGCTGGGCAGCGAGAGCGCACCGGCCGACACCACCGCGCCTCCCGTGGTGCCCTCGCCCGTCGAGGAGTTGCTGGACGCCCTCCCTGGACAGCCCGTCGGCGTGAGCGCGAACGCCGACGTGCCGGGCGCGGACATCACCGTGGACGCGCCGGGCGACGAGATCCTCGTACCGGCCCAGGCGGCGGTTCGGGCCGACGAGAGTTACGAGACCCTGGAGCCGGCCGGCTCCGTCGAACCGGCCGGCTACTTCGGTCCGTTCCACGCCGGGCTGTACGTGATGATGCCGGTCCACGACCGGCGCCGTACCCGAGTCAAATCTTGACGCCGCCGGCCCGCAGATAGGCGAGCGGGTCGATGTCGGTACCGAATCCGGGCCCCGTCCGCACCTCGAAGTGCAGATGCGGGCCCGTGGTGTTCCCGGTGGACCCCGAGCGTCCGATGCGCTGCCCGGCGCCGACGGACTGACCGTCCCGCACCGAGATCGCGGACAGGTGCGCGTACTGCGAGTACCGGCCGTCGGCGTGCCGGATCACCACCTGGTAGCCGTACGACCCCGCCCACCCGGCGCTGACGACGGTCCCCGTCTCGATGGCCTTCACCGAGGTGCCGGTGGGGACCAGGAAGTCGACGCCGGTGTGGTAGCCCTTCGACCAGGAGGAACCCGTCGCGTGGTACGCGGTGCCGATGGGGGCGCTCACGGGGGCGACGACGGAGTGGGTCGTCGTCTTGTGGGTGACCTTCTCGGTGGTCTCCGAAGGGGCCTTCTTCTTCGGGGACTTGGTGGTCGACGACTTGGTGGCCGGTTTCGTCGTGGTGCGGTCCGTCGGGTCGGCCTTGGTCCGCAGACTGAGCCGCTGGCCCGGCAGGATCAGGTCGGGATCGCTGCCCACGGTCGTGCGGTTCGCGGCGTAGAGCCCGTGCCAGCCGCCGTCGACGCGCTCGGTGTCGGCGATCCCGGAGAGGGTGTCGCCGCGCACCACCGTGTACATCTCGGCGGTGCCCGCGCGGGACTGCGGAGTGGTCTGCGGCTGGACGTCCTTCACGGACCGCTTGACGACGGTCTGCTTCTTGGCGTCCGCGGCCTTGGCCTTGGTCTGTTCGGTGCCCTTGGTGCCGCCGACGTGGATGTCGGGGGAACCACCGCCCCGGGTGAGCCCGGCGCGCACGGAGCACACCGGCCAGGCACCGGGCCCCTGACCGTCGAGCACCTTCTCCGCTACGGCGATCTGCTGGTCCCGGGTGGCCAGATCCGCGCGGCTCGCGTACGCCGTGCCGCCGTAGGCCTCCCAGGTGGACTGGGTGAACTGCAGCCCGCCGTAGTACCCGTTGCCGGTGTTGATGTTCCAGTCGCCGCTGGACTCACAGGCGGCGACCTTGTTCCAGGTGCTCACATCGGCCGCCTGGGCGGTGCCCGCGCCCACGCCGACCAGCGGGATCGCGATGCCCGCGCCGCCCGCCGTGACCGTGAGCAGCGAGGCCCGGTTGATCCTGCTCGGCTGATACCGGCGGTGCCGGCCGCGTACGGCCATGGGGAATCCCCCTCCACATGCGTCAGGAGGGCCAAAAGTAAGCGCCCCGAACAGGCCATGACAAGACCGCAACCGGCCGCACTGGGGCCCAAGTGACCGGTTACCCGCTCCGGTTCCGCTGAGCACGTGCGGTCGGGGTAGCGGCGGGCCAGGATGGTCAGTGCGGCAATACTGGCGAGGCACGACCGGTACCACCGATGTCAGGATCTTCCTGATCTTTTGGCCTGATCCTTAGGAGCCAACCGAATGAGCACTTCAGCGCAGATCGGCGTCACGGGCCTCGCGGTCATGGGCCGCAACCTCGCCCGCAACTTCGCGCGCAACGGCTATACGGTCGCCGTGCACAACCGGACCGCGTCCCGCACGCGTGACCTGGTGGCGGAGTTCGGGAGCGAGGGCGACTTCATCGCGGCGGAGACCGCCAAGGACTTCGTGGCGGCGCTGGAGCGGCCGCGCCGCCTGGTCGTCATGGTGAAGGCCGGTGAGCCGACGGACGCGGTGATCCAGGAGTTCGCCCCGCTGCTCGAACCCGGCGACATGATCATCGACGGTGGCAACGCGCACTTCGCGGACACCCGGCGCCGGGAGCGCGACCTGCGCGAGCAGGGCATCCACTTCGTCGGCATGGGTGTCTCCGGCGGCGAGGAGGGCGCGCTGCACGGGCCGAGCATCATGCCGGGCGGCCCGAAGGAGTCGTACGACTCGCTCGGTCCGATGCTGGAGAAGATCTCCGCGAAGGCCGAGGACGGGGCGCCCTGTGTGACCCATGTGGGTCCCGACGGCGCCGGGCACTTCGTGAAGATGGTGCACAACGGCATCGAGTACGCCGACATGCAACTCATCGGCGAGGCCTACCAGTTGCTGCGCGATGTCGCCGGGTACTCCCCCGCGCAGATCGCGGACATCTTCCGGACCTGGAACACGGGGCGGCTGGACTCCTACCTGATCGAGATCACGGCCGAGGTCCTGTCCCATGTCGACGAGGCCACGGGCAAGCCGTTCGTGGACGTGGTCGTCGACCAGGCCGAGCAGAAGGGCACCGGCCGCTGGACGGTGCAGATCGCCCTCGACCTGGGTGTCCCGGTCTCGGGCATCGCCGAGGCGGTCTTCGCCCGCTCCATCTCCGGGCACGCGGCGCTGCGCGAGGCCTCGCGGGGGCTGGCCGGACCCACGGCCTCGCCCCTGAGCGAGTCCGAGGCGGGGGCCTTCGCGGACCGGGTCGAGCAGGCGCTGTACGCGTCGAAGATCGTGTCGTACACGCAGGGCTTCCACGAGATCGCGGCGGGCAGCGAGGAGTACGACTGGAACGTCGACCTCGGCACCATCTCCTCGATCTGGCGCGGCGGTTGCATCATCCGCGCGGCCTTCCTCGACCGCATCCGCGCCGCGTACGACGCCCGCGCGGACCTGCCGAGCCTGCTGTCCGACGAGACGTTCGCGCAGGAGATCGCGGCGGCGCAGGACGACTGGCGCGAGGTCGTCGTCGCGGCGACCCGCCAGGGCGTCCCGACGCCGGGCTTCTCGGCCGCCCTCGCGTACTACGACGCGTTGCGCGCCGAGCGGCTGCCCGCGGCGCTGACGCAGGGGCAGCGGGACTTCTTCGGGGCGCACACCTACCGGCGGGTGGACCGGGACGGTTCCTTCCACACTCTCTGGGGCGGTGACCGCTCGGAGGTCTCCGGCTGACCTCACCGACTGTGCGGGCCCGCCTGCCGATGACGGCTGGGCGGGCCCGTCTGTCTGTCTGTCTGTCTGTCTGTCTGTCTGTCTGTCTGTCTGTCTGTCGAAGTGCCGGTCAGGCGGGCTGCCACAGTTCGATGCGATTGCCCTCGGGGTCGGTGACCCAGCCGAAGCGGCCGACGCCGTCCATGTCCTGCGTCTCGGCGTCCACATGCGCGCCCTTGGCGCGCAACTGCGCGAGCATCGCGTCGAGGTCGCGGACCCGGAAGTTGAGCATGGTCTGCTGGGTGCCGGACCCGAAGTAGTCGGTGTCCGCCGGGAAGGCCGCGAACACCGTGGGCCCGGCCTCCTGCTGCCACAGCCCGTGCTCGTCGGTGTCCAGGCCGAGGCTGTCGCGGTACCAGGCGCTCAGCGCCGCCGGGTCGGCCGCCCGCATGAAGTGTCCGCCGATTCCAAGCACACGTTCCATGCGGCCATCCTGCCAGGACTGCGATCGGGCGGCAGTTCTCAGCTGAGCAGCGGTCCCGGTTCCGGGCTCGGCACCGGCTCCGGGCCCGGCGGGATCGGCGACGGAGAAGGCGGCTCCGGGGTGGGACGGGGTCCCGGCGGCGGTGTGGGGAGCGGTCGCGGGGGCTCGGGGGGCGGGCCCGGCACGGGGCTCGGTACGGGACTCGGCGGTACGGGGTCGGGGTACGGGTTGGTCATCATGCCCTCCAGCCAGTGGGTACGTCGGCTCTGGACTACTCCCCGCCTACCCGTCTCCGGCCCCACCACTCACCCGACCGGGCTCACCCGCCCCGTGCCGCCCGTGCACCGGCGGCCAGCCCCGGGCGAGGGCTCGACAGCACCGGGATCGCCGTGGTCGTCAGATGCTGGGCCGGTGCCATCGAACCCTGCGCGAGGACGATCGCGTCCGCGCCGGTGACCGTGTCCACGGCATCCGCCACCAGCCGGGCGCAGCCCTCGGTGTCGCCGGCCTCGAAGCGGGCCCAGGCGCCGTCGACGAGCAGGGTGCGGACGTCGAGAGATCCGACGGGGTGGCCGAAACGCCTCCCCTCCTCCTCGACCAGCGCCACGGTCGGCCCCAGCGTGCTCTCCAGCGTCGCGGCCACGACGACGCGCGGACCGGCGGCCACCGCGGCCGCCGCCATCGGGCGGTCACCGCGCAGCACCGGTACGCCGACCCGCGCACCGGCCGACTCCGCGACCCCGCCGATGGTCGAGCAGGTGCAGAGCACCGCCCGGGCCCCTTCGGCGACGGCCTTCTCCAGCAGGTCCCGCACCGCTTCGGCCACCGCTTCCGGCCCCTCGCGCCGGGCCCGCGCGAGCAGCTCCTCGTCCACGAAGTGCCGTAGTTCCAGGCCCTGTTGGTCCTCGTCGCGGAGGGCGTCGAAGACCGGGACGTGAGCGGGCGAGGTGTGCAGGAGTGCGAGCACGCGGGCAGGGCCTTTCTGTGGGACCGGTACCGATGTCCTGCCTAGAACCGGCCGGGATGCGCCCTGAGCCACTCCATCGCCGCATGCAGCAACGCGGGGTCGGCGGCCGGGGCCTCGTCCGGGTGACGTGCCGCCCACTTCACGACGTACGGGCACAACGGCGCGACGACGATCCCCTCGCGGGCCGCGATGCCGTACAGCTCGCGGGCCAGTGAACCCGCGATGCCCTTGCCCTCGTGGGCCGGTTCCACGAGCGTGTGCACCGGGACGAGGGCACGCTGCGGGGACTCCAGGACGAAGTACTCGATGTGGCCCACGACTTCACCGCCGTCACCGATCGCCTCCAGGCGGCCCGCCGCCCGGTCGTCACGGATCTCGGTCTCGCTCATGGGCTTCCTCCTGCTGCGATGGTCGGTCGGCGGCGCACGCCCGAGCGTAACGGATGGTGATCACCGGGTCTCCGGGATGCACGCGATGTATGCACCAGGTAAAGACCGTGGTTCACAGTTTCAGTTGCGGTTGCCGGGACCGGTCCGGGGGATGAATGTGGCCACAGCGGCTGGATCAGCGCCTGGGAGGCACCGTGACCACTGCATCAGAGCCCCGGGTGTCGGGGCTGGAGATACGTTCCATCGACTATGTGCCCCTGAACGAACGGCACGGCAAGCTGTGGCACCTGGGGCCCCTGTGGTTCATGTCGAACGCGCAGATCGCCACGCTCGCGGTGGGCCTGATCAGCATCACCGAGGGCGGCAACCTCATCTGGTCGCTCATCGCGATCGTCGCGGGCACCCTGCTCGGCACCTTCTTCATGGCCTTCCACTCGGCCCAGGGCCCGCAGCTCGGGCTGCCGCAGATGATCCAGTCGCGGCCCCAGTTCGGTTATGTGGGCGCCCTGTTGGTGTGGCTCTTCGCGTATGTGCAGTACGCGGGCTTCAACGTCTTCAACACGATCCTCGCCGGGGAGGCCCTGCACACCACGGTGCACGGCGGCACCAAGATGTGGGTGGCCGTGGTCACCGTCGTCGGCTTCGTGATCGCGCTGGTGGGTTACGACGTCATCCACAAGGCGGAGCAGTTCCTGACGTACACCTTCCTGGTCGTCTTCGGGATCTTCACCGTGGGTGTGCTGGCGACCCTGCACTACCCGGCCGGATCCTTCGACCTCGGCGGGTTCTCCTGGACGCCGTTCCTCGCGCAGTTCGGTGTGGTCGCCGGCTATCAGATCAGCTGGGCCATCTACGTCTCGGACTACTCGCGCTACCTCCCGCCGGACGTGACCGTCCGCAAGACCTTCTACTGGACCTACTTCGGCTCGGCGCTCGGCGGGGTCTGGCTGATGACGCTGGGCGCGCTGCTCGCCGCCTGGGCGGGCAAGGACTTCGACACGATCCGCTCGATCAACGCGGCCGGCGACAAGGTGTTCAGCGGCTTCGGCGCGATCGTGCTCCTCTTCGCCACCCTGGGCCTGGTCTCGGTGACCGCGCTGAACATGTACGGCGGCTCACTGACCCTGATCAGCGCGATCGACTCGTTCAAGAAGGTCCAACCGACCGTGGGCGTACGGGCGTTGACGATCGGGCTGACCGCCGCGCTGTCCCTGGCCGGCGCGATGGCCGCGACCGCCGACTTCCTCACGAACTTCAACAACTTCCTGCTGCTGGTGCTCTATCTGTTCATCCCGTGGACCGCGGTCAACCTGATGGACTACTACGTGGTGCGCCGCGGCCACTACGCGATCGCCGAGATCTTCAACCCGCGCGGTATCTACGGCCGTTGGGGCTGGCACGGCATCATCTCCTACCTGGTCGGCTTCGGCGTGATGGTGCCGTTCTTCTCGGTCGGCACTCTCTACGTCGGGCCCGTCGCGCACGCCATGGACGGCGCCGACCTCTCGCTGTTCGTCGGGCTGCCGGTCGCCGGGGCGCTGTACTGGTGGCTGAGCCGCTCGATCGACGTGGAGGCCGAGATCCGGGTGGCCGAGGCGGAGGCGGAGGGGTTGGAACAAGCGGCGCACGAGCACCGCGAGCCCTGACCCACCGAGGCCTTGGCCACGCCTGATCCCTGACACACCGAAGCTCCGACCACACCGGATCCCTGACGCCTCGTCAGGCGACCGTCTCCGGCTGCTGCTTCGCGAACTGCGTGCGGTACAGCTCGGCGTATCGCCCACCGGTGGCGAGGAGTTGGTCGTGCGTGCCGCGTTCCACGATGTGGCCCGCCTCGACGACGAGGATCTGGTCGGCGGAGCGCACGGTGGACAGCCGGTGGGCGATCACCACGGCCGTGCGGTCCTGCAACGCCTCGGTCAGTGCCTCCTGCACGGCCGCCTCCGAGGTGTTGTCGAGGTGCGCGGTGGCCTCGTCGAGGATGACGACGCGCTGGCGGGCCAGCAACAGGCGGGCGATGGTGAGGCGTTGGCGCTCGCCTCCGGAGAGCCGGTAGCCGCGTTCGCCGACGACCGTGTCCAGGCCGTCGGGCAGCGACCGTACGAGATCGTCGAGGCGGGAGCGGCGCAGCGCGTCCCACAACTCGGCCTCGGCAGCACCAGGTTGGGCCAGCAGCAGGTTGGCGCGGACCGACTCGTGGAACAGGTGCCCGTCCTGCGTGACCATGCCGAGGGTGGCCCGCAGGGAGCCGGCGGTGAGGTCGCGGACGTCGAGCCCGCCGATGCGGACGGCGCCTTCGTCGACGTCGTAGAGACGCGGCAGGAGTTGGGCGATGGTCGACTTGCCCGCGCCGGAGGAGCCGACGAGGGCGATGGTCTGGCCGGGTTCGGCGCGGAAGGAGATGCCGTGCAGGACCTCGGCGCCGCCGCGGGTGTCGAGGGTGGCGACCTCTTCGAGTGAGGCGAGGGAGACCTTGTCGGCGGAGGGGTAGGCGAAGCGGACCTCGTCGAACTCGACCGCGACCGGGCCCTCGGGCACCTCGCGGGCGTCGGGTTTCTCCTCGATCAGCGGTTTCAGGTCGAGGACCTCGAAGACGCGCTCGAAGCTGACCAGGGCGCTCATCACCTCGACGCGGGCTCCGGCGAGGGAGGTGAGCGGGGCGTAGAGGCGGGTCAGGAGCAGCGCGAGGGAGACGACCGCGCCCGGCTCCAGGCTGCCGTGCAGGGCGAACCAGCCGCCGAGGCCGTAGACGAGGGCGAGGGCCAGGGCGGAGACCAGGGTCAGCGAGGTGATGAACACCGACTGGGCGGTGGCCGTGCGGACGCCGATGTCGCGGACCCGGCTCGCGCGGTCGGCGAACTCCAGGGACTCCTCCTCGGGGCGGCCGAAGAGTTTGACGAGGGTGGCGCCGGGGGCGGAGAAACGTTCGGTCATCCGGGTGCCCATCGCCGCGTTCAGGGTCGCCGCCTCGCGCTGCATACGGGCCATGCGGCTGCCCATCCGGCGGGCCGGGATCACGAACACCGGGAGCAGCACGAGGGCGAGCAGGGTGATCTGCCAGGACAGGGTGAGCATGACGACGAGGGTGAGCAGCAGGGTCACGACGTTGCTGACCACTCCGGACAGGGTGTTGCTGAACGCCCGCTGCGCGCCGATGACGTCGTTGTTGAGCCGGGAGACGAGCGCTCCCGTACGGGTACGTGTGAAGAACGCGACCGGCATGCGCTGCACATGATCGAACACAGCCGTCCGCAGATCGAGGATGAGTCCCTCCCCGAGCGCCGAGGAGAGCCGCCGGCCGAGAATGCCGAGGGCCGCCTCGGCGACCGCGATCAGGGCGATGAGCAGGGCGAGGCGTACGACGGTGCCGTCGTCGCCGCCCGACACGATCGCGTCGACGACATGGCCGGCCAGGACCGGGGTCGCGACGGCGAGCAGCGCGGTCACCACCCCGAGCAGGACGAAGCGGGCGATCGGGCGGCGGTGCGGGCGCGCGAACTCCGCGATGCGGCGCAGCGTGGCGCGGGCGAACGGGCGGCGCTCCTGTTCCGCGGTCATGACACTGTGCAGTTGGGTCCAGGCCGTGCTCTCCATGCTCATGGGAGAGACCGTAGGACCTCAAGCGTTGTCGAGGTCAACACAATCGCGACATCGCCGCGCGGCGCATCCCCGTGTAGGGCCTCGTGTAAGGAACTGTCCCCGCTGCCGCAACCCGCAGTTGTCGTGGCGCGGAGAACCTCCAGTGGTGTGAGACACATCCGCGTCCGGCAGATCCTGTGCCTGCTTCCCCTGCTTCTGGTCGCCGTCGTCGCCGTCCAGCACCGGTCTGTCCTCGTCGACGGCTTCGGCCAACTGCGCTCGGCGGAGTGGCCCTGGCTGGTGGCCGCGGCCGCTGCCACCTGTCTGACCTGGGTCGCCGCCGCGTTCACCCGACAGGGCGCGGTGGTCGAACGGCTGCCCGCGCGGCGGCTGTTGGCCACGCAGTTCGCTGCGGGCGCGGCAAATCACCTGCTGCCCACGGGACTTGGCGCGGGTGCGGTGAACCTGCGCTTCCTGACGGTGTGCGGGCTGCCGCTGGCCCGCTCCTCGGCCGCGCTGGCCCTGTTCCTGCTCGCCGAGTCGATAGCCCGGCTGACGCTGCTCACCGGTCTGCTGATCGCCTTCCCGGACGCCCTGCGCCTGGGAACTCTCCTTCCGGCAGGGGCACTTGGCCCCCTGATGCTGATCATCGGGGCCGTGCTGTGCGTGGCGGTCCTGGTCCTCGTACTGGTGCGCCGGCTGCGTACGGCGATCCTGTCGTTCCTCCGTACGGCGTTCAGTGAGGCGCGTTCCGTGCACACGCGGCCGGCCCGGGCGCTGGCGCTGTGGGGCGGTTCGCTGGCGTTCCCCGCGCTCCAGGCGGCCGGACTCGTGGCCGTGGGGCAGGCGTTGAACCTGCCGGTGCCACCCGCGCAGATGGCGCTCGCCTACCTGGCGGCGACGGTCGCGGTCGCGCTGGTGCCGACGCCGGGCGGGATCGGCTCGGTGGAGGCCGCGCTGATCGTGGCGCTGGTGGCGGCGGGCGGCCCGGTCGCGGTGGCCACGGCGGTGGTGCTGGCCTACCGGATCATCACGGTCTGGATCCCCATCATTCCGGGGGCGTTGACCCTCGGAGCGCTGGTGCGGCTGAGAGTCATCTGATTCTCGGGTCCGCTCGAATCTTCTTGTAAAGCGACATCAGCCCTGGTCGGAACATTGACCGGGGCTGCTTCGCGTTTGCCCCAACTACCTTGTTTTACTTTTTACTTGACTCTGCATGACAGCACGAGTTGACTGAAGAGCGTTGATTTGTCAGCCGAGGAGGCAGGACTGTCATGGGGGACGAGACGTTAGGAATCATCCTGGCGGGAGGCAGGGGCGAACGCGCCAAGCCGCTCACCCTCGCCTCGGCCGACTACATCCGCAGCAAGGCCCTCATCCCGTTCGTCGGCCGCTCCGTCGTCGAATGGCTCGTCCAGTCCTGCCGCGACCAGGGCATCCGCCGCTTCTACGTGATCGCCCAGGGCGCCGAGAACCACAGCCAGATCAAGCTCGTGCTCGGCCACGGCGAACGGTTCGGCGTGGAGATCCACTACTCCCGTGCCCGCCTCGACCGCTACAACGTCGGATCGGGCGCCGCCACCCTGCACAACCTCGAACAGTGGGACCTGGCGGGCCGTGCCCTGGTGCTGCCGGTGGACTCCGTCTTCGAGTTCGACCTGCGCAGACTCAAGGACGCGCACGACGCCGCCGACGCCGTCGTGACCGTCGCCTCGGTCGGCCGCACCCCCGAGGAGATCGCCGGCAAGTACGGCGTGATGCAGACCTCCCCGGACGGACTGGTCTCGGGCTTCGTGGAGAAACCCGACCTCGACCGCGTCCACCGGATCTTCCCCGAGACATCGTTGCCCTCGTTGGCCTTGTTATCGTCGGCTGTCCGCACCCTGCCCACCAACGCCGGCATGTACCTGGTCGACTGCGGCCGGCTGCGGCTGGCCGTGCGCACCCCCGAGATGATCCGGCTCGCCCAGCAGCGCCTCGACTGGGGCGGCGACCTGCTGCCCTGGCTGGTCGGGCGCGGGCTGCCGGTCGCCGCCGCGCCCATAGACCGGCTCGGCGACCTCGGCAGCATTCCCGACTACCTCGCCACCCTCGGCGACGTGCTCGACGGCCGCTACCCGTGGATGACCCGGGCCATGGGCGAACCGACGAGCGCCCACCCGCCGTACTGGATCCACGAGTCCAGCCTGCGCACCAAGGACAGCGTGACCGGTACCACCCTCGCCCAGAAGATCTCCGAGGGCAGTGTGGTCATCGGCCCCGCCGTCCGCATCGGGCGCAACGCCGAGATCGGACCGGGCGTGAAGCTCCGGTTCAGCGACATCGGTGACGGCGTGGACGTGGACGAGGGCGCCCGGATCAGCCGGGCCGCGATCGGCGACAGCGCTGTCGTCGGGCCGTACGCCCGCATCACCGACTCGTACGTCGGGCCGATGGCGCGGGTGCACTCCGAGCGCGACAACCCCGTCCGGCTCGTCCACTCCGCGATCGGCGAGGCCGCCGATCTGCGTCCCGGCACCCGGCTGTCCGGGGTGAGCGTCTATCCCCGGCTGCGGGTGCCCGCCGTCACCGGTCTGCCCACCGGCACCCATCTGACCAGCTCCGACGACATCCTGCAGTGGATCTGAGCGCTCCCCCGCCAACTCCCCCGCCCTTTCCGGCTCTTCCGCAGCCCCCGTGGAGAACTCGATGGACAGCCCGATCGCCGTCATAGGAGGAACCGGCCGCGTAGGCCGGCTCGTCGCCCGTCAACTGCTCGCCCGGAGCGAGAGCGTCCGCGTCATCGGCCGCTCCACCCAGCGGGCCCGCCGCCACACACCGCCGCAGGCCCAGTTCTTCGCGGCCGACGTGCGCGCCCCCGCCTCCGTCCGCACCCCGCTGTACGGCTGCTCGGCGGTCGTCTACATCGTGGAGCCGGGCACCGACGACGCCGGTCCCGACAGCCCCGAGACCACCCTGCACACCGGGGTCCGCCACGTCCTCGACGCCCTGCGCTCCACCGCCGCGAGCCCGCACTTCGTGCTGGTCAGCCAGCGCCATGTGACCCGCCGCGACCACCCCATGAACGCCTACGGCCGGATGCTGGACTGGCGCCTCGCCGGCGAGAACGCGGTCCGCGGCTCCGGACTCCCTTACACCGTGATCCGCCCGGGCTGGCTGACCGACGAGCCCGGACACGGCCATCTGCACCTGGAACAGGGCGACTTCGGCGACGGCATCGTGACCCGCCCGCTGGTCGCCGACGCCTGTGTGCAGGCGCTGTACTCCCCCGCCGCCCGCGGCGTCACCTTCGAGATGCGCAGCGAGACGGGACCGGGCACCTCGCCCGTGCCCTGGCAGGAACTCTTCGCCGGCCTCCGCGCCGACGCCCCGACCGCGGCCCGGGCCGCACTCACCTGAGGGTGGCCACCCATGCGTACGACACTCCGACGGACTCTGCGACCGATGCCATGACAGAACAACTGACCTTACGCCCCGACGAGGCCACCGGATCCCCCGGCGGCCACCCCTCCGACGTCACCCCCGGGCGGCCACAGCCGCTGGGCCCCACCGTCGACGCCGACGGTGTCAACTTCTCGCTCTTCTCCGAACACGCCACCCGGGTCGACCTGTTGCTCTTCGAGCACTGCGACAGCCCGCGGCCGTACCGCACCATCACACTGCTCCCCGACCGGCACCGCAGCTTCCACTTCTGGCACTGCCACGTCCGCGGGATCGGCGCCGGCCAGGTCTACGCCTTCCGCATCGACGGACCGCGCGACAACGGCGAGCTGGGCACCCGCTTCGACCACCGCAAGGTGCTGATCGACCCGTACGCGCGCGCCAACATCAACGGCCGCTGGGACCGCACCCACGCGATCGGCCCCGGCGACAACGTCGAGCACTGCATGCGCAGTCTGGTGGTCGACCTCGACGACTACGACTGGGAGGGCGACACCCCGCTGCGCACCCCGATGGCGGACACCGTCGTCTACGAGATGCACGTACGCGGTCTGACCGCCTCGCCGAGTTCGGACGCCGAGCGGCCGGGCACCTTCTCCGCCGTCATCGACAAGATCCCGCATCTGCGCGAACTCGGCGTCACCGCCGTGGAGTTGCTGCCGGTCTTCGACTTCGACGAGACCCAGGTCCTGCGCTCGGGACCCGACGGCACCCCGCGCCGCAACTACTGGGGCTACGACCCCTACGGCTTCTTCGCCCCGCACACCGGCTACTGCTCCAGCCCCCATCTCGCCACCCACATCACCGAGTTCCGCGACATGGTGAAGGCGTTCCACCAGGCGGGCATCGAGGTCATCCTCGACGTGGTCTTCAACCACACCAGCGAGGGCAACGAGTTCGGGCCGACGATCAGCTTCCGGGGCGCGGCCAACGAGGCGTACTACCACCTGTGGCCGCAGGACCGCTCGCACTACATGGACTTCACGGGCTGCGGCAACGCGGTCAACGCCAACCATCCGATGGTCACCAAGTTCATCGTGGAGAGCCTCGAGTACTGGGTGACCGAGCACCACATCGACGGTTTCCGCTTCGACCTCGCCTCGGAACTCTCGCGCGGCCCGCTCGGTTACGAGATGGCCGTGCCGCCGGCCCTGTGGGCGATCGAGCTGTCGCAGGTGCTCTCCGAGACGAAGATCATCGCGGAGCCGTGGGACGGCGGCGGCCTCTACCAGGTCGGCCGCTTCCCGGGGAAGCGCTGGGCGCAGTGGAACGGCCCGTTCCGCGACGACGTACGGCGGTTCGTGCGCGGCGACGCGGGCATGGTCGGCGAAGTCGCCTCGCGGCTCGGCGGCTCGGCCGACCTGTTCGCCGCCCAGGGCGAACTGCCCACCAACAGCATCAACTTCATCACCTGCCACGACGGCTTCACCCTCAACGACCTGGTCAGCTACAACACCAAGCACAACCACGGCAACGGCGAGGCCAACGCCGACGGCGCCGACGAGAACTACAGCTGGAACTGCGGTGTCGAGGGCCCCAGCGACGACACCGACGTCGAGTACCTGCGGGTGCGGCAGATCAAGAACCTGCTGTCCCTGCTGATGCTCAGCCGCGGGGTGCCGATGCTGCTGGCCGGCGACGAGTTCCGCAACAGCCAGGGCGGCAACAACAACGGCTACTGCCAGGACGGTCCGGTCTCCTGGCTCGACTGGAACCAGGCCAGGAAAGAGAAGGAGACCACCGGCTTCACCCAGCGCGTCATCCGGCTCCGGGGGCGCTACCGCACCCTGCGCGAACCGCAGTTCTTCTCCGAACGCCTCAACTCCCGCTCCCTGCCCGACATCACCTGGCACGGCACCCGGCTCGACCAACCCGGCTGGGAGGACCCCAACGCCCGGGTGCTGGCCTGCACGTACGGCGGCTTCGACGGCGACCCCGATCTGCATCTGATCCTCAACATGTACCACCTGGGCCTCGACTTCGAGCTGCCCGTCATCCCCGGTCACCGCTGGCACCGCGTGCTCGACACGGCCCGCCCCGGCCCCGACGACATCCCGCCGCCCGGAGAAGAGGAGCTGGTCGAAGGTCCCACCCACCACGCCCAGGGCCGCAGCGTCGTCCTGCTGGCGGCCCTGCCCGACGAGAAGGGCACCTGAGATGAGTACACCTGCCCAACGACGCACCCACTCCGACACCCTCGCGGGCTACGTCACCTACTACAGCCCCACCGGCCGCCGCTTCGGCCTGCGCACCTCCGACGAACGGGAGTTCACCGTCCACCTGGCGTCCAACGCCGTCTCCCGCATCGTCCGCAACCTCGGCGACGACTACCGCGACACCACCGCCGACACCGTCGACATGCTGGCCGAGGGCCGGTTCGTCTTCGCGTACGGCATCCTCTACGAGTGGGAGGGCGGCTCCCGGTTCGACGCGAAGGAGATCACCTTCCCGGAGGAGACCCGCGGCCAGTACGTCTTCGAGCACCCGAACTGGTGGGTCCAACAGGCCACCGCCATCGCCGACTTCTATCTGCGCGGCCAGTTCCCCGACGGGGTGTACGACTGGCGCGGGTTCCGCACCCACCTCACGCTCAGCGGCACCCATCTGCCGGACTTCGCCGGCGGGGACGTGCGCCAGGAGACGGACACCATCTCCCGGCTCGTCTACGGCCTGTCCACGGCGTATCTGCTGACCGGCAAGGACCGCTTCCTGGAGGCGGCCGAGGCCGGCACCCTGTATCTGCGCGAGCACATGCGGGTGGACGACGTGGCCGACGGCATCACCTACTGGTACCACGGCATCGACATCACCTCCTCCGGCCACCGCCCGGTCTTCGCCTCGGAGTTCGGCGACGACTTCGACGCGATCCCGATGTACGAGCAGATCTACGCGCTCGCCGGCCCCACCCAGACCTTCCGCATCACCGGCGACCCGCGGATCCTGGAGGACATCGACCGGACGTCCGCCCTGTTCCAGAAGTACTTCCGCGATCCCGTGCGCGGCGGGTTCTTCTCGCACATCGACCCGATCACGCTCGACCCGAACGCCGACTCGCTCGGCCGCAACCGGGCCCGCAAGAACTGGAACTCGGTCGGCGACCACGCCCCGGCGTACCTGATCAACGCCTATCTCGCCACGGGCCGTTCGGACTTCGCGGCGCTCCTGGAGGAGACCGCGGACACCATCGTGGAGCGGTTCCCCGACGAGCCGAACAGCCCCTTCGTGCAGGAGCGGTTCCACGCCGACTGGAGTCCGGACCGGACCTGGGGCTGGCAGCAGGACCGGGCGGTCGTCGGCCACAACCTCAAGATCGCCTGGAACCTGACGCGCATCAAGGCCCTGTTCGACAAGCCCGAGTACGCCACGACCGCCGAGCGCATCGCCGAGATCATGCCGGCGGTGGGCAGCGACGGACTGCGATGCGGCTGGCTGGACGTGGTCGAGCGGCAGCCCGACCCGGACAGCGGCATCCACCGCATGGTGTGGCACGACCGCAAGGCCTGGTGGCAGCAGGAGCAGGCGATCCTCGCCTATCTGATCCTGGCCGGCACCACCGGCGACCCGGAGCAACTGCGGCTGGGCCGCGAGGCGGCGGCGTTCTACAACGCCTTCTTCCTCGACTACCAGGACGGCGGCGTCTACTTCAACGTCCTCGCCGGCGGCATCCCGTATCTGCTGGGCACCGAGCGGCTCAAGGGCAGCCACGCCATGGCCGGCTACCACGCGCTGGAGCTGTGCTATCTGGCGGCCACCTACACCGGGCTGCTGCTCAGCAACGACCCGGTCACCCTGCACTTCAAGCCCCGCCCGGAGGACCTCCCGGACCGGGTGCTGCGGGTGGCGCCCGATCTGCTGCCGGCCGGCTCGGTGGAGCTGACCCGGGTGTGGGTCGACGACCAGCCGTACCGCGACTTCGACGGCAAGGCCCTGACGGTCCGGCTGCCGCGCGGCGACGAACCGGTGCGGGTCCGCGTCGAGTTGGAGCCGGCCACGATGCGGCTGCGGATGCGCACCTCGTTCGACGGCGGTACCGCGCACGTGAGTTGCCACGGGGTGATCGACGCGGCCGAACTGGGCAAGTTCCGCAGGATATTGGCCGAGGTGATGGCGGCGACCCCACAGCGCGTGGAGTTCCATCTGTGCGAGGTCGGGGGCATGTGCCGGCCCGCCATCAACGAGCTGCTGTTCCAGCGCACCAAGGCGGGCCTGGACGTCGACTTCGTCATCGTGGGCTGCGCGCTGCCGGACGTGGCGGACGCGTTGCTCGCGACGGACGCCTTCCTGCTGGCTGGGGGTGACGAGTGCAACCATGACTGAACTCGCGACCTTCACGCTCCCATTACCCTCGATGCGCACCCCGGGGGCACCGCCGGGCGCCCTGGCCGGGCTCCCCGCCTACTGCCGTGATCTGTTCGGCGACTTCACCCGTGCCGACCAGCGGCGCTGGGGCGAGGTGTATGTGCGCGGGCTGCTGGACGTGCCCGGGCGCAAGACGCCGGCCCGGATCTCCGAGCAGGTGCTCGGCAAGCGGGCCGTGCAGCAGATCCAGCAGTTCGTGAACCAGAGTCCGTGGGCGTCGGCTCCCGTCCGGGGGCGGCTCGCCCGGCAGGTGGTGCGAGCCTCGCGGGCCGAGGCCTGGTCCGTCGACGAGGTCGTCTTCGCCAAGAACGGCGACCGGTCGGTGGGCGTGGCCCGGCAGTACGCGGCCTCCCAGGAGCGGACGGTGAACTGCCAACTGGCCCTCGCCGCCTCACTGGTGGGGCAGGCCGGCGGGGTCCCGGTGAACTGGCGGCTGATGCTGCCGGCCCGCTGGGATCTCGACGAGCGACTGCGCGGCCAGGCCCACGTGCCAGTCCAGGAACGCTGCCGGCCCCGCTGGAGCTATATCCTGGAGGCGCTCGACGAGATGCTCGACGAGTGGTCCCTGGAGCCGCTGCCGGTGCTGGCCGACTGGCGCTGCGAGAGCGACCCGGATCCCCTGCTGCGCGGTCTGGAGGCACGGGGGCTCGGCTATCTCGTGCAGGCCGCGCCGCACACCCCGGTGCTGCTGCCGCGCAGGCAGGCCACCGCCCCGGGGGTGCGCGGCACGCTCGCCGAACTCGCCGCGCACGCGGCCCGGCACGGTGAGCGCACCTCGGTGACCTGGCACGATCCGGTGACCGAGCGCATGCGGCACTCGGAGTTCGTGACGGGCCCGGTCCTGCTGCGCGCGGACCCGGCCACCGCCACGGCACCCCGACCGCGGCTGCTGCTCGCGGACTGGCCCTACGGCCGCCCCCGGCCGCGCGCCTACTGGCTGACGAACCTCCCGGCCCGCCGGCTCGCGGAGATCGTCCCGCTGGCACAGCTGCGGCGGTTCGCCGAGGAGGCGCTGGGCCGGATGCACGAGGAGTTCGGGCTCGGTGACTTCGAGGGCCGGTCCTTCCGGGGCTGGCACCACCATGTGACGCTGGCCTCGGCCGCGTTCGGCTACGACATGGTGCGCCAGCAGGCCGACGAGAGAGCACTGAGCCGGACGCGTGTCTGAGCACGCACCCAGCGGCGGCCCCGTACGGATTCGTCCGTACGGGGCCGCCGTGCGCTCACTTCTGCCAGCCGACCCGGCTGAAGTCGATGTCACCGAGTCCCGGCACCCCGTAGTTCGCCAACCCCTTGCGCACGGCGAGGATCTGCGGCCGCTGGTAGAGCTCGATGTCGTGGCCGAGCGCCCAGATCTCGGCGTCCGCCCGGTCGTAGAGCTGCTGGGCCGCCTTCTGGTCGAGGGTGCCGACGGCCTGCGCGAGGAGGCTGTCCACCTCGGCCGAGCCGACCCCGCCGTAGTTCTGGAACGGCTGTCCCGTCTCGGGGCGGCGGTAGACGGCGTAGGCGGAGCTGGGGTAAGTCAGGCCCGTGAAGCGGAAGATGGCGAGGTCGAAGTTGCCCTTCTCCAGGTACTGGGACGCGTAGGCGGAGGCGGGTACCTGCTGGATGACGACCTGGACGCCGACCTGGGCGAGCATGTGCTGGACGAGCTGGGCGAGATCCTCGCCGAGCCGGTTGGTGCCCTCGCTCAGCACGAAGCGGAGGGTGAGGGTGTGGCCGTCCTTGACCCGCGGCTTCCCGCTGCCAGGGCTCTTCCAGCCCGCGGCGGCCAGGGCGCGTTCGGCGGCGCCGGGGTCGTAACTGCCGTACGGGCGGGAGTCGTCGGTGTATCCCGGCTGGTTGGTCATGAAGAAGTGGTTGCCGAGCAGCGGCACCTTCACCGGGAGGCCCTGGGCCGCGACCTCGGCCAACGCCGTGCGGTCGACGGCCTGTTGGACCGCGTTGCGCACGGCCTTGTCGGCGAGCGGACCGCCCGCGCCGTTGAGGGTGATGTGCACCTCGTCCCACGCGGACCCGATGCGGATGTCGCTGTCGCGGGCGCCCTTCAACTGGGCGTAGGCCTCGCTGGTGGCCGCGTTGACCGCGTCGACCTCGCCGTTCAGGAAGGCCTGGAGGGCGGCGTCGGCGTCCAGGACGCGGAAGACGATCCGGTCGAGCCGGGGCCGGGTGCCCCACCAGCGGGGGTCGGGCACGAAGGTGAGCGTCTCCGCCGTCCGGTCGTCCGAGGCCAGCTTGAACGGCCCGGCGGTGATGGGCAGTCGACCCTGCCAGCCGGTGTTGAAGCGCTGCGGGGTGTCATAGCCGGCGGCCGGGAAGAGCGGGGTGAACAGCCTGCGCCAGTCGGCGTACGGCCGCTTGAAGGTGACGCGGACCTCGTGCGGGCCGGCGCCCTGGCGGACGTCGGAGATCCGGTCGTAGCCGCTGGTGTCGGCGACCAGGTAACGCTGGTCGGCGCCGCTGAGCGCGTGCCACTGGGCGGCGAAGTCCCGCCGGCCCAGGGCCCTTCCGTCGGACCAGCGGGCCTTCGGGTTGAGCCGGTAGGTGACGACCTGGGGCTCGGTGCCGGTGACGGAGGCGGCGAGCAGGTACTCGGGGACCGTGTGCGGGACGCCCTTGACGTCACGGGCGAAGAGCCGGGGCTCGGTGAAGCTGTCGACGGTCCACACGTCGTCCGTGGCTCCGTCGACGTGGTCGAAGTTGAACTGCGTGATCATCTGCGCGATCGGCAGGGTCAGCGTCCCGCCCGAGCGAAGAGCCCCCGAGGGGCGGGAGTTGATGTCGGAGGTGCCGTACGTCGGCAGGGCGGCGGGTCGTTCGGGGGGCGGGGAGCCGGTACAGCCGGTCGCGGTGAGAAGGGTGAGCGCACACGTCACCGTCCAGGCGAACCAGACCCGTAAACGCTGCACCCCACGGCCCTCCCAGTGCGGACGAACCGTCAACTGCCCGAACTGTCCGGCGAATTGCGGAGCCGGAGCTTAACATCACGATGTGTCACCCACATGAAGCGGAACGAGTTCCATGCTCTCCCTGATCATCAGGCGCCTGGTCCACTGCACGATCCTCTTCCTCTCCTCCGTCGTCCTCACCTACGCCCTCGCCTCGGCGGCGCTCGATCCGCGCGCCTACTTCGAGGGCCGGCAGCCGCCCCCGCCCAGCCGGGTCGTCGACGCCGAGCTGTCCCGGCTGGGCATGGACGACCGCGTTCCGCTGCCGGAACGCTTCGGGCACTGGGCGGACCGGGCGGTCCACGGCGACCTGGGCCGGACCATCGACGGCGAGTCCGTGAACGCCGAGTTCGGCCGCCGGGTCGGGGTGTCGCTGCGGCTGCTCCTGGTGGGCACCGTCACCGGCACGGCCGTCGGCGTGCTGGCCGGAGTGTGGGCGGCGGTCCGGCGCGGCCGGCTCGGCGACCGGGCGCTGACGGTGTTCTCCTTCGCGGTGCTGTGCGTGCCCACCTTCGTGCTGGCGGTGCTCCTGAAGACCGGGGCGCTCTCCGTCAACCGGGCCGCCGGCAGCACCGTCATCCTCTACACGGGCGAGCACACACCGGGGCTGGAGGGCGGCTGGCCGGTCCAACTGCGCGACACGGCGGCCCACTTGCTGCTCCCGGCGATCTGTGTGGCGCTCCCCGCGATCGCCTCGTACAGCCGCTACCAGCGGGCCGCCACCCTCGATGTGCTCGGCGCCGACCATCTGCGCACCGCGCAGGCCAAGGGGCTCACCCCGGGGCGGGCGCTGCTGCGGCACGGACTGCGGATCTCGCTCGTCCCGGTGTCGGTGTTCTTCTCCTTCGGGGTGCTGACCCTGTTCACCGGGGCCGTGTTCACCGAGGAGATCTTCGGCTGGCCCGGGATGGGCAGTTGGCTCGTCGACTCGGTGCAGAAGGGCGACGTCAACTCGGTGGTGGCGATCGACCTGTTCGCCGCGGCCGTCGTGCTGCTCGCCGGGCTGCTGGCCGATGTCGTGCACGCGCTCCTCGATCCCCGGGTACGGCAGCCGTGAGCGCCGGGGGGCGAGGGCGGGCGGTGCTGAAGCGGATGGTGCGGCGGCCGGGGGCGGTGTGCGGGCTCGCGGTGCTGCTGGTGCTGTTCGCGCTGGCCTTCGTGGGGCCGTCTCTCAGCCCGTGGACCCACACGGACGTCGACTACACCGCGCTGCGGCAGCCGCCGGACGCCCGGCACTGGATGGGCACCAACCGGATCGGGCAGGACGTGTTCGCGCAGGTGGTGCGGGGGTTGCAGAAGTCGCTGCTGATCGGGCTGCTGGTGGCCCTGTTCTCGACCGTGCTGGCCGCGGCGGTGGGCGCCTGCGCCGGGTACTTCGGCGGCTGGACCGACCGGGTGCTGATGTTCGTCGTGGACCTCATGCTCGTCCTGCCGGGTCTGCTGGTGCTGGTGGTGGTCGCGCCGAGGCTGCGCGAGTGGGGCTGGATCGCGCTGGTCGGGCTGCTGGCGCTGCTGGGCTGGATGGTCACGGCGCGGGCGGTGCGCGGCATGACACTCTCCCTGAAGGAGCGTCAGTTCGTGGTGGTGGCACGGCTGATGGGGGTCTCTCCGGTGCGGATCATCTGGCGGCATGTGCTGCCGCACACGGCGTCGTTCCTGATCACGGACGCGACGATCGCCGTGGGCGGGGCGGTGATCAGCGAGACCGGGCTGTCGTACTTCGGGCTGGGCGTCCAGCCGCCCGATGTCTCCCTCGGCACGCTGATCGCGGACGCGACGGACGTGGTGCTGGTGTATCCGTGGATGTTCTTCTTCCCCACGGGGCTGCTGATCGCGTTCGTGCTGGCCGTCAACCTCGTCGGCGGGGCGCTTCGGGACGCGCTGGACCCGACCTCCGCGGACTCCGGGCCGTCGCCGACCCGGGCCACCCTGTCGAGGCTGTCCGGGTGACCGCCGTCCTGGAGGTCCGCCAACTGACGGTAACCGTCGGCCCGTTGCCCGTGGTGCGCGGTGTCGACCTCACCCTGCGGCGGGGTGAGGTCCTGGGTCTGGTGGGCGAGTCGGGCACCGGTAAGACGCTCACCGCGCTCGCCCTGATGGGGCTCGCACCAGCGGGGGCCCGGGTGGGCGGGTCGGTACGGCTGCTGGGTGAGGAGCTACTGGGCCTGCCGGTACGGGAGTTGGCCCGGATCCGCGGGCGCCGCATCGCGATGGTCTTCCAGGACCCGCTGCACGCCTTCACCCCGGTGCTGCGGGTCGGCGACCAGATCGCGGAAGCGCTGCGCATCCACCAACGGCCGCGCCCGCAGCGGGAGTCGGCGCGGCGCCGGGCGGTGGAGCTGCTGGACTTCGTGGGGGTACCGCGACCGGCGTGGGCGGCGCGCGCCTATCCCCACCAGCTCTCCGGCGGTATGCGCCAACGCGCCATGATCGCGATGGCGATGGCCAACGGCCCCGACGTCCTGGTCGCGGACGAGCCCACCAGCGCGCTCGATGTCACTGTCCAGGCACAGGTGTTGGAGGCCCTGGCCGCCGCCCGCCGGGAAACGGGAGCGGCCCTGCTCCTGGTCACCCACGACCTGGGGGTGGTGGCGGGCGCGGCGGACCGGGTGGCCGTCCTCTACGCGGGCCGCATCGTGGAGACCGGCCCGACCGAGGCGGTGCTGACCCGCCCCCGCATGCCGTACACCCTCGGCCTGATCGGCTCGGTACCCCGCCTCGACGCCCGCGTTCCGCTCACTCCCATCCCGGGCACGGCCCCGGTTCCGGGGGCGGTGGGCCCCGGGTGCGCCTTCTCCCCCCGCTGCCCGCTCGTGGAACCGGACTGCGTCACCTCGGACGTCCAACTCCTGGGCGTGGACAGCCCGTCCAGGGCCGGCCTCGCGGGGTTCGACGCACACGAGGCCGCCTGCCGACGGGTGCGGTTGGTGTCGCGTCGGACGGCGGTGGAGCTGTTTCCGCCCGGCGGGGAGCCTGCCTCCGGCGGGTGGGACGGCGGCGCCGATCCAGGGGGCCACACCAATCCGGTCCTCCCCACCGAAGACGAAGCAGACCCGTGGGGACGACCGCCCACTCGGGCTGTCCCAAGCGAACTGGAACCGGGGATGTGGCGGGGCCACGCACGGTCCGTCCCGGGCGACGAGCCCCCGACCTCACAGCAAGGCCACACACCGGCCGTCCCGAGCGACGAACCCTCAGCCTCACGGGGACGCCACGCACCGACCGCCCCCGACAACGAACCCCCGACCTCACAGCAAAGCCACACACCGGCCGCCCCGGACAACAAACCCCCAGCCTCACGGGGACGCCACGCACCGACCGCCCCCGACAACGAACCCCCGACCTCACAGCAAAGCCACACACCGACCGTCCCGAACGACGAACCCCCCGCTTCACGGGGACGCCACGCCCGGCTCGCCCCGAAAGGGAGGAACCCGAGGCCGAGGGAACACCCCGCGCTCCCCTTCCCCACTCCGCCGTCCGTCGCATCGCCCGACCCTGGCCGCGAACCCCCGTCCGCCCCGGGTCCGCCGCGCCCCGAACTCCCCTTCCCCGCCCCGCCGTCCGCCCCTCCCCCTGCCCCCGCCCACGCCACCCCGGCCTCACGGCGACACCCGTCCGCCCCCGGCCCGTCGCACCCCGCGCGCTCCCCTGCCCTACCGGGCCCAACCCCTTTCCCCGGACCCGCCCCCGACACCTCCGAGGTCGTCCTCCGCGTCTCCGGTCTCGCGAAGTCCTACGTCCCTTCCGGTGGCCGGCGCCGCCAGGAGCGGGCGGTGCGGGCGGTGGAGGAGGTCGACCTTGAGGTGGGCCGGGCGGAGACCCTCGCGCTGGTCGGTGAGTCCGGGGCCGGCAAGTCCACGACCCTGATGGAGATCGTGTCGCTCACGGCGCCGGAGGCGGGGGTCGTGGAGATCCTCGGGCAGGATGTCGCCCGGCTGACCCGGCGGACGGCGCGGCTGTTGCGCGGGGCCGTGCAGATCGTGCCGCAGGACCCCATGTCGAGTCTGGATCCGCGGATGCCGGTGGGTGACATCGTCGCCGAGCCGCTGTCCGCGCGGCGCGTGCCACGGGACGTCGTAGCGGCGCGGATTCCTCGGCTGCTCCGGCAGGTGGGGCTGGAGGCGGCGGACGCGGAGCGGTATCCGCATCAGTTCTCCGGGGGGCAGCGGCAGCGCGTCGCGATCGCCCGGGCGCTCGCCGTCGAACCCGCGCTGCTGCTGCTCGACGAGCCGGTGTCCGCGCTGGACGTGTCGGTGCAGGCCCAGATCCTGGACCTGTTGCTGCGGCTGAAGCGGGAGTTGGGGCCGGCCTATCTACTGGTGTCGCACGATCTGGCCGTGGTCCGGCAGATCGCCGACCGGGTCGCGGTGATGTACGCGGGGCGCACGGTGGAGACGGGGCCGGTGGCCGAGGTGTTCGACGCCCCCCGGCATCCCTACGCGCGCGCCCTCCTGTCGGCCGTCCCGCTGCCGGACCCGGTCGCCGAACGTGCCCGGCGCCGGATCGTGCTGCCCGGTGATCCCCCGTCCGGTGTGCCGGTCACGGCGGGGTGCCGGTTCCTGCCGCGCTGTCCGGTCGCCGCGCTGCTGACACCCGGTCGCCGGACGCGCTGCGAGACCGAGATCCCGCGGCCGACCCAGGTCACCGCGGCCGGCACCCACACGGTCGCCTGTCATTTCCCGCACGGTGGAATGCCCTGGCAGCACATACGGACAGACCGGGGGACGTCCGGCCGGCCGTGGAATCCGCCGCCGGACCGTCCACCGGTCCACTGAGCCTGAAGTGCCGTTCTCGGTGCGGGCAGCGCCTCAGCAGCAGGCGCCGCTCGCGCCGCTCGACTGGGCGATGCCTTCGCGCAAGGGATGGGTGGTGGCACCCGAACCGTTGAACCAGAGTCCGCTCGTCACAAGTCCACCGACGAAGACGACGATTGCTATGAGCGTGAATATTTTGATGCTCATGAAAATCTCCTCTCCGAGCATTTACGGATGACGCGTTGACAAGAAGAGTCAACAATAACTTACTCAATGAGTCAAGTATTAATCTAGCAAAAGACGATCTCGAAAAGCGGAACTCCCTTTCCCAAATGAGATCTGAATTAGCGTCAATTCAGAAAATGCCAGCCCAGACCAGCCACGACCGCTTCGCGCCAGCGAATCGATCATGCCAACTCCATTGGATGGTCAAGGACTTACTGGTAACGTTGATCTGTCATCCCGGTGGTCATAGCCACCTCCAAGGAGCCCACATGGACCCTCTCGAAAACACGACGACCACAGGGCTGGGTGAGCGCATCCGGCTGCTGCGCGGCAAACGTGGCCTCAAGCAGCAGGATCTGGCGTCCAGCGAGATATCGGCGAGCTACATCTCCTTGATCGAATCCGGCAAGCGCGCTCCCTCGGAGTCGGTGCTCGCCACGCTCGCGGAGCGCCTCGGCTGCTCCGCCGAGTATCTGCGCAGCGGCCGGGACGACCACGAGCTGGAAGAGGCGCGGCTGCGACTGGCCTTCGGCGAGATGGCCCTGCGCAACGGCAGCAACGGCGAGGCACTGCAGACCCTCAGCGAACTCCTGACCAGGCCCAGCCTCCTGGACGTCACCATGACCCGGCGCGCCCGTATGGGACAGGCCTCCGCACTGGAGAAGCTCGACCGCACCGAGGCAGCCATCGCGGTCCTTGAGGAACTCCACCGCGACCCCGACCTGGCCTCGGGTTCCGCCGAGTGGTGCCAGATCGCGGTCGCCCTGTGCCGCTGCTATCGCAACGCCGGCGACATCACCCTCAGCATCGAGATCGGCGAGCGCGCCATGTCCCGGCTGGACGCCCTCGGCCTGGACGTGACGGTCGACCACGTCCAGCTCGGCGCCACGCTCATGGCGTCGTACCACATGCGCGGTGACCTGACCCGCGCCCAGCTCATGGGCGGCAAGCTCCTCGACGCCGCCGAGAAGCAGGGCGCCCGGGCCGCACGGGGCGCGGTGTACTGGAACGCGGGTCTGGTGGCCCGCTCCCGGGGCCAGTTGAACGAGGCCATGGCCCTGGTGGAGCGGGCGCTCGCGCTGATGTCGGAGGACGACAACCTGCGCCACCTCGCCATGCTCAAGATGAACTACGGCTCACTGCTCCTCCAGGTCGACGAGCCCGAACCGGCGCGCGGCAAGCAGCTGTTGGAGGAGGCGCAGCAACTGCTGGCCGAGGTCGGCAACGCGCCGGAGCTGGCCCAGTGCGAGATCGGGCTGGCCGACGCGGACGCGATGCTCGGGCACTGGGACGAGGCCGCGGCGCACGCCGAGCGCGCGCTCGGGCTGACCGGCACCGAGTCCCGCATCCAGGCCGTCGGCGCCCGGGGCACGCTCGCCGAGATCCAGCTGATGCGCGGCAACTTCGACCAGGCGGCACAGTATCTCCAGGCCGCCACCCGGCAGTTGCGCCAGTTCCGGCCCTCCCACCAGGTGGCGCTCAACTGGCGTTACCTGGGCGACCTGTGGAAGCGGCAGGGCAACACCGCCGAGGCGCTCAAGGCGTACGACCGGGCCCTGTCGGCGGCCGGCATGGCACCGCACCGCGACCCCAGCCAGATCTTCACCGAGCACCGCCGTTCCTGAACCCCCGGCCGTTTTCCCGAATCCGGCCCGATTCCCCACCTTCCTGGTGGAGTTCACCTCGCGGGCAGCCCCACGCAAAGGCATGGGCCTTTGGCTGTCGCCCCCGGTAAAGGCATGGACCTTCAGGCGTCGAACGGCCCGACGGGGCAGGCGACCCGGTTCCGTTTCCGGCCGGATCCGAACCCTGCGAACCCCCCGCCTGGACGGGTGTCCGGGCCGGGGGGTTCGTCGTGTCTCCGGTCGACAGGTGGCGGCGACCGGACCGGTCGATTCCCGAGAGCCACCCGAATTCCACACCCTGTTCCGTCACCGTAATTCTCGGCGGGCGACGGGGAATTCGGCGGGGAATCAGCGGGAGGTATTCGCCAGCCGGTGCACCGCGGCGAGTGGAATGGGCAGCCGTTCGGGGCGGAGGCGGGATTCGTACACGGCCTCGTAGATCGCCTTGTCCGCCTCGAAGGCGCGCAGCACCACCGGCTGGCAGTGCGGGTCCTCCCGCCCGGCCGAGGCGTAGCCCTCGATGAAGGCGCGCCGGTTGCGCACCGCCCACGCGGCCGCCCGCCTCCTTCGGCGCAGCCGTCCGGCGGGCGAACCGTCCTGGGGATCGGCGGACTCCAGGGTGGCGAGGCCGGTGCGGGCCGCGTAGTCGAAGGAGCGCAGCATGCCGGCGACGTCCCGCACCACCGGCTGCGGGAGGGCGCGTTCGGCGGCGGTGCGGGCCGGTTCGCCCTCGAAGTCGACGATCCGCCAGCCGTCGGTGGCACGCAGCGCCTGCCCCAGGTGCAGATCACCGTGGGTGCGCTGGGCGAAGACGGGAGAGCCGCGCCCGGCGACCCGGGCGTAGTCGTCGAAGAGGGCGCCGAGCCGGGTGGTGTAGCGGGCGAGCGCCGGGACCTCCTCGGCGGCCTCCTTGAGCCGCATGTTCATCCGGGCGGCCTCCTCGGCCACGTCCGGTGCGGTGAGCCGGCTGCGGCCGAACGCCCGGTCCAGCGCGCCGTGCACCTCGGCGACGGCCCGGCCCAGGCTGCGGGCGTGCGGGGTGAATCCGCCGCTCACCGGCACGCCGCGGCACGCGTCGGCCATGCAGTCGCTCGCGTTGCGCACCGCCTCCTCCCAGCCGTCCCGGGCGTCGGGCAGGAACTCCTCGACGAGGCCGAGCACCAGGCCCTCGGCGCCGGGGGCGTCGCTGTGCAGGGCGCCGTAGAGGCGGGGGGTGCGTGCGCAGTGTTCCCGGGTGAGGGCGTGCAGGGCCTCGACCTCGGTGTGCGGGCCCGGTTCGGGGCGGCGGAAGATCTTGAGGAGGATACGGCCGCCGTAGGCCACGGCCGTGTTGCTCATCTCGCCGTCGAGCGGGTGGGGGACGAGGCCGACGGGGAGCGGGTAGCGGCCGGTGCGTTCCAGGCGCGGGCCGGGGCCCGTACCGCCGCCCGCCAGGGTGCGCAGCAGCAGTCCGAGCAGGGCGCCGTCGGCGAGCGCGTCGTAGACCCGCCAGCCCTGCCAGGGGCCGGACGGGACGGTGGAGACGGCGGCGGGTTCGAGGCGGGCGGGGAGTTCGGGGCGCAGGCCGAGCAGGAGCTGGTAGTGCAGGGCCTCTCCGCCCGGGCGGCGGGCCGTGACCACGGCGTGCAGCAGCAGGGGCGGTTCGTCGCCGAGCACGGACGCGGCGCGGGCTTCGAGGTGTGCCCCGGTGAAGCGGGCGTCGAACCAGCGGCGCCCTTCCAGCCAGGGTCCCAGGGCCGGGAGCAGGGGTTCGAGGATGCCGTCGCTCATGATCCCTCCGCGGGTGTGAGCACGTGCGCGACCTGGTGGGCCGGATCGAGGCGTACGTAGGTGGACTCGCCCCAGGAGTAGGTCTCCCCGGTGAGTTCGTCGCGCAGCTTGAGCGTGCCGTCGGCGGGCGGGCCGAGGGCGGCCGGGTCGCAGGTGACGGTGGCCTCGTGGGCGTGGTGCGGGTCGAGGTTGACGATCACGAGCACCAAGTCGGTGCCGCCGTCGGGCAGTTCGACGCGTTTGGTGTAGGCGAGGATCTGGTCGCTGTCCGTGCTCTGGAGGCGCAGGTTGCGCAACTCCTGGAGCGCCGGGTGCTGTCGGCGTAGCCGGTTGAGGAGGGTGATCAGCGGGGTGATGGTGCGGCCCTCCGCTTCCGCACGTGCCCAGTCCCTGGGCCTGAGTTGGTACTTCTCCGAGGCGAGGTAGTCCTCGGTTCCCTCGGTCAGCGGGGTGTTCTCGCAGAGTTCGTAGCCGGCGTAGACGCCCCAGCTCGGCGCGGCGGTCGCGGCGAGCACGGCCCGGACCTCGAAGGCGGGTCTGCCGCCCTGCTGGAGGTAGGCGGGCAGGATGTCGGGGGTGTTCACGAACAGGTTGGGCCGCAGGAACCCGGCGCTGTCCAGGGCGAGTTCGGGCAGGTAGGCGGTCAACTCCTCCTTGGTGTTCTTCCAGGTGAAGTAGGTGTACGACTGCTGGAAGCCGGCCTGCGCCAGCGCGTGCACCATCGCCCGCCGGGTGAACGCCTCGGCCAGGAACAGCACATCGGGATCGGTGGCGCCGGCCTCCGCGATCAGCCACTCCCAGAACTGCACGGGTTTGGTGTGCGGGTTGTCCACGCGGAAGATCCGCACACCCAGGTTCATCCAGTGCCGCACGATCCGCAGCGCCTCGGCGTACAGACCCTCCGGGTCGCCGTCGAAGTCGAGTTGGTGGATGTCCTCGTACGTCTTCGGCGGGTTCTCGGCGTACGCGATGGAGCCGTCGGCGCGATGGTGGAACCACTCGGGGTGCTCGGTGAGCCAGGGATGGTCCGGTGAGCACTGGAGGGCGAGGTCCAGGGCGACTTCGAGGCCCGACTCCCTTGCGGTGGCGACGAAGTGGCGGAAGTCTTCCTTGGTGCCGAGGTCGGGGTGGATGCTGTCGTGGCCGCCGTGCCGGGAGCCGATGGCCCAGGGCGAGCCGACGTCGTCGGGGCCCGCGTGGAGCGTGTTGTCCGCGCCCTTGCGGTGAGTCCTGCCGATCGGGTGGACCGGTGGAAGGTAGACGACGTCGAAGCCCATCGCGGCGACGGCGGGCAGCCGCTCGGCGGCACTCCGCAGTGTGCCGCCGACCGGGCGGCTGCCCGCCCGGACCACCGCCCCCTCCGAGCGCGGGAACAGTTCGTACCAGGAGCCGAAGAGGGCGCGTCGCCGTTCGACGCGCAGCGGCAGTGGCCGGGAGGCGGTGACGAGGTCACGCAGCGCGTAGCGCCCCAGGGCGGCCGTCACCCGGGGGGTGGTGACGGCGGACAGCCGGGCCGGAGGGGGGCCCAGGGTGTCACGGAGCGCGGCGACGGCCGCGGAGACCGCCTCCCGGCGGTCCGATTCGGTGATGCCGAGTGCCGCTCGTTCGTACAGCAACGCGCCCTCGGTGAGGGTGAGTTCGGTGTCGACGCCGGCCCGGATCTTCAGCGCGGCGTCGTGCCGCCAGCTCTCCAGCGGGTCGGCCCAGGCCTCGACCCGGAAGGTCCAGAGGCCCTCCGTGTCGGGTACCACGGTCGCCTGCCAGCGGTCGGCGTCCTCGTCGACGAGGGTCATCGGGACCCGGTGGGCGGGGCGCCCCGCGGGATCGTGCAGGACGACGTCCGCGGCGACGGCGCCGTGGCCCTCGCGGAAGACGGTGGCCGTGATGTCGAGGTGTTCGCCGGTCACGGCCTTGGCGGGCAACTCCCCGTCCCGCACCCGTGGTCGGACGTCGAGGACGGGGATGCGCCCGGTCACCGGTGTCATGGTCGACTCCTCCCGTTCGGATCCCGTCAGCGGAGCCCGGTCGGGGCCGGCGTCCGGGATGCGAGCAGGTCGATGATGGTCCGTGCGAAGAGGTGGCAGTGGTTGCCGGTGCGGCCGGTGACCAGGTCGTCGTGGATGACGACGTCCTGGTCGACGTACTCGCCGCCCATGTTCCGCAGATCGCCCAGCAGGTTGTTGTGCACCACCGCGCGCCTGCCCTGCATCAGGCCCTGCACGGGTGCGGCCAGCCACATGCCGTGGCAGATGATGCCCTTGAGGATCGCCGGGTCGGCGAACGCGCGGCGCAGGAACTGGGAGGCGGGCGGCAGGAGTTGGGGGTCCTCGGTGAAGCGCAGCCGGTCGGCGACCATCCCGGAGGGGACGATGATCGCGGAGTACTCCTTCAGCGCGAACTCGTCGAGGTCCTCGAAGGACTCGGTGACCTCGAAGGGCATGCGGTGCTCATGGCCCTGGAAGGTCATCTGCTCGTTGCCCCACAGCCGGGACAGGAAGTGGACCTCGGCTCCCTCCTCGGGGAAGCGGTACCGGTAGTAGAGGATCTCGGGCTCGTAGAAGTCGCTCTCCATCAGGACAGCGATCTTGTGACCGGTCAGTCGCACGGCGACTACCCCTTCCCCTTGGCGGTCACCAGGTCGATGAGGAACGGCCCGCGGTGCGCGAGCGCCTGCGCGACGGCCTCCTCCGCCTGCCCGGGCTTCTCGACCCGGAGGGCGGCCACGCCGAGCGAGCCGGCGAGGGAGACGAAGTCGACGGCCGGGCTGCTCAGGTCGAAGATCTCGGGCTGTTCGTGGGCGGGGATGTGCTGGTCCCGCCAGTACTCCTCGATGTTGTCCTCAAGGAGCTTGTAGCTGCCGTTGTTGCAGATGACGAACTTGGTGGGGAGGCCGTAGCGGGCCGCCGTCCACAGTGCCTGGAAGGTGTACATGCTGCCGCCGTCGCCGGTGAAGCCGACCACCGTGCGGTCGGGATGGGCGAGTTGGGCACCCAGCGCGCCGGGGATGCCGACGCCGAGGGAGCCGCCGCGGGTCTGCATCCACTGGCCCGGCACGGTCGGCGCGAGCCGCCGGAAGATCTCCGGGGACGCGGTCAGCGCCTCGTCGAACAGGATCGCGTCCGGCGGCAGCCGCCGCGCGAACTCCTGGGCGAGCGCGATGGTGGGCAGTTCCAGGGCCGTGGCCGTGGCCTCCTGCCGCGCGTCGGCCGCGGCGAGCGCGGCCGAGCGCTGCGCGGCGTGCCGGCGCAGCCGCTCGACGGCCGCCGTCCGCCGCCCCAGGCCCATCTCCCGGCCGAGCGCGTCGGCGAGCAGGCTCAGGGTGGCCTTCGGGTCGGCGACGATGCCGAGGTCGACGGGGTGGTTCTTGGCGATCGCGCCGGGGTCGAGGTCGATGTGCACGACCGGGACGCCGGCCCCGAACACGCCGTCGAGGGCCGGGTAGACCTCGGGCAGCGCGTAGGTGCCCACGACGAGGACACCGTCGGCGGCGCCGGTGATCTTCCGGCTCTGCTCGCCGAACATGTGGCCCAACTGGCCCGCGTAGGCGGGGTGTTCGACGGAGAGGTTGACCTCGGCCCAGTCCGCGCCGTACACATCGGCGCCCCACACCTCGGCCAGCCGCCCCAACTCGGCCTGCGCGCCCGCGAAATGGACCCCGTCACCGGCGATGACGATCGGCTTGCGGGCGTCGGCGAGCAGGGCCGCGGCCTTCGCCACGGTGTCCGGGGTCGGCAGGCTGCGCGTCTCCGGGTAGGACACGGGCGCCACCGGTTCGGCGGTGTCGTGGTCCATGACGTCGGCGGGCAGCACGACCAGCACCGGACCGTACGGCGGGGTCGCGGCGACCTTGAAGGCGCGGCGCAGGACGCGCAGCGTGGAGTCGGGATCGACCACGCGGGTGGCCCACTTGGTCACCGGCCTGGCCATGCCGACCAGGTCGGCGGCCATCTGCGCGTCCATGCTGTCGTAGCGCAGTCCGGACTCGCCGACCAGGGTGACGATCGGGGCGTGGCCGCGCATCGCCTGGTAGAGCATCCCGATGCCGTTGCCGAGCCCGACTCCGGAGTGGAGTTGCAGGACCGCCGGGGTGCGGGTGGCGCGTGCGTAGCCGTCCGCCATGCCGACGGCCGTGCACTCCTGGAGGGCCAGGATGTACTGGATCGAGGGGAAGGAGCGCAGTTCGTCGAGGAACCCCTGCTCGACCGTGCCGGGGTTGCCGAACATGAACCGGACCCCTTCGGCCTGCAGTTGTTCGAGCAGCGCGATCCGCGCGGGCCTGCTGTCCATCGTGCTCACCTCTCGTCGGAGCAAAGGGCGTCGGGGCGGCCTCAGGCGGTCGCCGTGAACCCCCACTGCCGCAGGCCCTCTTCGAGGACCTCGACGGTCTTCTGTCCGGTCAGATAGGAGTCGGGCGTCGAACGGCCCGTGATGAACGGGTAGTCGACGATGACGGAGGTCGTCCTGCCGAAGTTCCCGTGGTACGCGCCGCCGGGTGCGGTGGCGTCGCGCAGGATGTACTCCAGCGGGTACGGCGGCGGGCCCATCACGAAGTCGGTGCCGAGGAAGCCGGTGCCGTCCTTGTAGTCGTACTCGATGCAGTGCCCGGTGACGTGCTTGCCGCGGATGAGGGAGACCCGGGTCTCCTGGTCGCGGGCGAAGGCGAGGCAGGCGACGCCGTAGCACTCGGCGGCGATCGGCCGGTCCAGGGCGTGGAAGGCGAGGATCAGGTCGTGGACGCGCCAGTTGTTGGCGAGGTCGACGATCGGTCCGCTGCCGCCGACGATCAGCAGCGCGTCGTAGCGGTCGGCGATCTGTGAACGCACCTGCTCCAGACGGGAGTTGTAGGCCTCCCAGTCGCGCAGGAAGTACGGCTTGGACCGGTAGGGCCGGTCGGGCAGCCAGGACGACAGGTCGAGCGGGTTGTCGAGCCGGTCCGAGGCCTCGACCTTCCGCACCTTGGCCGCCGTCTCGGGCGTGGTGACGGAGCGGCCGAGCGGCGGGTCGACGTACTCGGGGTCCAGGCTCGGCGGCAGCGCGTGCGGGCGCTTGCCGGTGGCGGTGGCGAAGGTGACGTGATAGCCGGCCTGGTCGAAGGTCTCCAGGGGGCCGATCAACTCCTCGCCCCAGTAACCGTATTCGGACAGGACGACCAGAATGCGCTTGCTCACGGGGTTCCTCCCGTTCGGCGGGACGGTGCCGGCTGGCGGATTCCTGTGTACGTCGCGGTCGTTCGCGCCGGTCGTCGGCGGGGCCCGGGTCGTGGCACATCCTCAAGTGGCCGAACGCACTACGGCATGTCCTGGCCATCGATCTTCGACCCGTGAACCCGCGCGCGTCCGCCGGGAGTTGCCGCAGCTCCGGCGGCGACTTCGCACAGTGCGGCCCGTCCTCGCGCACGGGCGGCCGGGGCGGGCGCGGTTGTGGGGTCATCGGTCGTGTGTCGCTTCCGGACCCCGGGAGCGGAACCCCGATGAGCGGAGACATTCAATGCCGAGCGAACAGACCGGCTCCGACCGGGAGATCGCCGAGTTCGTGCAGCGCTGGTACGACCTGCTGAGCGAGCACGCGCCGGTCGAGGAACTGCTGCCCTTCGTGGCCGACCAGGGCCTGGTGATGGCCTTCCCGGAGCGGACCCTGTACAGCCACGCGGACTTCCTCGACTGGTACACGGCCGTCGGCGCGGCCTACACCGACCAGAGCCACACCGTCGAGAACGTCACCCGGCAGGAGGACGGCACCCGTATCGCCCTCGACGTCACGGTCGTGTGGACCGCCAAGTCGACCGCGGACGGCACCGTTTCGTCCTTCCGGATCAACCAGAAGTGGCAGTTGGAGCGCCCCGCCCCGGGTGCCCGTCCGCTGATCGTCGACTACCGGGTCGGCGAGCCGGCCGCCATCTGATTCCCCGTCACCTTTTGGAGGCTGACATGCCGTCGAAGTCGGTGCCCCTCGGGGCCGATTACATCGTCGTCGGCGCCGGCTCGGCCGGCTGCGCGGTCGCGGCCAGGCTGAGCGAGGACCCGTCCGTGAGCGTGGTCCTGCTGGAGGCGGGCGGCTGGGACGAGCGCCCCGAGATCCATCAGGCTGACGCGGCCTCGGTCCTCTCGCTGCTCACCGCCGAGTGGCGCGGCGAGATCGACTGGGGCTACGTCACCGAGTCCGAGGCGGGCATGGAGGGCCGCCGTGTCCCCGTGGCCCGTGGCAAGGTCGTCGGCGGGTGCAGTTCCGTCAACGCCCTGATGTGGGTGCGCGGCAGCCGCCACGACTACACCCGCTGGGTCGCCGAGGGCGCCACCGGTTGGTCGTACGAGGAGGTCCTGCCGTTCTTCCGCAAGGCCGAGGACTACTCGGGCGGCGCCGACGCCTTCCGCGGCGCGGGCGGTCCCGTCCGGGTGCGGCAGCTCGACCGGCCCGCGCCCATCGCCCGGGCGTTCGTGGAGGGTGCCGGTGAACTCGGGTACGCCACGAACACCGACGGCGACTACAACGGCGCCCGGCAGGAGGGCTTCGGCTTCCTGTACCAGACGTTCCGCGACGACGCGGGCCACCGGTGCAGCACCGCCGACGCCTATCTGCGCCCGGCCCTCGGGCGCCCCAACCTGACCGTGCTGACGGACACCCTGGTCACCAGGCTGCTGCTCTCCGGGACGCGGGCCACGGGCGTCGAGTACGTCCACGAGGGCACCCGGCGCGAACTGCGCGCCGAGGGTGAAGTCATCGTGTCCGCCGGGGCGTTCGAGACGCCCAAGCTGCTCATGCTGTCCGGGATCGGCCCGGCCGCACACCTTCGGGAGCACGGCATCCGCTGTGTCCAGGACCTGTCCGGGGTCGGCGCCGGACTTCAGGACCACCTGTTCGTGCCGATCTGCTACCAGTCGCTGCGGGAGCACCCCGACGGGGCGCTGCTGTCCGAGGCGGGGCTGTTCACCCACACCCGCGAGGCCGGTCCGGAGGACTCCCCCGACCTCCAGTTCACGTTCGGTCCCATCAAGTTCCTGCCGGCCGACGCACCCGCCGACCAGTGGGAGGGGCCCGGCTTCACCTTCGCGCCGATCGCGCTGCGGCCGCAGAGCCGGGGGCGGGTGCGACTGCGCGACAGCAGTCCCGAGTCCAACGCCGTCATCAGCGCCGGCTACCTCACCTCCACCGCCGACCTCGATGTCCTGGTGCACGGCGTGCGGTTGGCGCGCGAGCTGGCCGCCACCCGTGCCTTCGACCCGTTCCGCGGCGACGAACTGGGCCCCGGCAAGGACATCACCGGGCCCGAGGAACTGCGCCGGTACATCGCCGCGAACGCGACGACCCTGTGGCACCCGGCCGGCACCTGCCGGATGGGCACGGGCACGGACGCCGTCACGGACCCGGAGCTGCGCGTGCACGGCATCGCGGGGCTGCGGATCGCGGACGCGTCGGTGATGCCGTCGATCACCGCGGGCAACACACACGCGCCGGCCGTGCTGATCGGCGAGCGCGCGGCGGCGTTCGTCCGCGAGGCCGCCACCGCCGCCGACTCCCAACCGTCCCTGTCCGACGTCCACTTGAGCTAGGGGATGCAGCATGTCCGACCTCGACCAGAACCAGCAGGAGAACCTTCGGCTGTACCGGCGCTTCCTCGAAGCGTTCAACTCCGGCGATCTGGCGGAGATCCCCCGGGTCATCGCCGCCGACTTCACCGACCATCACCCCGGGTTCGACACCAACGGCCTCGACTCCTATCTGGAGGCGCTGCGCGGGGCGTACAACACCCTTGAGCTGAAAGGTGAGTTGGAGGAGCTGTCGGCGCTCGGCGAGGACCGGGTGCTGACCCGGGTCAAGCTGACCGGCACCCACCTCGGCACGCTGCTCGGCTTCCCGGCCACCGGCCGCAAGGTGGAGTGGTCCACCACCGAGATCTGGCGGGTCCGGGGCGGCCTCTTCGTGGAGCGCTGGGCGCAGGACGACATGCTCGGACTGCGCGAGCAGATCTCCTCCGACGCCTCGAACCTGGCCGTCGTCCAGCAGGTCAGCGACGCCGTCAACCACCGCCGCCTGGACGACCTCGACGACCTGTTCGGGCCGACCTTCCACGACAACAACCCGGCGTGGAGCTGCGAGAGCCTGGCGGAACTGAAGGGAATCATCCAGGGCGCGTACGACGGGCTCGACTTCAGCGTGCACCTCGACGCGCTGTACCCGGCCACGCCCGACAAGGTGATCATGCACATCACCTTCCACGGCAAGCACATCGCCCCGTTCTTCGGCCAGGAGCCGACCGGCAAGGAGGTCTCCTGGACCAGCCTGGAGGTCTATCGGCTGGAGGACGGCAAGGTCGTCGAGCGCTGGGTGCAGGCCGACACCGCGGGCCTGATGCGCCAGGTCGGCGTCCCGCTCCCCTGATCGATCCCGTACCCCGCAACAGCCACAGGAAAGGACGGGCGCATGAACACCCGAGAAGTGGTCGACACGTACTACCGGCTGGCCAACTCCGGCGAGTGGGACGCCTGGTGCGACCTGTTCGCCGTCGACCAGACCATGGACGAGCAGTTGGCCGGTCATGTCGAGGGCCGCGAGACCCTCCGGGAGATGATGAAGGGCTTCCCGGAGATGTACGCCTCCTTCGCCAACGTCCCCCGGCACGTGGTCGTGGACGGCGAGCAGGCCGCGGTGGTCTCCGACATCACCGGCCGCACCCACGACGGCGTCACCGTCGAGGCCAAGGTGTGCAACTACTTCCACGTCACCGGCGGCCTCATCACGTACTTCGCGAACTTCCACGACAGTGTGCCGTTCGCCGCGATCACCGGGAAATGAGGGCTCACCGATGACGACCGCCGCCCCGGCCGGCCTGCGCTGGTCGCACGTCGGCCTCAACTGCCGTGACCAGAAGGCCACGGAGGAGTTCTACACCCGGCACTTCGGGTTCGCCCGGGCCCGGGTGGTGGAGGCCGACGGGGTCCGTGTGGTGTTCCTGCGCAACGGCCCCGTCTATCTGGAGCTGTTCGCTACGGACGCGGACGCCCTGTTCACCACGGCGAAGGACGGTCCCGACAACCCCGGCACGGCACGCCATCTCGCGTTCCAGGTCGACGACGTGGACGCGTTCCTCGCCGCCGCAGGGGGCGAACTGGAGCCGTTGCTCGGCCCGTTGGCCTTCGACGCGTTCATCCCCGGCTGGAGGACGGTGTGGGTGTCCGACCCGGACGGCGTCGTGCTGGAGGTCAGCCAGGGATACACCGATCAGTCCACCGACGAACTGGCCACGTACGCCTGACAGGAGAGTGCACCACCATGAGGCCCGTCCCCGACCAGACCATCCTCCTCACCGGCGCCACCGACGGCATGGGCCGTGAGCTGGCCCGTGAACTCGCCGCGCAGGGGGCGTCGTTGATCCTGCACGGCCGCAGCGCCACCAAGGGCGCCGAGCTGCTGGCGGAACTGCGCGCGTCCACCGGCAACGAACGGCTGAGCTACGAACTGGCCGACTTCTCCTCGCTGGAGGACATCCGCAAGCTCGGCGACCGGATCCTCTCCACCCACGACCGGCTCGACGCGCTGGTGAACAACGCCGGCATCGGGGTCGAGCTGGCCCGCCACGAGAGCCAGGACGGACTGGAACTCACCTTCCAGGTCGACTACTTGGCGGCCTACATGCTCAGCTGCCGGCTCGCGCCGCTGCTGGTGCGCTCGGCCCCGGCCCGCATCGTGAACGTCAGCTCCGCGGGCCAGGCGCCGATCGACTTCCGTGACGTGATGCTGGAGCGGAACTGGGACGGGGTGCAGGCCTACTGCCAGGCGAAGCTCGCCCAGATCAGCCTGACCTTCGACCTGGCCGAGCGGCTGCACGGCACCGGGGTGACGGTCAACGCCCTGCACCCGGCGTCGTACATGCCGACGAAGATGGTGGTGAACCTCTTCACCCCGCAGTCCACGGTCGAGGAGGGGGTGCACAGCACCCTGCGCATGATCACCGACCCATCCCTCGACACCGTGACGGGCGCCTACTTCAACCGCACCCAGCGGTCCCGGGCGGGCGCCCAGGCCTACGACGAGCGCGACCGCGCCCGGCTGCGCGCGCTGAGCGAGTCGCTGACCGGGGTGAGCTTCCCGGCCGACCTGAACTGAACGACCCGAACCGGGCGACCGGAACACCGAGCCCCCGCCTCGTGCACGCGAGGCGGGGGCTTCGTGGTGTGCGGGTGCTAGTTCACGGTGACGGACAGCTTGTGATGGAACACGTTGCCGGGGTCCCAAGTGGCCTTCACTTGACGCAACTTGACTAGGTTGCCCTTGAAGTACAGGGTCCCCCAGGGCACGCCGGAGGTGTTCCAGGCCGGGTCGGTGAGGTCGGTGTCCGGGTAGTTGATGTAGGAGCCGTCGTTCGTGTCGTTCGGCACCGGCACCCCGCCGGTGTCCGCGTAGAGGTCGCGGTACAGGGCGCGCATCCACGCCACGTGCCGGTCGTCCTGGGTCGGATCGGGCCAGTACGTCGTGAAGTTGGCCTTGAGGATCGAGTCCCGCTGGGCGAGCGCGGTGGCCGTGGGCGACACGGTGTTGACCTTGCCGCCGTAGGAGTAGAGCAGAATGCCGGCGTGCCCGTCGTAGGCCGCGTCGGAGAGGTAGCCGTAGAGGGTCTTCGCCTGGGCGGCTGACCAACCCTGGCGCAGATAGGCGCCCTTGGACTTGGTGCGGTTGTAAAGGCCGGTGTCGTAAGGGTCCTTGAGGGTGGTCTTGAGCCAGGGCCAGGAGGAGCGGGCGTCGGTGTAGGGGACGCCGATGCCGCCGGTCACCGCCGTGACGTAGGCGTCGAGGAGGGCCGAGGCGTCCGAACGGGTGCCGTCTATCTGGGTGTTGAGGACCAGGCTGCCCTGGATCCGGTTGTAGAGGATCAGGACGCTGTGCAGGCTGTCGTAGGAGGAACCGGCGACGCTGTTGCGGGCGTGCCAGGCGCCGTGGTTCGCGATCAGCGCGGTGAAGGCGGCCTCCGTCAGGTCGCTCCACTTGATGGCGACGGTCGACTTCAGCAGGGTCTTCGGCGGTCTCGGAAGGAGGGTCGAGGGGTCGGTGCCGGTGGCGTCGGGGGCGCGGAACCAGTAGCGGGTGACGATGCCGAAGGTGCCTCCGCCGCCGCCCGTGTGGGCCCACCACAGGTCGCGGTGCGGGTCGTCGGCCTCGCGGGTGGCGACGACGGCACGGGCGGTGCCGGAGGCGTCGACCACGACGACCTCGACGGCGTAGAGGTGGTCGACGACGGCACCGTACTGGCGGCACATCGCGCCGTAGCCGCCGCCGGTGACATGGCCGCCGACGCCGACGGTCGGGCAGGTCCCGCCGGGCAGGGACACGCCCCACTCCAGGTACAGGGTGCGGTAGACGTGGCCGAGGGTGGCGCCGCCCTCGACGAGGAAGGCGCGGCGGGCGGGGTCGTAGCGGACCGTGTCCATCTCGGACATGTCGACGAGTGTGCGTACGTCCGGGTCGTCGACGAGTCCGTCCAGGCAGTGCCCGCCGCCGCGCACGCCGATGCGTTTGCCGGCGTCGACGGCCTCCTGGACGACGGACACCACCTGCGCGGTGGTGTGGACGAGCCGTATCGAGTCGGGGGCGGCGGTGAATCTCGCGTTGTAGCCGCGGGAGGTGAGGTCGAGATAGCGGGGGTCGGCTGCGTTGACGGTGACCGCGGCGGGGGTGGTGGTGGCGTCGGCGGCCAGGGCGCGGGTGGGGACCACGGCCGCGCCGATCCCCACGGCGGTCGCGGTGCCGAGGAGGCCGCGCCGGGTGAGAGCGGCCGACGGGCGTCGGTCGGGTGGTTGTCGTGTCACTGCGTCTCCTTCTGTCACGGAAAAAAGCTGCCGCCCAGGAGGCCAGGAGCCTTCTGGGCGGCAGGGGTTGAGGGGGTCAGACGACGTCGTGTCCGCTGACCGTGGTCTCCGGGATCTCGTCGCGGACGTCCCAGTGCTCGACGATGAGTCCGCCTTCGAGCCGGAAGATCTCCACGACGACCGAGCCCCGGTCCGTGGCGGTGGCACGGAAGTGGGTGTGGACGAAGACCAGTTCGCCCGAGCCCGCCGCGCGCTTGATCTCGAACCGGGCGTCGGGGAGCTGCTTGCGGAAGCCCTTGATGAACTCGACCAGCGGCTCCCGTCCGTCGGGCAGGTTCGGGTTGTGCTGGATGAGGTCCGCGGCCAGGTACTTGTCGGCCAGGTCGGTCTGCCCCTGGTTCCAGACGGTCTCCAGGTATTCGCTGACGAAGTGCACCTGGTGGCTGCTCATGAGTTCTCCTTGACTGACTGATCTAACTGATGTGTACGGGTGTGGCGGGCTGCTCGGCGGCCTTGGCCGCCGACGCCTGCCGGACGGAGAGCAGATGGGCCAGCGCGGCGAGGACGAGCACGCCCAGGGCCGCGGCCGGGATGGGGCCCGCGCCCACGCCCGGCAGCAGGGAGCTGCCGATGAAGCTGCCGAGGCTCATCCCGAGGTAGAGCGCGGCGGCGTTCAGGGCGAGGATCAACCCCGGTTGCAGGGGCACCAGTTCGACCAGCCGGGCCTGTTGCGGGGCCTGGTACAGCTGGCTGAAGAAGGCCCAGAACGCGAAGAACACGAGCCCGGCGGTGGAGTGCGGGGCGACCAGCAGCAGCGCGAAGCCGAGGGCGAGACCGCCGACGGCGAGGCCCACGGTGCGCTCGCCGCCGATCCGTTCGGCGATCCTCGGCGCGGACGCGTTGCCCGCGACCCCGATCACGCCGAAGGCGAGCAGGGTCACCGAGATCAGTCCGGACGACGCGTCGAAGCGGTCCTTCAGATAGGCGCCCGCGATGCCGTAGACGGTGAACTGGGCGGCCATGAACAGCAGGGTCGTCGAGACGGTGGCCACGGTGGCGGGGGTGTGCAGCGCGCCCCGGTAGGCCTGCACGGTGGGGGGTTCGCCGGCCGGGATCTCGGGGACGAACACGAACACCGTCACGAAGGCGATCGCGGAGAGCGCGGCCACGCCGAGCAGCGCCGGACGCCAGCCGAGGCTGCCGCCGAGGAACGACGCCAGCGGCACGCCGAGCACCGCGGCGGCCGTCATGCCGCCGAAGACGGTGGCCAGCGCCCGCTGCCTGCGCTCCGGCGGGACGATGAGCGCGCCGGCCGCCGAGGCGCCGGGTCCGAAGACGGCGGCGCCCATCGCGCCGAGGACCCGAGTGGCCGTGAGGAAGCCGTAGTTGGGCGCCAGGGCGCCGAGGGCGGCGCCGACGGTGAGCAGTCCGATGCCGACGAGGAGGACGCGCTTGCGGTTCCACCGGCGCAGCAGGATGGGGGCGCTGGGCGCGCAGACCGCGAAGGTCAGCGCGAAGACGGTGACGAGGATGCCCACCGCGGCGGGCTGGACGTGCAGATCGTCCCCGATCGGACCGCCCAGGCCGACGACCGCCAGCGAGATCGTCCCCAGGCTGAAGTAGCCGAGTGACAGCGACAGCAAGGCCGGTAAGGCGTTGCGGTTCGGCATCACGCCACCTCCTCTTCCGAACGGGAAAGTTGCATACGGTGACCGTAGGAGCGCCCTGTGACCCCTCGCGCGCGTCGCGAGGAGGACCCCGGCACTGCCCGAGGTCCGGCCCCGCACTACGTCAGGTCGTGCCGAACGAGCGTGAGCGCAGCACCAGCGGCACCCGGCGGCCGGAGCTGATCAGCCAGTGCTCCACGCCGTTGACCAGCAGGAGCAGCAGGGAGGTGAGGGCCAGCACGGCGAGGGCCGGCAGGAAGGGTGCCACGGCGGCGGCGGCCAGGAGCACGAGGCCGCAGTAGAAGCGGGTGGCGGACGCGGCGCCGAACATCCGGCGGCGTGTGTAGCAGAACGTCAGCAGGATCAGGGCCGCGCCGACGGGCAGCAGTCCGGCGGCTCCGGAGTGCGGGGTCCGCAGTGGGTCGTGCACGGTCCTTACGGCGCCGACGGAGACCAGCAACAGCCCTGCCACCAGGACGAGATGGCCGTAGCTGAGGACGTCACGGACGACGACGGCGGGGGTGGGGTGGGTGCGCAGGGCGTGGGCGACGGCCGAGGCGACGAGGTGGAAGTAGAGCCACCACAGGGCGCAGCCGATGAGGAAGGCGAGGACGAGCGCGGTCAGGCTGACGGGGTCGAGCGGGCCTTTGGCGACTCCGGCGCCGACGGAGAAGATGTTCTCGCCGAGGGCGATGATGATGAACAGGCCGAATCTTTCCGGGAGATGGTTGACGCCGAAGGCCAGCCGCCGCAGATGGCCGCTCAGCAGGACGGGTGCCGCGAGCTCGGCGACCACCGCGACCGCCCAGCACACCACGCGCCAGGGGGCGGGGAGGTTGGCGGCGGCGAACAGCACGAGGGCGAAGGCGAGTCCGGCCCGATAGGGGTGGATGGTGTAGAGGGCGCACTCTCGGCGGATGGCCTCGCCGATGAGCAGGCGCAGGGCGAGGTAGCTGCCCGCGTACAGCAGCGCCTGTTCCCGGTCGTCGAGGGCCTGCGGGGCGGCGACGGCCATGCCGTAGACGGCGAGCGCGGTCAGCATCAGGAACACCCGTTGCAGACTGGTCTCCTGTACGGCGTTCATCGCCATGACGACGTCCACCCAGGCCCACCACAGCGGGACGAGCACGAGCAGACACTGTCCCAGCACGGGCCAGGTGGCGTGTCCGGCGAGCAGGTGCGCGATCTGGCCCACGCCGAACGCGAGGACCAGATCGAAGAAGAGCTCCGCCCAGGTGGCCCGGTCGCGCACCTGAACGGCCGGGACGGTCGTTGTCGTGGTTGCGTCGGTCATCGTCGTATCGGGACACGGGCAGGCCCGAGCAGCGCGAAATGTGCGAAGTGGGCACCTACTGCGGCAGGTTGAGCGCCCGGTTGTCCGAACTCAGCGCCCGGAGAGCGACACCCGCACCGGCCCGCCCGTCGGGTCGACGAGCCGGGTCCAGCCCGCCGTCAGGGTCAGCGTGCGATGCGGTACGGCCGCCCGCAAGGTCAGTGCGAGATGCGCTACGGCCGTCCGCGGCCGCTCCTGATGCAGCGGCCGCCCGTCCTGGACGACGCGCAGGACCGGCCGGTTCACCAGCGCCGAGGTCCGCAGGACGTACGGGCGGTCGTCGCCCGGGGCGACGCGGTGCGGGGCGATCCAGCGCAGGGGCGCCTCGACGAGGAGGGGAACGGAGGCTCGGGACCACTCGGCCCCGGCGAGCAACTCCAGTACACCGGCGGCGACATGGGCCCCCTCGCGGGCGGCGGTGGCCGCGCTCTCCACGGGGTGCAGCACGCTGCCGACGGCGAACACACCGGGCCGGGAGGTGCGCAAGGCCCCGTCGACGACGGGGCCGCGGCTGCCGGGGCCCAGGTCCAGGCGTCCCCGCCGGGCGAGTTCGTGGTCGGGCACGAAGTCACCGGTGAACACGACCGTGTCGCAAGCCAGTTGGACGCTACGGCCGTCCCGGTGCCGGACGCGGACGCCGGACAGCCGTCCGTGGCCGAGGAGTTCGGTGACCGTGGTGTCGGTGAGGAGCGGGACGCGGTGGCGGAGGCGGGCGTCGTGGGCGCGGGCGGCTGCCGTCTGGGGGACGGGCAACTCGGTGACCATGGCGACGACTTGGGCCCCGGCGGCCCGTACGGTGTCGGCGGCGGCGTAGGAGACGCCCTCCGCTCCCACCACGACGGCCCGGGTCCCGATCCGCTGCCCGTGGAGATGCACCGCCTGCTGCAACTCCCCTGTGGTGTAGACCCCGTCGGGGCGAGTGCCCGGCACCAGCCGGGCCGCGCGCGGTCGTTCGCGGGCACCGGTGGCGAGGACGACGGCTTGCGCGCGGACGGTCTCCGGACCCTGCGGACCTGTGGTGTCGAGGGCGAGCCGCCCCGCCCAGTCGAGGGCCGTGGTCCCGGTACGGACGACGGCACCGGACCGTACGGCGGCCGTGTGGAGCAGACGGGCGTACGCGGGTCCGGTGAGCTGATGCGTCCAGGTGCCGAAGCCGCCGTGGTGGCAGTACCGGGGCACTCCCCCGGCCTGCTGTTCCCGGTCGAGGACTTCGACCCGGGCGACTCCGGCGGCGGCGAGGCGTGCGGCGGCGGCGAGTCCCGCAGGCCCTGCGCCGACGACGAGGACGTCGACATCGCGCGTCGGGCGGGTCACGCCCCGGCCCCCTCGAACAACTCCCGTACGGCCGCACCGCAGTAGAACCCCTGGCAGCGCCCGGCCCGGGCCCGTGTGCGCCGGCGCAGCCCGTCGAGGTTGCGCGGTGGCACCGTACTGGTGAACGCGTCCCGTATCTCGCCGCGCGAGACGCGCTCGCAGTGGCAGACGAGGGTGCCGTACTCCGGGTCGGCGGCGACGAGTCGGGCGTTCCGGTGGGGGCGCGGGTGGGTCTCACCGAGGTTCGGCATGCGGACCGGTGCCAGGTCCCGCGCCGGGCCGAGATCGAGGCCCATGTCGGCCAGCAGCGCGGTGACGTGGGAGGCGATGGCGAGGGACGCGGTCAGGCCGGTGGAGCGGATGCCGCCGACCGTGACGTACGTCTGCTCGGGGTGGGCGGTGATGCGGTAGTCGTCCTGTTCGGTGGCGGCGCGCAGACCGGCGTAGACGGCGGTGACCTCCTCGTCGAGGAGCGCGGGGAGGATCCGCGCGCCCAACTCCCGCAGCAGGGCGAGGCCTTCGGCGGTCGAACCGGTCGCCCGCTTGTCGTCCAGGTCCTCGGCGGTGGGCCCGAGGAGCAGGTTGCCGTAGACGGTCGGGGTGACGAGGACTCCTTTGCCGCGTGCCGTGGGGACGGGCAGGAGGATGTGGTGGAGCAGGTCGCGGGCGAGCTTGTCGAAGACGATGAGCTGGCCCCGGCGCGGGGTGACGGTGAAGTCGTGGTGTCCCAGGCGGCGGTCGAGGATGTCGGCGTGCAGTCCAACCGCGTTGACGAGGCAGCGGGTGCGGAGGGTTCCCCGGGCGGTGCTGAGGAGGTGCTCGCCCTCGCGCGAACTGATCCCGCCGACCGGTGAGTTGAGGTGCAGGTCGACCCCGTGCCGGACGGCCTGGGTCGCGTACGCCAGGGTCGTCGTCCAGGGGCAGATGACGCTCTCGCCGGGCACGTGCAGGGCGCCGAGCGCACCCGGGCCGAGGTGCGGTTCGCGTTCGTACAGTTCGGGGGGCTCGATCAGTCGGGTGGCACGGTATTCGTTGCGTACGGCCTTCTCCGCCAAGTGCGGGAGCGCGGCGAGCTGTTCCTCGTCCCAGGCCACGAGCAGCGCGCCGACGGGCTCGACGGCGATGCCCGACTCACGTGCGTACACGGCGAGTTGGCGCGCGCCCTCGCGGACGAGGCGGGCTTCGAGGGAGCCCGGTACCGCGTCGAAGCCGGTGTGCAGGATCGCGGTGTTCGCCTTCGACGTGCCCTGGCCGACGTCGTCCTGCGCCTCGACGAGGGCCACGCGCAGATGTGGACGGCGGGCGAGTTCGCGGGCGATCGCGCAGCCGACGACTCCCGCGCCGACCAGCGCCACGTCGTAACTCCCCGACGGCAGCGGTCCGTTGACCGTGACCGTCATACGGGTGCCCGGTCGAGCAGGGCGGTGACTTCGGTGCGGAAGGCGGCGAGGCGTTCGGCCGCGTGGTCGGGGGTGATGCGTGGTTCGTAGACGGCGGCGGGTTTCCAGTCGGGCAGGGCGTCGGCGAGCGTCAGCCCCGGCTCCGCGCCGAGTTGGGCCAGGGCGCCCACGCCGAGGGCGGTCGCGTCGGGCAGCGCGGACACCTCGACCGGGCGTTGCAGGAGGTCGGCCTGGGTCTGCATGAGCAGGGCCGAGCGGGTCAGGCCGCCGTCGACGCGCAGCACGTCCAGGGGGGTGCCGAGGTCGGTCGCGGCGGCTTCGGCGAGTTCGACGACCTGCGCGGCGAGGCCCTCGCAGAGGGCGCGCACGAGGTGTCCGGAGGTGGTGTCGAGGGCGAGTCCGGTGAGGGAGCCGCGCAGGTCGCCGCGCCACCAGGGGGCGGCAAGCCCGGCGAGGGCGGGCACGAAGGTGACACCGCCCGCGTCCGGTACCGCGCCGCCCACGCGGTCCAGGTCGGCGGGGCCGGTGATGACGCCGAGATCGGTGAGCCAGCGGACGGCGGACGCGGCCGTGTACACCTGCCCGTCGAGGCAGTAACTGGTCCGCCCGCCGAGCCGCCAGGCGACACAGCTCACCAGTCCGGAGTCGCCGCGCCGGGGTGTGTCACCGGTGTGCGCGAGCAGGAACGCCCCTGTGCCGTAAATGCACTTGGCGGCACCGGGCGTGGTGACGCGCTGGGCGAGCAGCGCGGCCTGCTGGTCAACGACGAGTCCGGTGAGGGGTATCTCCGCGCCGAACGCCGTGGTCGTACCGATGGGCCCGGCGCAGTCGACGACTCCCGGGAGACGTTCGTCCAGGAGTCCGTGGAGGTCGAGCGCGCGGGGCGACCAAGCGGCCTTGTCCAGGTCGAGGAGTTGGGTGCGGCCGGCGGTCGCGGCGTCGGTGACATGGGTGCCGGTGAGGCGGTGGACGAGCCAGGAGTCGCTGGTGGTGACCATGCCGTCCCGGGTGAGGTGGCGCCGGATCCAGGCCATCTTGGGTGCGGCGAAATACGGGTCGAGCGGCAGACCGGTGATCCGGCGCAACTCGTCGCCGTGCTCGGCGAGTTCGGCACACACGCTCTCAGCCCGGCGGTCCTGCCGGACGAGTGCGTCGGTGAGCGGCATCCCTGTGTCGGGGTCCCAGGCGAGTACCGTCTCGCCCTGGTTGGCGAGGCCCAGCGCGGTCACGGGTTCGTCGGCCTCGGCGAGCGCGCGACGCCCGGCGACGATCACCGACTCGTACAGTTCCTCGGGGTCGGCCTCGACCAGGCCGCCCGGCAGCCGACGGTTCCCCACCGAGACGAACCCGGTGCCGATCACGCCGCGTTCGGGACAGATCACCAGGGCCTTCGTGCCGGATGTTCCCTGGTCGACGGCGAGTACCGGACCCGTCATACCACCCCTCTCGTAGATCAACGCCCGACAGCCTGCCGCCGGGCCGCACACCACGTCAAGCGTTTCTGATCATCGATCAACTCGTGGATATATCTACGGAGTTGGGGATGAAGCGCCCTCTCGGAGAGCATCTCCGCGGCAGTAGGTGTCAGGGGGGCCTGGTTGAACTCCGAGCTCGCCGAGTCAATCGTCCGAAAGCCGTGCTCACAGCCCCGGACCAGGTACGAACTCCCCCTCCGGATACGGCAGGATGAGCGGTCGCGTCGGTCGGAGAACCGTTCCGGCCGACGCGACCGCAATGCCCGCACTTCGAGCAGGTGGACAACGTGACGACTTCGCACATCCGGCCGTCGGCGGCACTTTTCGCCGCAGTCCCGCTCCCCGGAGGTGACCGATGAACCGCACGCCGACCCTGGACGACTTCATGCTGGCCGGAATAGCGCTGGCCTCGGGCCTGTTGGCGGCGTTCCTGCTGCGGGTCCTGCTGCGCTGGCTCGGCAAGCACGCGGACCGTACGCGGTGGAGCGGCGACGACGTGATGGTGGACGCGCTGCGGACCGCGCTGCCGTGGTCGGCGATCGCCGGTGGCGCGGCGGTCGCGGGGGCGGCCCTGCCGTTGACGCACACGGTCCAGCACCAGGTCAACCAGAGCCTCAAGGTGCTGATCATCCTCGCCGTGACGGTGTCGGCGGCCCGGGTGATAGCGGGACTCGTGCGGGCGGTCACCAACTCCCGTTCCGGGGTCGCCGGTTCGGCCACGATCTTCGTCAACATCACCCGGATACTGGTCCTCGCCATCGGCTTCCTGGTGATGCTCCAGACGCTGGGCATCTCGATAGCGCCGATGCTCACAGCCCTCGGTGTCGGCGGCCTCGCCGTCGCACTCGCGCTCCAGGACACCCTCGCGAACCTCTTCGCGGGCATCCACATCCTCGCCTCGAAGACCGTCCAGCCCGGCGACTACATCAAGTTGAGCAGCGGCGAGGAGGGCTACGTCGAGGACATCAACTGGCGCCAGACGACCGTACGGGCGCTCTCCAACAACCTCGTCGTGATACCGAACGGCCAGCTCGCCAAGACGAACATGACCAACTTCATGCGTCCCGAGCAGCAGTTGACGATCCTGGTCCAGGTGGGCGTCGGCTACGACAGTGACCTGGAGCATGTCGAGGAGGTGACCATGGAGGTCATCGCCGAGGTCATGACCGACATCACCGGTGCGATCCCCGAGCACGAACCGGCCATCCGCTTCCACACGTTCGGCGACTCGCGGATCGGCTTCACGGTGATCCTCGGTGTCGGCGAGTTCAGCGACCAGTTCCGTATCAAGCACGAGTTCATCAAGCGTCTGCACAGGCGGTACCGGGAGGAGGGCATCCGCATTCCTGCACCGACGCGGACGGTGGCGCTCCAGCAGGGGTCCATCGCCATACCGCAGCAGCGGATCCCGGAGGACGAGCCGGGCGAAGTCCCCTCCGCCCGGCTCGACTGACCGCTCAAGGACGGCTCTGCCTACCCTGACCGGTCAACTCCCTCAGAGCGTCGCCGAGTTGTCGCGGGAGCGCCCGCCGGTCCGGCCGTGCGGGGCGGTGAGGGACGGGTTCACCGGCGTCACCGTCCAGTCCGGATGACCGGGCATGCGCGGCGTCGCCGTACCGTAGAGCCAGTCCCGCAGGAAGCCGGACAGGTTCTGGCCGGAGACCTTCGACGCGACGGCGATGTAGTCCTCCGTCGTCGCCGAGGAGTCGCGGTACCGGGCGAGGAAGGCGCGTTCCACGGCGTGGAAGGTGCCCTCGCCGATCAACTCCCGCAGGGCGTACAGGACCAGGACCCCGCCCAAGTAGCGCTGGCTGTCGAAGAGGTTGGCCTCGTTGGGGGCCGCGACCGGACCGGAGTCGTGGCGCCACTGGTCGCCGCGCGCGTAGGTGTCCTTCATGCGGGCCTCCATCGTGGTGAGGCCGAGGGAGTCGGGCCAGCCGCGCTCGTAGCGGTAGAGCAGGCCGTAGAAGTCCGCGTGGCCCTCGTTCAGCCAGAGGTCGGCCCAGGTGGCGGGGCTGACGCTGTTGCCGAACCAGGAGTGGACCAGCTCGTGCATCATGTGCGAGCCGATCCTGCTCTCCTCCTGGAGCAGGAAGTTCGGCTTGTAGAGGGTGAGGGTCTGGGTCTCAAGTCCCGTGAAATCAAAGGCGGTCGGGCTGTCGGAATTGCAGGGCAGCAGTCCGTACGTCTCGAACGGGAACGCCCCGAGCCGCTGCTCCAGCCAGTCCACCTGGCCCGGGGTCAGCGCGAGCGCCGGTTCCAGGGCGGCGGCGCGCGCGGTGGGCACGATGTCCCGCAGCGGCAGGCCGTGCGGGCCCCGCCGGTTCTTGACGACGTAGTCGCCGACGGTGATCTGCACCAGCTCGGTCGCCATCGGTGAACGCGAGCGGTAGCTGAACGCGGTCCGGTCGCCGTCCAGCCGCTCGGTGCACAGCAGTTGACCGTTGGCGACCCCGCGCAGCCCGTCCGGGACGGTGATCCGGAACGTGAAGTCGGCCTTGTCGCTGGGGTGGTCGTTGCAGGGGAAGACGGTGTGCGCCAGGTTCGGCTGGCCGCACACCGCGAAACCGTCGGGAGTGACGACCCAGCCGCCGGTCGGCGCGGCGGCGCGGGCCGGGTCGGCGGAGTACTCCACGCGGACGGTGACCCTGGCCTTCGCCGGGAGCGTCCGGGCAGGCGTGATCCGCAGCTTCTGGTCGACCTGCTCGAAATCCGTCCTACGGCCCTGGACGCGGACCTCGTGGATGTCGAGGCCGAGGGCGTCGAGGGAGAACCGGGTCAGGGACTCGGTGGTGCGCAGTTCTATCGTGACCGCGCCGTCGACGAGTTTCGTCGTCGCGTCGTAGGCGAGGTCGAGGTCGTAGGACCGGACGCGGTAGCCGCCGTTGCCGAGGCTCGGGTACACCGGGTCGCCGAGGGTCTCGGCGCCCTCGTCGCCCGTCTCCCGTCCGGTCGCGGTGTCGCCGTTCCCCCCTACGGTCGCCGCGTCGCCGCTCCCCCGTCCGGCCGCGAAGGCCGGGGAACCCACGGTCAGTGCCGTGGCCGTACCGATCAGGGCGGCCACCGGGGCCGTCACTCTGGTGCGATTTCTCATGATCCGCTTTCGCTCGGGCGGCCGGGTGGTCGGCTCCGGCCGTCGGTCAGTGAAGGTGATCCACTCATTACTGACCACGGGGTCGGGCGAACGGTTGCCCTTAATCGTCGGACGGATGTTCGCGCAGTGCGGACGGACCGCTGTCGAGCGGTACCGCATCACGAGATATCTTGATGTCGAGCAATGTTGCAGACGTGGAGCGGAGCACCGGTGACTGACTCGACCATCATCTATACGCACACTGACGAGGCCCCGGCCCTGGCGACGTATTCCTTCCTGCCGGTGGTCCAGGCGTACGCCTCGCAGGCGGGTGTCGCCGTGACCACGCGGGACATCTCGCTGGCCGGGCGGATCATCGCCGTGTTCCCGGAGTACCTCACCGAGGACCAGCGGATCCCGGACGCCCTGCACGAGCTGGGCGAACTGGCGAAGACGCCCGAGGCCAACATCATCAAGCTGCCGAACATCTCGGCGTCCATCCCGCAGCTCAAGGCCGCCGTGGCCGAGCTGCAGGAGCAGGGCTACGCGCTGCCGAGCTACCCGGACGACCCGAAGACCGACGAGGAGCGGGACGTCCAGTCCCGCTACGACAAGATCAAGGGCTCCGCGGTCAACCCGGTCCTGCGCGAGGGCAACTCCGACCGGCGCGCCCCCGCCTCGGTCAAGAAGTACGCCAAGACCCACCCGCACCGCATGGGCGCCTGGTCGGCCGACTCCAAGACCAATGTCGCGACCATGGGCGAGAACGACTTCCGCTCCACCGAGAAGTCCGTGACGATCGCCGAGGCCGGCTCGCTGAAGATCGAGCTGGTCGCCGCAGACGGCACCACCACCGTGCTGCGCGAGTCCGTACCCGTCCTGAAGGACGAGGTCGTCGACGCCTCCGTGCTGCACGTGGCCGAACTGCGGGAGTTCCTCACCGCGCAGATCGCCCGCGCCAAGGCCGAGGACATCCTGTTCTCCGTGCACCTCAAGGCCACGATGATGAAGGTCTCCGACCCGATCATCTTCGGCCACGTGGTCCGCGCCTTCTTCCCGAAGACCTTCGAGCAGTACGGCGCGACGCTCGCCGCGGCCGGTCTCTCCCCGAACGACGGTCTCGGCGGCATCCTCAAGGGCCTGGCCGCGCTTCCCGAGGGCGACGCGATCAAGGCGTCCTTCGACGCGGAGATCGCCGAGGGCCCCGCGCTCGCGATGGTCGACTCCGACAAGGGCATCACCAACCTGCACGTGCCGTCCGACGTGATCGTCGACGCCTCGATGCCGGCCATGATCCGCACCTCGGGTCACATGTGGGGCCCGGACGGCGCGGAGGCCGACACCCTCGCGGTGCTCCCGGACTCCTCCTACTCCGGCGTCTACCAGGCGGTCCTCGACGACTGCCGCGCGCACGGCGCCTACGACCCGTCCACCATGGGCTCGGTGCCGAACGTCGGTCTGATGGCGCAGAAGGCCGAGGAGTACGGCTCCCACGACAAGACCTTCGAGCTCCCGGCGGCCGGTACGGTCCGTCTCGTCGACCAGGCCGGCAACGTCGTCCTGGAGCAGTCGGTCGCCAAGGGCGACATCTTCCGCGCCTGCCAGACCAAGGACGCCCCGATCAAGGACTGGGTGAAGCTGGCCGTCACGCGGGCGCGTGCCACCGGCAGCCCGGCGGTGTTCTGGCTGGACGAGACCCGCGCGCACGACGCCCAGCTGATCAAGAAGATCGAGGCGTACCTGCCGGAGCACGACACCGAGGGCCTGGACATCCGTGTGCTCGCCCCGGTCGAGGCCACCAAGCTGTCGGTGGAGCGCATCCGGCGCGGCGAGGACACCATCTCGGTGACCGGCAACGTGCTGCGCGACTACCTGACCGACCTCTTCCCCATCCTGGAGCTGGGCACCAGCGCCAAGATGCTGTCGGTCGTCCCGCTGATGGCGGGCGGCGGTCTCTTCGAGACGGGCGCCGGCGGCTCCGCGCCGAAGCACGTGCAGCAGCTCGTCAAGGAGAACTACCTGCGCTGGGACTCGCTCGGTGAGTTCTTCGCGCTGGTCCCCTCCCTGGAGCAGTACGCGACGTTCACCGGCAACGCCCGCGCGCAGGTCCTCGCGGACACCCTCGACCGCGCCACGGCGACCTTCCTCAACGAGGACAAGTCCCCGACCCGTCGTGTCGGTGGCATCGACAACCGCGGCAGCCACTTCTTCCTGTCCCTGTACTGGGCGCAGGAGTTGGCCGCGCAGACCGACGACGCGGACCTCGCGAAGGCCTTCGCGCCGCTCGCCGAGACCCTCGCGGGAGCCGAGCAGCAGATCGTCGAGGAGCTGGGCGCGGTGCAGGGCAGCCCGGCCGACATCGGCGGCTACTACCAGCCCGACCCGGACAAGGCCGCGAAGATCATGCGTCCGTCGACGACGTGGAACGAGGCGCTGGCTTCCCTGAGCTGACGCACGAAGTCTGAAGGGCATCCGCCCTCCGCCCCGGCCGGGGTCTCCTCCGGCCGGGGCGGTCGCGTTCCGGGGAACAGTCGGGCTCACCCGTGCCAGAACCTCGGCCGGCCGCCGACGCCGGGCGGAGCGCCACTCCCCCGCCCCGGCCGGCGCGGCTCACCAGTCCGGGACGGCGCAACTCACCAGTCCCGGACGGCGATCAGCTTCTCCACGTCCGCGTCCGCGAAGCCGTACGCCTTGGCCACGAACCAGAAGTCCTCGGCTATCTCCTCGCGGGCCACGGTCTCGATCTCGCTGTCGGCCGCGTCGAAGTCGTCCTGAAGCGCGTTGAATTCCTCGGTGGCGACCTCGGTGAGCGCGTACAGCGCGGGCAGGTCGGCGGGGCTCTCCGTCTCGATGCGCTCGCACAGGCGCAGCAGGATCGCCTTGCCGAGGTCCACGACGTGGTCGGGGTAGTAGTCGTCCCGGTACAGCCCGCGCAGGAAGGCGTGCTCGGTGATCTGCTCGTTGCTGACGGGCATGGTGCTGCTCCCCCGGTCCGTGATCGTCCATGCGGATACCTTGATCCTGCACCACGCCACTGACAACGCCCTCGGGAGCCGCCCGTGTCCCCGCCCTCCCCGCCCTCCGCGCCGTCCTCGCCGTCCTCGCCGTCTTTCGAGCTGCTGCCCGGCGCCGCCGACTCGCCCGTGATCCTCCATGTCCCGCACTCCGCGCGGGAGATACCGGCCGACGTCCGCGCGGATCTCCTGCTCGACGACCCGGCGCTGGAGCGCGAGCTGGACCACATCACCGACAGCCACACCGCCCGGATCGCCGCGGAGGCGGCACGCGCCTGTGCGGTCGCCCCGTGGCGGTTCGTGAACCGGCTGTCGCGTCTGGTCGTCGATCCGGAACGCTTCCCGGACGAGCGCGAGGAGATGCTCTCCGTGGGCATGGGCGCGGTCTACACCCGCACCACGCACCACGCCGACCTACGGCCCGCCGACCACGATCCCGGGCCGCTGCTCGACCGCTACTTCCGCCCGTACGCCCGCGCGATGACGGAGGCCGTCGCCGACCGGCTGGCCGCGACGGGCCGGGCCGTCCTCATCGACCTGCACTCCTACCCCACCGCCGCGCTCCCCTACGAACTGCACGGCAGCGACCCACGGCCGGCCGTCTGCCTGGGCACGGACACCCTCCACACCCCGCCCGCCCTGCTGTCGGCGGCGCGGGACGCGTTCGCGGGGCGCGGGGAGACCGGGCTCGACAGCCCGTTCCGGGGGGTCTACGTCCCGCTGGAGTTCTACGGCAAGGAGCCGGCGGTCGGTGCTCTGATGGTGGAGATCCGCCGGGACACGTACATGACGGAGCCCGGCGGCCCGCCCGACGGCCCCGGCGTCGCCCGGCTCGCCGCCGCGCTGGCGGCGCTCGTGACCGCCGTGACGGACTGACCTCCCGGCTGGAGCAGCCCCGCAGGACAGGCGGCCGGGGGCGTACGAGGGTGGACAGCATGACCGAGGAGACCACCACGCTGACCGGCCAGGCCCCGCCCCCCGTCCGGGACTGGCCCCCGCTCGACCTGACCGGGACGGAGTTCGACCCGGTCCTCGCGGAACTGATGCGCGAGGGCCCGCTGAACCGGATCCGGCTGCCGCACGGCGAGGGCTGGGCGTGGCTGGCCACCCGCTACGACGACGTGAAGATGATCACCAACGATCCGCGGTTCGGCCGCGCGGAGGTCACCACGCGTCAAGTGACGCGCATGGCACCGCACTTCAAGCCGCGCCCGGGGTCACTGGCGTTCGCCGACCAGCCGGACCACAACCGGCTGCGCAAGGCGATCGCGGGCGCGTTCACGGTCGGCGCGATGAAGCGGCTGCGGCCCCGGGCGCAGTCACTGCTCGACGCGCTGGTGGACGGCGTCGTGGCGGACGGGCCCCCGGCCGACCTGATCGAGCGGGTCCTGGAACCCTTCCCGATCACCGTGGTCAGCGAGGTCATGGGGGTGCCCGACGAGGACCGGGACCAGGTGCACGCCTGGACGCGGCAGATCATCTCCACGTCCGGTGGCGCCGAGGCCGCCGACCGCGCCAAGAACGGCATGTACGCGTGGATCACCGACACCATCCGCGCCCGCGCCGACAGCGACGGCACCGATGTGTACTCCCTGCTCGGCAACGCCGTGGCCCGGGGCGACATCGGCGAGCCGGAGGCGGCCGGGGTGGCGGGCCCGCTGCAGATCGGCGGCGAGGCGGTCACCCACAACTGCGGCCAGATGCTGTACCTGATGCTCACCCGGCCCGACCTGCTGGACCGTCTGCGCGGTCAACCCGAGTCACGGGAAGCCGCGTTGGACGAACTCCTGCGCTACATCCCGCACCGCTCCTCGGTCGGTCTGGCCCGGATCGCCCTGGAGGACGTCGAGTTGCACGGTCTGCGCATCAGCGCGGGCGACCCGGTCTACGTCTCCTATCTCGCCGCCAACCGGGACGCGGCCGTGTTCCCGGACCCGGAGCGCATCGACGTCGACCGCGATCCCAACCCGCACCTGGCCCTCGGCAACGGCGCGCACTACTGCACCGGCGCGGTGCTGGCCCGGCTCCAGACGGAACTCCTCGTGGACACCCTGCTGGACCGCCTCCCGGGGCTTCGACTCGCCGTGCCCGCCGAGGAGATCGTCTGGCGCCGGAAGACCATGATCCGGGGGCCGCAGACGTTGCCGGTGACCTGGTAGCGGCTATCGGCCAACGGCGTGCACGCGAGGACGGAGCGTCTCGAACTCCGTCCTCGCGCACCGGCGTTCAGGCCCGCAGCCACTCCGTGACGACGACCTCCCCGCCGGCCCGCAGCCGCAGCGCGAAGGGGCCGGTCGGTGGCGCGTCGCCGGTGAAGCGGCCCATGGAGTCGGCCGTGAGGGCGGTGGGGCGCGGGGCCCGGGAGCCGCCGAGGATCTCGATGCCGGCCGGCTGGGGCGGCATCACCTGGCCCATCAGACCCTCGCTCGTCACCTCCACGTCGATGCTGAGGGCGCCCGCGGTGAAAGTGAGCATGCGGGGGACGTCCGTGGCTCCTCTGACCGGGATGGCGTCGACCAGGGAGTCGAAGGTGAGCTCCGCGAGCCGGCCGTCGAGGTCGTGGAAGGTGTAGGCGTCCATGGCGAGTTGGAGCAGCTCGGCGGGGACCGGGTCCAGGACGGCGGCCGCCTGGCGCAGCTCCTCCTCCAGGAGTGCGTCCTCCCCTCCGCCGTCGCCCGGTTCGTCCCCTCGCTCGTCGAACTCCTCGTCGTCGAAGGGTTCCTGGCCGAAAGCGCCGAAAGCGTCGGGCCCGTCGTCGTGCATGCCGTTCACACCGCCCCCCGGGCGTCGAGTCGGGCCCGCAGCCGGCGCAGACAGCGCTGGCGCATCGGGCCGATGCTGCCGACGGCGATCCCCAGGCCGGCGGACACTTCCAGATAGCTGGGCGGCGGCGAGGCCATCAGCACCCGCAGCAACTGCCTGCACCGCTCGCCCAGTTCCTCGAACTCCTGCCACAGCCGCCGGACGCGCTCGGCGTCGGAGGCCGCTTCCTCCGAGTCGATCAGCGACTGCTCGGGGGTGCGCTCCTCGCTGACGCGGTCGAGGAGTTGGGGATCGTCCGTGGGCATGAGCCGCCGTAGGCTCTTGATCACTTTCAGGCATTCGTTGCGTGCGGTGGACGCGAGCCAGGAGCCGGCCTTCTCGGGTTCCCGGATGCGCCGCAGGTGCTGGGAGAAGCGCAACCACACGGTCTGGTAGACCTCGTGGCCGTCGGCGTCGGAGAGCCGGTGGGAGCGCACCACGGACCAGACCAGTGGGCTCAGACCCTCCACGAGCGCCTTCCAGGCCGCCGCGTCGCCGTCGACGGCGGACTGGACGAGCGCGCCGACCTCTGCACGGTCCACTGTGCCACCCCTCGTGTACGGCATGTCATCGTACGCCGTGGAGGGGAGGGTTCCGGCCCTCATGCCGGAGGGGAGAGCGGTACGACGGGGACCGGGCGCCAGGTGGGTGGGCGCAGCGCCGGTACGTGCGCCCCGCGCACTTCGGCGTACTCGGTGTTGGCCGCGAGGAGTTGGCCACGGGCGGCGCGGGCGTCGGTCTCCTTGTTCGCCGTCATGAAGGCGGCGACCATGCCGGCGGCGACGGGCGCGGCGAACGAGGTGCCGCTCCAGTGGGCGAACCCGTCGAACGTCACCTGGTCCGGGCTGCCCGGCTCGGCGTCCCCGGCCTGGCTCAACACACCCTTGTGGGCAGGCGATTGGCAGGTGCAGGTGTAGGTGAAGCCGAACCGGCAGGCGTCGTAGGTGGTGTGCTGGTAGGCGTACGGCGTGGGGGTGTCGAAGCCGGTGAGGGGGCCGATGAGCCGCTCGCCGGGGGCGTAGGCCTTGACCCAGGCGCCGTGGTTGCTGAAGCAGGCGCCGAACTCGCCGTCGCTGCGCAGCGCGCCGACCGAGAGGACGACGTCCTGGTAGTCGGGCAGGTCTGCGTAGGCGGCGGGCCAGAAGGGCGTGGCGCTGGCGTTGTTGCCCGCGGCGGCGACGAGGAGGGTGCGCTGTCCGCGCAGCGCCTGCATGAAGCCCTCGACACCGAGGAGTCCGTCGGTGCGGCCGTTGGAGGTGCCGGCGGAGAGGCTGATGACGTCGGGCCAGCCGTGCTGGTCGACGGCGGCGAACAGGGCCTCGCCGAAGTCGGATTCGAGGATGGCGCCCGCGTCGTTGAGGGTGTTGCGGACCGTCACCGCGGTGTTGGGCGAGACGGCCGCGACGAGCCCGGCGATGAACGTGCCGTGCCCTACGTACTGTTGGAGCACTCCCGCGTCGTCGGTCTCCCGGATCTGCGCGTCGCCCTGGACGTGGGCGAGCAGCGGGTAGGACCGGTAGTCGTGCATGAGCCCGGTGTCGATGACGAGGACGCCGACGGCGGTGTCGGGGTCGTAACCGGCTTCCGCGGGCGCCGGGTTGGCTCCTTCGGAGCGCGGGGCGGGCACGGGTTCGTCGCCGGGACAGGCGTTCACGGCGATCGACACCACGTGGTTGCGGCTGACGAGCCGGCGGCCGGTGCGGCCCTCCGGTTCGCGCAGGGCGCGCAGCGCGTTCGCCACGGCGTGGTCGCCGCGCCGGTCGCCCTGGCCAGGGTCGCCGACCTGGATACGGGTGATGCCGGACCGGTTGGTCTCGGGGCCCGCCCGGCGCACGGAGTCGGCGGTGAGGTCGGTGGCGGCGGTGAAGTGCGTGCGGACGGTGTCCTCGACGAGGCGGGCCTCCTCGCCGTCGCGGGCGAGCACGACGCCCTTCTCGTAGAAGAACTCGGCGGAGTCGTCCGGCCCCATCGCCAGGGGGATGTCGGGCATCGAGCGTTGGATCTGGTCGAACTGCTCGTGGAATCGCTGTGGTGCCATGGCGTGTCCTCCCACTACGGCGGCGGTCGTCAATCAGAGCCGCCGGACCGCTACTTGATACAGCACCAAACCTGTGAGGTCCGCACCAGGGACCACTAGCATGGGAGGAGTGACAGCGGGAAGCGACTCGGTCCTCGAACTGCTGCCGATGGTCTTCGCGGATCCGGGCGAGGCGCTGGCCGGTGCGCGGGAGGTCCTCGACGGCGATCCGACGCCGTTCCATGCCTCCGTGGCCCACCATGTGATCGGCATCTGGCAGCGGGACTTCGGCGATCTACGGCTCGCCCTGCACCATCTGCGGCGCGCCCGCGACCTGGCGGCCCGCGCGGACTCGGCGGACCGCGAGGCGGACGTCCTCGGCACGCTGGGCGTGGCGTTGGTGCACGCCGGACGCACCCGGCAGGGCCTGGAGGCCTTCGAGCGGGGCATCGCCCGGGGCACGGGGCAGACCCGGGCCCGGGTCCTGTACCGGCGGGCGTACGTCTGGTGGGTGCTGGGACACCATCCGGAGGCGCTGGACGACGTACGGCGGGCGATTCCCGTGCTGCGGCAGGTGGACGACACGATCTGGACGGCGCGGGCGCTCACCCTGCGCGCCACCGTGCATCTCGCGCTCGGCGCGGTGGACCGGGCCGACGCCGACTTCACGGCGGCCGAGTCGCTGTGGGAGACCACCGGCCAGGAGCACGACAAGGCCGACGCGGTGGAGAGCCGGGGGCTGGCCAAGTTCCGGTCGGGCGACATCCCGGTGGCGCTCCAACTGCTCGACGAGGCGGAGGAGATGTACGCCAAGCTCGCCACCCCGACGTTCATGCTGACCATCCGCCGCTGCGAGGTCCTGATGAGCGCGGGTCTGGCCGGGGAGGCGCTGGCGCACGCGGACACGGCGGTCGGGCTGCTCGACGGCATCGGCGGTCAGTCCACCCGCAAGGCGGAGTTGCTGCTCGTGGCCGCCCGGGCCGCGCGGCTCGCGGACGATCCGCAGCGGGCGATAGCGCGCGCGGCCGTGGCGGTACGGCTGTTCGCCGCGCAGCGGCGCACCTGGTGGCAGACGCATGCCCAACTGGTGCTGATCGAGGCCCGGTTGGCGGCCGGGCGGGCGTCCGGACGGCTGGTGGCGGACGCCGCCGCGGTGGCCGACCGGCTGGCCGGCTTCGGCTCGCCGTCCGCTCCGGAGGCCTCGCTGCTCGCGGGCCGGATCGCGCTGGCGCTGGGCTGGACGGCGGACGCGGAACGGCACTTGGCGGTGGCCGCCCGCAGCAGACGCGGCGGCCCGCCGCTGGCCCGGATGACCGGCTGGGCGGCACAGGCGCTGCGCGCGCAGGCCGCGGGTTCCGGTCGCGGGGTGCTGGAGGCGTGCCGGCGCGGGCTCGACGTTCTCGACGATCACCGTACGACCCTGGGCGCCTCGGAGTTGCGGGCGCGGGCGACCGCGCAGGGCGCCGAACTGGCGGCGCTGGCCCAGCGCGCGAGCCTCCTCTCCGGCGGTCCGCGGCAGCTGTTGGTGTGGAGCGAGCGCTGGCGGGCGACCGCGCTGTCGACCCCACCCGCCAGGCCACCGGCCGATCCCGCGCTCCTCAGCGATCTGACGGCGTTCCGCGTGATCGCCGCCCGCGCGGAGGAGGCCCGCAGCAAGGGCCGCCCGCTTCCGCCCCTGGAGCGCGAACAGCGGCGCCTGGAACGGGAGATCCGCTCCCGCACCCTCCGTATGCGAGGCGACTCCCCCGGCGAGGGCGACCGCTTCGACGCGTCCCGGCTGCTGGCCCGCCTGGGCGAAGGGCGGCTGGTCGAACTCGCCGTCGTGGACGGCCGGGTGCACGCCCTGCTGTGCGGGGCGGGCCGGGTCCGTCGCTTCGAGGCGGGCCTGCTCGCGGAGGCGATGGCCGAGGCGGAACACGTACAGGCGGGGCTGCGGCGGCTGGCGCATCCCGGGGCGGAGGCCAGGCTCCCGGTGGTGGAGGCGGCGGGCCGACGTCTGGAGGAGCTGCTCCTCGGCGAGGCCGCTCAACACCTGGGCTCCGGACCGGTGGTGGTGGTCCCGCCGGGCCGACTCCACCGCGTTCCCTGGGCGTTGCTGCCCTCGCTGCGCGAGCGGGTGCTCAGTGTGTCGCCGTCGGCGGGCAGTTGGCTGCGCTCCCTGGACACCGAACCGCCGCCCGGCGGCCGGCACGTCCTGGTGCGCGGGCCCGGTCTCGCGACCGGTGGCGCCGAGGTCCCCGACCTGGCCGGCCGGTACGGCAGGCCCACGGTCCTGGAGCACGACGGCGCCGAAGTCCCCCGGGTGCTGGCCGAGTTGGACGGCGCGACGCTGGCTCACATCGCGGCCCACGGCACGTTCCGCGCGGACAGTCCCCTGTTCTCGTCGCTGCGCATGGCCGACGGTCCGCTCATCGTCCACGACTTCGAACGCCTCGCCCGCAGCCCGTACCGCATCATCCTCTCCAGCTGCGACACCGCCCGCCTCGCCTCGGTGGGAGCCGATGAACTCCTGGGCCTGGTCACGGCGTTGCTCCCGCTGGGCACGGCGGGCGTGGTGGCGAGCAGCGCCCCGGTCAACGACGCGGCGGTGGTTCCGCTGATGCTCGCCCTGCACAAGGGCCTCAGCTCGGGCCTGTCCCTGGCCGAGGCCCTGCGCGACGCCCGGGCGGCGCTGCCGGGGGACGCGACGCACCAGGCGACGGGGTGGGCGTTCACGGCGTTCGGGGCGGCCTGACCCTCCGGGGGCGGACCAGGCTGTTGACCGTCCCGCCGGGTGGGCGGATGGGCCCGTCGGCCGCCCCGCCGGGTAGGCAAGCGAGCCAGGCCGCCGACCGTCCCGCCAGGCAGGCAAACCAAGCCCCAGACCGTCCGGCCCGGTGAGCGGGCCAGGACATCGGCCATCCCGCCGGGTGCGCGAGCAAGGTCGACGACCGTCCGCGCCGCTCAGGCCGACTGCGTCGTCGGCAGTTCCACCAGCCACGGCAGGGCGCCGCGGTCGCTCGCGCCGAGGCGGGCGTAGGCGCTGTAGAGGTGGTTGCCGACGGTGCGCACGGAGAGGGTGAGGCGTTCGGCGATCTGGCGGTTGCTGAGGCCGGCTGCGGCGAGGGTGACGATCTGCCGCTGGCGGGTGGTGAGTTCGCCGAGGACCAGGCCCGACAGGGCCGGGGTGCGGGCGCCCTGGCAGCGGCGGGCGAGGGCGACCGCGCGGGTGCGGGACATGCGGGCGGCGCGCGGGTCGCGGTGTGCGCGTACGGCCTGGGCGTGGGCCTCGGCCGCGAAGAGCAGGAAGCCGCGCTGCTCCAACTCCCCCGCGACCCGGTCCAGCGCGGGCCCGTCCCCCTCGACCAGCGCCTCCGCGTGCCGGGCGAGGACGGCCGGCCCGTCGCCGGGCAGCCGGGCGAGCCGTCCGGCGACCCGTTCGGGAGCACCGAGGCGTACGGCGTCGTAGAGGACGTACGCGGCGGGCCTGCCGTCCTCGGCGGTGGTGCCGTGGCTGTCCTCGCCCTCTCTCCAGCGGTCGGTCGCGGTCTCGCGGGCCGCCTCCACATCGCCCCGGGCCGCCGCGCGCCAGCCGTCCACGCCGTCCGACGCGGGGCGGGCCAAGGCCTCGTCGGTGGCCGGTACGTCGCCCGACTGGGCGGCGGCCAGGGCGAGTTCGACCCCGCAGACCCGGTGCCCCGGGGACTCCCGCAGTCCCTCCCGCGCCCAGGCCGCCGCCTCGCGCAGCTCACCCCGCAGCCTCGCGAACCGGGCGCGGACGGCGGCGTACCCGACCGGCACGGGCGCGTCCTCCGCCACCAGCCACTCCCCCACGGGCGTCGGCAGCGGGCGTACGTCGGTGCGGTCGATGCGGTCGGCCAGCGCGGCCCGTTCGGCCGCGAGGGCCGGGGCGCACTGGTCCGGGGTACGGGCCAGCCGGCGGGCCCGGAGCCGGCCGGCCGCGGCGCGCAGCGCGGGGCCGTGCAGCGGGTGGGCGAGGCGGACGGCGCCCTGGTCGTCGACGCGGATCAGGGCCTCGGTCTCCAGGCGTTCGAGGACGTCGAGGTCGAAACCGTCGAGGGGCGCTGCCAACGGCTCGGCGAACGCGAGGCGTTCGAGGCTCTCGCGCTCCTCGGGGCCGGTACGGGCGAGGACGTGCGCGGTGCGTTCGCGGACCGTCGCGGTGACCGGTACCGGGCCGCGCCAGGTCCACTCGTCGGAGTCGGTCGCCCGGGTCAGCAGCCCGCGCTCGCGCACCGCGCCGAACAGGTCGCGCAGCAGTCGCAGATCGCCCTGGCAGAGGCCGTACAGGCGGTTCACGGTGAGGGGTTCGAGCGGGCCGCCGGCGCCCAGGGCCAGCAACTGGGCCGTCTCCTCCCGGGGCAGCGGCTCCAGCGCGAGGCGCGGCAGCAGTTCGCCCGTCCACAGGCGTGACACCGCACCGGGTACCGGGTCGCCGTCGGTCACCACGACCACCAGGCGGGTCCGCCCGTGCACGGCGAGCTGGTGGACGAGGGCGGCCGAGGAGCCGTCGAGCAGATGGGCGTCGTCGACGAGCAACAGCCGGACGCCGGACAGGAGTTGGACCGCGCGGTGCAGGGTGACGCTCTCGGGGAGCAGGTGCGCGAACGCGGCGAAGGCGATCCCGCGCGTCTCGGGGGTCCCGGTGACCCTGGCGCAGTCGCTGCCCCGGACGGCCTCGGTGACCAGCCGGGTCTTGCCCCGGCCGGCCGGGCCGGTCACCACGATGCCGGGGCGGCCGGCCGTCAACGCGCCGCGAATGAGCTCGAGTTCGTCCTCCCGGCCGGTGAACGGCCAGGGCAGTTCGAGGGTCTTCGCGTCCTGTTCGAAAGTCATCACGCAGATACGACTCCGGCTACTCACCCTTGATACAGGGTGACTTGAGTAGCCCTCGACTCAGGCGCCCGGGAACGGTCGGCGGCAGTCTGGTCGCATGACCGCTCGCTACTGCTCCCTCGCGCAGCAGCCGGCCCCGGAGTTCCGACCGGGACTGGCCGCCGAGCGGCGCGGTGCGCTCATCGGCGGCAGCCGGATGTGGGTCAACGGCACGGTCCTGCACTACTACTTCTTCGACGCCGACACACCCGACAACACGGCTACCGCCGACACCTCCGTCATCCCGGTCCCCGGGACCGGCGAGATGCGGCGGGTCCCGTGGGGCGGTGCCAAGGAGCAGCAGGACGTCGTACGCGAGTGCTTCCGTGAGTGGCAGGGCCTCGGCATCGGGCTCGGCTTCGCCGAGGTCGGCGACCGGTCGGAGGCGGAGCTGCGCATCGGGTTCCAGCCCGGTGACGGCTCCTGGTCGACGGTGGGCCGCGACGCTCTCACGGTGGGTCTGTCCGACCGCACCATGAACTTCGGCTGGGACCTGACCGTGCCCGGGCAGCGCTGCACGGCCCTGCACGAGATCGGGCACGCGCTGGGTCTGCTGCACGAGCACCAGAGCCCGTTCGCCGGTATCCACTGGGACGACGAGGCCGTGTACGCCGAACTGGCGGGCCCGCCGAACTTCTGGAGCCGGGACCGGACGCTCTTCAACATCCTGCGCAAGCTCGACCCGGACGAGGTCAACGGCTCCGTCTGGGACCCGCAGTCGGTCATGGAGTACCCGTTCGCGTCGGGACTGATCCTGGAGCCGGAGGAGTACCGCACGGGTCTGCACCCGCACGGCAGTCTCTCCCCCTCCGACAAGGAGTTCGTCCTGCGCTGGTACCCGCCCGCCGGCCCTCCCCGGCCGGCCGAGCTGGTGCCGTTCCGGTCGGCGCCGCTGCGCCTGGGACCGGGCGAGCAGGCCGACTTCGCCATCGAGCCGACGCAGACGCGCGAGTACGCCGTCGGCACCTTCGGGGACAGCGACACCGTCGTCGTGGCCTTCGAGGAACGGGACGGCGAACCGCGCTTCCTCGCCGGTCAGGACGACGGGGGAACGCCCCACAACGCCACACTCAAGGTCCGGCTCGTCAAGGGCCGCCGCTACTTCGTCCGTGTGCGCCTGTACTCCACGTGGAGTTCGGGGGAAACCGCCGTGATGTGCTGGTAACAGCATGTGTACAGCGCACGCGGACGAACGGACCACCAGTCCGGCGCCGGGGGAATGGTCGCGGATGTCGCCTTCGGGGGAGGGAGACATCCGCGGCCACGCCGTTTCCGGGGTGGCCGCTCAGGGCCCCAACTCCAGTGGCCTGACAGGGTCCTTGGACCACTCCTCCAGTGAGCCGTCGTAGACGGACACGTCCGTACGGCCGAGCAGCGTGAGCGCGAGTGCGGCGCCCGCCGCCGAGATGCCGCCGCCGCAGTACAGGACGACCGGTGAGTCCTCGGTGCCGAGGACCGCGCCGACCCGCGCCGTGAGTTCTTCGAGGCGCAGGACGTGTCCGGAGTCGTCGAGGAGACCCCGGCCCGGGAGGCTGCGGCTGGCGGGGATGTGGCCGCGGCGGCTGTAGCGGGTGGGCGCGGAGCCGTCGTAGCCGCCGGTGGGCAGTGCGCACACGAGGGTGCCGGGGCGTTCGCCGCGGCTGATGGCGGCCACGTCCTCGATGCCGGCCCACAGGTCCGGTCGTACGACGGGTGTCACGGGCCGGTCGGCCGGCACCGGGTCGGCGTCGACCCCGGCGGCCAGCGGACGGCCGGCCGTCTCCCACGCTTCGAGACCGCCGTCCAGGACCGCCGCCGGGACGCCGATCGCCCGGAGCATCCACCACAGGCGGGCCGCCCAGATGCCACCGCCGCTGTCGTACGTGACGACCTCGACGCCCTCCCCCACACCCAGCTCGGCCAGCGCGGCGGCGAGGGCCTCGGGGGACGGCACGGCGAAGTGGTACGGCGCGTCGTGGTCGGAGAGGTCGCCGGTCAGGTCGGCGTGCCGCGATCCGGGGAGATGCCGTTCGGCCCAGGTCCCGCGCCCGCTCGCGGAGCGGTGGTCGCCGTCCTCGCGGGGTGAGGGCAGGAGCGTGGTGGCGTCGAGGACGACCAGCCGGGGATCGTCGAGACGTGCGGCGAGCCAGGTGTCGTCGACCAGCGGGCCGGGCAGCAGGGAGGTGGTCATGGCCGCCGATCGTACGCCCGCGACCTGGGCGTCTCACCCCTCGGGCACACCCGTCCCACATTCCGGACCGCGCTTGCACAGAATCCGGGTAGTCCGGTTATCGTTCGGCCATCTACGCGGGAGCCCCTACCCGGTTGGGCTGAGAGGGCGTCTGGGACCGGCTCGTCGAGAGTCCGGCCCCCATGGGGACGCCGACCGCACCACTCGCGCCTCAGCGCCCGCGTAGGAGTCCACGTGTCTGCACCAGTCGAGCCCCAGTACCCGGTGGTCAACTCCCCGGCGCGCCGCTCCTGTTGTTGTCGCCTGTACTGATCCACCACCTCCGCGCACCCCCTCCCTTCCTTCAGGCGCCGTCACGCCTGCGCACCTCCCGGAGTACCCCCATGCCGCACATACGGGTCATGCTCGACTATTTCCACCCGTGGCCGAATTCAGCCGGTCTGTACGTGGCCCGCGCCCGCCGCTGGTACGCCGAGGCCGGTCTTGACGTCGAGCTGGTGGTCCAGGATCCGGGACGCGGGGACACCCTCGAATATCTGGCGCGCGGCGAGGTGGACTTCGGGATCTTCCCGCCGAACCGGCTGCTGGCCCGGCGCGCGGAGCACGGCCAGCCGTTGATCGCCGTGGCCGCGATCAACCACCGGGGCCTGGAGGCGATCCAGACCACCACCTCGACGGGCATCACCCGCCCCCGCGAGCTGGCCGGCCGCCGGATCGCCTTCAACCCGACACCGCGCGGCCGGGCCATGGTGCGCCATCTGGTGGCCGCCGACGGCGGCGACCCGGACGCCGTGATCGGCGTGGACGCCGGCGCGCGTGAGCTGACCGTGGACGACATCGTGGCGGGCGAGGCGGACGCGACCTTCGGCAACTACTGGTCCTGGGACGCGCTGCGCGGCGATCTTCCCGAGGAGCAGCGGCTGACCTGGCCGGTCGACGAGATCGGCGCCCCGAGCTATCACAGCTATCTGCTCGGCACGAGCGAGACCCTGCTCGACCAACACCCCACTCTCGTACGGGACTTCCTCGCCGTCACGGCCCGCGGCTACACGGCCGCCGCCCAAGAGGCCGACGCCACACTGGAGTTGCTGGAGCGGGTCATCCCGTACTTCCCGCGCCCGCTGATCGCCCGTTCCCTGGCGCTGATCGCGCCCACCTGGACGGACGCGGACGGCCGTTGGGGTGTCATCGACGAGGGCCGGATGGGTCCGTACGCGCACTGGCTCGCCGAGAACGGCGCGCTCCCGGACGACCGTGACTGGGCCAAGTCGTTCACCAACGGTCTGCTGGACGTGGCCACATGAGAGCCCTGGCCTGCCAGGCGCGGACGCTGACCCGGCGTCTGGCCGTCGACTTCATGCGGGTGGGCAGCGCACTGTGTCGGCCCTGACCGGACCGACCCGCCAGCCCTCCCACCCCTCGAAGGACCCGACATGCAGCGCCGTACCGCCCTGACCGCCATAGCCGCTTCCGCCCTCCTCGCCGTCACCGGCTGCTCCGCCGACTCCACGGCCGCCGCGAAGGACGGCACCACGACCGTCACCCTCGCCCTGGACTGGACGCCCAACACCAACCACACCGGGATCTACGTCGCCCAGGCCAAGGGCTGGTTCAAGGCCGCCGGGATCAACGTGAAGATCGTGCCGTACGGCTCGACCGCGCCCGAGACCCTGATCGCCAACCACAAGGCGGACTTCGGCATCTCCTACCAGGAGGGGATCACCACCGCCCGGGCGGCCGGCCAGGACATCACCTCCGTCTACGCGGTGACACAGAAGACGGACGTGACGATCGCCGTACGCGCCGACCGGACCGACATCACCTCGCCGAAGGATCTGGACGGGAAGACGTACGCCGGTTTCGGCGCCCCGTACGAGAAGCCGCTGCTCCAGAAGGTGATCCAGAACGCGGGCGGCAAGGGCGACTTCAAGCAGGTCACCCTCAACACCTCGGCGTACGCGGCGCTTTACGCGGGCAAGGCGGACTTCGCGATGCCGATGCCGACCTGGGAGGGCCTGGAGGCCGAGCTGAGCGGCAAGCCGCTGAAGAACTTCCAGCTCTCCGACTACGGCTTCCCGGCGATCTACTCGACCCTCGTCGCGTCCTCGGACCAGTTCCTGAAGAAGAACCCGGAGACCGCGAAGAAGTTCCTCGCGGCCGTCGACAAGGGCTACCGCTACGCCGCCGAGCACCCCTCCCAGGCAGCCGACTTGCTGATCTCCGCCAACAAGAGTGTCCTCACCAACACCAAGCTGGTGCAGGAGAGCGAGGCGCTGCTGGCCAAGGAGTACTACAAGGGCGCGGACGGTTCGATCGGCACCCAGAGCGCGGCGCGCTGGCAGGCCTTCGCGGACTTCGAGTACAAGGCGGGCCTGCTGGTCGACGCCAACGGCAAGAAGCTCACGTCCGCCCCGAAGGCGTCGACGTTCTTCACCAACGCGTATCTCCCGGACGCCAAGTGAGGCCGCTGCTGCGGTCGTTGTGGCCGCCGCTCCTCGTCCTGACCGTGCTCCTCGGCGGCTGGCAGCTCTACGTCACCGCCGCAGGCGTCGATCCGACGACGCTCCCCTCCCCCGCCCGGGTCGTGGAGCAGGGCTGGTTGAACTGCCAGGACCTGTGGGACCAGACACTCCCCACCCTCCAGGAGACGCTGCTCGGCTTCGCGCTGTCGTTCACGGCGGCCTGGCTGGTCGCCGTGCTCCTCGACTTCTCCTCGGCGGCCCGCCGGGGTCTGTACCCGCTGCTCGTCGCCTCGCAGACCATCCCGATCGTGGCCGTCGCTCCCCTGCTGATCATCTGGTTCGGCTTCGGACTGCTGCCGAAGATGCTGGTGGTGACCCTCACGACGTTCTTCCCACTCGCCGCGAACCTCGCTGCGGGCTTCGCGGCGACCGACCGCGAGGCCATGCGGCTGCTGCGCTCGCTCGGTGCGGGACGCTGGCGGACTTTCCGGCTGGTCCGGGTGCCGAGCGCGATGCCGTACTTCTTCGCCGGGCTGCGCGTGAGCATCACCTACGCCGTCGTCGGCGCCGTGTTCGCGGAGTACGCGGGCGCGGAGGCGGGCCTCGGGATCTATATGCAGGCGCAGAAGAGCGCGTTCCGCACTGACCTGGTGTTCGCGGCGGTCGCGGTGACGGCCGCGCTGAGCATCGCCTTGTTCGGGGCGACCTATCTGCTGCAACGGCTGGTACTCCCGTGGGAACGGGCGTTGAAGGAGGACAGGTCGTCATGAGCAGTCTGCGCATCGAGGGCGTCGGCAAGTCCTTCGGGCAGTTGGAGGTGCTGCGAGACCTCCAACTCACTGTCGAACCTGGCGAGTTCGCGGCCGTCATCGGCCCGAGCGGCAGCGGCAAGAGCACGTTGTTCAACCTGGTCTCCGGCCTCGACCGCCCCACGTCCGGCCAGGTACTGGTGGAGGGCGAACCGGCCGGAGTGGAGTCCGGCAAGGTCGCCTACATGCCACAGAAAGACCTCCTCTTCCCCTGGCGGACCGTGCTCGACAACACGGCGCTGGGCCTGGAGGCGCAGGGAGTAAGGAAGAAGGAGGCGCGGCAGCGGGCCGACGCCCTGTTCTCCGACTTCGGCCTCGACGGCTTCCAGAAGGCGTACCCGGCCCAACTCAGCGGCGGTATGCGGCAACGCGCGGCCCTGCTGCGCACGGTGGTCCTGGAGCGTCCGGTCCTCCTGCTCGACGAGCCGTTCGGCGCGCTCGACTCCCTCACCCGTACCGAGATGCAGTTGTGGCTGGCGGGCATGTGGCAACGCCACCGCTGGACCGTCGTCCTGGTCACCCACGACATCCGCGAGGCGGTCCTGCTCGCGGACACGGTCCACGTCCTGTCCCCCCGCCCGGCCACGATCGTCGACCGCGTCGAGGTCCCGCTGGCCCGTCCGCGCGGCGCGGACGACTTCACGAACCCGGACTTCGCGTCGACCGAGCGCCGCGTCCTGGACGCCCTGCGCGGCACAACGGCGGTGAAGACAGCGTGAGTTCCCACCAAGCCCACGGCCTGGGCACCGACCCGGTCGAGCCCGACTGGCCACCCCTGACGGACACCGAGGTCACGGACATCGTGGGCCCGGCCCGGGTGGTCTGGCGCAGCCCCCGCCCCCTGTCGGCGGCGGCCGTGGTGGAACGGGACGAACGCCACCTGTTCGTGAAACGCCACCACACCTCCGTCCGCACGATCGAGGGCCTGACCGAGGAACACACCTTCCTACGGCATCTACGGCGGCACGGCGCCCCGGTGGTCGAGGTGCTGGACGCGGCGACGCGCGGTGAGTGGTCCTACGAGGTGCACTCGACCGGCGCGGGCACGGACCTCTACCGCGACGCCCTGTCCTGGTCCCCGTTCCGCACCTCCGCCCACGCGCGCGCGGCCGGCGAGGCGCTGGCCCGCCTGCACCTGGCCGCCGAGGGCTTCGACGCCCCGCGCCGCCAAGTACAGCCGCTGGTGGCGTCGTTCACGGTGTTCGCCTCGGCAGATCCGCGGGCGGAGCTGGAGCGGTACGTGGCCGAGCGCCCCCAACTGGCAAAGGGGCTGGCGGAGTTCCCGTGGCGGGAGGACACAGAGCGCGTGCTGCTCCCCCTGTACGAGGAACTGGCCCCGCACCTCGGGGGGTTGGACCCCCTGTGGACCCACAACGACTGGCACGCCTCCAACCTCCTCTGGAACGAGGACGGTTCGGTCGCCACGGCCCTCGACTTCGGCATGAGCGACCGCACGACAGCCGTGCACGACCTCGCCACGGCCATCGAACGCAACACGGTCCAGTGGCTCCAGCCCGGTTTCCCGGTCCGCGAGGCGGACGCGGTCGCACTCCTCGCCGGCTACCAGTCCGTACGCCCGCTCAGCCCGGCCGAGTCGAAGGCTCTCCCCGCGCTACTCCCCCTGGTCCACGCCGAGTTCGCGCTCTCCGAGCTGGGTTACTTCCACGGTGTGACGCGGTCGGCGGAGAACACCCGGCTGGCGTACGAGTACTACGTGGGGCACGCGGAGTGGTTCGCCGGGGAGGGCGGACGGCGACTGCTGGACCTGTGCGGCCGCGTCAGCGGGGCAGCAGTTCGCGGGTGAAGACGACGCGGGGTCGGCCAGGACCGTCGTAGTCCTCCACGACCCGCGCGTCGAAACCGAGGGTGCGGTGGAAGGCGATCGAACCCTCGTTGGTGACCGAGGTGATGGCCTTGAGGCGGACCGCGCCCTGCCGTCCGGCGGCCTCGACGAAGGCCGCGTACAGGCTGCGGCCGAGACCGGTACCGCGTGCGTCGTCCCGGGTCGCCACGAGGTGCACGTATCCGGTGTGGTCCGGCGTGACGAACCCGAAGAGGTATCCACGGATGCCGTCGTCGGCACGGGCGACCAGACAGGTGGACCCGAACTCCTGCACCAGCGCCGTGAGATGGAGTGCGCGGAGGTCACGCTCTCCCCAGTAGCGTGCGTGGTCCCCCAGGACCTGGTGAAGGTCGGTGACATCGGCGGGTTCGATACGGACGGCCATGGCATCGATCATGGCACAGGGCGGTCCGACTCCCCGCGCCATGATCGAATGCCTCCGCGCATCAGCTCGCCGGTGAGGAGTGACCCCGTCGGCTCCATTCCTGGGCGAGCAGTTCGTACGAGCGCACTCGGTCCGTGTGGTCGTGGGTGATGGTGGTGATGAGCAACTCGTCGGCGCCCGCTGCCTCTTGGAGTTGTTCCAGTTGGTCGGCGACCCGGCCGGGTGAGCCGACGAACTGGGTGTCGACGCGGTCCTGGACCAGCGCGCGGTCCTCGTCGGTCCACACGTGGGCGCGTGCCTCGTCGGGGGTCGGGAACTGGATGGCGCCCCGCGCCGTGCGGATGGAGCGCACCCACAGGCCGTAGCCGGTGGCGAGTTCGCGGGCGGTCTCGTCGTCCTCGGCGACGACGACGTCCGCCGAGACGCTGACGTACGGCTTGTCGAGGACGTCGGAGGGCTGGAACGCGGCACGGTAACCGTCCGCCGCCTCAAGGACGGTGGCGGGGCTGACGTGGTAATTCGCCGCGAAGCGCAGTCCGTTGCGGCCCGCGACCTCCGCGCTGGTGCCCCCGCTGCTGCCCAGGATCCACACCTCCACGTCGGCGCCCTCGCCGGGGACGACGTGCGCTTCGACGCCGTCCGGAGACCGGTAGGTGCCGGCCAGCAGCGCGAGGACGTCGTCGATCTGCTCGCCGTACTCCTGGGACTCGGCGTTGGGCAGCAGGAGCAGCTTGCGCTGGAGAGCGATCCTGGGCGAGCCGAGGAGGAACTCGAAGGAGAAACGGGGCGGGATGCGCAGCCCGTTGGGAGCCCGGCCGTCCACGACCGGGGTCGCCGACGGGAGCGGTGGCGACGGTCTGCCGCCGGAGCGGCCCAGGCCCAGGTCGAAGCGGCCGGGGTGCAGCGCGTCGATCAGGCCGAACTCCTCGACCGTGGACAGCGCGGTGCGGTGGCCGAGTTGGACGGCGCCGGAGCCGAGCCGGATCGTGGAGGTCGCGGAAGCCGTGAGCGCCAGGACGACCGCGGGGGACGTGCCCGCGACGCCCGGGTTGAGGTGGTGCTCGGCGAACCAGTAGCGGGCGTAGCCGAACTCCTCGGCCCGCTGGGCGAGTTGGATGGAGTTGCGCAGGGCTTCGGGTGCGGTGGAGCCGGAGGAGATCGGGACCAGGTCGAGGACGCCAAGAGGGATGTCAGGCATGCGCGGGCTCCTCAGCGGTGGACGCCTCCGGCAGTACCGGGCCCCAGGCGAACGGCGGGTCCGGGATGTCCTTGCGCAGCACTGGTGCCACCGCCGCCCCGAACAGCTCCAGCGAGTCCCGGTGCTGACGGTCCGTCAAGCCGCTGGCGTCCGCGTGCAGATGCAGCACCGTGTGACCGAACTGTTCGTGGTAGCGGTGCACCTTGTCGATGATCTGCTGCGGGCTGCCGATCAGCGCGGAGCTGCGCTCGACGTAGTCCTCCAGGGTCTCGAAGACTATGGGCAGGCCCACCTGCTTCTGGAAGGCGAGGTTGCTCTCGAAGATCGGGCGGTAGGCGGTCAGCGCCTCCTGGGTCGTGGGAGCGACGTAGAGGCCGGCCGTGCCCGCGCCCACCGCGATGTCCGCCGGGTCGTGGCCGTAGTACTCCCAGCGTTCCCGGTAGTAGCGGATCAACTCGGCATAGGGCTCTATGGGGTTGGTGACGTTGGCGGAGAACAGCGGGTCGCCGTAGCGGGCGGCCAGGTCGACGCTCTCCTTGCTCGTCGCGCTGCCGTGCCAGACGCGGATCGGCTGCTGGTACGGCCTCGGCCACACCTCCGCGTCCTTCAGCTCCGGGCGGAAGCGGGTCTTCGCCGTCGTCCTGTCCTGCCGCCAGAGCTGCCGGAACACCTCGTAGCTCTCGGCGTTGCGCTCCCACTGGTCCTCGGGTGTGACGTGGAACAGCTCGCGCTGGGCCGTGCCGTTGCCCTTGCCGATGATCAGGTCCAGGCGTCCGCCGGAGAGGTGGTCGAGCGTGGCGTAGTCCTCGTAGGCCCGGACCGGGTCGAGGAGGCTCAGCGTGGTGACCGCCGTGAAGAGGCGGATGCGGCGGGTGAGCGCGGCGACGTGGCTGAGGACGACGGTGGGCGAGGAGGAGATGAAGGGGCGCTCGTGCCGCTCCCCCACGCCGAAGCCGTCGAAGCCCAACTCCTCGGCGACCAGGGCGTTGTCGAGGACCTCGCGGAAGCGTTCGTGGGTCGACTTCTGTACGCCCGTGATCGGGTCGGGGCGGTGGACGATGAGGGTGATCGCGAGGAACTTCACGATGCCGCCCGTTCCTCGCGCACCTCGTCGGGGTGGGTGAGGCCGAGGTGGTCGCGGAGGGTCGGGCCCTCGTACTCGGTGCGGAAGACGCCCTGTTCCTGGAGCAGCGGGACCACCTTGTCGGCGAAGGGGTCGAGGCCGGTCGGCGTGATGTGCGGGACGAGGATGAAGCCGTCGCTGGCGTCGGCCTGCACGAAGTCGTTGATGGTCTTCGCGACCGTCGACGGGGAGCCGATGAAGGCCTGCCGGTTTCCGGTCTCGATGACCAGGTCGCGGATGGACCAGTTGTTGGCGGCGGCCCGCTCGCGCCACTCGCGCGCGGTGGCCAACGGGTCGCGGTACATGCGGACTTGGGCGCGGCCCTTGGAGATGTGGTTCTCGCTGACGTCCGGGTCGATGTCGGGCAGCGGGCCGTCCGGGTCGTAGGAGGACAGGTCCCGGTTCCAGACGAACTCCAGGTGCTTGAGGGCCGTGGCGCCGCTGACCTGCTGGCGGCGCACCTCCTTCGCGAGGTCTTCCGCCTCGGCGTCGGTGTCGCCGAGCACGAAGGTCGCGGCCGGGAGGATCAGCAACTGGTCCGACCTGCGGCCGTACTTGGCGAGGCGGGACTTGACGTCGGTGTAGAAGGCCTGGCCCTCGTCGAGGGTGCTGTAGCGGCTGAAGATGGCGTCGGCACCGGCCGCGGCGAACTCGCGGCCCTCGTCGGAGTCGCCCGCCTGGAAGATCACCGGGCGGCCCTGCGGGGAGCGCGGGACGTTGAACTGGCCCTGGATGTCGAAGTGGTGGCCCTGGTGGACGAAGGCTCCGGCCTTGGCGTCGGTCAGGAAGGTGCCGCTCGCCTGGTCGGCGAGGATCTCGTCGCCGTGCCAGGAGTCGAAGAGTTCGTTGGTGGTGGCGAGGAACTCCTTGGCCCGGGAGTAGCGCTCGTCCTGCGGAAGGAAGCCGCCGCGGCGGAAGTTCTCGCCGGTGAACGCGTCCCAGGAGGTGACGACGTTCCAGGCCGCGCGACCGCCGGAGAGGTGGTCGAGGCTGGCGAACTGGCGGGCCACCTCGTAGGGCTCGTTGAAGGTGGAGTTGATGGTGCCGGTCAGGCCGAGGTGCTCGGTGACGGCGGCGAGCGCGGCGAGGATCGTGAAGGTGTCGGGGCGGCCGACCACGTCCAAGTCGTAGATCTTTCCGCCCTGTTCACGCAGCCGCAGGCCTTCGGCGAGGAAGAGGAAGTCGAACTTGGCGCGTTCGGCGGTCTTCGCGAAGTGCGCGAAGGAGCTGAACTCGATGTGGCTGCCGGCCGCGGGGTCGCTCCACACGGTGGTGTTGTTGACACCGGGGAAGTGGGCGGCCAGGTGGATCTGCTTCAGGGGCTTGCTCATGTCGTACGGTCCTCCGGCTCAGGCGGTGGCTGCGGCAGCGGCGTAGCGGTTGGCGGGGCGGGCGAGCCCCAGCAGTCCGCGCAGGGTGTCGGCCTCGTAGGCGCGGCGGAAGGCGTCCCGGCGCTGGAGTTCGGGGACCAGGCCCTGGGTGATCGCCGGGAGGTCGTGTCCGGCGACGGCGGGCCGCAGCCGGAAGCCGGTCAGCCCTGCCGACTGCAACTCCTGGAGCAGGTCGGCGAGTTGGGCGGGCGTACCGGCGAAGATCCGGGCGTCGCTGATGTACGGCTCCCCCGCGAGGGCGTCGAGGCGCTCGCGGCGGGCGACCGCCGTGGCCTCGTCGTCGTCGAGGAAGACCACCAGGTCGCCGAAGATGTGCAGCGGCTCGTCGGCGCGTCCGGCGGCCTGCTGCTCGGCGCGGATCTCCGCGACGATGGCCCGCGCGTCGTCGGTGTCGTGCGGGGTGACGTAGCCGATGTCGGTGGCACGAGCCACCAGCCGGTACGGGATCGTCTGGTGGGCCAGGGAGCTGACGACCGGCTGGCCCTGCGGCGGCCGGGGGGTGATGGCGGGGCCCTTGACGCTGAAGTGCCGGCCCTCGAAGTCGATGTAGTGCAGCTTGTCGCGGTCGACGAAGCGGCCGGTTGCGATGTCCCGGATCTCGGCGTCGTCCTCCCAGCTGTCCCAGAGGCGGCGCACGACCTCGATGTAGTCGGCGGCCTCGTCGAAGTGCTCGGCGAGCCGCTGCTGTCCGGCCGGGGTCCGCAGGCTCTCCAGGCTGATCGGCTCGAAGGTGCGGCGGCCGAAGTGGTCGGCCTCGTGCGGCCGGGCGGAGAGCTGCACCCGGACACCGGCGCGGCCGGTGCTGACGTAGTCGAGGGTGGCGATCGCCTTGGATATGTGGAACGGCTCTGTGTGCGTGGACACCACCGTCGGGACCAGGCCTATGTGGCTGGTGAGCGGTGCGATACGGGCCGCGACGAGTACGGCGTCGAGGCGGCCGCGGACCTGGTCGGTGCGGCCGTCCAGCTCGCCGTACTGCGAGGACTGGAGGCCGAGGCCGTCCTCGAAGGTCACGAAGTCGAGCAGACCGCGCTCCGCCTCGGCGACCTGGTCGGCCCAGTACGCGGCGCTGAACAGGTCCCGGGGCCGGGCCACCGGCTCGCGCCAGGAGGCCGGGTGCCAGCCGGTGCCGTCGAGGGCGACGGCGAGATGCAGGGGTGAAGGGGAGGTCAATGACACGAGTGGTGCCTTCCTGGAGGTCCGTACGAGATCGCCGGCCCACAGAAGTGGGCGCACGGCGGCTGGGGAGCGCAGCGAATGGGGGTCCCCCCGGCCGAAGGTTGGGGGAGGCGTCAGGGGCGACAGAGCGCGCCGGCGATGCGCAGCAGATCTATGTGCTGCCGCGTGGTGAGTCGCACGTGGAGGACGGATGCGCCACACATGTGCTCCACCTCCACGGTTTCCGGCTTCACAAGGGACAACGGCACAGCTATGCCGTTTCTTCCGGGTCGGCGGCGGCGATCGGGCCGGTGCGCCGGACGAGCGAGAAAACCGTACGGGCGCGCAGCGTGAAGCCGATCGACTCGTACAGGCGGATCGCGTTGGTGTTGTTGGCCGCCGCGTGCAGGAAGGGGTGCTCGCCGCGTTCCTTGATGCCGGCCGCGACGGCGCGGACCAGGCGGGTGGCCAGACCCCGGCCGCGGTGGTCGGGGTCGGTGCAGACGGCACTGATCTCGGTCCAGCCGGGCGGGTGGAGGCGTTCGCCGGCGAGCGCGACGAGCCGGCCGTCCTCGCGGATGCCGAGGTAGGTGCCCAGCTCGACGGTGCGGGGCAGGTAGGGGCCGGGTTCGGTGCGGGCGACCAGGTCGAGGATCTCGGGGACGTCGTCCGGGCCGAGGAGGACGGCCTCGGGGTCGGGCTCGGCGCGCAGCCCGGTGTCCACGAGCTGGACACCCTGTCCGGAACGGACGATCTCCCAGCCGTCCGGGGTCTCGCTCACCCCGCGCACCGCGGCAAAGCCGCCGGGACCGACGAGGGTGGCCAGGTCCGCCCAGGCGCGTGGGTCGTCGTTGTCGGTGATGGCGTTGAAGCCGGCGACGTCGACGGGGTAGCGGGCGGCCCGGCCGACGCGCTCGGCGAAGTGGGCGTGCGGGCCGGTGAGCGCGGCCCATGCGGGGTTGTCCAGGATGTGGGAGGTGGTGGTGTCGATACTGGCGGTGGAAGACATCGGGTGACGGCTCCAGTACTGGTCGCGCGGGTGGGGACCCCGTCGTGAAGCGGCGGGGTCCCCTGGCCGAGAGGGTGGGTCAGGAGTCGCTGAGGGGCAGTCCGGGCGGGTTGACCTCGGACTTGGCGACGGCCTCGTTGGAGAGGTTCCAGGCGGCCAGCCACTTGGCGTACTGGCCCTTCTTGATCAGGTAGTTGATGGCGTCCGCGAGGGGCTTGGCGAGGCCGCTGTCCTTCTTCGCGGTGGCCGCGATCAGGCCCTGGAGGGAGGATCCGGCGCCGGAGTAGGTTCCCGCGTTGCGGACCGCCTTGGCCGTGCCCTTGGTCGAGGAGACCTGGTAGGCGACCGACGGGTTCGGGGTGAGATAGGCGTCGATCTTCCCGGAGGCCAGCGCGAGGTAGGTGCTGTTGTTGTCCTGGAAGTACTTGACGGTGAGCGCCTTCTTGCCCTCGGCGGCCAGCTTCTTCTTCCACTCCAGGAGGATCCGCTCCTGGTTGGTGCCGGCGCCCACGGCGACGGTCTTGCCGGCGAGGTTCTCGTAGTTGCCGTCGAAGTTCCAGGAGTTGTCGGCCTTCACCGCGAAGCCGAGGTTGTCCTCGCGGTAGGAGGCGAACTCGTACTTCGCCTTGCGCTCCTCGGTGTCGGTGACGTTGGAGAAGGCGACATTGACCTTGCCGCTGTCGAGGCCGATGAAGAGGTTCTCCCACGTGGAGTTCTTCAGGTCGGGCTTGAGACCGAGGACGGCCGCGACCAGGCGGGCGATGTCGGTCTCCGAACCGGTGAGGGTCTTCTGGTCCGAGCCGACGTAGCCGAGCGGCGGGGAGCCGGCGGGCAGGAAGCCGACGCCGATCTCCAGCTTGCCGCTCTTCGCGATCGCCTTGGGCAACTCGGCGCTGATCGACTTCACTTCGGCGACCTTGAGCGTCGTCTCCTTGGCGGCGCCGAGGGAGAGCGCGCCCACCGTGACCGTGCCGGAGGCGGCGTTGCTCGACGTGGTGGCCGCGTCGCTGTCTCCCCCGCAGGCGGCGAGCCCGCCCGCGAGGGAGGCGACGACGGTGCCGGCGGTGAGTCCGCGAGTGAGTCTGCTGCGAAGGCTGAGGGGAGACATGGCTGTTCCTAGGCTCGGTGTTGAAGGACTGATGAGGGTGAAAGAGGTGGGGCTCAGAGGACCTTGCTGAGGAAGTCCCTGGTCCGTTCGTGCTGTGGTTTGTCGAGGACCTCGTGCGGCGGGCCCTGCTCGACGATCTTTCCGCCGTCGATGAAGACGACCCGGTCGGCGACCTCGCGGGCGAAGCCGATCTCGTGGGTGACGATGACGAGGGTGGTGCCGCTGGTCGCCAAGTCCTTGATGACGGCGAGGACTTCGCCGACGAGTTCGGGGTCGAGGGCGGAGGTCGGCTCGTCGAAGAGGATGACGCCGGGGCGCAGGGCGAGGGCCCGCGCGATGGCGACGCGCTGCTGCTGGCCGCCGGAGAGCTGCCTCGGGTAGGCGCCGGTCTTCTCGGCGAGTCCGACGCGGCCGAGCAACTCCCTTGCCAGTTCCAGGGCTTCGGGCTTGCCGAGCCTGCCGGTGGCGACGGGAGCCGCGGCCACGTTGTCGAGGACGGTCAGGTGCGGGAAGAGGTTGAAGTTCTGGAAGACGAACCCGATCCGGCCACGTTGGGTGAGGATGGCGCGCTCGCTCAACTCTTTGAGCCGTCCGCCCTGTTGCTTCACTCCGATCAGTTCGCCGTTGACGCTGACGTAGCCGATCTCGGGCTTCTCCAGGTGGTTGATGACCCGCAGCAGCGTGGACTTGCCGGAGCCGGACGGGCCGAGGATCACGGTGACCTCGCCGGGCCGCACGGTCAGGTCGACGCCGTCCAGGACCCGGTGGGCGCCGTACCACTTGTGCACGTCGTGCACTTCTACGGCGGCGGGTGTGATGTCCGCGAGCGGTTCGGCGGTCTTCGCGGTCATATCGCGGTCTCCCTGCGGATGCGGGCCCGCAGATCGGTGACACCGGCGCGGAGTTTCTGGATCGGGGTGGGCGGCAGGTTGCGGGTGGCGCCCCGGGCGTAGTGCCGTTCGACGTAGAACTGGATGACGGACACGACGCTGGTCAGGATCAGGTACCAGACGGTGACGACCAGGAGTAGCGGCACGATGTCGCCGGGGTAGGTCGAGCCCATCGTCTGCGCGGAGCCGAACAGGTCGAGCAGCGAGACGTAGAAGACCAGCGAGGTGCTCTTGATCAGGCCGATCAGCTGGTTGACGTAGTTCGGGGTGATGGAGCGCAGTGCCTGCGGGAAGACGATCCTGCGGAACTGGTAGCTCTTCGGCAGGCCGAGGGCGGAGGCCGCCTCGTGCTGGCCCTGGTCGACGGAGAGGATGCCGCCGCGGACCACTTCGGCCGCGTACGCCGCCTCGTTGAGGCTGAGGCCGACGACGGCGACGGCCATGTCGGTGGCGAGCTTCGACTCGTCGAAGGAGAAGAAGGCGGGGCCGAAGGGGACGCCGATGCTCAGCGTCTGGTACAGGGCGCTGAAGTTGTAGAGAAAGATCAGCACCACGATGAGCGGGATCGAGCGCAGGGCCCATACATAGGTCCAGCTCGCCGCGCGTAGTACCGGGCTCTTGGAGAGTCGGGCCAGGGCGAGCAGGATGCCTCCGACGAGGCCCAACACCGCGCTGAGCGCCGCCACTTCGAGGGTGATGACGAGTCCGTCGAGGATCGTCGGGCGCAGGAACCAGTAGCCGAAGCGGTCCCACTGGTAGAAGGAGTTGGTGACCAGTCCGTGGATGAACTGGGCGACCACCACCAGCACGACCAGCGTGACGATCCACCGGCCGGGCCGGCGCAGCGGCTGAACTCGCTGTGCTGTCAGGGGTTTTGACGGGGCGTCGGCAGACGGTGCGTCGGCCAGGGACACGGTGGTTCCCGGGGGTTCAGTCATGGAGGGCTCCGGCGGAAGTCGGACACCCCGGGTCGCGACACCTGGGCGTGGCTGGCGCGACGCACACGGTGGGAAACGCACGGGACCGGGGACTGGGCGGACAACGGCACACCGCACGGGCGGTGTTCGTCAGGAACGCGGGACGCGAGGACTGGGGGAAGTCGTCAGCCTCGACAGCGGGCGAAGCCCGGCGCGGTACACGTGCTACACAGTGCGCTGTTGACGCGGAGCAGATCGACGGCGCGGTCGGCGACGAGAGGGTTCGTGCACGGCAGTACGCAGCCCGGGGAGCGGCGCGTCGCCGTCCGGAGAGCTGCGTACATGTCCGTCACCCATCACTGTTCCGGCCCTGCTGGGGGCCGCGCGCTTACCGAAACGTCATCCGGTCCGGTCGTCACCTGGGGCACCCCACCGCGTGCGAGGGTTGCCGGTCAGCAAGCCAGGGCTTGTCGCTGACACTCATGACCGTTCTAGGTCGCAAGTTAAGACAATTGTCCGAACGTATGTCAATGCCTGTCCAGCACTCGGACGGCGTCGACGGCGCTCAACTGCGGCAAGCTCCCGTTTCGTCCGCCGCGTGGGCTGCCCAGTCCAGGATCTGGACAGCGGCGCCGGCGGCCTCCAGGCCCCGGCAACGGGCGTGGTGGCGGCGGGCGATGCCGTCGAGGTCGAGGTGGGTGCCGAAGGCAGGATGGGCGGCCAGTCGGCGGGCGTAGGCCCACAGGTGGGGGTGGTCGGCGATCCGCTGCACGGCGGCGGCGTCCAGGTGGTAGCGGTGCACGGTGTCGAGTTGGACCAGTGACACCCACAACTCGACGTCGGCGGCGGTGAGTTCGTCACGGATCATGTGCTCACGGCCGTCCAGCCAGCGGTCCAGCGAACCCAGCGTCTCCAGCAGTCGGCCGAGCGCCTCCTCGTGCTCCTCCTGCTCGCCACCGGCCGCGCCGGCGCGCTGCGCGGCGTCCTCGATGCCCTGTGCGCAGAGCCGCTCGACGGCCTCGATCTCCGACTCGGCGCCGCACGGGTACAGCTGGGGTCCGCCCTCGCCGAAGTGCCGGGCGAGGTCGCGCGTGATGTCGGGGGCGTGGGTGCTGACGATCCGGCCGGACCAGTCGTCGCTGAGGACCGGCGCGGTGGCCGGTCCGGAGTAGCGGTGCGCGCTCGCCTCGTAGAGCGGACGCAGTGCGGAGTGTCCACCACTCGGACAGTCGGGTACGGCGGACAGGAACACGGCCGGACAGCTCTCGTCGAGGCCGAGCAGGCTGTGGGTGACGGCGATGCGCAGGCCGTCGGCGCAGGCGGTGGACAGATGGAGGCGGTAGCGGCGCGGCACGGCGTAGTGCCCGCTCCGCGCGTCACGGCCGATCCGGCCCCGGAACGCGGGGGTGGACCGGGGCGAGGGGATGGCGGCGAGAGGCGTGCTGGACATGGGACTCCCCGGGTACGGGCGCGTGGACGTACGCGCGGCGGAAGCGTCGTCGAGCGGTGGAGGGGCTCAGCGCAGTGGGCTCATGGCGCTGCAGACCCGCAGCAGATCGATGTGACGGCGGGAGGTCAGAAGGGGCGAACGGTCCACGCGAGAGGTGGTGACCGGCTCAAGGCGCCCCATGTTTCCCTACCTGTTCACTAGGATTCCCTACTGGAGTGTCGATCCGGTGCCGCCGGAGGTCAAGAGGGCGTCCACGGAGCAGGCACCGCCGGCCCGATCCGTGGACGCCTCGCGCCGCTACTTCGCGTACATCAGGGTGCCGAAGCCGAGCTGGTCGTAGCCGCCGCTGTCGGAGCCGTAGTCACCTCCCCCGCCCTCGGGCGCGACGAGGTCGTAGTACATGGCCGAGATGTACTTGTCGTCGAGACCGATCCGCCGGTTGTAGTGGAAGTGGAGCATCGCCCACACGGGCCGGATCTGGCCGCGCGAGGATGCGGAGATCACCGTCTGGGACGACTGGGCGCAGCTCTGCCCGGTGCCCCAGGTGTAGGTGGTGAAGGGCACGTCGCTGCCCGCGTTGTACTTGGCGACGTACTGGGCGGCCTCCATGAAGCGGCGGCTGTCGTACGAGTACAGGTCGTCGCCCTGGTTCCAGGCCATCTCGCAGATAGCGCCCATCTGGCCCATGCCCAGGACGGTGTGGCCCTGGTCGCGGCCCGACTCCTGCCACTGGCCGAGCGCGTAGCCGTCCGAGTCGGTGTACAGGTACGGCACGGCGTGCGCGATCGAGCCGTTGCCCGCACCGGACTTGAAGTACGCGACGGCCTGGTCGTACTTGGCGCTGTCCTCGTTGAGGATCCCGATGGCCAGGATCGACGCCATGTTGCAGAGGTCCCAGTTGGCCCAGTAGTTGGTGATGCAGGCGTCGTTGTGGTTGGTGAGGAAGCTGTTGTTGAGCGGGTAGAAGACGTTCGCCAGCATTGCCCTGGCGGCGTCCAGATCGAAGCCGCTGTAGTCCCGCATGAGTTCGCAGGCGTTGGCGAACTGCCAGCCGTAGAGGCCGGCCGCGAGGAACCGGTCGGCGTTCCCGGTGACCGAAGTCAGCGTGGACGACCAGGCGTTGAGGATGTTCGCGGCGCACACGGCGTTCGCCTCGGTGCCGCCGACCTTCCAGCGCAGGGCGTTCTGGTAGGCGGCGGCGATGTCGTTGTAGAGCAGGCTGTAGTTCTGGCCGTCGCCGCCCCGGATGATCGTCGCCGTCGCCCGGTTCGTCCAGGTCGACTGGGAATGGGAGTTGGCGGTCAGCCTGTTCCAGCCGGACAGCCAGGGGTCGGTTCCCGCCGCGACCCTGACCTTGGCCCGGTTGATGTCACCGGCGTTGTGCAGCATGCCGGGGTGGGTGAAGGTGGCCGGGGCCGCGTGCGCGGTCGTGGCCACCGCGGCGCCGCCGAGGGCGACGGCTGCGGTGAGCCCGCCCGCGGTCCTCAACAGACCGCGGCGGCTCAACTCTGTTCTGCGGAGGTGCTCGTGGGGGGAAGTGCGGCTCATTGCTGTGCGTCTCCAATCCGTGGAGGATCAGGTGGGCGTGATGCTCACCTCGTCGAACTCCGTGGTGCAGCGGACCGGTTGACTGCGCGAGCAGACCACCAGGCCGACGTGGTAGGGGGCGTCACCGAAGCCGGGGATCTCTCCGTCGGCGAGGGGGGTCCAGGTGACACCGTCATCGGTGGACAGGGCTGCGCTGAAGGCGGTCCCGGCGCGCTTCAGCCGCAGCAGGGCGGGGAGGGTGACGGCGGCGCCGCCGGTGAAGGCGGAGGCACCGGCCACGGTCTTGCGGAGCATGAGCTGGGCGCTGCTCCCACCGGTGACGACGACTCCCGCCGCCTGGTCGAACGGCGACAGCGACTTCGCCATGAGCAGCCCGATCCGGTCGGTCGTGACACCGCTGCGGGAGACCAGCCGGGCGACGACCTCACAGTCACCGCTGACCGGCCGCCGCACGAACTGCCCTGTCATTCCTTGTCCGTTGGCGTTCAGATCGACGCCCGCGCCCCGCACGGTGAAGGTCCCGCCGTCGTACGACGTGCTGCCCGGCGTGGTGATCGCCACCACTCCCAGCGTCCCGAAGGCACGGTCGTCGAGCACGGTGTCGCCGAGATCGCCGTACGTCCACGGCGCGGGCGGGGCGGTGCCGACCGTGAGGGCGAGGGTGCCGCTCGCGGTACCGGAGGCGTTGGACGCGGTCGTAGCGACCGTGAACTCCCCTGCCTCCGTGGGGATTCCGGAGACGAGCCCGGTGCGCCGGTCGATGCGCAGACCGGCGGGCAGCCCGTCCGCGGTGAACCGCACGGGCTCGTGCGAGGCCCGCAGCAGATACCGGAAGTCGGCACCTTCGTTCGTGAACACTGCTGAGGCGGACGTGAGTCGGGGAACGGAAGGGTGCGGCATCACGGCCCGCGCCGACGTCGAACGCGGCCCGCGTCCACCGGCGTTGGTCTTCGCGACCGTGTAGTGGTACGTCGTTCCAGGCGTCCCCGTCGCGTCGACGTACCAGACGCGGGTGCCGAAGCCGACCGGGCCGACGCGGGTGGCGAGGGTCTTGTACGGCCCGTTGGCTCGGGTGGCGCGCAGGACGGTGTACTCGGCGGACAGGTCCGGGTCGCTCCAGGTCAACTCGACGGCGTCGGCACCGGTTTCGGCCCGCGGGTCGGTGGCGCTGCGTGCGGGGCGGGGCACTTGCCAGACCGTGCCCTTCACGGACGTCACACTGACGTTGTCGAAGGCTCCGGTGCCGGTCTCGGCGTAGTCCGCGTCCACGCCGAGGCAGGAGGTCAGGGCGAGGCCCATGTAGGCCGTACGCCCCAACTCGACGTCAGACACGCCCACTTCTGTCCAGTGGTCGCCGTCCGGTGAGATGGCGCCGGTGCAGCGCGCACCCTTCCGGGTCACCCGCACCCAGTAGGGCTTCCGCAGCCGGTAGCCGTCACCCGCGCCCTCGACGTGCGGGGCCTCCAACGGGGTCGCCGACGTGGGCAGTGTGCCGAGGTCGGAGATCGGGAACGCGGCCGACGTCGTGATCGCCTGCTGCTGCGAGGGCGGTACGGGTGTGCTGCCGGTCGCGGAGATGTCGGCGCCGGTAGTGGGCCGGGTGGAGAACACCCCGCTCCAGGTGTGCAGCGGCAGCCCCTGGATCAGCATCGAGGCGTGTGCCGCGTCCGCGTCGAGGGAGGCCCGGACGGTGACGCCTATCTTGGAGTACTGCGAGCTGAGCGGCCACACGATGCGCGCGGTGACGGTGCCGTCGCCGCGCAGCGGAAGGTGGACGAGGCGGTAGGTGTCGGCGGTGCCGCTCGCCTCCAGGACGAAGCGCTCGCTGTCGAAGGCGGCGAAACCGGGGATCTTCATGTCCCCGACGTCCTGGGTCGACCAGGGCTCGGGGAGACCGGCCACGGCTGCTGCCCATGTCGAACTACCGCTCGTGCCAAAGGTGTTGGAGGCCTCGACCGTGTAGTAGTACGTCCGTCCTGCGTGGACGTTCCGATCGGTGTACGTCGGTCGGCCGACCCCGGACGCGATCTTCTCGTAGTGGCCGTCCACGTCGGTCGCCCGCAGGACCGTGTAGGAGTCGGCCCATGTCGACGGCAGCCAAGTCACCGTGACGGAACGGTCGTTGCCGACCGCCGTGACACCGGCTGGTGGTGATGGCACGGTCGGTGCGAGGGCCGTGGCTCCGGCGTAGGCGAAGGTGCCCCAGCTCGGCAGGTCGTCGTTGCCGCCCTCGACGACGCGGCTGCCGCCGCTGCCTCGGAAGACGGCGTTCTTCGTGTACGGGGTGTCCAGGCCGCGCACACCGGCGTAGTGCGCGTACGCCATCTCGTAGATCGGCGGCAGGGTGCCGCGCGAAGTGGCCGAGACGGACAGCTTGATGTACTTGCCGGTGCGGTCGAGGTCGGGGACGAACGGGACGTCGCCGCCGAGGTTGTAGCGGGCGGCGTATTCGACGTTGGCGAGGATGCGGTTGTCGTCGAAACCCCAGAGGTCGACGCCCTGGTTCCAGGCGACCTGCGCCGCGTCCGCGAGCAGGCCGACCGCGAGTTGTTCGTGGCCCTGGTCCCGGCCGCTCTCCTGGCCCTGGCCGGCGTCGGTGACGATGCGGTGCAGGACGCTGCCGTTGCCCACGCCGGCCGCGGCGAAGCGGAGCGCGTCGTAGAAGAGGGTGGGTTCCTCGCAGAACACGCCTATGGACAGCAGGGATTGAAGGGACGTCAGGTCCCAGTTGCCGTTGGCGTAGAGGGTGTAGCAGGACAGGGCCGGGTACCAGACGCGGCGGAAGGAGTCCTCGCAGCGGGCGATGTCGGCGGCGCTCCAGCCGTCGTAGCCGGTGTGTCGGAGGAGTTCGGCGGCGTTGACGAACTTGAAGGCCTGGAGGCCCGCGCCGAGGGGGCCGTCGGCTCCGGTGATGGCGGTGAGGGAGGCGGACCAGGCGTTCAGGATGTCGCGGGCCTTGTCGGCGTGCGCGGTGTCTCCGGTGACGGACCAGATGAGGGCGTTCTGGTAGGCGGCGGCCGAGTCGGCGGCGGCCTGGTTCTGGTAGTTGGCGGGGCCGCGGCCCCACGTGGTGATCTGACCGGTGTTCTGCACGGCGTACGAGGACGAGGAGCGGGCGTGGGCCGCGAGCGCCAAGTACCCTTCGTAGACCGGCGATTGCTTGGCGACGACCGCCGCCTTCATCCGGGCGAGGTCATCGGCGGTGTGCAACAGGCCGGGGTGGCTGAAGGTCACCTCGGAGTCGGTTTGGGCCGCCGCCGCCCGGCCGGGCACGAGCAGTCCGCTCGCGCCCGACGCCAACAGGAGGGCGGCGGTGCCGCCGAGGAAGCCTCGGCGGCTGAGCGGACCCGTTGTTGTCGACTGCGGCCCGGCGACAGCGCCCCGAAGGGGCGCGGGGAACGGCGCGACCAGCCACGACGGCGCCACAGCCTCCCCAGTACCGGAGCCAGGTGCGGGGATCGTCATGACGCAGCTGCCGCCTCGGCGGTCGTGAGGAACTTCAGGTTGGTGACGTGCTCGTTGTAGAACCACTGGATCTCGTCCGTGGTGTAGAACCAGCTCGGCTTCTTCATCGAGTCGGCGACGACCAGCCCGTTGATCACCAGGTTCTCGAACGTGACGTTGGTGATGGCGTGTTCGGCGTCGTAGCCGAGGAAGAGCGACGGGTTGGCGTGGGTGCCGGTGTAGCTGAGGTTCTTGACGTAGACGCCGTCGATGCCGCGGCCGACCGAGGTGTTGTACTTCGTGTTGTACATGACCTTCATGTAGATGACCTGGCCCCAGCGGAAGTCCTCGATCCGTACGTCCTCGATGCGGACGTTCTTGATCAGGTTGGAGTCGCCGGGGTTGAGGGCGATACAGCCCTGGTAGTTCATCTGGGGTTCGCGGTGGTCGAGGATGTCGATGTTCTTGATGACGAGGTTCTCGATCGTCTCGGGCGCGTCGGAGTTGCCGTGCGTGCCGACGTTGATGGGGTGGGCGACGTCGGCCCAGAGGGTGCAGTTCTTGACGGTGATGTCGCGGGTGTCCCCGTAGTAGTCCCAGCGGTGGCAGTAGATGGCGATGCAGTCGTCGGAGTTGCGCATGAAGCAGCCGTCGAAGGTGATCCCGGTCGAGGAGAAGACGTCGAAACCGTCGCCGTTGCCGCGCGAACTGAACGCGCGCGCCTTGGTGATGTGGACGTTCCTGCTCTCCGCGAACGTGCCCGCGTAACCGGCCGGGTTGAGGATGATGACGTCCTCGACGCGGATGTTCTTGCTGCCCTCGCAGAGGATGGCGCCGCCGGGGTTGTTGTAGAGCACGCCGTGGCCGGTGAGGCGGGACTTCTCCACGTCCTTGAAGTAGACCTGCGCGGTCAGGACGGCGCCGCCCGCCAGGTAGACGGTCTTGCCGCTGGGGACCAGGAGGACGTTGCCGGTGACGGTGTGGACGCCGGGGCCGAAGTAGATGACGTTCGGGTCGTCGGCGGACGGGGTGTGGTGCTCGACGCGGTTGGTGATGAGGTGCAGGGCGTCGAAGATCTCGTCGTTGATCTGGACGACGACGTCCTTCGGCTCTTCGAGGGTGAACCGCAGGGTGTCGCCGAGGAGTTCGGGCTTGATGCCCAGCGCGTCCGGTCTCACCCGGGCCTTGGTGGTGCCGCCCTTCAGGTACGTCACCTCGATCTCCACCGAGCCGTTGAAGTCGAAGTACGCCATCGACGAGTTGTAGACCTTGCCCGACCCGGTGGTGGCGTTGATCTCCTCGAACTGCGGCCGGTAGATGTCGAGGGTCTGCCAGGCGCCGTCGGGGGCGGTGCGGACCCGCACCTGGAAGCTGGTGTTGGTCGGCATGGTCGCGGGGCGCGGGTAAGTGACCAGCTTGGGGCGGGAGTTGTGGCCGCCGCCGGCGTGCGCCGCCGTGGCGGTCAGCCCGGTCAGTCCGGCGGCGAGCGCGGTGGCACCGACGGCTTGCAGGGCCGTACGACGGGACAGGGGCGTGTTCATGCGTGACTCCTTGCAACAGGTGGAGAGGAAGGGCTACTTGAGGCCGCTCGTCGACATCCCGGCGACGAACCCGCGCTGGGCGACGAGGAAGATCAGGAGGATGGGGACGACGTACATCACGGAGGCCGCGGCCTGGAGGTTGGTACTGGGGGTGCCGGCCGCCGAGACGTAGGTGGTCATCACCGCGACGGCGAGGGTGGAGTGGTCGGTGGAGAGCAGGAGTTGGGGCGCTATGTAGTCGCCCCAGGTCCAGGTGAAGGCGATGACGAAGCTCGCCGAGAGCACCGGCCAGGACTGCGGGAGGAAGATCCGCCAGAAGATTCCGGCGTAGCCGCAGCCGTCGACGATGGCCGCCTCCTCCAGTTCGCGGGGCAGGCCCGCGAAGAACTGGCGGAAGAGGAAGACGAGATACGGGGCCGAGGACAGGCCCCACAGCACCCACGGCCAGTAGGTGTCGACCATGCCGAACTTGGCGAAGATCAGGTAGGTCGGCAGCAGGGTGATCATCTGGGGCAGCATCATCGAGCCGATGAGGATGCCGAACAGGACCTTCTTGCCGGGCGCGGTCAGCCGGGCGAAACCGAAGCCGACCCAGGCCGAGCTGAGGGTGACGAGTGTCGCGTAAATGGTCGCGATGATCAGGGAGTTGCGGGCGTAGCCGAGGAAGTCGACGGCCTTGTAGGCGTCGACGAAGTTGTGCCACTCGAAGTGCGTCGGCAGCCAGTGCACCGGAGCCGCCGCCAGCTCGGCGGGGCCCTTGAGGCCGGTGAGGATCAGCCAGCCGAAGGGGCCGAGGAACAGGCCCGTGATGACGACGAGCGCCGTGTAGAGGACGAGCCGGTTGACGCGTATCCGCGTGCGGGCCGGGGAGGTGGGGTTCACGCTGGTGGCGGTCACTTCTGCGCCTCCGGGCCGACGTTGTAGAAGACCACGTCGGCGGTGAACTTGAAGATGAGTCCGGTCGCGATGAGGATCAGGAGGAAGAGCACCCACAGCAGTGCGGAGGCGTATCCGTACCGGCCGAGCGCGAAGTACTCCGAGAACACATGGATCATGTAGGTGTAGTTGGACTGCGGGATCGAGGTGAGGCCGCCGGTGCCGGCGGTGGGGGCGAGCAGCATCGGCATGATGGTCTGCACCGAGGCGATCACCCCGGTCACGGTCTGGAAGAGCAGAACCGGCGACAGCAGCGGCACGGTGATGCTGCGGAAGGTGCGCCAGGTGCTCGCGCCGTCGATGCGGGCCGCCTCGTGGAGTTCGCGGGGCACGTCCTGGAGCCCCGCCAGCGAGATGATCATGATGTTGCCGGCGGCCCAGAGCACCGTCATGACGAGGACGTAGCGGGCGTAGGGGTCGGCCAGCCAGCCGATCGCGTCGAAGCCGAAGAAGGTCAACGCGCCGTTGGCGGCACCGGAGTTCTGGTCGAAGAGGTTCTTGAAGGCGATGCCCGCGCCCACCGGCGGTACCACGGCGGGCAGATAGAGCAGGGTGCGGAAGAGTCCGCGTCCCTTGAGGGGGCGGTTGACGAGGACGGCGAGTGCCAGTCCCGCGATGATCGACAGCGGTACGGAGAGCAGGGCGAACAGACCGGCCCGGCCCAGGGCGTCCCAGGTGACCGAATCGCTCATCAGCTCGCGGTAGTTACCGAGGCCGACGTAGTGCCAGTGCGGCGAGATGCCGTCGTACGTGGTGAAGCTCAGCCACAACGCGTACGCCATGGGCGCGATGGTCAGCAGTGAGAAGCCGATGATCCACGGTGAGGCGAACATGTAGAACGCGCGGTGCTTGCGCGTCGTCATGGACGGCCCGGTGCGCGTGGTGGAACGGGCTCGGCCGGCCTTCGCGATCGGGTGCGGCCGTCCGACGGCCGGCGAGGATGCCTGATCGACCGTCATCCCACTTGCTCCTTGCCGCGGTTGAGTTGCTTGTTGATGACCGAGTTGAGGCGTCCGGCGAGGCGGTCGACGGACATCTCGCCCTGCATCGCGGGCGTGGCGGCCTGGTTGAAGAGGGCCTCGAAGCCGTCGCCCGAGATGTACGGGGAGACGGCGACCACCGAGAAGTGCTTCAGTTCGTTCCGCTGCGCCCTCAACGTCCGTTTCTGGAAGTCCTCCTGATGGGGCATCAGAGGTCGCAGGGATTTCAGGGTGGGGATGCCCCAGCCGCTGGAGGCGCGGGCCTTGGCCGGTGCCTCGCCGAAGAACCACTCGAAGATCCGCCAGGCGGCGTCCTTGTTCCTCGACTTGCGGGGCATCCACATGCCGGTGCCGCCCTGGCAGGCGCTGATCCGGGGGCCGCCCGCGAAGACGGGGGCGGGGGCGAGCCGGGAGACCTCGGCCAGTTTCTTGTCGGTGCCGATCATGCCGCCCATCCAGTAGCCGTTGTTCGACATGGCGAGCCGGCCGGCCTGGTAGGTGGGGCCGTCCCAGCCGTTGGGGTCCGGGAGGACGGGGCTGGGTCCGACCTTGAGCCGGCAGTAGTCCAGGTACCAGGCGAGCGCCTTGCGGGCCTCGGGGGTGGTGAAGTCGACCTTGGAGAAGTCGTCGGCGAACAGGTTGCCGCCGGCCGAGGCGGTCATGGTCGCCATGAGCGTGAGTTTGACCAGGCCGTTGTAGCTGCCGCCGAAGACGGTCGTCTGGCCCTTCGAACGCTGTGCGAGATGCTGGGCGTTGTCGAGCCATTCGTCGAAGGTGACGGGTTCGGTCGCCGACGGGTAGGCGACGCCCTTCTTGTCGAAGGCCGCGGTGTTGTACCAGAACATGGAGTCCTGGGAGAAGTCCTTGGCCATGCCGTAGCGGGGGCCCTTGCCCTGGACCTTTCCGTCGTAGCGCCAGAGGTTGTTGACGGGGTCCAGGTCGTCGGGCCGCAGGACGCCGCTGGTGGCGAAGTAGGAGTCCAGTTCCTGCATCACGTCCCGCGCGGCGTAGAACGCGGCGTCCACGGCGCCGACCCCGCGCACCAGGTCCGGCGGGTAGCCGCTGGTGAGCATCGCGATCAGCTTGGTGATGTCGTAGTCCACCCGCTTGATCGCGATGCCGGTCTCCTTCTTGGCCTGCTTGACGAGGTCGGGGCCGAGGTCGTCGGCCTTCGCCATCACCGTGATGGTCTCGCCCGCTCCGCTCACCCCGGTCGACACCTGGAGCGCGCAGCCGTTCAGCGCCGCCGCACCGACCCCCGCACCGGTCGCCGAGAGGGCGAGAAACCGTCGGCGGCTCAGGGGAGCACCAGCACGTGGGTGCATGACCGCACCACCTCCAATAGAAACCGGTTGTCACGCGTTGGGGCAGAGCTTCTTCCGGCTTGGAAACGGCGTCAAGACCTTGGGCGAACTTTCGAAAAGACTGGGTAACCTCGGTGAGACAGTGCCGGAACGCGGTGTACTAGAAACCGGTTGTCCAACAGATATGGCCCAAGTCCCGGGAACCGGGACCGTGTTCGGGCCGTCAGTGCAGGTCGGCGGCCTGTTCCGGGCTCTCGTCGAGGAAGCCGCCCGACTGGTGCAGCCACAGCTTCGCGTAGGCGCCCTCGGCCGCCAACAGCTCCTGGTGCGTGCCCTGTTCGACGATCCGGCCGCGGTCGAGGACGACGAGGCGGTCCATGCCGGCGACGGTGCTCAACCGGTGCGCGACGACGAGCGCGGTCCGGCCCTCCATGAGCCGCCACAGCGCTTCCTGGACGAGGATCTCGCTCTCGGAGTCGAGGGCACTGGTGGCCTCGTCGAGCAGCAGGATCGGGGCGTCGCGCAGGATCGCCCGGGCGAGGGCGACGCGTTGGCGCTGTCCGCCGGAGAGCTTGATCCCGCGCTCCCCCACCATCGTGTCGAAGCCGTCCGGCAGCGCGTCGGCGAACTCGGTGACGTGCGCCGCCTCGGCCGCCCTGCGGACCTCGGCGTCGGTGGCGTCGGGGCGGGCGAAGGTGAGGTTCTCGCGCAGGGTGCGGTGGAACATCGCGGGGTCCTGCGGGACGTAGGCGATCAGGCTGCGCAGGTCCGCCTGGCGCAGTCTGCTGATGTCCTGGCCGCCGATCATGATGCGGCCCGCGTCGATGTCCGTCATCCGCAGCAGCAGTCGGCTGAGGGTGGTCTTGCCGCCGCCGGAGCGTCCGACGAGGCCGACCTTCGTACCGCCGGGCACGGTCAGGTCGAGCCCGTCGAAGAGGGTGTCCGCGCCGGCGTGGGCGAAGGTCACGTTCTCGAAGCGGACGTCGGTGGCCCGGGTCCGCAAGGGCTCGGGCGAGACAGGGTCGACGACGGTGGGCGGCGCCATCAACAGCTCGGTGAACTGGGCGGCTTCGGTCATCGAGCTTTCCAGACGCCGGTAGATCTGATTGAACTCGAACATGATCCGGGTCGCGTTCGTGTAGTACGTGAAGGCGACAACCACCGCCTCCACGCCGTGAGTTCCGCCACCGAGGGCCACCGCGAGCAGCAGCCCGAGCGCGTTCGTGAGCACGGAGAGCGGTGCGACCAGGGTGTCGATGCGCAGGTTGCCGTAGTCCCAGGAGCGCAGGGTGAGACGCCTCGACTGGGCGACGCGGGAGCGGTGTTCGGCCGCTTCGCGTTCCTCGGCGGCGAAGGCGCGGACCGTGTCCATGTTCATCAGGCTGTCGGCGACATGGCCGGACATCCGGGCGATGGCCTCCTCGCGCAGGTCGACGAGTGCCTGGCGGCGCCGGATGAGGGGCGCGACGACCAGGGCGGTGAGCGCGATCATCGCCAACAGGCCGACGACGAGGAGCGGTTCGTAGCGCCACAGCACGACCGAGCCGAACAGCAGCGGCACCAGGCTGCCCACCACCTGGAACGTCATCGTGTCGACGAACTCCTCGAAGCGGGAGGCGAAGCTCAACACCCGCTTGGTGAGCGACCCGGCGAAGTTGTCGTGGAAGAACGCGGCGTCCTTGGCGAAGAGTTCGTCCATGCCGATCACGTACAGGTGCTCGATGCCGAGCGCGTCCAGCCGGTTCAGACAGTGCAGTCCAAGGCGCCACAACACCTCGGCGAGCAGCAGGACTCCGGCGAACCCGAGGACGTACGGCAGTGTCGTACGGACGCTGATGTCCGCGTCGCCGGCGATCCGGCCGACGAGCTTGGCGACGATCAGCGGGGCGACGTAGTTGATGCCGATGTTGCCCAGCGCGGGCAGCAGTGTGGCGGGCGCGGTCCAACGGCGGAGCCGGACCGACTCCCGTCCGTAGTAGCGAAGTGCGAGTAACACCGAGCCCTTGCGCGGCCCGACGTCGCGCGATTCAGGCGATCCCATCCCCACCCCGTGACATCGATGACGGCCCGGTATAAGCACAGGCCAGAAGTGGCAGTGTCCCGCGCCGACGCCCGTGCGGTCCAAGCGTTTTTCGCCCGACAGCGGTGATGCGCACGGGGTTCGCGGGACCTACGGTGACTCCATGCCGACCGATTCCGTGGGCGAGCCGATGCTGCTTCCCGACATGCCGTTGCACGATCCGTTCGTCGTGGCCGACGACACGACCCGCACCTACCACCTCTACACGTCCAACGACCCTTCCGTGTCGGGCGTGGAGGGCGTCGGCACGATGGTCTACCGCAGTCGTGACCTGCGTGCGTGGACGCGGCCGGTCGTGGTGTTCCTGGCGGCGGAGCAGCCCAACCTCTGGGCCGCCGACGGTGGTTGGGCGCCGGAGGTGCACGCGTGGGGCGGCAGGTACTACCTCTTCACCACGCTGCACGACGAGAACAGCCCGCTCCCGGTACCTCCAACTGGCCGGTGGGGCACGCCGTTTCAGCTCGCGAACCACCGGCGCGGCACGATCACGGCCGTGTCCGAATCCCTGCTGGGCCCCTTCACTTCGGTCGACCCCGCACGCCCCACCCCGCCCAGGCACCTCATGACCCTGGACGGCACGCTGTACGTCGACCCGTCCGGGCAGCCGTGGATGGTGTACGCGCACGAGTGGCTGCAGACCGTCGACGGCACGATGGAGGCGATCCGGCTGGCCCCGGATCTGACCGGCACGATCGGCGACCCGGTCTTCCTGTTCAAGGCCTCGGACGCGCCCTGGATCGGCGAGGAGATCCCCGCCGGCGTACCGCACCAACTCCCGCCCTACGTCACGGACGGTCCGCAGATCTACCGCACGCCCGACGGGTCGCTGCTCATGCTGTGGTCGACGTACGAGAAGAACGTGCCCGGCGCGGACGGCAGCCTCACCGGCGGGTACGTCCAGACCTGTGCCGTCTCCAAGTCCGGTGCGATCGAGGGGCCTTGGCGGCAGCGGCGACCGCTGGTGCGGGAGGACAGCGGGCACGGGATGCTGTTCCGCACGTTCGAGGGGCAGTTGACGATGATCCTGCATCGCCCGTTCGAGAACGCGCGCGGCAAGCTGTACGAGATGGAACTCGTCGGCCACGAACTGCGGGTGCTGCGGCAGCGGACCGACCTGGACGGCGGCGGCTGACGGCGCCGAGCGGTGGGCGGTCCGCCGGATCCCTCACGCGTTCCGTAACGCGCACACCAAGGGCCGTACAACTAATCCCCAACAACAAGTGTCTCGTAGGGAAACCGCACTTGTCCCGGGGGGGATATTTTGATCAAGGTAAGCGTTGTCGTGCCTGTGTACAACGCCGGTTCCTACATTGACCGTTGTGCGCCGTCGCTCGTCAACCAGAGCCTGGGGGCCGACGCGTACGAGGTGGTGTACGTCGACGACGGGTCGACGGACGACTCCGCCGAGCGGCTCGGGCGGCTGGCCGAGGCGCACGCGCATGTCCGGGTCTTTCGGCAGGAGAATTCCGGCTGGCCGGGCAAGCCGCGGAATGTGGGGGTGGACCGGGCGCACGGGAAGTACGTCCAATTCGTCGACCAGGACGACGAGTTGTCGTACGAGGCGCTGGAGCGGCTGTACGCCCTGGCGGAGCGCAACGGGTCGGACATCGTGCTGGGCAAGGTGCACGGGACGATGCAGGGGCCCAGCAATGTGTTCAAGCGGACGGTCGAGCGGTGCACCGCCGCCGACGCGCCGCTCTTCGAGAGTCTGACGCCGCACAAGATGTTCCGCCGGGAGTTCCTGCGGGAGCACGGGATCCGTTTCCCGGAGGGGCGGGTCAGGCTGGAGGACCAGTTGTTCATGGCGCGCACCTACGTGCGGGCCAAGACGGTGTCGATACTCGGCAACTACCCCTGTTACCAATGGAATCGGCGTGAGGACGGCGGCAACAACAGCAGTCGCCGGATCACCGCCGACGACTACTACGGCCACCTGGGCAATGTGGTGGAGGCGATCAAGGAGGGCACCCCGCCCGGCGATCTCCAGGACCGGCTGCTGCGCCGCTCGTACCGGGTGGAGCTGTTGCGGCCGGTGAGTGAGCCGCGGGTGCTGCGGCGTACCGGGAAGGATCTGGAGGAGTACTTCACCACCGTCCGCAGGATGGCGATGACGAGTTATCCGCCGGGGGTGAGCGAGGGGCTCCCGGCGATCAGCCGGCTGCGGGCGGAGCTGCTCGTGCGGGGGCGGCTGGACTCCCTGGTCGAACTCGCCCGCCGCACCGAGCAGATCAAGGCGCACGTCGAGGTGGAGGACATGCGCTGGCGGAACGGCAAGTTGGTGATCCGGAGCCGGGTCGGCATGGTCCGGGCCGACGGCGAGCCGCTCACCGTCGTGGAGCGCGGTGGACACATGCTGCTCGACCCCGAACTCCTGGACGGCATAGAGGGAGCGGAGAACTGGGAGGTCCCGGACCCCTTCTCGTACGCGTACGGGGAACTCATCGTGCACGACACCGCCGACAACCACTGGTGGTACCCCGACGGGGAGTTGACCCCGGCACTGGAGCCGCTCGGCGGCGGCCGGCACCGGGTCGTGGTCGCCGGTGAGACGGTCATCGACCCGCTGACCCTTGCCGGTGACGCGCCCATGGACCCCGGCGCCTATCAAGTCTGGGCCAGCGCGCAGCTGTTGGGGGTAGGCCGCCGCCCCCGGCTGGCCGCCAGCCCGGGCGGCGCCCGCATCCTCCTCGGCACCGTCGCCGTCGGCGCGCCCGCGCGCCTCGTCTCCCCCACCTGGGCCGGCCCCGGCGGCCAGCTCCGGCTCACCGTCGGCATGCCTGGCCGGATCGGCACCACCCGCCGCCTCCTGCTGCGCACCACCGCCGACCACCGCCTCCGGCACGGCGTCCGGGAGGTGCTGCGCCGCCTGCCGTCCGGCGCACGCCGTGGCATTCGGGCGGGGGCGCGGCGGGCGGAGGGGTGGATGGTGGGGTAGCGGGTACGGCGAAGGGGTGGGATCGGGACGGGACGGGATGGGGCGGGGTGTCAAGAGTCCAGGTCGATGGCGGAAGAAGCAGTCGGCATCGACCCGACCACCTCGATGTCCACCGGCCCGACCAGCCGCGCCCAGACAAGCTCCGAAAGCCCCGGGAAGCGCATCACCCTCCAGGGAAGTGGCCAGCTCTCGGAGCTGGAGATCCTTTCGATGAAGCCGCCCTCGTCTTCCGAGAGGACCAAACGCCCAGTGAGGCGTCGTCCCGTTCCGGCCACATCAGCCGTCAGAAGGAAAAACAGGGGCACGGTGGAAGGCGATGGGCGACGCTGATGTGCACCATCCCTCGTACGGTCCGAAGGCGCAGGAGGTTGCGGTATGCGCGGCTCGCCCAACCAGGGCCAGGATGTGGAGACGTTCCGGACGACCGATGTGGGCGAGGCTCGGCAGGTCATCCACGAACGCTTCTACGCCAACTTCATCGACGTGCCCGACGGCGGCGCCGAGTTCATGGCCCGGTACGACATCGCCGCACTCGGTCCGCTCACCCTCGGACGACTCTCCTTCGGCGCGGAGGTGGGCATTCGGTTCGGGGAACTCGGCTCGTACCACGTGGACATCCCCCTCGGCGGGCACCTGAACTGGCGTCAAGGAACGCGCATCCATGCCGTGGCGACGACCACAAACGCCGCCGTCTTCCAGCCGCACGGCGACACGGCCCTGGATCGAGTGAGCACCGACTGCTCCATGCTGGCCGTGAAGATCGACCCCAAGGCCCTCAACGATCAACTCGAACGCCTTCTCGGCCGACCGCTGCGCACCCCCGTCGTCCTCACGCCCGAACTCGACGTCGCGCACGGCGCGGGCCTGAGCTGGGTCCGGATGATCCGCGCGGCGTTCGACGAGATGCGGGCCGGCGGGCTGCTCACCCGGCCGGCGGTCGCCCGCCCGCTCCAGGAGGCCCTGCTGACCGGGCTCCTCCTCGCCACCGGCCACCGCTATCGCGACGAGCTCGACCGACCACAACCCGCCCTGCGCCCCGGCCCCGTCAAGCGTGCTGTCGAGGCCATGCACAGCATGCCGCAACACCCTTTCACGGTAGGAGAGTTGGCCGTGCTCGCCGGGGTGAGCGTGCGGCGACTCCAAGAAGCCTTCCAGCAGTACGTCGGCATGGCCCCGCTGGCCTACCTCACCGACGTCCGTCTCACCCGCGCCCACGACGAACTGCGCCGCGGCACGCCGGGCGAAGTGACCGTGAGCGAGGTCGCCCATCGCTGGAGCTTCGACCACCTGGGCCGTTTCGCGTCCCGCTACCGAGCGCGCTTCGGTGAGTTGCCCTCGCAGACACTGCGTTCCGGGTGACCACAGCTCACACCATCTCCCCGCGCTGTGCGGACAACAGCCGCGCTCAGTGGATCGTGCGCGGCGGCCACCGCGGGCTAGATTCCTGGAGTTCGCGCGGCCGCCTCTTCGGTCAGCCGCGCGGACATCGGCCGGCCCATCTCCATCCCTTCGGGCCGGTCACCGCCCGTCGGCGCCCCCCAACAGCCGCGGGCGGGTCGGCAGCGCGCACGCGGCCTGAACTCCGCCACGGTGTGCTGACCGACACCGGAGAGGGTCCGGGCCGGGGTCGGTGCCGGCCCGGACCTTGACCGTACTCCGCGTGGCCGGCCCAGGGGCCGGTCGTCGCCCGCTGGGCGGTCATGCGAGCCAGGCGGACTCCTTCGGGCGGGTGTGCGGGGAGGTGTCGGTGCCCCCGTGTGCGGCCGAGTGGCCCAGGTAGCGGTGCACGAAGTGGATGCTCATCGCGCCTTCCCCGACCGCGGAGGCCACGCGCTTCACCGAGCCGCTGCGGACGTCGCCCACGGCGAAGACGCCGGGCAGGCTGGTCTCCAACGTCAGGCAGTCGCGGCCCTGGCTCTGCCACAGGTCGGGAGCGGAGCACGCCTGCGCCTCCGCGCCGGTGAGCACGTAGCCGCGTGCGTCGAGGGCGAGCGCGCCGGACAGCCACGCGGTGTGCGGGTCCGCGCCGGTGAAGACGAACAGGGCCCGCACCGCGAGATGGCGATGCTCGCCCGTACGGTGGTCGACCACGGTGACCGCCTCCAGAGCCTTGTCGCCGAGTGCCTCGGTCACCTCGGTGTGCGGCAGGACGCGCGCCCCCGGGTGGCGCTCTATCTGGTCGATCAGGTAGCGGGACATGTGGGCTTCGAGGCTCGGCCCGCGGACGAGCAGATACACCCGCGGCGCGTACGCGGCCAGGAAGAGCACGGCCTGGCCCGCGGAGTTGCCGCCGCCGACCACCGCCACCGGATCGGCACGGCACTGTCGGGCCTCGTAGACGGTCGCCGAGTAATGGACGCTCGTGCCCTCCAACGGCTCGATGCCGGGCGCATGGAGGCGGCGGTAGCGTGCGCCGGTGGCCAGGACGACGGTACGGGCGGTGATCTCGCTGCCGTCGGCGAACCCGACGGCGTAGTGGCCGTCCCGCCGTTCGAGCCGGGCCGCCTCCGCGGGGACACTGATCCGGGCACCGAACTTGCCCGCCTGGAGCACCCCGCGCTCGGTGAGTTCGGCGCCGGAGATGCCGGAGGGGAAGCCGAAGCAGTTCTCGATGCGGGAGGACGTACCGGCCTGGCCGCCGGTGGCCATCGCCTCGACCACGGTCGTGCCGAGGCCCTCCGAGGCGGCGTTCACCGCGGCGGCGAGACCGGCCGGACCGGAGCCGACGATCAGGAGATCACCGCGGGCGTTGCCCGACGGCAGGGGAGGCAGGCCGATGAACCGGGCCAGTTCGGCGTTGCTCGGATTGCGCAGCAGGGTCGTGTCCCGCCAGATCACCAGCGGCGTCTGCTCCGGACCGACCGCGAAGCGGCGCAGCAGCGCCTCGGCCTCCTCGTCCGTCTCCAGATCGATCCAGCGGTGCGGCAGCCGGTTGCGGGCGGCGAATTCGCGCAACCGCCGGGTGTCGGGCGAATAGCGCGAACCAATAATGCGGAAACCGGCGCCCTGTCCGACGAGCAGGGCTCGGCGGCCCAGACAGGCGCGCAGCACCACATCACCGAGGAGGGAGTCCCGGGTGACCAGGTCACGCAACTGGTCCATGGACAGGGCGAGGATCTCGCCGGGGTCCCTGACCACAGCGGTGTAGAAGGCCAACTGTCCGTTCAGGAGGCCGAGTTCGCCGATGAAACGGCCAGGGCCATGCACACGCAGCAGGCGTTCACCGGGCGTGCCGTAGCCCTCGACGATGGCGACCGAGCCGCTGAGGACGACGTAGAACGTCTCGCACCGCTCGCCTTCCCGGATCAGCACCTCACCGGCGTCGGCCGGGCGCCTGCGGCCGTGCCGGGCCAGACGGGTCATCGTGTCGTCCGGCAGGCGGGGATAGGCGCCGTAGATGTCGGGGGTCTCGAAGGGGACGCGCTCGTCCGCCTCCTGTGGCACGGGCGCTTCGCCCGTCCGCGTCTCGTCGCCGGGCATCACACGAACGCCTCGTGGGCGTAGCACCACCGCCAGTCCTCGCCGGGTTCCAGCGACGCCACGATCGGATGGCCGTGGGCGGCGGCGTGACCGCGAGCGTGCCGGTTCGGCGAGGAGTCGCAGCAGCCGACATGGCCGCAGGTCAGGCAGAGCCTGAGGTGGACCCACGAGGATCCGAGTACCAGGCACTCCTGGCACCCTTCCGGGGTCAGCGGCTGGACCGGCCGGACAAGCGCGAGGTGGGGGTCTGCGTGCAGGGTCATCCGGATCACTCCTTCCGGGCCGTGATCGACTGTTCCACCCACCGGCGCAGAGCGGGGGCGGGCGCCGCCCCCGCCTGCCGGGCGATGGTCCTCCCTTTGTCGAGGACGAGCAGTGTGGGCACCGCCTGCACCTCGAACCGCCGCGCCAGCAGCGGGTTCTTGTCGATGTCGACCTTGACCAGTTTGATCGTTCCCGCGAGATCGGTGGCGACCTTCTCCAGCGCGGGGCTCACCATGCGGCAGGGGCCGCACCATGTGGCCCACAGGTCGACGACGACGGGCACGGTGGCCCGCTCGACGACCTCGGTGAAGTCGTCGTCGCCCGCGTCGGCCATCCACGGCAGCGGCTGCTGGCAGTTGCCGCACCTGGGGCGGCCCTCGGCGGCCACGGGTACCCGGTTGGTGCGCCCGCAGTGCGGGCAGGTGACGTTGGTGGCCTGCACGGTGCTCATGCCGCACTCGCTCCCTTCACGTCCTCGGGCTGCTCGTAGGTGACCACCAGTTCGCCGTGCTCGGCGTCGACGCGCACCGTCGCGCCGTCCTGGACGTCGCCGCGCAGCAGGGCGCGTCCGACCAGTGTCTCGACCTCGTGGGAGATGTACCGCCGCAGCGGCCGGGCCCCGTACACCGGGTCGTAGCCCTGGTGGGCGATCAACTTCCTGGCGGCATTGGTGAGTTCGACGGTGATGCGGCGCTCGGCGAGCCGCTGCCGCAGCTCGTCGAACTGCAACTCCACGATCCGCTCGATCTGCCGCTCACCGAGCGGCTTGAACAGCACGATGTCGTCGACACGGTTGAGGAACTCCGGGCGGAAGTGCCCGCGCAGCTCGCCCATCACCAGGGTGCGGGCGTCGGGCTTGATCTCGCCCTCGGCGGTGGCGCCGTCGAGGAGGTGCTCGGAGCCGATGTTGGACGTCATGATGATCACGGTGTTGCGGAAGTCGACCGTGCGGCCCTGAGCATCGGTGATGCGGCCGTCGTCGAGGATCTGCAGCAGGGTGTTGAAGACGTCCGTGTGCGCCTTCTCGATTTCGTCGAACAACACGACCGAATACGGCTTGCGGCGTACGGCCTCGGTGAGCTGGCCTCCTTCCTCGTAGCCGACGTATCCGGGCGGTGCGCCCATCAACCGGCTGACGGTGTGGCGCTCCTGGTACTCACTCATGTCGAGGCGGACCATGTTCTCCTCGGAGTCGAACAGGGTCCGTGCGAGGGTCTTGGCCAGCTCGGTCTTCCCGACGCCGGTGGGGCCGAGGAAGATGAACGAGCCGATGGGGCGGCGGGGGTCGCGGATGCCGGAGCGGGCGCGGATGATGGCGTCGGTGACGAGCTCGACGGCCTCGTCCTGGCCGATGACGCGCTCGCGCAGGATGTCGTCGAGGCGCAGCAGCTTCTCGCGTTCGCCCTCCTGGAGGCGGGAGACGGGGATGCCGGTCCAGGCGGCGACGATCTCGGCGATCTCCTCCTCGGTGACGACCTCGCGCAGCAGCCGGTTCTGCCCCTGTTTGGCGGCCAGTTGCTCCTCCTCCGCGGCGAGGCGGCGTTCCAGGTCCTGGAGGCGGCCGTAGCGGAGTTCGGCCGCGCGGTTGAGGTCGTAGACGCGTTCGGCCTCCTCCGCCTCGTGGCGGACCTGCTCCAGTTCCTGGCGCAACTCCTGCACGCGGCGGATCGCCTGCCGTTCGGCCTCCCACTGGGCGTGCTTGGCGTCGGCCTCGCCGCGCAGGTCGGCCAGTTCCCTGCGCAGTTCCTCCAGGCGGGTTTTGCTGGCGGGGTCGGTCTCCTTGGACAGTGCCGCGTCCTCGATCTCCAGGCGGGTCACCCGGCGGGTGATCTCGTCGAGTTCGGCGGGCATGGAGTCGATCTCCGTACGCAGCCGGGCACAGGCCTCGTCGACGAGGTCGATGGCCTTGTCGGGCAGGAATCGGTCGGTGATGTAGCGGTGGGAGAGCGTCGCGGCCGCGACCAGCGAGGTGTCCTGGATCTTGACACCGTGGAAGACCTCAAGGCGTTCGCGCAGTCCGCGCAGGATGGAGACGGTGTCCTCCACGCTGGGTTCGTCGACCACGACCTGCTGGAAGCGGCGTTCGAGGGCGGCGTCCTTCTCGATGTGCTTGCGGTACTCGTCGAGGGTGGTGGCGCCGATCATGTGGAGTTCGCCGCGGGCGAGCATGGGCTTGAGCATGTTGCCCGCGTCCATCGCCCCTTCGGCGGCGCCCGCGCCGACGACGGTGTGCAGTTCGTCGACGAAGAGCAGGATGCGCCCCTGGGCGGCCTTCACCTCGGACAGTACGGCCTTGAGGCGTTCCTCGAACTCGCCGCGGTACTTGGCGCCGGCGACCAGGGAGCCCATGTCGAGGGCGAACACGATCTTGTCGCGGAGTCCTTCGGGCACGTCGCCGCGGACGATGCGCTGGGCCAGGCCCTCGACGATTGCGGTCTTGCCGACGCCGGGGTCGCCGATCAGGACGGGGTTGTTCTTGGTCTTGCGGCTGAGGATCTGGGTGACGCGGCGGATCTCGGCGTCCCGCCCGATGACCGGGTCCAGCCGCCCGGACCGGGCTTCGAGGACCAGGTCGCGGCCGTACTTCTCCAGGGCCTCGTAGGCAACCTCGGGGTTGGCGGAGGTCACGCGCTGGTTGCCGCGGACCTGGGTGAGCGCGCCGAGGAAGGAGTCCTGGGTCACGCCGTGCTCCTTCAGCAGGCGGCCGGCGGCGGTCGCCGAGCCCTCCGCGGTCAGCGCCAGCAGCAGGTGTTCCACGGACACGTACTCGTCCTTGAGGCGTTTGGCCTCCTGCTCCGCCGCGTCCAGCAGCCGGGCCAGGCGCTGGGTGACGAAGACCTGGCCCGGCGCCGCGCCGGGGCCGGTCACCTTGGGCCGGCGGGAGAGCTCCTCGCGTACGGCAGCGCGCAGCTCCTTGGGCTCGGTGCCCGCCTGCTGCAGCAGTCGTGGGATCAGGCCCTCCTTCTGGTCGAGGAGGGCGAGCAGCAGGTGTTCGCCGTCGACCTCGGTGTGGCCCAGGCGGCCGGCGGCGCTCTGAGCCTCCTGAAGGGCGTCCTGTGACTTCTGGGTCAGGCGGTTCATGTCCATGGTGGTAGGTCACTCCTCATGCCTGCACGCCGGAGCGCGGCTTCGAGCAAGCTGATGCGGTCGAGCAGATCGAGCACCAGACCGAGGGACGCGTAGTTCAGGCACAACCCGGTGCGCAGGCGTTGGACGCGGGCCAGGGCGGCCGGGGCCGCGGGGGTGAACACCAGACGTCCGGAGGCGTCACGCCCGGCCTCCACCAGTCCGAGGGCGACGAACCGACGGATCAGGTCGGGATGGAGGCCCGAGCGGCGGGCCGCGGTCTCCAGGGAGAGCATGGGGACGGGCACGATCGCGTACCGCGCGCCCACCTCGGTCGTGCGTGCGTGGGACGGGTGGGCCTCGGCCGGTCGGTCGGTCATCAGCTCCTCCTGGGGTCGAACGAGGAGACGGCGGCAAGTTCCTCCAGCAGCTCCCGCTCCCGGTCGCTCGGCCGGGGCGGCACCATGATCCGCAGCTCCGCGTACAGGTCTCCGTTCGGGCCGCGCGGCCCCGGCATGCCCTCGCCGCGCAGCCGCAGGCGCCGTCCGCTGGAGGACCCGGCCGGCACGGTCACCTTCGCCGTGTCACCGCTCGGCGTGCGCACCGGCACGGTCGCTCCCAGCGCCGCCTCCCACGGGGTGACCGGAAGCCTCACGTGGACGTCCCGGCCGTCGAGTCGGAACTCGGGGTGCGGCTGGATTCGCACCCTCAGGTACAGGTCCCCGGCGGGGGCGTCGTCGCCGCTCCCGCGCCCGCCCTCCCCGGCCAGCCGGATGCGCTGCCCGTCGACGGTGCCGGGCGGCACGTCGACCTGGTAGCGCCGCTGCCCGTTCGGCCCGGCGAGGGTGACCGTACGGCGGCCGCCCCGATAGGCCTCCTCGACGGTGAGGGGCAGTTCGGCCTCTTGGTCGGCACCGGGCACGCGCATACGCCCCACGCCGCCGAACAGCGAGCCGAACAGGTCCTCGACGTCGACCCCCTCGCCGTCGAAGCCGGCCGTGGAGTACCGCACCCGGGGACCGCCGCCGGTGGCCCGACGGGAGCCGTTGCCGGCTCCGGCGCCGGCGGCGACCCGCTCCTCCCAGTCCTCCGGGACCTTCCGGAAGTCCTCGCCGAAGCGGTCGTAGCGGGCTCGCTGGTCCGGATCGGACAGGACGCCGAAGGCCTCGTTGATCTCCTTGAACCGCTCCTCCGCCTGGGGGTCCTTGTTGACGTCGGGGTGGTGCTTGCGAGCCAGGGTGCGATAGGCCCGCTGGATCTCGTCCCGGTCGGCGGTGCGCGAGACACCGAGCACCTCGTAGAAGTCGCGTGCCATGGCCGCTCACTCCCGCTTGGCGACGGTCACGGCGGCAGGTCGCAGCTGCCGCTCGGCCTCGCCGTAGCCGGGTCGCAGCACCTGGGCCACGGTGTTCGGATCGGCGTCCGGATCCTGGACCACGCCGACCACCTCGTGCAGGGCCGGGTCGAACGGCGCGCCGATCTCCGCGTGGCGCGGGTAGCCCAGCCGTTCCAGGACGTTCACGGCCTGGTCACGCACAGCGCGGACGCCTTCGACGATCGCACCGGGGTCGGCGTTCGCGTGGGTCAGGGCGAGTTCCAGGTTGTCGATGACGGGCAGGAAGGCCGCAGCCGTACGGGCGCGTTCGGCCGCACCCTCCCGCTCCAGCTCCCTGATGTGGCGTTTGCGCAGGTTGTCGAGGTCGGCCAGGGCGCGGCGCCAGCGGTCCTCGGCCTCTCGCAACGCGGCCGCGTGTGCGTCGTCGGGTGCGGCGGCACCGGTCGCGGCGTCGGGCCCCGGCTCGGCCTCCACGGTCGGCTGTCCGGGCTGCGCGGGATCTCCGCGCGGCGGCTGTACGGCGCCTTCCGGCGGCGGGTCGGGCTCTGGGCTCCGGGGTGGGATGGACATGGCGGGCACCTCAGCCCTTGTCGAACTCGGCGTCGATCACGTCGTCGTCGCCCGGCGCGGACCCGCCGGTACCGGATCCGTCCGGTGAGCCGGCGCCCGCCGGGTCGCCCGCGGCGGATCCGGCCTGGTGGGCCGCGAGCCCCGCGAAGACCTGCTGGAGTTCGGATGTCAGCGGCCGGACCTTGTCCACCCCGGCCTCGTCCTTGACCGCCTCGCGGGCCTCGGTCACCAGCATCTCGGCGCGGGCCTTCTCATGGGCGGGCGCGGCGTCGCCGAGCTCGCCGAGGCGCTTCTCGACCTGGTAGGCGATGGCGTCCAGTTCGTTGCGGGCGTCGACCGCCTCGCGCAGGGCCTGGTCCTGGTCGCGGTTGCTGTCGGCCTCCCGGACCATCCGCTCGACCTCGCCGCGGTCGAGGTTGGAGCTCTCGCTGATGGTGATGCCCTGCTCCTTGCCGGTGTCCTTGTCGCGCGCGGTGACGTTGAGGATGCCGTTGGCATCGACGTCGAAGGTGACCTCGACCTGCGCCTCACCGCGCGGCGCGGGGCGGATGTCGGTGAGCTGGAAACGACCCAGGACCCGGTTGTCGGCGGCCCTCTCCCGCTCCCCCTGCAGGACGACGACATCGACGGCGGGCTGGTTGTCCTCGGCGGTGGAGAAGGTCTCGGTGCGGCGCACCGGGATGGTGGTGTTCCGCTCGATGATCTTCGTCATCACGCCACCGCGCGTCTCCACGCCCAGTGACAGGGGGGTGACATCGAGCAGCAGGACGTCCTTGACCTCGCCCTTGAGGACCCCGGCCTGGATCGCGGCGCCCATCGCCACGACCTCGTCGGGGTTGACGCTCATGTTGGGGTCCTTGCCGCCGGTCAGCCTGCGCACCAGGGCCTGGACCGCGGGAATGCGGGTGGAGCCGCCGACGAGGATGACCTCGTCGATGTCGTTGTCACTGACCTTGGCGTCGTCCATGGCCTGCCGGACCGGGCCCAGGCAGCGCTCCACCAGGTCGCCGGTGATCTGCTCGAACGTGGACCGCATGATCGTCGTGGTCAGATGCTTGGGCCCGGAGGCGTCGGCCGTGATGAACGGGAGGCTGACCTGCGTCTGGGTCACCGAGCTGAGCTCCGTCTTGGCCTTCTCGGAGGCCTCGAACAGGCGTTGCAGCGCCTGCGGGTCCTTGCGCAGGTCGATGCCGTTCTCCTTCTCGAAGCCGTCGGCGAGCTGGTCGACCAGTCGGCGGTCGAAGTCGTCGCCGCCCAGATGGGTGTCGCCCGCCGTGGACCGCACCTCCACCACACCGTCGCCGACGTCGAGGACGCTGACGTCGAAGGTGCCGCCGCCCAGGTCGAAGACGAGCACGGTCTCGTGCTCCTTCTTGTCCATGCCGTAGGCGAGAGCGGCCGCGGTCGGCTCGTTGATGATCCGCAGCACCTCCAGGCCGGCGATCCGTCCGGCGTCCTTGGTGGCGGTGCGCTGGGCGTCGTTGAAGTAGGCGGGCACGGTGATGACCGCCTCCGTGACTCGCTCGCCCAGTTGCTTGGAGGCGTCGTCGGCGAGCTTGCGCAGCACCTGCGCGCTGATCTCCTCGGGCGCGTAGAGCTTGTCGCGCACCTTGAAGCGGGCGGCGCCGCCGTCTCCCTCGACCACGTCGTACGTGACGGCCTTGGCCTCTTCGGAGATCTCGTCGAAGTGTCGGCCGATGAACCGCTTGGCCGAGTAGATGGTGCCCTTGGGGTTGAGGATCGCCTGGCGGCGGGCCAGCTGGCCCACCAGGCGCTCGCCGGTGTCGGTGAAGGCCACCACGGACGGCGTCGTACGGTTGCCCTCGCTGTTGGGTACGACCGTCGACTCGCCGCCCTCCCAGACGGCGATCACCGAGTTCGTGGTGCCCAGGTCGATGCCTACTGCCTTGGCCATGAGGAACTCCTTCCGCGACGGGCGCCCCTCTTCACCCTCGGAGTCGCGCCCGATCTTCCGCACGTGTCCAGGTGACCGCGGGACCGCTCCGCGGCGGCTGCTCTTGAAAGCCCCTTGTGGCGGTCCCGCCGTTCGGCCCGGCCCGCTGTGTCCCATGCGGCCGGTCACCTGCCCGACCAGTACGAGACGGTGGTTCTTCGGGCCTGTTCGTTCATCAGCCGGCTCTTTCCGCCACGGCCACCGGTGCGCCCGAGGTTCCCTGACAGTCCACAGTGGCAAGTGAGCAGCGCGGTCCGCCTGACCCCGGCGGGTCGGAAATCGACGCAGTCGATCGGTCCACGAGTACAAGCCCGAACTCGGACAAGTCCGATGTCCGTGCCTAGGCTGGGTACTCGGGGTCCACCCGGACACGGATCGCACGATTCGCTCGATCGCCTCCGACGGCCGGAGGAGAACGGAGTGATCAATGGACCGCCACCCGACACGGAGGCCGTCCTTCCACGTCTCCGCCCAGGAAGTGACCCACCACCCGAGCAACCCCGCGGGGACCGACCGGCGCGACCCCCGTCCGCTCGCGGCGCTGGATCCGAACGGGCTGCTGGTGCTGTCCCACGCCCTGTTCGCCTGCGCGGAGCAGAGTGAGATCGTGCGGTTGGCCATGCGGCACGTCAGGGCCCTCGGTCCCTACCGCGCCGAGGCCGGATACCTCGCGACGAGCGACGGTTTGTCCCGCGTCCCCGGCCCCGACGGAGAAGCGCCGACGGTCGACGACGCACGGATGAAGGAGCTGGGCGCGGCCGACGGATCCGTATCCCTGCCGGAGCGGTCCTGGAACTGGGCGTTCGGCCTGCGCGGGGCCGGCTGTCTGCTCGGCTACATCGTGGTCTCCTCCGCTTCCGAGCCCGACGAGCAGGGGCGCTTCCTCCTCTCGACCCTCGTGGGGCTCACATCGGTGGCTCTGTCGGTGGCCGCCACGCGGCCCGCGCACCGTGACAACGCCGGCGAACCGAGTCGGCTCCGCGCCGAACGGGACACCGCCCTGCGGCAGTTGGACACGATGCGAGTCGAGCTGCAACTGCAGGAGACCGTGCACGAGACGCTCGCCCGTGTCGCCGCCCGGGGTGGCGGCGAGGACGCCATCACGCAAGCGCTGTACGAGCTCACCGGGCTGTCGGCACTCATCGAGGACCGGTTCGGCAACCTGAGGTCGTGGGCCGGTCCCGACCGGCCCGACCCTTATCCGGTGCGGTCCTCGACTCACCAGGACGAGATGCTGCGGCAGGTCGCGCACGAGGCGGGCCCGGTCAAGGTCAGGGGCCGGCTGATCGCCCTGGCCCGGCCGCGCGGCGAACTCCTCGGCGTACTCGCCGTCGAGGACCCCGGGGCAACGGCCGACGAGCACACCGTGTTCGCCTTGGATCACGCCCAGCAGTTGCTCGCCCAGGAACTCATGCACACCCGTGAACTCACCGAGGTCGGACAACGGCTGCGCCGCCGGCTGATCGACGACCTGCTGGAGGGCACGGACGGGACGAGTGCCTACGCCCGGGCCGAAGCCGTCGGCCACGACCTGCACCGTACGCATTACGTGGTCGTGGTGCAGTGGCCGGGCTGCACCCCGGACGACTCCTTCACCCGTGCCGTCGAGCAGAACGCGGCCGCCACAGCGACCCGTCCGCTGATCACCCGTCGCGGAGACCGGGTGGTCCTGCTGACCGAAGCGAGGCCGAACGACGATGCCGTGCACCTGGCCCTGACCCATGAGCTGGGGACACCCGACGGTGCGATCGGGGTGAGCACCCCCTGCGACTCCCCAGACGCCGTCCCCCGCTGCTATGAGGAGGCACTGCGGGCCCTGGAGGTGCGGCAGAACTCCCGCCAGCGCAGCGGGACGACGTTCTTCGACGAACTCGGGCTGTACCGGATCCTGGGGCCCGGCAACTCTCTCCGGGAGCTCGAAGGCTTCGTGCGGGAGTGGCTCGGCCGGCTGATCGACTACGACGCCGGGCACGACGCGGAGTTGGTGGAGACGCTCTCGCGCTACTTCGACTGCGGAGGCAACTACGACGACGCGGCCGCCGCGCTGAGGGTCCACCGCAGCACCCTGCGCTACCGGTTGCAGCGCATCCGTGAGATCAGCGACCGTGACCTGACGGATGTGGACACCCGGCTCAATCTGCAGGTGGCGACGCGCGTCTGGAAAATCATCCTGGGCGGGCGGCACTGACCGCGGACACCCGCGGGACCGGCGCAGAGCGGTCCACGTCCAGCAACGGCGTTCTCGCCGCCTCCGGGCAAAGGCGCCGATGAGCGACATGCTCTACCTCGAGGATCGGAAACCACCCACACGAAAAGGGCCCCCGCAGGCTCTCGCCTGCGAAGACCCTTCGCACCGTCGGGACGACAGGATTTGAACCTGCGACCCCTTGACCCCCAGTCAAGTGCGCTACCAAGCTGCGCCACGTCCCGCTCGCGCCGCACCCGGTCGATCGGCCGGGTGAACACGCAGGTAAACCCTACCGCATGTGCCGGGTCACTTCGGCGGCGTCGGGGTGTCGTGGGTGCGGTACATCGCCTGGATGTCCAACTCCAGCTGGACGGTGGGGCCGACGACGGCGATGCCCCGGGCCAGCATGCTGCGCCAGTTCAACGTGTAGTCCTCGCGGTGCAGTTCGGCCGTGGCGAGGGCGGCGCAGCGGAGTTCCTCGGCGTAGCCGCCGTTGACCGTGCCCAGGTAGGTGGTGTCCAGGTTCACCGAGCGGCTCACGCCGTGCATCGTGAGCGAACCCTGGAGCGTCCACTTGCTGCCGCCCCGGTAGGCGAACCGGGTGCTGGTGAAGTCGATGTACGGGTAGCGCGCTACGTCGAGGAAGTCACCGGAGCGCAGATGGTTGTCCCGCGTGGTGTTGCCGGTGGTGATGCTGGACGCGTCGATGCGGACGTGGACCTTGGACTCGGCCACCTCCTGGGCGATCTGGATACCGCCCTGGAACCGCTCGAACCGGCCGTGCACATGGGCCATGCCGACGTGTTTGGCGATGAAGCGGATCGCGGTGTGCGGCGGGTCGAAGAGCCAGGTGCCGGGCGGCGGGAGTTCCTGGGCTCGGCCGGGCTGGAGCCAGACCCGCTCCGCGGGCGTGGGGGTTCCGGCGACGATCTCCACCGTCTCCTGGTGCGGCTGGAGTCCCTGGGCCGAGACGAGGAGGCCGTAGCGGCCGGGCGGCAGGGCCGCGAGGAAGAAGCCGTAGGGGTCGGTCGTACCGGAGGCCGCGACGCGGTGCGAGTCCAGGGCCGTCACGGTGACCTCGGCGGACGCCATGGGCGCCCCCATCGGGTCGACGATCTCCCGGGCGAGGCCGCCCGCGCCGGGCGGAAGGGGGAGCGAGAGGCCCGCCGCCGTGGCGGCGGCGCCTTGGGGCAGCCAGCGCCTGAGCAGTGCGAGGGCCATGGTGATCACCTTTCTTCACAGCAGTCGTACCGGCATACGGCGCCAGCCGACACGCTCCCGATCCTGCGCGCTCGGGTGGTGGGACGGGTGTCTCAGATCGAGACACCCGGGACACCGGGGACCGCTGTTCCGCCGTCGCCCTCCGCGTAGCGGCGGACGATCGGCTCCAGGTAGTCCGCGTGCGGGCCTGCCAGGTCCGGGAGTTGGGCCGCGGAGCGGATCAGGGCGATGCGGTCCAGCTCCGGTTCGCGGTCCTCGGCCCGTTCCGCCGCCGCCATCGCCGCGTGCCGCTCGCGCAGCAGCGCCTCGGGGAGGGCGGGCGCGCGGAACAGGACCCCGATGCTGCCGTTTCCGGCGCGGGTGACGTTCCAGAAGGTGAGGTCGTCGGGCGGGGTGTCGATGCCGGTCTCCTCGCTCAACTCCCGTGCGGCGTGCCGGTGCAGGGATCCCATGTCGAGCGGTTCGTCGCCGTCGGGGGGTTCCAGGGAGCCGCCGGGCAGTTGCCAACGTCCCGGCGCCGCCGTGGAGTTGGACATCCGGCCGACCAACAGGCGTCCGTCGTCGGCCGGTTGGAGGACGGAAACGAAGAAGGACGGCAGCCAGGAGGTGGCGCCGGGGACGCGGCGGAGGGCGAAGTGGCGGTACGTCGTCCTGACCCAGGAGACGGTCAGGCCGTACGGTCCCTCCCGTTCCGCGCCCGCGCAGACCAGGACCGGGCCGTCGAAGAAGTGCGGGTTGGCGCCGACCAGTCGGTCCCACACCCGGTCCATGGCCAGCCGCTCCCCGGGCGTGAGCCGGGGAGCGGCGGTCTCGACGAGCCGGAGCCGGTGGACGTCCAGGAGTTCGGCGCCGGAGCCCCGCGCGTTCTCTTCGATCATCGGCTCATGCTGGCACACCGGGCAGGTCAGTTGAGGGCGCCGGGAGCCACCGCAGAGGCCTCCGCCTCCGCCCGCAGGAGTGACGACTCGGAGGAGCTGACGGTCGTTCCTCCGCCGCGACCGGACCGCCGGGCCGGCACCAGGAGCGCGGCCAGCGCGGCGCCGAGGAGCAGCACCGCCAGCAGCGTGAACCCGTGGGTGTACCCGGAGTCGTAGGGCAGGCCGGATGCCTGGAGCCGGCCGGTGACCAGGACGCTGGTCACCGCGGCGCCGATCGAGCCGCCGATGGTGCGGATGTTGGCGTTCATGCCGGTCGCGGCGCCGGTCTGCTCGGGCGGGACGCTGCCGACGATAAGGTTGGCCATGGAGGCGAAGGCGAGTCCGATGCCGAGGCCGAAGATGCCCGCGACCAGCGCGATCTGCCACTGCTGGTCGTGCCAGAGGGCGAGGATGCCGCAGGCGACCGCGCCGAGGGCGGCACCGGTGGTGAGGAGCGCCTTGGCGCCGACGACGGGTTCCAGTCGGCCGCTGAGCACGCCCGAGATGAACATCGCGATCAGCATGGGCAGCATGAGGAGTCCGGACGCGGTCACGCTGGCGCCGAAGCCGTAGCCGGCCGAGGAGGGGGTCTGGACGAAGCCGGGGAGGAAGGACCAGATCGCGTACATGCCGGCGCCGAACAGCAGCGCGGCGGTGTTGGTGGTCCACACGGACGGCAGTCGCATCACCTTGAGGTCGATGAGCGGGCTGCGGGAGCGGGCCTCCGAGAACAGCCAGGCCGCGAAGAGCACGACGGCCGCGGCGAACAGACCGACGACCCGTACGGAGCCCCAGCCCCAGATGCCGGCCTGGCTCAGCGGCAGCAGCAGGGCGACCAGCCAGCCCGAAAGGAGCACGGCGCCCAGCCAGTTGACGCGTCCGGCGGCGCGGCTGGGCGACTCGGGGACGTAGCGCAGGGCGATCAGGGTGGTGACGGCGACGATGCCGACGGGGAACCAGAACAGCCAGCGGTAGTCGAGCGCGGACACGATGGGACCGGCGGCCACCATGCCGACGCCACCGCCCGCGGCGATCACGGCGGACAGGTTGCTGATGCTGCCGGGGACCTTCGACGCGTCGAACTCGTCCCGGATGATGCCGAAGGAGAGCGGGAACAGCGCGCCGCCGATGCCCTGGACGACCCGGGCGATGATCAGGACGCCGATGTTGGGGGCGAGCGCGGCGATCAGACAGCCGGCCAGCACCGCCACGAGGACGGCGACGAGGGTGCGCTTCTTGCCGACCAGGTCGCCGACGCGGCCGAGTATCGGGGTGAAGACCGAGGCGGACAGCAGATAGGCCGTCATCACCCAGGTCGCGGTGGACTGGGAGGTGTGCAGCGCGTGCTGGACGGTCGGCAGGGCCGGCGCGATCAGTGACTGCAGCATGGAGAACACGCCCGCACCGGTCGCGAGGACCGCGAAGGTGAGGCGGGTGGACTTGCGGGGCATGGAGAGCCTCTCCGAAAACAAGCGAACGGGGATGCGCCCGCGCGGGCTTTACGGCGGAACGCGCCCACACTGCTAAAGTGGAGGTACCCCTCCACCATAGCGGAGGCACACCTCCGGTTCAACCGAGCCCGCCCAGGGAGGCACCCGTGACGGCCCAGCCGTTCCCCGTCAGCGAGATCGTCGCGGCGCAGAGACCGCACCGCAAGGACGCCGCCCGCAACTACGACGCCCTGCTGGCCGCCGCACGCGAGGCCTTCGCGGAGCACGGCGCGGAGGCGTCCCTGGAAGACATCGCGCGGCGCGCGGGCGTCGGCATCGGCACCCTGTACCGCAACTTCCCGACCCGCCGGGCCCTCTTCGAGAGCGTCTACGCGAGCGAGGTGAACGCTCTGTGCCAGGTCGCCCTGGACGTCGCCGGCCAGGAACCGTGGGAGGCGCTGGAGTCGTGGCTGGACCGGTTCGCGGGCTACATGGTGACCAAGCAGGCGGTGCGCGAGGCACTGGAGAACGACTCGGAGATCTTCGGCGCCTGCCGGGATTCGATGTTCTCCGCGGGCGGCCCGCTGTTCGAGCGCGCGCAGAAGGCGGGCGTGGCCCGCACGGACATGGACTTCGGTGATCTGCTGCGCATGGTCGCCGGCATCACCGGGACGAAGTACGTGGACGACACCCAGCGCGACCGCGTCCTGACCATCGCGCTGGACGGCGTCCGCACGAACCGCTGACCGCGCGGACCACCGACCGGCCGACTACGTGGGGGGCGTTCCCGAGTACGCCGCACGCAGCAGCGCGAGCACCCCGTCCTCGGTGACGGGCCGTGGGTTGGCATACGCCTGGCTCACCGCCTGCGCCGCCGCCGTCGCCAAGTCGTCCTCGTTCAGGCCGAGTTCGGCGAGCGAGCGCGGTGCGTCGAGCCGCCGCGCCAGATTCCACAGGGCGCGTGGAGCCTCCTCGGCGTCCAGCGCGCGGGCCACGGCGGCCGCCGCCTCCGGTGCGGCGGCCTCGTTGTACGCCAGCGCGTACGGCAGCACCACCGTGTGCGTCTCCGCGTGCGGCAGGCCGAAGGTGCCGCCGAGGACGTGGCACAGCTTGTGGTGCAGGCCCATGGTCGTACCGCCGAGGCAGGTCCCGCACAGCCAAGCCCCGTACAGGGCGCGGCTCCTGGCCTCCGACGACCGGGGTTCGGCGGCCAGGTCGGGGAGCGCGTCCGCCAGCACCCCTACGCCCTCCTCCGCCATCATCGCGATCAACGGGGAGGTGTCCGGGGCGTACAGGGCCTCCACGGCGTGCGCGATCGCGTTGATGCCGCTGGTCACCGAGAGCGGTACGGGGAGATCCAGGGTGAGTTCGGGGTCGTAGACGACGCTGCGGGGCAGGACGGCGGGGTCGCGGCCGGTGCGTTTGGCGCCGTGTTCGGTGAGGCCCCAGACCGGGGTCATCTCCGAGCCGGAGTAGGTGGAGGGCACGGCGATCAGCGGGAGGCCGGTGCGCAGGGCGATCACCTTGCCGAGGCCGACCGCCGAGCCGCCGCCCACCGCGACGCAGCCGTCGGCGCCCAGTGTGCGCGCCAACTCGACCGCGCGGTCGGCGACTTCGACCGGGACGTGCATCCTCGCCTCCGCGTGCACCCCGACGCACACCTCCCCCAGCGAGTCGGCGACCGCCTGCGCGGTGTCCGCGCCCCGGGCGCCCGAGAGCACCAACACCCGCCGCAGACCGAGCCGTTCGGCCTCCCCGGCGGTCGCGGTCAGCGCGGCGCCGGGGCGGAACACGACCCGCATGGGCTGGGCGTCGTAGGCGAAGTCGAGGAAGTCCTTCACGACCGCTGCTCCAGTACGAGGTCGAAGCGGGCGTGGCGGAAGGGGTTGGCGATGCCGAACTCCCGTGCCAGGGACGGGTCGTCGGTCGGGGCGAAGTCCTCGACGAGGCTCTGTTTGACGGCGAAGACGGCGTCGGAGTCGAGGTACTCGCTGCCCGCGACGAAGATGTGCGTGGTGACGGGGGTGTGGCCGTCGGCCGAGGCGATGAAGTGGATGTGGGCGGGGCGGTAGGGGTGGCGGCCGGTCGCCTTGAGGAGTTCGCCGACCGGGCCGTCCGTGGGGATCGGGTACGGGCTCGGTACGCAGGTGCGGAACCAGAAGCGGCCCTCGGCGTCCGCGGTGAACAACCCCCGTCCGTTGCCCGGGGGTTGGACGTCCGGCCGCTGCACGTCGTAGAAGCCGTCGCCGTCGGCCTGCCACACGTCGAGGAGCGCGCCGGGGAGTGGGGTGCCGTCCCCCGACACGATCCGGCCGCTGACCACGCACGGCTCGCCGCCGCCCACCAGGTCGATGTTCGCGCCGAGTTCACGGACCGGCGACTCCGTCATGTGGAAGGGGCCCAGCACCGTCGACTCGGTGGCCCCGGGGGCCCGGTCGCCGTTGATCGTCTCGACCAGCATCGACAGACCGAGCACGTCCGACAGCAGGATGAACTCCTGCCGGGTGTCGGTGCAGGTCTGCCCGGTCTCCGTCAGGAAGCCGATCGCCCGCTCCCACTCGGCCTGGGTGAGACGGGTCTCCTGGGCGAACGCGTGGAGGTGTTGGATCAGGCCGGTCAGCAGTTCACGCAACCGCGGGTCGTCCGTCCCCCGCAGACTGGCGACGGCCTCATCGGTGACGGTGACGTGCGTGGTCATCGCGGCTCCCCTTCTCATTGCTCTTTCGCCTACGGGGTGCTCCAGCCCCTGCGGCTCACTCGCTGTACCCGAATGCGAAATGTCAGCCGTGCCCGAGGATGCGGCGCAACGCGTCCGTGAGCAACTGTTCGGCGTTCCCGGCCGCGTCGGCGTGGCGGAAAGCCACGTACCCGTCGGGGCGGACGAGGATCGCGCCCGCGTCGGACACCTCGCTCAGCCGGGCCCAGTCGCCGTACGGGTCCTCGTACTGCCGGCCGGGACCGACGACGACCGTGGCGATGTCCAGGGGCTGCGCCTCGGCCGCGCGCAGCCAGGCCTCGCCGCCGATGCCGGTGAGGAGGGTGAAGCGGCCCTTGCCGACCGTGTCGAGGGTCGAGACGGTGCGGGTGCCGGCGGTGATCCAGGCGTGCGGGAGCTTGGCGCCGGGGCGGGAGCTGGGCTGGTGGTACAGCTCGCGGTCGCGGTCGAACCCGGGGTCGGGCGTACCGTCGGGCACGACCGCGATGGAACTCTCCGCGGAATAGCGCTGGTTGAGGTCGACGCCGTGCGCGTTGAACTCGTACACCTTGAAGGCGATCGCCTCGCGCAGCGCGGCCCGCTGCTTGGCCGCGGCCTCGGTGGCGTCCTTGCGGGCGGTGATGTTGGCCCACAACTGCTCGGGGGTCTGCGGGGAGAGGCCGTCGAGCGCCTCGAAGATCGGGGCGGTCTCGCCGATGGACTTGTTGGCGCGGGTGACGATCTGCTTGCCGACCGGGGCGCGTTCGGCGTCGTAGGTGTCGAGCAGTTTCGGCGTGGCGGTGCCGTCGAGGACCAGCTTCAGTTTCCACGCCAGGTTGTAGGAGTCCTGGATCGAGGTGTTGGAGCCGAGCCCGTTGGACGGCGGGTGGCGGTGCACGGCGTCACCGGCGCACAGGACCCGGCCGTTGGCGTAGGTCTCGGCGTACATCTCGTTGACCGTCCACGCCGAGGACGACTTGATGGTGACCGGGATGTCGTCGTCGCCGACCAACTGCCGTACGACGGACAGCGCGTACTCCTCGGTGAGGTCGGGGGCGCCGGCGCTCACGTCGTAGCCCCACACGATCAGCCACTCGTTCCAGGGGCTCACGCAGCGCACCAGGCCCGCGCCGATGCCGCCGACGGTGGCGCCGGGGGCGAGCACCCAGTAGAGGGTGGAGGGGCGGTGGGCGGTGTACTCGCTCAGGTCCGCGTCGAAGACGATGTTGATGCTGCCCGCGACCCCCATCTGGCCGCCCATCGGCAGCCCGGCGTCCTCGGCGATCTGGGAGCGGCCTCCGTCGGCGCCGATGAGGTACTTGGCACGGATCCGGTACTCGTCGCCGCGCAGCCGGTCCTCGACGGTGACCGTGACGCCGTCCTCGTCCTGCTCGAAGGACTTGTAGACGGTGCTGAAGCGGACGTTCGAGCCGCGTGCGAGCGCCGCGTCGATGAGCACCGGTTCCATCAGGTGCTGCGGCATGTCGCACATACGGGTCGGGCTGGCCAGGTCATGGGCGGCCTGCACGAGCGGCTCGTTGCCCCAGGAGCGGATCCGGCCGAGCTCCTCGCCGGCGAGGCTGGTGCAGAACGTGGTGTAGCCCATCAGATTCTGCGGGGTCGCCTGGGCCAGCACCTCGTCCTCGACACCGAGGTCGCGCAGGACCTCCATGGTGCGCTGGTTGGTGATGTGCGCGCGGGGCGTCCTGGTGAGGCGCGAGTAGCGCGTGACGACGATGTTGGGGACGCCGTAGGTGCTCAGCGCCAGCGCGGCCGAGGCTCCGGCCGGGCCGCTGCCCACGATCAGTACGTCGGTCTCGACAACGCGCACGGCGGGACGCTCCAGGGGTGAGACAGGGAGAGGCTGGGTGGGACTGAGCGGGACGGGGTGAGACTGGGGTGAGAAGGGCACCGACTCTTCACGATCATCATGCGGGCGGGACACCGCCGGGTGTCTCATTACGAGACAGCGTCAGCCCCTCGGCGGCCGTCGCCAGGGGCCCGATACGGTGAGAGGCGTCATGACCACCGTGGAGCACTCCCCCGCCCTCGCCCCGCTGCGTCAGGCGCGCGAGCGGTTCCTGAGCGGCCGCCCGCTGCCCGACGACGTCCCGGACGAGGTCCTCGCGGCCTGGCGCCGCGCCCGGTTCTTCGGCGTTCGGCACGACCTCGACGGGCCCGCACCCGAGCCCGAACTCCCGCCGGAATCGCACCTGTTGGAAGCTGCGCGGCCCGTACTGGAGCGCATCGCGCCCGTGCTCGGCCACTCCGGGCTGCTCCTGACCGACGAGCGGCTGCGGGTCCTGTGGACCACGGGCGAGGTCCCCGGCGACGACCGCTGCCGCGACCTGTCCGAGCGGGAGGTGGGCCACAACAGCGCGGCCCTCGCCCTGCGCACCCGGCGCCGGGCCGAGGTGCACGGCCCCGAGCACTTCCTCGACGTGTGGCAGGACGTGTCCGCCGTCAGCGTGCCGCTGCTCGCCCCGGGCTCCGGGCAGGCGCTCGGCACGGTGACCGTCTCGTCCGGTCTGTGCGCCGGCTGCGGCCCGCATCCCGGGGCCGCCCTCGCCGAGGCGGCGGCCACGGCCGTGGAGGCGGAACTGCTCGCCCGCTCCCGCACCGCCGAACGGGTGCTCCTCGACGCCTACACCCGGGCCGCCCACGGCCCGGACCGCGCGGTCGTCGCCCTCGACGGCCGCAACCGCCTGATCAGCGAGGCCGCGGTCCGCCTCGCCACACCCCAGGTACTGGCCGCCCTGGAACACGCGAGCACGGGCGAGGAGTCGTACGACGTGACGCTCCCCGCCGACGCCGGGTGCACCGTCGAGATCGCTCCCGTACGGCACGAGCGCCGCGTCCTCGGGATCGTCGCCGTGCTCGCGGCGCGCGCCGCCGAGGTGCCGCGGCTCGATCCGCGCCCCGCGCTGGCGCTCGCGGGCGGTTCGGTGCCCTGGCGGCACGCGGTCGCCCGGGCGGTCGAGCTGGCCCGGGTCCATGAGCCCCTGCTGCTCACCGGCGAACGCGGAAGCGGCAAGACCGCGCTGGCCCGTGAACTGCTCGGCGGGACCGTGCCGTTGGTCGCCGATGCCGCCGAATCGCCCGAACTGGGCGTGAAGTACAGCGAGTTGGCCGACGGCCGCCCGCTGCTCCTGCGGCACGCCGAACGGCTCGCCCAGCCGGACGTCGCCGCGCTCAACTCCCTGCTCGACGAACACCCCGACGTCTACCTGCTGGTGACCTACACGCCCGGCACTCCCCCGGGCCCGTGCTTCCAGCGGCTGCTGGACACCCTGGGGGCCCGGTCGGTGACCCTGCCCGCGCTGCGTGAACGCCCGGAGGACGTACGGGAGTTGTTGCCGGTCCTGGCCCCCCGCCCGGTACCGGGACAGCCTCCGCTCACCTGGACCCTGGACGCGTTGCGCGCGCTGGAGGAACACCCGTGGCCGGGGAACGTCACCGAACTCGCCCATGTCGTGCGGGCGTTGGCGGAACACCGGCGGGTCACCGGCCCGGTGCGGCGGGCGGAGCTGCCCGATCCCGTCCGGGAGGGTCCCGCGGCCCGGCGGCTCAGCCCGATGGAGCACGCCGAACGCACCACGATCCTGGCGGCGTTGCGACGGCACGGCGGCAACAAGGCGCGGGCTGCTGCCGCGTTGGGGATCGGCCGGGCGACGCTGTACCGCAAGCTGCGCGGTTACCAGGGCGGACACGGCTGAGATCAGCATGTCCGACACCTACTTGATCAGGGCGTTCGCGACGACCACGACCACCCCGAGCAGCGCGTCCAGCGCCCCGATGACCACGGCCGCCGGCCAACTCCGCGCCGACCAGCGGGCCGTGACCAGGCCCAGGCAGAACAGCAGCGCGATGTTGAGGACGAAGGCCGCGTACTCGACGCCGTTCGCGGGCCACCAGCCCCAGCCGGCCCCGGCGAGCAGCAGCACGGTGGGCAGCGCGGCGGCGACCAGGGGCCACTCGTCGCGCAGGGTGCGCAGGGCGTCCCAGCGGCGGTGCGGGGCGCGCTCGGCGATGTAGTGGGCGTACCCGTGGGCCAGCGCCGAGGCGGCCGCGGTCACCAGCAGCCACAGGGCGTCGTAGCGGCGGCTGCCCTTGGAGGTGTGCCCGTACTGGGTGAGCGCGGCGACCATCGAGCAGGCGAGGACCGCGCCGTAGACGCCCCCGAAGAGGATGTTCTCCCGGGTCTCGTGCCGGTGCGGCTCGGGGAGGGCCGTCGTGGTGTCCGCCATGGGCTGCCCTCTTCGCAGGCGTACAGGGATCGCGAGTGTACGGGGACGGTTCCCCTCCACGATCACCCGGGCCCGGCCGCCCCGCCACTCCGCGACGAAGTGTCCTCCCACCTGCACCGATACCCCACACAGTGTCCACGTCCGGATCACTCCCGGCCGGGCTAGGGTCGCCGTATGACGCACAGTTTCGTTGTCCGTGTCCCCGATGCCGAGCTCGAACCCGAGCCGCTCGACCCGGCGCAGATCGTCTCCGGTACGCCCGAGGTCACCGGGAAGGTCGTGTGGGAGTCCGCGGACGGGCGGCAGATCCGGGGGATCTGGCAGATCACGCCGGGTGTGGTCACCGACACCGAGGCGGACGAGCTGTTCGTCGTGATCAGCGGTTCGGCGACCATCGAGGTCGAGGGCGCGGAGACCCTGACGGTAGGTCCCGGGGACCTGGCCGTGCTGCGCGAGGGCGACCGTACGACGTGGACGGTGCACGAGACGCTGCGCAAGGCGTATGCCATCAATCTGTGAACCGAGTCAACCGCTCTGTGAACCGAGTCAACGCGTGGGCGCCGTAGGCAGGTTGTAGGGCGTGACCACCTGGATCGCGGACGGCAGGGTCGGGCCCGCGGGCGGCAGCGCGTCGTGGGCGCGCATCACGATGCGGCAGGCCTCGCGGACGTCCTGGCGCAGATCGTGGTGGAGGACGGCGGACAGTCGCTGCTCGTGCAGCAGCCGGGTGTTGTCGTGGTCGAGGTCGTGCGCGACGAACACGGCGCACTCGCGGCCGAGGTCGGCGAAGGCGCGCAGGGTCGCGATGTTGCCGCCGCCGATCGAGTAGACCGCGCGGATGTCCGGGTCGCGCTTCAGGGCGGCCCGGACCAGCTCGTACTGGGTGGCGTCCAGGCCGTGCCCCTCGGTGATCTCGACGAGGGACCGCTCCGGGTAGCGGGCGCGCATCGTGCTGCGGAAACCCATCTCGCGTTCCTCCTCGTTGCGGAAGAAACCGCTGCTCAGGCTGGTGAGGACATTGCCGGGACGGTCGCCGAGCCACTGGCCCATCAGATACGCGGCCGTCGCGCCCGCCGCCCGGTTGTCTATGCCGACGTAGGCCAGGCGGGCGCTCGCGGGCAGGTCGGTCACCAGCGTGACGACCGGGATGCCGGCGGCGACGAGCCGGCCGACGGCCGCGGTGATCTCGGGGACGTCCGGCGCCTTGAGGATGACGCCCTGCGAGCCGCGCCGCACGATCCTGTCCAGGGTCCCGACCAGCTCCTTCACCGGCGCGGTCTCCCGGAAGTGGAAGCGGGAGCGCACGACGGCCGGGTGCAGATCGGGCAGCTCGGCCTCCAGCGCCACCCGTACGGCGGTGGAGAACCGCTCCGGCGTCTGCATCACGATGTCGATCATGAACGTACGGCCGACCAGCCTGACCTGCGTGCGCTGCCGGTCGAGATCGGCGATGGCCTGGCGCACCTCACGCTCGGTGCTCTCCCGCACACCGCCCCTGCCGTTCAGAACCCGGTCCACGGTGGCCTCGCTGAGACCCGCCTGACGTGCGATTTCGCGGATCGGGAAGAGGTGGCCCACCGGTCGTCTCCTTGAGGGGTTTTTGATGGCTGGCTGCTGGTTGTTCGAAGGGTTTGTACTGACAAGAATGACAGGACCGCACCGCTTCGTGACCCGAGGGGACGACGATGTCCTTCACATCAGCAGAACGCCGCGCCTGGCTCACCGACCAGGACTGCGACCTCGACGCCTTCCGCGCGCTGGTCGAGCAGCCGACCGACCTGGCCGACTTCCCCTACGCGTCCTCGGTCGACCGGAACGTCCTCGTCTACGACGGCGAGCGGCTCCGCAAGTCCCTGGCGGCCGGTGAGCGCCGCGAGGTGCAGGCCGAGCTGGTGCGGGCGTTCGCCGAGGGGCCGGGCATCGTGGTCCTTCAGGGTGCCTTCCCGGATGCGGCGGTGGTGGACCGCGCGACCGAGGTGTTCGAGGCCCTGATCGCCGAGCAGCGCGCGTCGGGCGCGGGCGCCGGCGACCACTTCGCGAAGCCGGGGGCCAACGACCGGGTGTGGAACGCGCTGGAGAAGGCCGCGCTCCACGACCCGGCGGCGTTCGCCGACTACTACGCGAACGACATGCTCGCGCTGGTGTCCGTGGCCTGGCTCGGCCCCGGCTACCAGGTCACCTCGCAGATCAACGTGGTCCACCCGGGCGGCGCCGCGCAGACCGTGCACCGCGACTACCACCTCGGGTTCCTCACGAACCAGGTCGCCGCGGACTACCCGGCGCACGTGCACCGCCTCTCCCCCGTGCTCACGCTCCAAGGGGCGGTCGCGCACTGCGACATGCCGGTCGAGTCGGGGCCGACGATGTACCTGCCGCACTCGCAGAAGTTCGAGCCGGGCTATCTGGCATGGCGACTGCCGGAATTCCAGGCCTACTTCGAGGCCCACCACATCCAACTCCCGCTCGCCAAGGGCGATGCCGCGTTCTTCAACCCGGCGCTGTTCCACGCGGCCGGCACCAACCGCACGTCGGACGTCCGGCGCATGGCCAACCTGCTCCAGGTGTCGTCCGCGTTCGGGCGGGCGATGGAGACGGTGGACCGCGAGGCCGTCACCAACGCGGTGTTCCCGGTCCTGCTCCGGCGCAAGGCCGAGGGCGTGGGCCAGGAGTGGCTCGACACGGTCGTCGCGGCCAGTGCCGAGGGTTACGCCTTCCCCACCAACCTCGACAACGACCCGCCGGTGGAAGGTCTGGCCCCGCCCTCGCAGGCCGACGTCGTACGACGCGCGGTGCGTGAGGGCTGGGACCCGCAGGCGCTCCGCGGGGAACTGCGGGCCGGTGCCGAGCGGCGCGAGAGCTGAGGGGCGTCATGGGGCTTCGACTTCTCGACGACAAGGTCGTCCTCGTCAACGGCGGCAGTCAGGGTGTGGGCGCCGCGATCGTCCGGGCGGCGGTGCGCGAGGGCGCGACCGTCGTCTTCACCGGCCGCCGTGCGGAGGTGGGCGAGAAGCTCGCCGCGGACACCGGCACGCGCTTCCTGCGGGCGGACCTCGCCGATCCGGCACAGGCGCGGGACAGCGTCGTACACGCCGTAGAGGCCCACGGGCGGGTCGACTGCCTCGTCAACGCGGCGGGGCTGACCTCACGCGGCTCGCTGCTCGACACCACACCCGAACTGTTCGACCAACACATGGCCATCAACCTCAAAGCCCCGTTCTTCGCGATGCAGGCCGCGGTCGCCGACATGACCGCCCGCAAGGCACCGGGCACGATCGTCAACATCGGCTCCAACTGCGCCCACGGCGGCCCGTCTTACCTCGCGCCCTACTCCACGGCCAAAGCCGGACTCGCGGGACTGACCCGCAACGCGGCGCACGCGCACCGCTTCGACCGGATCCGCATCAACACCGTCAACATCGGCTGGACCGACACCGAGGGCGAGGACGCCACCCAGCGCGCGTTCCACGGCGCCGGGGACGACTGGCGGGAACAAGCCGCCCGCGCACAGCCGATGGGCAAGCTCGGCCAGCCGGACGAGATCGCCGACTTCGTGGTGTTCCTGCTCTCCGAGCGGTCCGGCGTGGTCACCGGCTCGGTGATCGACTGGGACCAGAACGTCCTGGGCGCCCTCGACTGACCTTCACCACCCGCACCACACCCGCACCCACAAGAAAGCAAGTGCCCTCATGCGCATCGGAATCCTCGGCCTCGGCCGCATCGGCGCCTTCCACGCCGAGACCCTCTCCGGACTCGACGCGGTCGATTCCCTCGTCCTGGCCGACCCGTTCGCGGAGGCCGCGAAGAAGGCCGCCGAGCGGTTCGGCGCCGAGGTCGCGGACTCCCCCGAGGCCGTGCTGGCCGCCGGGATCGACGGTGTCGTGATCGCCGCGGCGACCGACGCCCACCCGGGCCTGATCCTGGCCGCCGTCGAGGCGGGCATCCCCGTCTTCTGCGAGAAGCCCGTCGCGAAGACGATGGCCGAGGGCGTCCAGGTCCTCAAGGCCGTCGAGGGCAGCGACGTACCGATCCAGATCGGCTACAACCGCCGCTTCGACGCGGGCTTCGTCGCCGCGCGGGCCGCCGTGCAGTCCGGCGAACTGGGCAAGCTGCACACCGTGCGCTCGACCACGCTGGACCCGGCGCCGCCGCCCGCCGCGTACATCGCCGCGTCCGGGGGCATCTTCCGGGACTGTTCGGTCCACGACTTCGACATCATCCGCTGGGTCACCGGCCGCGAGGTCGTCGAGGTGTACGCGGTCGGCGGCAACCGGGGCGCCGAGTACATCAAGGAGGCGGGCGACGCCGACACCACCGGCGCGATCCTCACCCTGGACGACGGCACCATCGCGGTGGTCTCCAACTCCCGCCACAACGCCCGGGGTTACGACGTCCGCATGGAGATCCACGGCTTCACGGACTCCATCGCGGTGGGCCTGGAGGACAAGCTGCCGCTGCGCTCCGTGGAGCCTGGCGTGACCTTCCCGGCGGGTGTCCCGCACGACTTCTTCATGGACCGCTTCACGGCCGCCTACCGCGCCGAACTGACCGCCTTCACCGAGGTCGTCGCCGGCACCCGTACCTCGCCCTGCACCGTCGCGGACGCCCTGGAGGCGGGCTGGATCGCGGACGCCTGCACCCTGTCGCTGCACGAGCACCGCCCGGTCACCATCCAGGAGGTACGCGGAGCATGAGCGGTCCGGGCCGGGAACCACTGCGCATCGGAGTACTGGGAGCGGCTCGGATCACCGAGAACTCCCTGATCGGTCCCGCCCGGACGACCGGCCACCGCCTTGTCGCGGTGGCCGCGCGCGACCGGTCCCGGGCCGAGGCGTACGCCGCCGCGCACCGCGTCGAGCGGGTCGCGGACTCGTACGCCGACCTGATCGCCGACCCCGAGGTGGAGGTCGTCTACAACCCGCTCGCCAACGGTCTGCACGGGCCGTGGAACCTTGCCGCGCTAGCGGCGGGCAAGCACGTTCTGTCGGAGAAGCCCTCGGCGAGCAACGCCGAGGAGGCGGCCGAGGTCCGGGAGGCGGCGGCGAAGTCCGGCACGGTCTTCATGGAGGCCTTCCACTACCTCTTCCATCCGGTCACCCGGCGCCTGCACGAACTGCTGGCCTCCGGCGAACTCGGCGAGCTGCGGCACGTCGAGACGCTCGTGGCGATCCCGGCCCCGCCGGACACCGACCCGCGCTGGTCGCTGGACCTGGCCGGCGGCGCCGTGATGGACCTGGGCTGCTACAGCCTGCACGCCCAGCGCATGCTCGCCCCCTGGGCGGGCGGCGCACCCCGGCTCGTCTCGGCCCGCGGCGCCGAACACGCGGGCGCACCGGGCGTCGACGAATGGCTGGACGCCGACCTCGCCTTCCCGAGCGGCGCCACGGGCTCCGCCCGCTGCCACATGGCCTACGACGAGCTGGTGATGAGCTGCCGGATCATCGGCAGCCGGGGCGAGGCGTTCGCCCCGAACTTCGTGCTCCCCCAGCTGGACGACCGGATCGTGATCCGCACGACGGACGGCGAACGCACGGAGCGCCTGGGCCGCCGGTCCTCCTACACCTACCAACTGGAGGCGTTCGCCGCCCGGTTGAGGGAGGGAGCGCCTCTCCCGCTGGGCCCGGACGACGCGGTCGCGACGATGACACTCATCGACGAGGCCTACCGCGCGGCGGGGTTCGCGCCTCGGCCGCGGGTCTCGGTTCTGCGATAGACCGACATCGGTCCACACGCAGCGACGCCCGGACGGTTTCGTCCGGGCGTTCCGCATGCTGTCGGGTGGCGGGTTACCGGTAGAACGCCGGCCGCTCCACCAGCTCCACCTCCACCCGCACACCCTCCTCCAACGCCCGTACCCCCGCCTCGCACACGGCAGCCGCCGCGTACCCGTCCCACACGCTCGGGCCGGTGACCTCGCCGCGGCGGGTGGCGTCGACCCAGGTCTGGATCTCCCGGTCGTAGGCGTCGGCGAAGCGTTCGACGAAGTCCTGGGCGATGGTGCCGCCCCAGCGCCCTGCCATGTTGGTGACCATGGCGTGGCCGTCGCCGATGCGGGCGGTGCCGCGTTCGCAGACGATCTCGGCCTGGACCTGGTAGCCGAAGCCGCAGTTGACGAACATCTCGACGTCGACGATCGCGCCGCCGTCGGTCTCGAAGACGACGAACTGCGGGTCCTGGAGGTCGTCCGGGGAGCTCGCCGAGGGGCGCGGGCGCAGCACCTGGACGGCCGTGATCTCGTGGCCGAGGAGCCAACGGGTCGCGTCGGTCTCGTGGGCCACGGAGTCGCTGATCAGCATGGAGCTGGTGAAGAAGGGCGGACTGGAGGCGTTCCGGTGCCGGTTGTGCAGCATGAGGGGTCGGCCCAACTGGCCTGTTTCCAGAAGGGACTTGAGCTTGATGTACTCGGCGTCGTAACGCCGCATGAAGCCGACCTGCACCCGGCGGTGACCTAGGCGCATCTCGGCCTCCAGGACGCGCAGCGCGGAGGCCGCGTCGGGGGTGAGCGGCTTCTCGCACAGGACCGGGAGGTCGTGCTCGAAGGCCGTCAGCAGGGCCGCCTCGTGGGCAGGGCCCGGTGACGCGATCAGGACCGCGTCGACGTCGGCCGCCGCCATCGCGGCGGCCGGGTCGGTGTACGCGGTGCAGCCGTCGACCCCGGACGCGATCCGTTTGGCGCGCTCGGCATCGACGTCCACGACGGCGGTCACCCGGGCTCCGTTGACCACGTCCCCGATCCGGCGGACGTGGTCCGCCCCCATCTTTCCGGTTCCGACGACTGCCACTCCGAGCGGGTCGCGCGGGTTCATGGCCATCGGCCGTCCTTTCAGCTCGTCAGGGTCGTCACGGTCGTCAGGTCCGTCAAGCACCGCAGGAGCGGAGGAACTTGCGGGTGCGCTCCGCGATGGGGAGGGGCTTGTCCGGCTCGCACGGGTACATGTCCTGCTCGACGATCGCGAACAGCTCCACGCCCAGGCGCTGCGCCGCGATCAGCACCGGCTCCAACTCCGGTACGCCGGACGGCGGTTCGCACATCACCCCGCGCTGCACGGCCGGTCCGAACGGCACCTCGTTCTTGACGACGTCGGCGAGGATCTCCGGGTCGACCTGCTTGAGGTGCAGATAGCCGATGCGTTCGCCGTACGTCTCGATCAGCTTGACGCTGTCGCCGCCGCAGTAGGCGTAATGCCCGGTGTCCAGGCAGAGGTTGACCAGTTCGGAGTCGGTCGAGTCGAGGAAGTGCTCGACGTGGTCCTCGGTGTCGAGGTGGGTGTCGGCGTGCGGGTGGACGACGATGTCGAGTCCGTACGCCTCCTTGACCTCGTGCCCGAGACGTTCCATGCCCTTGGTGAGGTGCGCCCACTGCTCGCCGGTCAGCTCCGGCGGCTCCAGGATCTCGGCGGTCTTGTCGTCCCGCCAGAAGGAGGGGATGACGACCAAGTGCTTCGCGCCCATCGCCTGGGTGAGCGCGGCCACTTGGCTCACGTGCTCCCAGGTGGCGTCCCACACGGAGGGGCCGCGGTGCAGGCCGGTGAAGACCGTGCCCGCGGAGACCTTCAGGTCACGCCGGGCGATCTCGTCCGTGAGCCGGGCCGGGTCGGTCGGCAGATAGCCGTACGGACCCAGTTCGATCCAGGGGTAGCCGGCCTGCGCGACCTCGTCCAAGAACCGTTCCCACGGCACCTGTTGGGGGTCGTCGGGGAACCACACCCCCCAGGAGTCGGGGGCGGAGCCGACCCGGATGCGGTCCAGGAAGGGGCGGTCCGACATGTCAGGCGGTCCCTTCGGGAGATGCCGGCACCGGGGCCTTGAGGGCCTTCTCGTCGGGGAGTTCGTCGACGTCGAGGCCGCGGACCTGGGACAACTCGTGCTTGAGCGCGGCGAGTTCGGTGCCGCCGGCCATGTGGTTGGTGAGTTCTTCGAGGGTGATGTCGCTGCGTTCGGCGGAGAGTTCCATGGTGCCCAGGCGCAGGACGCTGAAGTGGTCGCCGACCATGTAGGCGTGGTGGGGGTTGTGGGTGATGAAGATGACCCCGAGTCCGCGTTCGCGGGCCGCGGCCACGTACTTGAGGACGACACCGGACTGTTTGACGCCGAGGGCGGCGGTGGGTTCGTCGAGGATGAGGACGCGGGCGCCGAAGTAGACGGCGCGGGCGATGGCGACGCACTGGCGCTGGCCGCCGGAGAGGGTGCCGATGGGCTGGTCCAGGTTGTCCAGGACGATGCCCATGTTGCGCAGTTCCTCGTCCGCCGTCTTCTTCATCCGCTCGATGTCCAGACGGCGCACGGGCCACGGGCCGCTGGTCATCTCGGAGCCGAGGAAGAAGTTGCGCCACACCGGCATCAGCGGCACGACCGCCAGGTCCTGGTAGACCGTCGCGATCCCCCGGTCGAGTGCCTGGCGGGGGGTGGTGAAGTGGACGGGTTCGCCGTCGACGAGGAACTCGCCCTCGGTGTGCTGGTGCAGCCCGGAAATGATTTTGATCAGCGTGGATTTGCCCGCGCCGTTGTCGCCCAGGACGCAGGTGACCTGGCCGGGACGGACGGTGAGGTCGACGCCGTGCAGGGCACGGACATTGCCGTACGCCTTGCCCGCGTTGCGCAGTTGGACGAGGGGGTGGTCGCCGCCCTCGGGCACGGTGTCGGTCAGAATCGCACCGTGGGTGCCGGTCGTGTTGTCGGTCATGAAGGTCACCTCCGGGTCGCGGTGCGCTGGACCCACAGATTGATGAGGACGGCGCCGAGCAGCATCACGCCGAGGAACGCCTTGAACCAGTCGGGGTTCCAGCCCGCGTAGACGATGCCCTGCTGGACCATGCCGAACATGAACGCCCCGAAGACGGGGCCGATCGCCGAGCCGGCCCCGCCGGTCAGCAGACACCCGCCGATCACCGCCGCCGAGATGAAGATCAGCTCCTGGCCGACACCCTCACCGGACTGCACCGTGTTGAAGGAGAACAACTGGTGCATGCCGATGAACCAGGCACCGAAACCGACCAGCATGAACAGCGAGATCTTCGTGAACGCCACCGGCACACCGACGGCGCGGGCGGAGTCCTTGTTCCCGCCGACCGCGAAGATCCAGTTGCCGTACTTCGTCCGCATCAGCACCCACGTCGCGATCGCCGCGAACACCAGCCAGTAGACGATGGTGATCTTCACGTTGACGCCGCCGACCTCGAACGACGACGCGAAAACCTTCTTCGCCTGGTCGAAGCCGTCCATGTTGCTGATGTCGTCGGTCGCCACGTTCCCGGTCACGAGCTTCGTCACCGCCAGGTTGACGCCCTGCAGGATCAGGAAGCTGCCCAGCGTGACCAGGAAGCTCGGCAACCCCGTCTTGACGACCATCCAGCCGTTGAGGAACCCGATCCCCAAAGACACCAGCAGCGCGACGACCACACCGACCCATACGTTCATGGTCAGTTGGTAGCTGAGCATCGACGCCGTCAGGGCGGAGGTGATCACGGCGACACCGGCGGACAGGTCGAACTCCCCGCCGATCATCAACAGCGCGACCGGCAGCGCCATGATCCCGATCGTCGACGAACTGTAGAGAATGTTCGCCATCGACGCGCCCTCGCGCACCGGCGGAGCAGCGATCAGGAAGAACACGTACACCGCGGCCGCACCGAGGAAGACACCCACCTCGGGACGCGCCAACAGCCGTAGCGCCAGGGGCCGTTCAGAGGTCCGGCCGTCGGTTTCCTTCGGGCCGGGGGCCGGCGGTGAGGTCACCGCCGGCTCGGCGTGCTGGGTCATACTCATCACCGGGTTCCGTTGGCGGCGTACTTGGCGACGGCTGCGACGTTGGTCTTGTCGACGAAGGCCGGGCCGGTCAGTACGGGCTGCTCACCACCACCGCTGTAGTTGCCGTTGTTCTTGTAGAGCCACAGCGAGTCGATGGCCAAGTAGCCCTGGAGGTACGGCTGCTGGTCCACCGCGAACTGGATGGTGCCCTTGCTGATGGCGGTCGTGAGGTCCTTGTTGAGGTCGAAGGTGGCGACCTTCGCCTTGCTGCCCGCGTCGGTCAGCGACTGCACGGCGGTCAGGGCGAACGGGGCGCCCAGCGTGACCACGTAGTCGATGGCCTTGTCCTGCGTGAGCTTGGCGGTGATCGTCGACTTCACCGACGGCATGTCCGTGCCGTTGACGTTGAGGACCTCGGTGGTGCCGGTGAACGTCTTCTTCACGCCGTCGCAGCGCTGGGTCAGGCCGATGTTGCCCTGCTCCTGGATGACACAGACGACCTTCTTGGCGCCTTCGGTGTTCAACCGCTTGCCGAGCGCCTCGCCCGCGACCGTCTCGTCCTGGCCGAAGAACTCCAGCAGTCCGAGGTTCTTCCAGTCGCTGAGACCGGAGTTGAGGCCCACGACGGGTATGTTCGCGGTCTTCGCCTTGCCGATGACGTCCTTGAGGGCGTCGGGCTTGGCGAGGGTGACCGCGATGCCGTCGACCTTCTGGTCGATCGCGTTCTGCACCAGGTTCGACTGGTTGCCCGCGTTCGGGTCGGCCGAGTAGATGAGCTTGATGTTGTCCTTGTCGGCGGCGGCCTGCGCGCCCTTGCGGACGATGTCCCAGAACGTGTCGCCGGGCGCCTGGTGCGTGACCAGGGCGACCGTCATCCGAGGCGTGCTGGCCTTGCCCGCGGAAGCGCCGGAGCTGTCCTCCGTGGACTTCTTGCCGCCCGAGCTGCTGGAGCAGCCGGCGAGGGTCAGTGCCGCTGCCGCGGCAACCGCCACGAAGGGGGCCATTCTGCGCGTACGGGAGTGGGAAGAACGGTCCATCTTTCCTGCACCTCACTGTGCTTCAGGGGAAAGGGATCAATGATCGCAGAGATCCGGGCTCGGGGCCCGTGGAGCCCCGGGTCGTGCGCCGTGAAACACGGCTGTTGCGCTGGGACGGAATCCAATCCCCGGTCGCGCCCGCTGTCAATACTTTGTTAAGACATCATTTCACAAGCAGGTCCGAATGTAAGTACAAACTATTGACAGGCGACCCCTCCGAGTCCTACACCTGAGAGTCGGCAGGCCCTCGGGACCCGCCCACCCCCCAGCAGCCCAGAGGAGTGTCGCGCATGGCCGAGTCAGCCCAGCCCTTCGATCTGATCACCATGGGCCGGATCGGGGTCGATCTGTATCCGTTGCAGTCCGGCGTACCCCTGGCCCAGGTGGAGACGTTCGGCAAGTTCCTCGGGGGCTCGGCCAGCAACGTGGCGGTCGCGGCCGCCCGGCTCGGCCGCAGCACCGCGGTGATCACCCGCACCGGCGACGACCCCTTCGGGACGTACCTTCACGAGGCCCTCAAGGACTTCGGGGTGGACGACCGCTGGGTCACCCCGGTCGCCGACTACCCCACCCCGGTCACGTTCTGCGAGATCTTCCCGCCGGACGACTTCCCGCTGTACTTCTACCGGCAGCCCAAGGCCCCCGACCTGGAGATCCGCACCGAGGAACTGGACTACTTCGCGATCCGCCAGGCCCGCGTCTTCTGGATCACCGGCACCGGTCTGAGCGAGGAGCCGAGCCGCTCCGCCACGCTCGCCGCCCTCAAGGCGCGCGACAAGGCGGGCACCACGGTCTTCGACCTGGACTGGCGCCCGATGTTCTGGAAGGACCCTGAAGAGGCCCGCCCGTACTACGCGGAGGCGCTGCGGCACACGACCGTCGCGGTCGGCAACCTCGACGAGTGCGAGATCGCCACCGGTTTCCGTGAGCCGCGTGCCTGCGCCCAGGCGCTGCTGGACGCGGGCGTCGAGCTGGCCGTCGTCAAGCAGGGCCCCAAGGGTGTCCTGGCGGTGCACCGCGACGGCACGACCGCCGAGGTGCCGCCGGTCCCGGTCGAGGTGCTGAACGGCCTCGGCGCCGGCGACGCCTTCGGCGGCTCCCTGTGCCACGGGCTGCTGGCGGGCTGGGACCTGGAGACCACCATGCGGTACGCCAACGCGGCGGGCGCCCTCGTCGCCTCCCGGCTCGCCTGCTCCACCGCGATGCCCACCGAGTCCGAGGTCGAGGACCTCCTCGCCGGCGCGCGCGTGGGCGGCTGACCACGTGACCGCCCGAGCCTTCCCTGAACGGAGCTTCTCTTGAGCATCAGCATCCCCGACCTGGTCACGGTCAGAGCCCGGCATCCCGAGGCGATCGCCGAGGCGGCCGCCCGCCGGGTCCGCCGCCCGCTGCTCGGTGACAGCGGTCGTCTGATGATCGTGGCCGCCGACCACCCGGCCCGCGGCGCCCTGGGCGTCGGCGACCGCCGTACGGCCATGGCGAACCGCGCCGACCTGCTGGAACGCCTGTGCGTGGCGCTGTCCCGGCCGGGTGTCGACGGGGTGCTCGCCACCGCCGACATACTCGAGGACCTGCTCCTGCTCGGGGTCCTGGAGGGCAAGGTCGTGATGGGCTCGATGAACCGCGGAGGCCTGTCCGGCGCCGCGTTCGAGATGGACGACCGCTTCACCGGCCACCGCGCCGAGGACATCGAACGGCTCCGCTTCGACGCGGGCAAACTGCTGCTCCGCATCGACTACGCCGACCCGGGCTCGCTGACCACCCTGGAGTCCACGGCACGCGCCATCGACGACATGGCCGCGCGTCAACTCCCCCTGTTCGTAGAGCCGTTCATCTCGCGCCGGGTCGACGGCAAGGTCCGCAACGACCTGTCGGCGGAGGCCGTGACCCGCTCGATCGCCATCTCCTCGGGCCTGGGCGGCACATCCGCCTACACCTGGCTGAAACTGCCCGTCACCGAGGACCCGGACGACATGGCCGAGGTCCTGGAGACCTCGACGCTGCCGGCCGTCCTGCTCGGCGGCGAGGTCGGCGACGACCAGGAGGGCGCGTACGAGAAGTGGCGCAAGGCGCTGCGCCTGCCCACCGTCCAGGGCCTGGTCGTGGGCCGCTCCCTGCTGTACCCCGCCGACGGCGGCGTGGAAGCGGCGGTGGACACCGCCGTGGGTCTGTTGTGAACCGGAGGCACACGATGACGAGCGCGTACCACCTTCCCGCGGGCAAGGCCCTCGGCGGCCCCTACGTCGTGGACGTCACCCCCGAGTCGGCGGCCTGGGGCTACTCCAGCCTGCGGGTCCTTGAGCTGCCCCCGGGCGGCACGCACACCTTCGACACCGACGACAGCGAGTGGATCGTCCTCCCGCTCAGCGGCGCGTGCACGGTCTCCGCCGCCGACGACTTCGGCCACGACACCTTCGAACTCCACGGCCGCGAGAGCGTGTTCACCTCCGTGACCGACTTCGCGTACGTCCCACGCGATTCCCGTACGACGGTCTCGTCGGCCGGCGGTGGCCGCTTCGCGCTGACCGGCGCCCGCTGCGGCCGCCGGCTGCCCGCCCGTTACGGCCCGGCCTCGTCGGTGCCGGTGGAACTGCGCGGCACCGGCAACAGCAGCCGTCAGGTCAACAACTTCGGCGCGGCGGGCGTCTTCGAGTGCGACAAGCTCATCGCGGTCGAGGTGATCACGCCCGGCGGGAACTGGTCGTCCTTCCCGCCGCACAAGCACGACGAGCACCGGCCCGGTGAGGAGTCCGTCCTCGAAGAGGTCTACTACTTCGAGTTCGCCGACCACGAGGGCACACCCGGTCTCGGCTACCAGCGCGTCTCCCCGTCCGGGCAGGGCCGTAACACGGACGTCCTGGCCGAAGTCCGGGGCGGAGACGTCGTGTTGATCCCGGACGGCTGGCACGGGCCCTCGATGGCGGTGCCCGGCCACCACATGTACTACCTCAACGTCATGGCGGGTCCGGACGAGGACCGCTCGTGGCTGATCTGCGACCACCCCGATCACGCCTGGGTGCGCGGCACCTGGCCCGAGCAGCCCGTCGACCCCCGCCTTCCCCTCTACACGGCACCGGAGAAGTCCTGATGACCACCCCCACCCGCCGCCTGACCGTCGCCCAGGCCCTGGTGCAGTTCCTGTCGGTCCAATACACCGAGCGCGACGGCGTACGGCACCGGCTGATCGCCGGCACCTGGGGCATCTTCGGTCATGGCAACGTTGCCGGACTCGGCCAGGCGCTGCTGGAAGCCGGCGAGGACACGATGCCGTTCCATCAGGGCCGCAACGAACAGGCCATGGTTCATGCGGCAGTTGGGTACGCCCGCCAGCTCGACCGTCTCTCCGCGCAGGCCGTCACGACCTCGATCGGACCGGGTGCCACCAACCTGGTCACGGGCGCCGCGCTCGCCACGATCAACCGCCTGCCGGTGCTCCTCCTCCCCGGTGACTACTTCGCGACCCGTGCCGCCGACCCGCTGCTCCAGCAGTTGGAGCACCCGGTCGAGGCGGACCTCTCGGTCAACGACACGCTGCGCCCGGTCTCCCGCTACTTCGACCGGATCTCCCGCCCCGAGGCGCTGATCCCGGCCGCCCTGAACGCGATGCGCGTACTGGCCGACCCGGTCGAGACGGGGGCCGTAACTCTGGCTCTGCCGCAGGACGTTCAGGCCGAGGCCTACGACTGGCCGGAGGAGTTCTTCGCCGACCGCGTGTGGCACGTACGGCGTCCCGCGCCGGACGCGTTCGAGCTGACGGAGGCGGTCGCGGCGATCCGGTCCGCCGAGCGCCCGGTGATCGTGGCGGGCGGCGGCATCCACCACAGCCGCGCCGAGGAGGCGCTGAAGGCGCTGGTCGACGCCACCGGCATCCCGGTCGCCTCCACCCAGGCGGGCAAGGGCTCGCTGCGCTACGACCACCCGGCGGACCTGGGCGGCATCGGCCACACCGGCACTGCGGTCAGCGACGACTTCGCGCGCACGGCGGACCTGGTGATCGGCGTCGGCACCCGCTACACGGACTTCACGACGGCCTCCAACACCCTGTTCCAGAACCCGGCCGTCCGCTTCGTCAACCTCAACATCACCGCGTTCGACGCCCACAAGCTGGCGGCGCGCACGCTGGTGTGCGACGCGCGGGCGGGGCTCACCGCGTTGACCGAGGCACTCGCCGACCACCGTGTGAACTCGGCTTACGAGGCCGAGTACCGCGCGGGCAAGGAGCGTTGGGAACAGGTCGTTGACACCGCGTTCACCGCCCCCGACGAGAACGCCGTCCCGACCCAGACCCAGCTCCTCGGCGCCCTCGACGCGATCGTCGGCGACGACGACGTGATCATCAACGCGGCCGGTTCGCTCCCCGGCGACCTGCACAAGCTCTGGCGAGCCCGCAGCCCCCGCCAGTACCACCTCGAATACGGCTACTCCTGCATGGGCTACGAGATCCCGGCCGGCATCGGCGTCCAGCAGGCCGCCCCCGACACCCCCGTCTGGTCACTGGTCGGCGACGGCACCTACCTGATGATGCCGACCGAGATCGTCACGGCGGTCCAGGAGGGCCTGCCGGTCAACCTGGTCCTGATCCAGAACCACGGCTACGCCTCCATCGGCGGCCTCTCCGAGTCGGTCGGCGGCGAGCGCTTCGGCACCGCCTACCGCTACCGGGCGGCCGACGGCACCTTCTCCGGCGCCCCGCTCCCGGTCGACCTCGCCGCCAACGCGGCCAGCCTCGGCATGGACGTCCTGCGCGCCAAGACCGTGCGCGAACTGCGCGAGGCACTGGCCACGGCCCGCGCCTCGGACCGGCCGACCTGCGTCTACGTCGAGACCGACATCGCCACCCCGACCGCTCCCCCGGCCGAGGCCTGGTGGGACGTACCGGTCGCCGAGACCGCCTCGCGCGCGTCGGCCGTCCAGGCCCGCGAGGAGTACGACCGCCAGGTCGTCGACCGCCGCCGTCACCTCTGAGCTCCTGAACTCCCCTCCCCCGAAAGGCACTCGCACCATGAAGACGATCACCCACTGGATCGACGGCAAGCCCGTCGAGAGCACGTCCGGCCGTTTCGGTCCCGTGTACAACCCGGCGACCGGGGAGCAGGAGAAGCAGGTCGGCTTCGCGACCGTCGACGAGGTGGACGCCGCCGTCGCCTCCGCCAAGGCCGCGTTCGAGAGCTGGGGCACCTCCTCGCTCGCCAAGCGCACCGCGATCCTGTTCAAGTACCGCGAGCTGCTGGACGCGCACCGCGACGAGATCGCCGAACTGATCACCGCCGAGCACGGCAAGGTGCACTCGGACGCGCTCGGCGAGGTCGCGCGCGGCATGGAGATCGTCGAACTCGCCTGCGGGATCAGCGTGCAGCTGAAGGGCGAACTGTCCACGCAGGTCTCGACCCGTGTCGACGTGGCCTCGATTCGCCAGCCCCTGGGGGTGGTTGCGGGCATCACACCCTTCAACTTCCCGGCCATGGTGCCGATGTGGATGTTCCCGATCGCCGTCGCGACCGGCAACACCTTCATCCTGAAGCCGAGCGAGAAGGACCCGTCGGCGTCCTACCGGCTGGCCGAACTCGCCTCCGAGGCGGGCCTGCCGCAGGGCGTACTGAACGTCGTACAGGGCGACAAGGAGGCCGTCGACCGCCTTCTGGAGCACCCGGACATCGAGGCCGTGTCCTTCGTCGGCTCGACGCCGATCGCGAAGTACATCCAGCTCAAGGCAGTTGAGCACGGCAAGCGCGTGCAGGCTCTGGGCGGCGCCAAGAACCACATGCTCGTCCTCCCGGACGCGGACCTGGACTTCGCGGCCGACCAGGCGATCAACGCGGCCTACGGCTCGGCCGGCGAGCGCTGCATGGCCGTCTCCGTCGTGGTCGCGGTCGGCGACACCGGCGACGAGCTGGTCGCCAAGATCGCCGAGCGCGCGGGCAAGCTGCGCATCGGTCCCGGCAACGACCCGGCGAGCGAGATGGGCCCGCTCATCACCCGCGAGCACCGCGACAAGGTGGCGTCGTACGTCGCCTCGGCCGCCGCCCAGGGCGCGGAGGTCGTCGTCGACGGCACCGGCTTCTCGGTCGAGGGCCACGAGGACGGCTTCTTCCTCGGCGTCTCCCTGCTCGACAAGGTGCCGCTGACGGCGGACGCGTACAAGGACGAGATCTTCGGCCCGGTGCTGGTCGTCGTGCGCGCGGAGTCGTACGACGAGGCCATCACCCTGATCAACAGCTCCCGTTGGGGCAACGGCACCGCGATCTTCACCCGCGACGGCGGCGCCGCCCGCCGCTTCCAGATGGAGGTCAAGGCGGGCATGGTCGGCGTGAACGTGCCGATCCCGGTCCCCGTCGGCTACCACTCCTTCGGCGGCTGGAAGGACTCCCTCTTCGGGGACCTCCACGTCTACGGCAACGACGGCGTCGCCTTCTACACGCAGGGCAAGGTGATCACCACCCGCTGGCCGGACCCGGCCGACGGTGGCATCAACCTCGGTTTCCCCAGCAACTCCTGACAACCCGTCACGATCCGTGAGGAGGTGCCCCTGTGGCGAAGACCGGTGACTACTCGCGTGCCGTGACCGGGTCCCCGCTCGAAGCCCTGCATTTCGCCCTGGACCGCAACAGTCCGGTGCCGCTGTACTACCAGCTCGCACAGCAGCTGGAGGCGGCGATCGAGCACGGGGCCCTGGCACCGGGCAACCTCCTGGGCAACGAGATCGACCTGTCCGTACGCCTGGGTCTGTCCCGCCCGACCGTCCGCCAGGCCATCCAATCCCTTGTCGACAAGGGGCTGTTGGTCCGGCGGCGGGGCGTCGGCACACAGGTGGTGCACAGCCAGGTCAAGAGACCGCTGGAACTCAGCAGCCTCTACGACGACCTGGAGTCGGCCGGACAGGGCCCGACCACGGCGGTGCTGCGCAACGAGGGCGTGCCCGCGACCGCGGATGTCGCGGCCGCCCTCGGCGTCCCGGAGGGCAGCGAGGTCACCCTCCTGGAACGGCTGCGCTCCACGCACGGCCAGCCGGTGGCGTTCCTGTGCAACTACCTCCCGTCGAACCTGCTCCAACTCGACACCGCCCGGCTGGAGTCGACGGGCCTGTACCGGATGCTGCGCACGGCCGGCATCACCCTGCACAGCGCCCGCCAGACGATAGGCGCCCGCTCGGCGACGCCCGAGGAGGCGGCCCGCCTCGACGAGAAGGAGAGCGCGGCACTGCTCACCATGCAGCGCACGGCGTACGACGACACGGGGCGGGCGGTCGAGTACGGGACGCACATCTACCGGGCGTCGCGGTACGCGTTCGACTTCCAGTTGCTGGTCAGGCCCTGACCCGGGCGGCGGAGTCCAGGTGTTCCCGCTGCTCCGCCGTCAGTTCCAGGTCCACGGCCGCGAGGTTCTCCTCCAGCTGGGCCACCGACGAGGCGCCCGCGAGCGGGACGATCGGCAGCGGACCGCCCAACTGCCAAGCCAGTACGACCTGGTTGACGCTCGCCCCGGTCTCCTTCGCCACCTCGCGCAGGGCGGCGAGTCGGGTGGGGGTGCCCGGGTGGTCGTAGTCGGCGGGCAGGGGTTTGTCCTGGCGGGTGTAGGCGCCGGCCAGCAGGGGTGAGTAGGCGACCAGGGTGAGGGCGGGCTCGGCGCGCAGATAGCCGAGCAGGTCCGGGCCCGCGCTGCCGAGGCTGCCGTCGGGGAAGAGCTCGGACGGTACGTCGGTCCGGGGGCGCAGACAACTGTGCTGGTACTGGAGGATCTCGTAGCCGGGCAGACCGGCCGCGGTGGCGAGCGCGCGGGCCCGTTCCACGCGCCAGGCGGCGTGGTTGCTGACGCCCAGGAGACCGACGGTGCCCTCGGCCACCAGCTCGGCGAATCCCTCGACGGTTTCCCGCAGCGGCACCCGGGGGTCCTCGATGTGGGCGTACAGCAGGTCGAGTTTGTCGACGCCGAGGCGTTCGCGGCTGCGGTCGGCCGACTCCCGGATGACCTTCGCCGAGAGGCCTTCCGGGTTGTCGACGAACCCCGTGCCGGGTGCCAGCGGGCGGGCGCCGAGCTTGGTGGCGATGACGATCTCGTCACCGATGCCGCGGCTGCGCCGCCACCGTCCGAGCAGCTTCTCGCTCTGGCCGCCCTGACTTCCGTCGGTCCAGAACGCGTAGTTGTCGGACGTGTCGATGAAGTTCCCGCCGGCCTCGACATAGCGGTCGAGTACGGCGAAGGAGGTCTCCTCGTCGGTGCGGGAGCCGAACAGCATCGCGCCGAGCGCGAGCACGCTCACCTCGCGGCGGTGGGCCGGATCGGTGCCGATGGTGCGGTACTTCATGGTGATCCCTCCCGTTCGCACCCGGTCCTCCGGGTGCGAACGGGAGTCTTCCGCTTGAAGCGCACTTCAAGTCAAGTCCCTGGGCGGCTACTTGGCGAACGGCCCGTCCAGCGCCGCCCATTGGAGGAGCATGATCGTCTTGGCGTCGGCGATCTCGCCGCTGCGGATCATCTCCAGGGCTCTGCGGAAGGGCAGTTCGAGGATCTCGATGTCCTCGCCCTCCTCCTGGAGTCCCCCGCCCTCGTGGGTGCGGGTCGAGGGGCCGTAGGAGGCGGCATAGAAACCGATGCGCTCGGTGACCGAGCCGGGGCTCATGTAGACGTCGAAGACGTGCTCCACCTCGCCGACGGTGTGGCCGGTCTCCTCGACCACCTCGCGTCGTACGGCCTCCTCGGGGTGTTCGTCCTCGTCGTCGAGGAGTCCGCCCGGGGTCTCGACGAGCATGCCGTCGGGGTGGCCGTTGACGTACACGGGGAAGCGGAACTGGCGGGTGAGCAGGACGGTTTCGCGGTCGGCGTCGTAGAGGAGCAGGGTGGCGCCGTTGCCGCGGTCGTGGGTCTCGCGTTCCTGGGTGGTCCAGGTGCCGTCGGCGTGCCGGAAGTCGAAGGTCGTGGTGCGCTCGACGTACCAGTGGCTGGACAGCAGGGTCACGTCGCGGACCTTGACGCGGGGGTTGCCGGTCAGGCCGAGGCCGGTGCGGTCCAGGCCGGTGCGGCCCCGGCGGTCGGGGGTGTCGGCGCCGGCGGTCATCGGGCACCGGCCGGACGGGAGGGGACGATCATGTTGTTCATGTCCGACGTCTATCACCCCGGGGCGCGGGACGCCCGGCCGGATCCTGTGTCTCGCGAGCCCAACTGGTGTGCCGGTTGCGTTGATTCGTCTCGTACCGTCCCCGCGTCCGGGCATGCTGGAGGCATGTCTGAGCACGGTGATCAGGTTCCCGGGTACCGGATGATCAGGATGGAGGCGCTGCAGGAGGCCCCGGCGGCGGCGCTCGCGGACGTGGAGGCGTGGCAGGCCCGCAAGGCCTATCCGAACGTCCTCGGCGGGGGTGGCGCGGTGTTCGGTGTGGCCGAGGAACTGGAGACCGGCGGCTGGCGGATCGTCTCCTTCTTCTCCACCCCCTACCCACAGGGCGCCCGCGACTCCATGTCCATGACCTTCCGGGGACTGGCCCGGGCCGCCGAGGACGCGGGCGACACGGCGACCCAGCAGGAGTGGCTGCGGGGTGCGGAGCGGCTGGACTGGGAGGCCGTGGACGAACTCACGGTGCTCGGCCGCCGGTTCCGGGTGATCCGGGCGGATCAGTTCATCCGGATGGGGCCGACGGGCCCCGAGCCGCCCCGGCCGTCCGACCCCGATCCGGCGAAGGTGGGGCACGGCTACGAATTCCAGGGTCCTACGAAGGGGTTCGTGATCGATCCGTACACCCCGACGGGGATGTCCGAGGGCATCCTGCGGATGGAGCTGCTGTCGCTGGTCCACGCGCCGGGCACGTCTCCCGCCGCCATGCGGAAGGACTCGCGGCGCGCACTGAAGACGCATCCCGGGGGTGTGCTGCTGCCGGCGGAGTTCACGGCGGCCGAGTTCTCGGACGGTCACTGGTCGCCGACGCAGATGACGAAGTCCAGCCCGCAGGGGTCGCGGGACTCGCTGACCAACTATCTGCGGGTGATGGCTCCGGTCATGGAGCAGCTCGACGAGGAGACGAAGGCGGAGTACGGGCGGCTGGCCGACCGGATCGACGCCGAGCGGTGCGACGAGATCGTGATCGACGGCTGCCGGACGCGGATCGTGCGGGTCGAACGCCTGGTGCGGGTCGGCCCGGACGGTCCCGAGGGCCCGCGCCCCTCCGACCCCGACCCCGAACTGCCCACCGGCGTGCAGGAGCAACAGCTCCGCGAGGAGGGCGTGTTCGACGAGGACCGGGTGCTGAGCGACGAGGAGATCGAGCAGCAGCGCGTCGCGGAGGAACAGGCGAAGGAGTTCCTCCGGCTGTTCGAGGAGCAGCGGCGCAAGCGCGAGGCGGCGGAGGGTTCCTGAGCCGGGGGCCCGACCGCGTGGCGCGCGGTCGGGCCCGGTTCGGCGACGGGGTCAGCTCTTGCCGAGCATCTTGTCCATCTGCGCGATCTCGGCGCTCTGCGCCGTGATGACACCGGCGGCGAGCTCGGTGGCGGGCCGGTACTTGCCGTCCGCCTTCTCGGTCCTCGCCATGTCGACGGCGCCCTCGTGGTGTTCGACCATCATGGTGAGGAACAGGGCGTCGAAGCCGGTACCGGAGGCCTTCTCCAGCTTGCCCATGTCGGCCTCGCTCATCATGCCGGGCGTCGCGGACGACATGGCGTGGTCCATGCCGGACATGTCCTCGGGGACCTGCTCGCCCCACGAGGTGAGCCAGCCGGACATGGTCCTGATCTCCGGGGCCTGTGCGCCCTCGATCTTCGTGGCGAGGCTCTTGACCTGCGCCGAGGAGGCGTGGCCGGCGGCCAGCCCGGCCATCTCCACGGCCTGGCGGTGGTGCTGGATCATCTCCTTCGAGAAGGAGACGTCCGCGGCGTTGTGGCCGCCGGTACCGGTAGTGGTCCGGCTTCCGCTGCTCGCCTTGCCGTCGCCGTCGCCGCCGCACGCGGCGAGCGTGAGGGCGGCCACCGAGGCGGTGACGGCGAGAACGGTACGACGGACGAACCTGCGCTGTGCGCTCATGGTGGAACTCCTGGTGTGTGGATCCGTTCAGGGCATGCCGATGCGCGCACGTCGGCGCGCAAGCCGCTCTAGATCCGCAGGAGTTGGAGTTCCGAGAGGGACGGCGGGGCCCGGCCCCCGTCGGGGCCGCTGCCCGCCCCGGACGTACGCCCGTCCGGCGTCTCGGCGCAGGCCGCCACATCGGGTTGCAGCACCGGAACCACGGCCGGGGCATGGGGGACGGACGGGGAGGCGCAGGTCGCGTCGGCGTGTGCCATGTGGCTGCCGCAGTCGCCCTGGTCGTGGTCGCAGGCGTCCGGTGTCGACACCCGCTCGCCCGTCGTCGTGGCCGTGGCCGTGGCCGTCATGGTGTGCCCGGGCGTGGGGTCGGACATGAGAACGGGCCCGAGCCCGTGCATCCCGAGCAGACCGAACAGCAGGGCGGCGACGAGCAGCACGGAGGACCGCACGCGAGGGTGCGGTCCTCCGGGCTGTTCGAGGCGGGCCATGGGGCCACCATACCCACCCTGGGTATCCGGCCGGCATCGGACACCTGTTTCAGTGGCTCACGGCCGGTGCTTTCGCGCTGCGGTAGGTGGAGACGCCCAGGGCCAGCAGCCAGTAGCTGAGGATCGCGCCCATCAGGGCGGTGGTGCCCCAGCCGTTCGCCGCGTAGAAGTGCGCGGGAGTGTTCCCGAAGAACAGGGACGGCACGAAGGCCAGGTTGATGCCGGCCAGGACGTAGGCCGACCTGGCCGTCCAGCGCGGCAGCAGGCGGGTGCGGGAGACCGCGAGGCCCAGCGCGGTCAGGAAGAACGCCAGCATCAGCCGGGAGATCGACCCGTAGAGGATGTAGGTGCCGCTGACGTCGATCGTCGGGTCGATCGGATGATCGGCGGCGATGACCGCGCCGGCCTCCAGGCCCATGGAGACCAGTGTGATCGTCGCGTAGACGAGCCCCGCCGTGAAGGCCAGCGAACCGGCCCACTCGCACTCGGGGTTCACGCGCTTCACCAGGTCGCGGAACGCGGTCACGAACACCAGCAGGAACGCCAGCGCGACGATCCCGATCAGCAGCCGGGCCAGGACGTTGGCGTCCGGCGGCGGCCCCGAGTAGACGAAGTACAGGGGCACTTGGACGATGAGTGCGACTGCGGCGGCGATTCCCGCGCCGCCCGCCAGACGCCTGGCCGACATTTCGTTCATGGAGTCCCCCGGAGGTTCCGTGTGGTGGATTGGGTACGCCATGAATCCTGCCGTCGGCGACGCTCGCGGTCCCTGGGCCTGAACACCGGATCGGGGGTGGTCCTGACGACACCCCTTCCGCGGGCTCAGGCGCCGTAGACCTGGAACTCCGAGACCTGCCCGGCCGGCCAGCCGGTGTTGGCGGTGAAGTTGAGCCGCACGTAGCGGGTGGTGACGGTGGCGGGGAGCGTCAGGGTCGCGGTGTTGCCGGTGGCCGGGTCGAAGGTGTAGCCGGCCGCGGCGAGGAACTGGGTGGCGGTGCCGGCGTCCGTGCCGCCCTGGACGGAGACGGTCTGGGTACGGGTGGACCAGGCGGTGGCCGGGGGCAGGCGGAGGACGATCCGCTTGACGCCGGTGGCGGCGCCCAGATCGACCTGGACCCACTGCGGAAAGGCGTTGTTGGCGGACTCCCAGTACGTATTGGCGTCGCCGTCGGTCGCATTGCCGGAACCGTAGATCCGGGTGTGGCTGCTCTCCGAAGTGGGCTGGTGGAGGGCGAGGTTGGTGGTGCTGGACGGGGGGTCGGTGGTGACGGTGACCTGGTTGGAGGGCTGCGACGCGTTGCCCGCCGCATCGAGGGCGACGACGTCGAAGGTGTAGGCGGTGGACGCGCCAAGTCCCGTGACGGTGAAGGACGTTGAGCCGGTGGTGCCCACCTGGGTGCTGGTCGAGCCGGACACCCGGAGGACTCGGTAGCCGGTCACGCCGACGTTGTCGGTCGACGTGTTCCAGGACAGCGAGACGGAGGTGGCGGTGTGCCCGGTGACGGTCAGGCCACCCGGCGCGGCGGGCGGTGTGGTGTCACCGCCGGTGGGAACCACCGGTTGCGTGGGGCGAGTTGAGGTCAGCGCGAGCTGCCCCTTGAGCATGCGGCCGCCGTCGCCGGTGAGCCGCAGGTAGTAGTCGGAGGAGCACGCGGTGCCGTCCTCGTCGAGGGCGAGGAACCCGGAGTCGGTGGGCACCCAGGCCTGGGTCTCGGCGGTCTTGGCGATCTGGTTGCCCTCGTTGTACTCGTCGAACATCGAGATGTAGATGCCCTGCACCCCGGCCCGCACCACGTTGTAGAACTGCCGCCACATGAAGTCGCCGTGCGCGCGCTGCCGGCCGGAGACGTCGCCGGGCAGGACGCAGGGCTGGTAGTCGATGCCGTTGGCGTTGCAGTCGGCCTGGTCGGGGACGGTGTACGTGGCGTAGGCGTTGTCCGCCTCGGTCACATTGCCGATGGCGCCGACCATCCACGGGGAGATCATGTCGAAGGCGTGATAGACGCCGAGGAAGCCGGACTGCGAGCCCCCGGTCCCGGTCCGCCATTCACGCGGGACGCCTCCGACGACGTAACACCCCTGCCCCTTGAACCAGTTGACGACATCGAGGCAGGCGTCCGGGGTGAAGGGGTGGTTCGGGTCGTTGAAGCCGAATCCCCAAATGCACACCACCGGCTTGCCGTTCTGCTTCGCGTACGCCGAACTCGCCGTGTGCGCGGACATCTTGACCGTCCAGTCCGTCTTGATCTCGGACTGCATGTTCGTCCAGTTGGAGACGTCGTACATGATGTAGAACTTCCGGCCGTACGACTCGGCGGCGCTGCGCACCCTGGTCGCCATGGCATCACGCGTGGGGCCCTCGCCGCCGGTGGGGTTGAAGCGTTGCAGGGCTGCCGTGTCGATGCCGTTCTGCTGCAACCACAGGAAGTGGGTGTTCACCGTCTGCTGGTCGTACGACGAGAACAGCTTGGCGGGCTGGCCGTTGCCGAGGGCGGCGTACGCCGTCTGGTAGGTGTTGGTGTACTCGCGTACATCGGGCCAGCACTTGATGTTGGTGTTGTTCCGGGACGGCGGCCGGCCCCAGTCCTGGCTCCAGTGCCACCAGCCGTTGATGGGCGCGCCGTCGCCGACGCACGCGAACCAGCCCTGGTAGCCGACGCTGACCTTGCCGACCACGTCGCCCGGTCCGCTGGCCGCCGACGCGGCCGGGGCGAGCACGGTCTCGGTCGCTCCCGCGGCTCCCACCGCGCTGACCGCGATCGCGGCCCTCAAGAAGACTCTGCGGGTGACACCCATCTCGACTCCTTTCGGTGGTCGGTGCCGCCGGGCGCGGGTGCGCCCGGCGGCACCGTCAGGACAGGTCAGGTGTTCCAGACCTGGAACTCCGAGAGCTGGCCGGCCGGCCAGCCGTTGTTCGCCGTGATGTTCACCCGGAGGTAGCGCTGGGTGCTCGCGATGAAGGTGAGGGTGACCGTGTTGTTGGTGGTGGGGTCGAAGGTGTAAGCGGCCGAGGACTTGAGGGTGGTGAAGGTGGAGCCGTCGGTGCTGCCCGACAGGGACAGCGTCTGGCCCCGGGCACCCCAGGTCGCGGGGAGTTGGAGGACGACCCGGCTCGCGCTCTGCGCGGAACCGAGGTCGACCTGGACCCACTGCGGGAAGGCGTTGTTGGCGCTCTCCCAGTAGGTGCCCTGGTTGCCGTCCGTCACATTGGACGACGGGTAGACGTCGGTGTGGCTGGACTCGGTGGTGGCCGCGCCCGCTGCCAGGTTTCTGCTCACCGTGCCGGCCCCCGTGCCGGTCAGCCCGACCGTGGTCGTGCCGTTCGACGCGTTGCTGGCGATGCTCAGATCACCGGTACGGGTGCCGGACGCGGTGGGTGTGAACGTGACGGCCACCGTGCAGGAGGCACCCGCCGCGATCGACGTCCCGCAGGTGTTGGTCTGCGCGAAGTCGCCCGTGGCGGTGACGCCGGAGACGGTCGCGGCGGCGGTCCCGGTGTTGGTCACCGTGACCGACTGTGCGCTGCTCGCGGTGTTGAGCGCCTGAGTGGGATACGTCAACGAGGTCGGACTGGCCGACAGGGTCGCCGGCGAGGAGCCGCCGCCGCTGGGGAACACCTCGAAGTCCGACAACTGGGCCGCGTTCCAGCCGGTGTTGGCGGTGATGTTCACCCGGACGTATCTCGCCGTGGCGGCGGTGAACGTGACGGTCACCGTGTTGCCGGTGCCCGGGTCGAAGGTGTACCCGGCCGAGGCCTTGACCGTGGAGAAGCTGGAGCCGTCCGTGGACCCCTGCACCGACAGGGTCTGTGTGCGGGCCGACCACGCCGTCGCCGGCGGAAGCTTGAGCACGACCTTGCCGACGCTGTAGTTCTGCCCGAGGTCGACCTGGGCCCACTGCGGGAACGCACCGAGCGTGCCCTCCCAGTACGTCGACGCGTCCGGGTCGGTGAGGTTCGAGGCGACGTAGGGACTGTCGCTCGAACTCGCCGCCGCCGGGCGCCCGGCGGCGATGTTGGTGGTGCTGTCGATGCCACTGCCGGTCAGGGCTACGACAGTTGGGCTGTTGTTGGCGTTGCTGGTCACGGTCAGATTGCCCGCGCGCGCTCCGCCCGTGGTGGGCTTGAAGCCGACGGTCACCGTGCAGGACGCGCCGACCGCGAGGGTGGAGCAGTTGTTGGTCTGACTGAAGTCACCGGTCGCCGCGACACCGGACACGGTCGCCGACGCGGTGCCCGAGTTCGTCACGGTCACCGTCTGCCCGGTGGCGGAGGAGCCGACTACCGTGGCGGCGAAGGCCAGGCTCGCCGGATCGGTGTTCAGCACCGGCCCCGGCGCGGTGCCGGTACCGGACAACGTGACCGTGTTGGTGACCCCGCCCGCGTTCACGGACAGAGATCCGCTACGGCTGCCGGTGGCGGTCGGCGCGAACCTCACACTGACCGTGCAGGAGCCGTTCGCCGCGATCGACGAACCGCAGGTGTTGGTCTGGAAGTAGTCGCCGCTGGTGGAGATCGACGAGACGGACGCGGCTGTACTGGTCGGGTTGGAGACCGTCACGGTCTGCGCGGCACTCGTCGAACCGGTCGCCACGGAACCGAAGTTGAGCGCGCCGGGAGTGGCCGTCACTCCTTCGGACGGGTAGGGCGGATACACCGGGGCGGGCCAGCCACCGCAGTAGGGCGTGCCGCTGATACCGGAGTTGCCGCCGCCGTCGGTGATGACGAAGTTGCCGCCCGAGCAGTTGTACACCGGGTTCGAGTAACCGACGCCGGTGGCTGTGACGTTGGTGAACTTGGCGGCGCCGCCGGTCTGTTCCTGGAGGGCGAAGGTTCCGGTGCCGGCGATGGTCACGTTGTTGAGGTTGACGCCGCTGATCGTGCCCTCGACCCACTGGACGGCTTCGTAAGGGCTCTGCTGGATCAGCGCGTTGGTCACGTTGATGGGGCCGGTGATCGCGCCCTGGCTGCCGTCGAACCACAACGCGCCCACGCCGAACTGCCAGTTGGGGTCGAGGCTGCCGGCCCGGACCATGGTGTTGTCGGAGATCGTGGTGGTGCCGACCGGCGTCGAGGTGAAGCGCTGCCCGACGTGGATGCCGCCGCCCTGGGCGATGCCGGTGTCCACCACGCGGTTGCCGCTGACGGTGTTGTCGTGGCCGCCGTAGATCGCGATGGCGTTGGCGAGGATCTGCAGGGACACGGTGTTGTTCGAGATCGTGTCGTTGGCGTCGGCGCCGAGGGCGGAGTCCGCCCAGGTGGCGATGCCGTCGTCACCGGTGTTGCGGATCTCGCTGTTGGTCACCTTCGAGTTGGTGACGCCGCCGTGGAAGTTGATGCCGTCGGCGGTGGTGTCGCGGATGCGCATACCGGTGAACGTCAGTCCGTCCATCGGCCCGTCCATCCAGGCGCCGACCTTCATGTGGTCGATCCACAGGTTGGAGACGGTCGAGTCGCTCAGCGCGCCGCCGATGCCGTTGACCTGGGCGCTGTCGTCGCGTTCCTGCACATTGCCGAAGATGGCGAAGTTCTGCAGGCGCACGTCGGTGCTCGCGTTGGGCACGGAGTTGCCGTAGAAGCCGGGGGCCGTGCCGGTGACGGTCGAGTACCACATGCCGGCGCCGGCGATCGTGACGTTGTTGACGCCGATGTGGCCGGGGATGTTGAAGGTGCCCGGCGGGATCCACACGGTGCCGCCGGGGCCGGCCGAGCTGATCGCGGCGTTGAAGGCGCTGGTCGCGTCGGCCGCGCCGGTCGCGTCGGCGCCCTTGCTGGTGACCGACACGGACCCGGAGGGGGCGGTCAGCGCGGCGCCGACCTGTTCGAAGTCGGCGAAGTCGATGGTGTACGAGGAGGCGGTGTCCCCCGCGTCGACCTGGAGCTTGAAGGTCGTGCCCGCCGGATAGGTGGTGGAGAACAGACGGTGGGCCTCGTCGTAGAAGTGGTGCGGGTTGCTGCCCGGTGTGTTGGTGAAGGGGTAGCTGCCGTAGTACCAGCTGTAGGCGTTGGTCAGGGTGAAGTCGGGCTGCTTGACGCCGCCCACGTACAGCGACAGCGCGGCGGTGTAGACCGAGCCGCCCGAGGTGTCGGGGATGCTGTAACGGAAGTTGATCGAGTTGGTCGCCACCGGCGTGGTGAACGTGACGTACTTGCCGGTGCCCTGGAGGGTCGTCGCCTTACGGTACGACGCCTCGTCGGCCAACTGGCCCGCGGTGTAACTCGGGCCGATGTTCGTGCCGTTGGTGTCGGAATTCTCCGCCTGCACCTCGACGTAGGGCAGGCTCGCGCCGCTGCCGCCGGTGGCGGTGGACGCCGCCAGAGCGGGTGGGGCGGCCAGTGCGAAGACGCCTGCGGCGGCCACCATCGCGGTGCTCACCGTGCAGACGAGGGCTCGTCTCAGATCTCGGATGGAATGGAACACGTGCCACTCCTTCAGTAACGAAATGTCGGAACTATTCCGTTGGCACCGCCGGAGAGGGAGGGGGAGACAGAGGGTGGCGACGATGCAAGGGGGACCGTAATATCCTTGGCATGATCACGCAATAACTAGACAGAGCTTTGCAACAAACAAAATTGAGACCCGCAAGATCTCAATTACTCGCGGACATGACAGCGCCGCCGGACGGAGTGTCCGGCGGCACCGTGGGGCGGGTGGGGTCAGGCGGCCCAGATCTGGAAGTCGGAGACCTGGCCCGCGGGCCACCCGTTGTTGGCGGTGACGGTGACGCGGTAGTAGCGCTGCGCGGTGGCGGGGAAGGTGAGCGTGACGGTGTTCTTGGTGTTCGGGTCGAAGGCGTAGGCGGCCGAGGACTTCAGGGTGGTGAAGGTGGTGCCGTCGGTGCTGCCGCCGAGGGTCAGGGTCTGGGTGCGGGCGCCCCACGCGGCGGGCAGTTGCAGCACCACACGGGAGGCACTGTGGGCCGCGCCCAGATCGACCTGGACCCACTGCGGGAACGTGTTGTTGGCGCTCTCCCAGTAGGAACCCTGGTTGCCGTCCGTCACGTTCGACGACGGGTACACGTCGGTGTGGCTGGACTCGCTGGTGGGCTTGCCGGCGGCGAGGTTCGTGCCGGCGTCTGCGGTGCCGGTGCCCGAAAGGGCCACTGTGGTAGGGCTGTTGGACTGGTTGCCGGTCAGGGCGAGGGTGGCGGTGCGGGTGCCTAAGGCGGTGGGGGTGAAGGTGACAGCGACCATGCAGTGCGCGCCGGCCGCCAGGGACGCGCCGCAGGTGTCGGTCTGCGCGAAGTCACCGTCGGCGGTGATTCCGGTGAACGAGGCAGTGGCGGTACCGGAGTTGGTGACGGTGACGGTCTGTGCGGCGCTGGTCGTGTTCACCGTCTGGTCGGCGAAGGCGAGCGAGCCGGGGGATGCGGTGAGGGCGGCTTGCGGTGAGCCGCCGCTCCCCACCGCGAAGTCGAGGTGGTTGATGTTCCAGCCGCCGCTGTCCTGATGGAGCGTCAGAACCTGTCGGCCTGCCGGCAATGTCACGTGGGTGGTCGCGGTGCCCCAGGTCTGCCAGTCACCGGTGGCGGGCAGGTCGACGGCTCCGGTGAGGTTCGTACCGGAGGCGTCCGACAGGTGCAGCGCGCCCGGCGCCGCGGACGGGGCGGCGATGCGCAGGTCGAGGGTGTAGGTGTCGGCCGTGGCGACGTCGACCGTGTAGCGGAACCACTGTCCGGCGCCGGTCCAGCCCAGGTTGTAACCGCCGCTTGTGTCGGAGGTGTTGTCCAGGTCCACGCCGTCGGGGCGGTAGGAGTTGGCGTTGCCGTTGACGGAGGTGACGTTGTACGCGATCCCCTGGCCGCCGGTGTCGTAGTTCTCCGCCTGCACCGTGCCGGGCACGGCGGCCGGGGTGCCGCCGTAGGGGCCCTCGGGTGCGGGCGGCGGCCAGTGGTTGTCGCTCAACGTGGCTGTGAAACCGGTGGAGTTGTTGACGTAGGCCGAGGTGCCGGGGGCAAGTCCGGTGACCGTGTTGCCGGTGATCGTCGCGGAGCCGGTGGGCGCGGGGTAGAAGGGTGGCGAGATCGAAATGCCGTTGCGGCCGGGGCTGTTGACGGTGTTGTCCTGGAGCAGGGTGCCTGTCGAGGTGGAGAAGGCGATCCCGTCGTAGAGGGAGTCGGTGACGGTGTTGCCGGTGACTGTGACCTTGTCGACGGTCCCGGCGTTCTGTCCGTCGCCACCGTTGCCGATGTGCAGGGCGGGCTGGCCCTGGCTGTAGGCGTTGCCTCCGGAGCGGACCACGGTGTTGCCGGTCACGGTCGCGGAGAGAAGGTCGCTGCCGTTGACGCCGAAGCGTCCGGCGCCCAGACCGATGTAACGGGCCGTGTCGCTGATGTAGTTGTCCTCGACCAGGTGGCCGCTGCCGCCGTAGATGCCGACGCCCTTGCCACCCCAGGGTGCGATCGAGGTGTTGTGGCTGACGGTGACGTCCGTCATCGGGTGGTAGAAGGTCTGGGAACCGTCGCCGTTGGTGTTGTAGTTCACCGAGTTGACGGCGATCGCGTCGTCGCCGGTGCCGCGCACGAAGTTGTCGCTGACGGTCAGGTTGTTGCCGGTGTCGGCGCCCAGCGAGACGTTGTTGACGTTGATCCCGTCCGCCCAGATCGACGTCAGCCTGCTGTTCCGCACCGTGCCGCCCGTGCCGGATACCCAGAAGCCCGACATGGTGTGCTGGGTCCAGATGCCGTCGGCGAGCCAGTTCGTGCCGGTGGTGTCCATCGCGCCGCCGTCCCCGCCGATGGTGCTCCGGCTGACGGCGTTGGCGTCGATGTGGAAGTCACGCACCGTGCAGGACGTCAGGTCGAACAGGGCTGCCAGGGGTGTGCTGTTGGGGACCGGGACGTCACGGTAGATCGTGCTGTACCAGAGGCCGGCGCCGGCGATGGTGATGCCCTGCGCGTTCAGTCCCGCGGTGCCTTTCACGTAGAAGGTGCCCTGGGGAATCCAGAGGACCTTCCCCTCTGACTGTGCCTGGTCGATGCAGGTCTGGATGGCGGCCCGGCTGTCCACCGACTGGCTGTCGGCCGCGCCGTTGGTGGGGGTGTTGTCCGCCACGGCACCGCAACTCGCAATGGAGATCGAGTCGTTGGGCTGTGTCTTCGGCGCCGGCGGGTTCTCCACGTCGACGGAGTCCACGTCGTAGAAGGACGCGCTGTTGTCGGAGTCCTTGCGCAGCGAGAACGCGGCACCCGCCGGGATCGGGGCCCCCGTGACGAAGGTGTGCGACTCGTCCCAGAAGACCCTGGGGTCGCCGTCGGCCGGGTTCTGGTCGTCGCTCGTGTTGTAGTTGCCGTTGCCTTCGTAGACCCAGGTCTGCTTGGAGTTGAGATTCAGGGCCTGCCGGAACGCCCCGTCGACGTAGAGGTTCAGTGTTCCGGTGACACCACCGCCGGACGCCGAATCGGGAATGCTCGCGCGGATGTTGAGGAAGGAGATCGGCTGCCCGGTGGTGTTCGTCCACTGCACCGACTGGCCCGTGCCGTCCAGGTGGACGTAGGAGTGACCCGACGCCTCCAGGGCAGCGCTGGAGTACTGCGTCGTCGGCGCCGAGGTCAGCGACCGGACGGCCGCGCCTCCGCCCGGGGTTCCGCCTTCGGCCTCGTAGACGGAGAAAGGCGTCGTCGCGCCCACCGCCGCGCTCGCGGCCACCTGTGGCTTCTGCGCCTTGGCCGGCGGCGCCTCCTGTAGGGCGGCGGCCGGTAAAACGGACACGCACAGCGCACCGACGGCGGCGACGACTGCTACCGCCAGTCTCCGGGGTCTGGGGATCGGCAGCATCTGATGCTCCTTCAGGGAGTGGGGGGGGAACCGGCGCCCCGACCGTACAGAGCCCTCATCTACGCCGCTAGATTCCGACGAAGTAAAGAATGAATTGCGCAAGACATTGCAAGTTTCTTGCCCAGACCTGCAAATATTCGATACACCGGCTCCCGGGCCCGACGGTGCGTCGCCTCCGTCGTCCTCACCACGTCCAGCAGGCATGCTCAGGGCGGCGGCGTGGGTGCGGTCGATGACCTAGCGGGAGGGGTCGGTGGACTCCGGCTGCGGGTCGTACTCGCACATGCCCAGACTGACCAGGCTGACCAGCCAGTCGGCTCCTCCACAGGGAGGCCGCTCGAAGACGAGCCGCTGGAGCGTGAGTCGTGGACGGAAGACTTTCTGCGGCCCTGCCGAGAACCCGCCGGTCTTTCGATGTGCGAAGCCGTGCTCAGCGAACGAGCTGTACAGCCCGCCTTGACCGAGTCAACGTGGGCTCCGGCCGCGTTCAAGCGGAGCCGGTCCCCGGAAATGACCAAAGGGCCACTCCAGAACCTGTCTGAAATGGCCCCTGACCTGCGACTTCGAAAAGTCGGGACGACAGGATTTGAACCTGCGACCCCTTGACCCCCAGTCAAGTGCGCTACCAAGCTGCGCCACGTCCCGATGCGCTGCCCACGGATAACCGTGTGATCGCGCGAACAGCACTTTACCCCACATCAGGGGGTGCGCCGAAGCCGGTGCCGGGCGCGGGACAATCGTCGTATGGGCGACACAACCGCAGGTGCGACCTCGGACGGTACGGCCGGCGCGCGGGACCGGGACGGCGAGGGGCGGGCGCGCAATGCCCGGCCGCGGGACGGGCTCGGGCGGCCGCTGCCCTACGACGCGGACGGCGTGGCACGGCAGCCCGAGGGGGTCGTGCGCCCGCCGGAGGAGACCGTCGTCGAGGCGCAGGCACTGCTCGACGACGGGAAACCGTTCCACGCGCACGAGGTCTTCGAGGACGCCTGGAAGTCGGGGCCTGACGAGGAGCGCGGCCTGTGGCGCGGGCTCGCCCAGCTCGCGGTGGGGCTCACCCACGCGGCCCGGGGCAACATCACCGGCGGGGCCCGGCTGCTGCGGCGCGGGGCCGGGGGCGTCGAGGAGTGGGCGTCCCGGTCGGGTCGGGAGCGGCCGTACGGGATGGATCTCACGGGGGTCGCCGCCTGGGCACGGGAGCTCGCGGACGACGTGGAGCGGGGCGGCGGGAGCATCGACGCGCGGGCTCGGGCGCCTCGGCTGCGGGGGACGCCGTAGTCGGGCCTTTTCGCGGGACGCCGTAGCCGGGCCGGTGCGGTGCGGTGCGGTGCGGTGCGGTGTACGGACTGTCAGTGGCGTGGGGCAGACTCGGGGGCGTGCGAAAGATTCATGTCATCGGTATCGGCGCGGGCGACCCCGAGCAGCTCACCCTCCAGGCGGTCAGGGTGCTGCGGAGCACGGACGTGTTCTTCCTCCTCGACAAGGGCGAGGTGAAGTCGGACCTCACCGGGCTCCGCCGGGACATGCTGGACGCGCACCTACCGGAGGGGACGTACCGCCTGGTCGAGGCGCGCGACCCGGAGCGGGACCGGAAGGCGGGAGGCGCCGCGTACTCTCCGGCGGTCGGCGACTGGCGCAGCGCCCGTGCGGACATCTACGAGCGGCTCATCGTCGAGGAGTTGGGCGAGGAGGAGAGCGGTGCGTTCCTGGTGTGGGGGGATCCCTCGCTGTACGACAGCACGCTCGGCATCCTGGAGGAGATCCTGGAGCGGGGCGCGGTGACCTTCGAGTACGACGTCGTGCCCGGCATCAGCAGTGTCTCGGCGCTCGTCGCCCGACATCGCACGGGGCTCAACCGGGTGGCCGGGCCGGTGCAGATCACCACGGGACGGCGGTTGTCCGAGGGGTTCCCGGAGGGCGTGGACGACGTGGTCGTGATGCTCGACGCGCGGCAGACCTTCCGGCAGTACGCGGATCAGGACATCGACATCTACTGGGGTGCCTACATCGGCACCCGGGACGAGATCCTCGCCTCCGGTCCGATAGCCGAGGCCGCCCCGCGCATCGAGCGGCTGCGCGCGGAGGCCCGGGAGCGCAAGGGCTGGATCATGGACACGTATCTGCTGCGCCGGCACCCGGCAGTGGAATAACGCGCGAACAAGCACCCGAGCGGACCCGCCCACTGTGCAGGGAGGGTCCACCGGTGTGAAGGTGACCTCGTGACAGTCGCCGAGGAAACCTCGCTGCCTTCCGCGCAGCAGCCCCCCGTGCTGGACCCTCGCCGCCGCAACGTCGTCTTCGTGACGATCATGCTGGGCATGCTGCTCGCGGCCCTCGACCAGACCATCGTGGGTACGGCCCTGCCGACGATCGTGTCGGACCTGGGCGGTGCCGCGCACATGTCGTGGGTGGTCACCGCCTATCTGCTGGCGGAGACCGTGGCGACCGTGCTGGTCGGCAAGTTCGGTGACCTGTTCGGCCGCAAGGTGGTCTTCCAGGTCTCGGCGATCGTGTTCATCACGGGCTCGTTCCTGTGCGGTCTCGCCACCAACATGACACTGCTGATCGCCTGGCGCGCGGTGCAGGGCATCGGCGCGGGCGGTCTGATGGTGACGGCGATGGCGCTGATCGCCGACGTCATCCCGCTGCGGGAACGCGGCAAGTACCAGGGCGCGATCGGCGCGGTGTTCGGGGTGGCCACGGTCATCGGACCGCTGCTGGGCGGCCTGTTCACGGACCATCTGACCTGGCACTGGGCGTTCTACGTCAACGTGCCCATCGCGATCGTCGTCGTCATCGCGGCGGCCCGTACCATCCCCGTGGTCAAGTCGGCGGTGCGGCCCGTCATCGACTACCTGGGCATCGCGCTCGTCGCGGTGGGCGCGAGCTCGCTGATCCTGGCGACGAGTTGGGGCGGCAACCAGTACGCGTGGGGTTCGGCGACCATCATCGTCCTGTTCGTGGGCGGCACGATCGCGCTCGGCCTGTTCTGCTGGGTCGAGACCCGGGCCGCCCAACCCATGCTGCCCATGCGGCTGTTCGGCAACCCGGTGTTCGCGGTCTGCTCGATCCTCAGCTTCATCGTCGGCTTCGCGATGCTCGGCGCGCTGACGTATCTGCCGACCTATCTCCAGTACGTCGACGGCGACTCGGCCACGGTCTCGGGTGTGCGGACGCTGCCCATGGTGATGGGACTGCTGATCGCGTCCGTCTTCAGCGGCAACGTGGTCAGCAAGACGGGCCAGTACCGCATCTTCCCGATCATCGGCTCCGCGGTGATGGGCGTCGGGCTGTATCTGATGTCCCTCATGGGTCCGGGCACCGGCGCGTTCCTGGAATCGGTGTACATGTTCGTGCTCGGCACCGGCATCGGGCTGTGCATGCAGGTGCTGACGATCGCCGTGCAGAACACCGTCGAGTACACCGACCTCGGCACCGCGACCTCCGGCGTCACCTTCTTCCGTACGCTGGGCAGTTCGTTCGGTACGGCCGTCTTCGGCACGATCTACGCCAACAGCCTGGGCCCCAACCTCGAGGACGGGATCGCGTCTGCCGCGAGGACGAGCGCGCTGAACCCGGCCGTGATCACCAAGGCGGCGACCAGCCCCGAGGGCCTGCACAAACTGCCGCACGCCGCCGCGGCGCCGATCATCAACGCGTACGCCGACACCATTCAGACGGTGTTCCGATGGACGGTCCCGGTCGCGGTGATCGGCTTCATCGTGGCCCTGTTCCTCAAGCAGGTAGAGCTGCGCGACAGCGCGCGGATGGGCTCCACCGACATGGGCGAGGGCTTCGCGTCACCGCGCGGCGCGGACTCGCAACGGCTCCTCGAAGCGGCCGTGGGCAAGGTCATCGGCAGCACGGACCTGGACACGGCCCGGCGGATCATCACGGACTCCGACACCCGGCTGGACATCGCCGGCGCCTGGGCCGTGATGCAGGTCGAGCTGTTCGGCCGGATGGTCGGCCATGCGAGCCTCGGTATGATCGCCGCACGTCGGCACATGCCCCCGGAGGTGCTCCTCCCGGTCTTCGACCGCATGGTGCAGGAGGGCTATCTGACCCGCACCGGCTCTCTCCTGTCCCACACCGTGCCGGGCGAACGCGAGGCCGAGATCATCGGCAGGGCATGGGGCAACTGGCTGGAGGAGCGGGTCCAGCAGGACATCGGCCGCCCCTCCGGAGCGGATCTGCGCGCCGCGGTCGACGCCATCGCCAAGCGGCTCCTGGTGGAGGACCTCAGCAGCGGACTGCCGCGCCGCCCGGCCGAGTTGGAGGGGAGCACCGCCTCCTCCTGAAGACCCCGGTGCCCTGAAAACCGGGTGCCGGGCGAGCGGGCCGGTGGTCATACTCACGGCATGTCCCCGACGCCCGTGCGCTTCCACGACCCGCGCGTCATCCGCGCCGACTTCGCGTCGTCGATGCTCGTGCGCTGCCCGCGCTGCGAGCGGATCGCCCACTTCGAGCGGCGCCCGTGCACCACTCCGGACGACGACGGCAAGAGGTACCCGCACACCCGCCTGGTCTGCCGGTCCTGCGGCCTGTGCCGGATCAACACGGGCCCCTCTCTGTGCTCCCGGCCGCCCCTCTGGCTGCAAACCGGCACCAGACACGGGGAATTGTGGGCGTACAACCTCCAACACCTGGACCTGATCAGGCGGTTCGTCGCCGCCGATCTGCGCGAACGCGCGCCCTGGTACGACACCGGGCAGAAGATGACGCTGGTGGCCCGGCTCCCGGCCTGGATGAAGAGCGCCAAGAACCGGCACGAGGTACTGCGCGCGGTGGACCGGCTCCGGGCCACGGTCATCGCCCCGGGCTGAGCCCCAGCCACCCCAGCCGTTCCAACCGCTCCAGCACCCCGGCGACATCGGGCACCGCGCTCACCCCGTCCGGCAACGGCGGCCGTCGTACGACCACGACCGGGACGCCCGCCTCCCGCGCGGCCGTGAGTTTGGCCGAGGTCGCCGCTCCCCCGCTGTCCTTCGTCACGACGACGTCGATCCGGTGCTCGCGCAGCAGCGCCGTCTCATCGGCCAGGGTGAAGGGTCCGCGGGCCGGCAGCACCTCGACATCCGGCGGCATCGGGGGCTCGGGCGGCTCCACCGACCGTACGACGAAGTGCAGTTGGGGCAGGTGGGCGAAGGCGGCGAGGCCGAGGCGGCCGGTGGTGAGCAGGACGCGGCGCCCGAGTCCGGGGAGCGCCTCGGCGGCCTCGGCCAGGTCCGCGACCGGATGCCAGTGGTCACCGGGGCCCGGCCGCCAGCCCGGCCGGCGCAGCACTACGACGGGCAGGCCGCGCGCCGCCGAGGCCCACACCGCGTTCGCGGTGATCGACTCCGCGAAGGGGTGGGTGGCGTCGACGACGGCGTCCACGCGGTGCTCCCGCAGCCACTCGGCCAGCCCCTCGGCTCCGCCGAACCCGCCGATCCGTACCTCCCCGGCCAGTGCCCCCGGCCGTGACACCCGCCCGGCGAGGGAGGTGGTCACCCGGACCTCGGGACGCCGCCGCGTCAGCTCGGCGGCGAGTTCACGTGCCTCGGTGGTGCCGCCGAGGATCAGGATGTGCGGGGACATGGGGCGAGCGTACGAGGTCACGGGACCGAGGCGTCCGGGGAATGTCGGCGCCGGCGTCAGCGGAGCAGGAGCTGGAGTCCGCCGATGATCGTCGCCGCGATCACGAGTTGCTCGAACAATCGCTGGTTGATTCGGTTCACGGCCCATTTGCCGATGAACGCACCGGGCACGACGAATGCCGCGAGTGCCGCGTCAAGCAGGAGGGAGTGCCCGTCGATCAGGCCGAGGCCCACGCTGAAGGGCACCTTGGTCACGTTGACGATCAGGAAGAAGAACGCCGAGGTGCCGAGGAAGCCCAGCTTCCGGAAGCCGGCGGAGAGCAGGTACATCGACATCACCGGGCCGCCCGCGTTGGCGACCATCGTGGTGAACCCGCCGAGCACACCGTACGAGCCCGCCTTCGCCCGGCCGGACCTCGTGGTGACGGAGTCCGGCTCGTCACCGGCCCCGGCCTCCGTGTCCGCCTTGCGCCGGCGCCACAGGGTGACCCCGGCCATGAACAGCAGGATCGCCCCGATCGAGGTCCGTACGACCGTGTCGTCGGCCCACACCAGGAACAGCGTCCCGATCACGACCCCCGCCGCGACCGCCGGGAACAGCCGCCACAGCGTGGGCCAGTGGGCGTGCCGCCGGTAGGTGAGGACGGCGAGGACGTCGCCGACGATCAGGATCGGGAGCAGCACGCCGGTGGAGGCGCGGGCGGGCAGGACGGCCGCGAAGATCGCCAGGCTGACCGTGTTGGCCCCGCTCACGGCGGTCTTCGAGAAGCCGACGAGCAGGGCCGCGGCGGCGAGCGCGGCGAATTCCCAGCCGGATATGTGCCAGAGAGTCATCGTGTTCATGCGAGGACCGATGGTATGTCCATACATCTGGTCGCGTAAGGAGTGTCTCGCCAGGTGGCCCCTGCCGCTCGCCCGCCTGGGAAGATCCCCGGGACCAGGACCTTCCCGACACGGCACCACCGGAGGGCACATGGCCGACACCCGCGAGCACCTCCTCAAGGGCACCCGGGGCACCATCACCGCACACGAGTGGCCGCACGAGCAGCCGCGCCTCATCGCCCTCGTCGCGCACGGATACGGCGAACACATGGGCCGGTACGCCGAGTTGGCCGCCGTACTGCGGACGCACGACGCAGCCGTCCTCGGTCCCGATCATCAGGGTCACGGCAGGTCGGCCGGTGAGCGGGTGCTGATCGAGGACTTCGAGGACGTGGTCGCGGACCTGCACGCCGTCGCCGAGCTGGCGGGTGCCACGTATCCGGGTGTCCCCCTCGTCCTGATCGGCCACTCCATGGGCGGCCTGATCGCGTCCCGTTTCGCCCAGCGCCACGGCGCGGAGCTGACCGCGCTCGTGCTGTCCGGCCCGGTGATCGGCGGCTGGGAGCTGCCGGGCCGGCTGCTCGCCCTCGACGAGATCCCCGACCTCCCGATCAGCCCGGCCGCGCTCTCCCGCGACCCCGGTGTCGGTGCGGCGTACGCGGCGGATCCGCTGGTCTGGCACGGTCCGATGAAGCGGCCGACGGTGGAGGCCTTCGCCGAGACCCTGGGGACCGTCGCCGAGTCGGGCGACATCGGCGGGCTTCCGCTGCTCTGGCTGCACGGCGCCGACGACCGGCTCGTCCCGCTCGCCGGCAGCCGGGTCGGCGTGGAGCGGTTGAGCGGCGGCGAGTCGAGCGAGCGCGTGTATCCGGGCGCCCGGCACGAGGTGTTCCACGAGACGAACCGGGCCGAGGTCTTCGCGGACCTGATCCGTTTCCTGGACGGGGTGGTGAACGGCACCACCCGGTCGGCATGACCGTGCCAAACTTCTCGCACGGCCCGCGCGGATCGTCGTAAACGAGCCCGCGAGGCCCGTCGTAGCGCGCAGTCGAGCAGACGAGCGTCGTGTGACCGGGACAGAGCCGGCCGTCCAGCGGATCGACACATCGAAGCCGCATCCGGCGCGGGTGTACGACTGGTTCCTCGGCGGCAAGGACAACTACCCGGTCGACGAGCAACTCGGCAGGCACATCACGGCACTTGACCCGGGCGCCCCGCGGACCGCGCGCGCCAACCGCTGGTTCATGCAGCGGGCGACGCGGATGCTCGTCGGGCAGTCGGGCATCCGCCAGTTCCTGGACGTCGGCACCGGCATACCGACCGCGCCCAACCTCCACCAGATCGCCCAGTCCACCGCGCCGGACGCGCGGATCGTGTACGTCGACAACGACCCGATCGTCCTCGCCCACGCGGCGGCGCTGCTGCGCGGTACCCCCGAGGGTGCGACGGAGTACATCCAGGCCGACGCCCGCGAACCGCTCACCATCCTCCAACAGGCCGCCCGCGTCCTGGACTTCGACCGTCCGATCGCGCTGTCCCTCATCGCCCTGCTGCACTTCGTCCCGGACGAGGACGGCGCCCGCGAGCTGGTGAGCACCCTCATCGACGCGCTGGCGCCGGGCAGTTGCCTCGTGCTGTCCGCGATGACGGCCGACCTCGAACCGGAGAAGGTGGAGCGCGGCATCGCCGCCTACGCGGCGGGCGGGGTGACGCTGGTCGCCCGCACACACGCCGAAGTGAGCAGCATCTTCAAGGGACTTGAGCCGATGGACCCCGGCATCGTGTCCGTCTCCGAGTGGCATCCCGAACTCGCGGAGGGCGAGACGCCGCTCGGCGAGGGACCCATCTCCTTGTACGGCGGGGTCGGCTTCAAGGTCTGACGAGGCACCCGGGTTCCCACCGACTCCGGCCCCTCAGAACCGCCCCACCGGAAACACCGCCCGTACCTCCCACCCGCACCCCGCCCCCGCCCCCTCGCGCGGACCGGCCCGGAGTTCACCGCCGAGCGCCGTCACCCGTTCCGTGAGACCGACGAGGCCGAAGCCTCCGCCGTGTGCGGCGGCCGGGAGCTGGGTGCCGCCGTGGCCGTCGTCGGTGACCGTGACCTCCAGGCGGCGGCCGGTGCGGCGCAGCCCCACGGTGACCTCGGCGGCGTCGGACGCGTGGCGTCGTACGTTCGTCAGGGCTTCCTGTACGACCCGGAAGGCGGCGGCCTGCACCTCGTGCGGGAGGTCGTCGGGCAGGGTGGGGTCGCGGCGGAGGGTGACCTTCTGGGCGGGGCTCGCGAAACCGTCGACGAGTTCCGCGACGGCCGCCAGGTCACCGACCGGGCGGCGGTCGGCCGCGTCCGGTCCGGCGTCGCGCAGGACGCCGACCGTGCGGCGCATGGAGGCCAGGGCCTCGGTCGAGGCGCGTTCGATGGCGGCGAGGACCGGGTCGAGGTCTTCCGGCCGGGTGGTCGCCATCATGCGGGCCACCTGGGTCTGCACGAGGATCCCGGTGACGTGGTGGGCGACGAAGTCGTGCAGGTCGGCGGCGATGGCGAGGCGTTCCGCGCGCCGGGTCTCGGTGACGGCGACGGTACGGCGGTAGTCGAGCGAGCGCAGATAGCCGGCCAGCCCGGCGGTACTGCCGAGCAGCACCAGCCCCAGTGCGGTGACGAGCAGCAGGTTCTCGTCGGTGACCGAGTGGAAGTAGCGCGCCGGCAGGGCGAGCAGCGCGAGACCGTCCAGGACTCCGCACGCCACGGCCCAGCGCTGCGGACAGTGCCGTACGGCGATGAAGGTCAGGGTGAGCAGGATCATGATCTCGCCGGGGCCGAACAGCTCCGACCGCCCGGCGAGGTTCGCGCCCGCGCTGTACGCGAGCGAGAGGGCGGCGGGCACGGCGGTGCGCACCTGCGGGGTGAACCACGGCGGGCGTCGGGCGACCGGCCACAGAACGGCGGCCAGACCGGTGAGGAGCACCACGACCGCCGGCCAGGTCGGATGACCGGTGGAGGCCGTGAAGCTCAGGTCGTAGACGGTGAACCCGAGCAGGGCGCCCACGGCGAGCCCCCGTGCGCAGCCCCGGCCGGTGACGGATCTCATGCTGGTCACGGTATGCGAGGCCCGGTGGGACGGGATCGGCCGAACGGTCGAGCGGGCGTGCCGCGAACCCTGGCCGTTCGGCCGAGGCGGGCGCGGGTCCGGGCTGGCGAGAGTGGGACCACTTCCTCCTCTCCGACCCTTCAGGAGTACGTGATGCAGTCCACCAGGTTCGTCATCGGGGTGATCGGCGGCGCGGCGGCCGCGGTCGCCCTCGGGGCGCTCGGCACCCATCTGCTCTCCGGCACGCAGTCCACCACCGAACTCGACGCGCACAGCACGGTGACGGTCGACGGCCACAAGGCGCTGTCGGCGGACATCGTCGCGGGCCGGGCGCAGAGCAGGTACCACCCGCTGCCCTGGGTCGGCGACAAGGTCTCCGGCGTGAGCTGCCCCACCGGTCTGAAGGCCGTCGCCGGCGCGACCGTCACCTGCACGGGCCGCAGGAGCGACGGTTCGACCGTCGACATCCCGGTCCGTGTGGTCAAGGCGTCGGCCGATTCCGTCACGTGGAAGTTCGACCGCTCATGAGCACGGTCCTGGCCGGTGTCGGCCTCACCAAGAAGTACGGCTCCACGACGGCTCTGGCGGGCGTGGACGTGGCGGTCGGTGCCCGCGACTCGCTCGCGATCATGGGCCCGTCGGGTTCCGGCAAGTCGACGCTGCTGCACACGCTCGCCGGAATCATCCGCCCGGACGGCGGCGAGGTGCTGCTGCAAGGCGAGCGCATCGACGACCTCGGCGAGAACCGGCTCAGCGCCCTGCGCCGCAAGCGCTTCGGATTCGTCTTCCAGTCCGGCCAGTTGCTCCCCGAACTGCCCGCCGAGGAGAACGTCGCCCTCCCGCTGATGCTGGAGGGGCTGCCCCGCGCGCAGGCGGTGGAGCGCGCCCGGCGCTGGTTCGCGCCGCTCGGTCTGGACGGTCTGGAGCGGCGCCGCCCCGGCCAGTTGTCCGGCGGGCAGGCCCAACGGGTCGCCATCGCCCGCGCGTTGGCCGTGGCGCCGGACGTGGTCTTCGCCGACGAGCCGACCGGCGCCCTGGACCAGGCGACCAGCACGGAGGTCGTCCGGCTGCTGACGTCGGTGACCCGCGAACAGGGTGCCGCCCTGGTGATGGTCACGCACGACGCCGACATGGCCGCCCACTGCGACCGGATCCTCCAGGTCCGCGACGGCCGCATCACCAACTACACCCAGTTCACCGCCAGTTGAGCCTCCGGAGCCCTCGATGCGTTCCCCCGTCCTGCCCCTGACCTGGCACCTCGCGAAATCGTCCGGCCGCCGCGGCTGGCAGAGCCAACTCCTCGCCGCCGCAGCGGCGGCAGTCGGCTCCCTCGTCCTCCTCACCCTGCTCGCCGCCTACTTCGGCGCGGGCGCCCGCGCCGACCGCACCGCCTGGCGCACCCCGGAAGCGGACCGCCACGGCACCGCGATCCAGGCCCTCACCACGACCTACGTCCGCGACGAACCGATCACGGTCGTCTCCCTCGCCCAACTCCCCGGCCGCAGACCGACACCCGCCCCACCCGGCCTGAACACCTTCCCGAAACAGGGCGAGTTGTACGTCTCCCCCGCCCTCGCCAAGCTCCTCCACGACCTCCCTTCCTCCCAACTCGCCGCCCGTTTCCCGAAGTCGACGTCCTACGGCACGATCGGCGCCGCCGGACTCGCCTCGCCCGATGAGCTCGTGGCCGTCGTCGGCCGGGCGCCCACGGACCCGGCGGTCTCCAAGTCGGCCGGAAGGTACGGCATTTACGACCAGGGGCTGACCGAGCGCGCGGTGGTCTCCGGGTTCTCGGGCACCGGGAGCAGCGTGTTCACCGTCGACGACCAGTCCGCGGTCCTGCTCGGTGTGGGTCTCCTGGTCGTCCCCGTGATCGTGCTGGCCTCGGCGGCCGGACGGCTCGGTGCGGCCCGCCGGGAACAGCGGCTGGCCGCGCTGCGCCTCGCCGGTGCGACGCCCCGGCAGATCCTCGCGATGACCGGCGTGGAGGCGGCGGCGGTGGGTGCGGCCGGTGCCCTGACGGGTGCGGTGGCCTACGGCGCGCTGCTGCCCGCGCTCGCCAACATCCCGTACGGCATCGGCACTTGGTACACGGGGCAGTTGTGGGTGGGGCTGCCGTGGGTGGCGGCGGTCGTGGTGGGCGTGGCCGCGCTGATCGCCGTGAGCGCGATGTCGATGCTGCGCCGGGTGGCGTCCGCGCCGCTCGGGGTCGCCCAGCAGTCCGATCCCCGCCGCACCCGGCTGATCCGGCTCGTCCTGTTCGTGGCGGTGCTGGTCTGCGTCCGGGTGAGCACGGACGGCGGCACCCTGAAGCCGGAAACGCTGGTCGCGCTGATGGTGCTGTTCTACGGCGGCTTCTGGATGTTCGGTCCGTGGGTCGTGGACCGGCTGGGCCGGATCGCGGGCCGCTTCGCCCGCCGCCCGGCGACCCTGCTGGCAGCGCGCCGGCTCAGCGACGATCCGCGCGGGGCCTGGCGGACGGTGAGCGGTCTGGTGCTGGCCGGGTTCGTCGCCGGCTTCTTCACCGTCGGACAGCTCGGCATCGTCGGCTTCGACCAGCGGGGCCAGGTCGCCGTACCCCTGGCGAGCGCGTCCGCCACCCGGCACGCGATCGGTGAGGCCCGCACACTGCTGCGCTCGGCCGGCGTCGAGGCGACCGTCGGCACGGCCGACGACGACTTCCTGCTCGGCGGCAGCGACGGCCTGGTCGTGCGGGTCTCCGGCGGACCGGCCGCCGTCGACACGGCCGTCACCGCCCTCCGGCCGCTCGGCCCGGGCCGACTCCCGTACACCGGCGCCTACGCACAGGCACAGGACACCGCCATCACCGACCGCCTCGCCCAACTCGGCACCGCCACACTGGCGTTGAGCTTCCTCGTGGCCACGGCCTCGGCGGGCCTGACCGCCGCCGCGAACGTCCTCGACCGGCGTCGTACATACGGCCTGCTCCGGCTGTCCGGCACCCCGCTGAAGGTGCTGGACCGGGCCAGGGTCCGCGAGACGGTCCTCCCCCTGCTCGTCCTGGCCGGCGGCACCACCGCGACGGGCCTGTACGCCGCCGTCCAGGTCGACAAGGCGGTGGGCAGCACGATCAGCACCTCCGGCGCCGTACAACTGGCCGTCTGCGTAAGCCTCGGCGCCCTCGCCCTGTTCGCCGCGATCGGCGCGAGCCGCCCGCTGCTACGAGCGGTCACCGCGGACCCGTCCCGGGCGACGGACTGACACCGGCCATCACCTTCCCGCTGAGGCATGATCGATCCATGACCGTCCCCGCCCCGCCCATCCGTGTACTGATCGCCGACGACCAGGAGATGGTCCGTACCGGTTTCCGGTTCTTCCTGGACGCGCAGCCCGACATCACCGTGGTCGCCGAGGCCGCCGACGGCGAGGAGGCCGTGGAGCTGGCCCGGCGGGAGCGGCCCGATGTCTGTCTGCTGGACATCCGGATGCCGAAGCTGGACGGCCTGGCGGCGACGCGCTTGCTGGCGGGGCCGGATGTGGTCGATCCGCTGCGGGTGGTCGTGGTGACGACCTTCGACCTGGACGAGTACGTGTACGGCGCGCTGCGCGGCGGCGCGTGCGGGTTCCTGCTGAAGGACTCGGGGCCGACGCTGCTGGCGGAGGCGGTCCGGGCGGCGGCGGCCGGTGACTCGCTGGTCTCGCCGTCGGTCACCGTCCGCCTGCTCAAGCACCTCACCACCGCGACGGCCGAGACGCCCAGGGCGGCCCCGCCCGCACCCGTTCTGCGCGAGCCGCTCACCGACCGGGAGGCCGATGTCGTCCGGCTGGTCGCTCTGGGCCGCACCAACGCCGAGATCGCCGCCGAGCTGTATGTCTCGCTGTCCACGGTGAAGACGCATCTCTCCAGCGTCCAGCTGAAGCTCGGCGCGCGGAACCGCGTCGAGATCGCGGCCTGGGCCTGGCAGCACGGTCAGGTGCGGCCGGGTTCGTGAGGTGTCAGGCAGTCGTACCGACGTCCACGGCCGCCTCCGCGTGGGTGACGAAGTCGTCGACCAGCCGGTGGAAGAGGGCCGCGAGCTGCCGTAGATCCTCGGAGGACCAGTGGATCAGCGCCATCTCGATGCCGCGGCGGCTCGCCTCGCGGACGCGGTTGACGGCGGCCAGGCCGCTGTCGGTGAGCTGGACGCGCTGGGCGCGGCCGTCGTCGGGGTCCGGGATCCGGACCACATGGCCGAGCTGCTCCAACTGCCTTAGCTGGCGCGTGACATGGGAGGCCTCGACCGACATCCGGACGGCCAGTACGCCGGGGCGCAGGGGCTCGCTCTCGGCGATGTACCGGAGGATCGCCACGGCGGCCCGGTCCAGCGGCAGCCCGGCCAGCGCCATCAGACGCTCGTGCTGCCGGGCCCGCCCCGCCAGGTAGGCGATACGGGTGAGGACCCGCTCGATCTCGGCTACGTCCTCCGGAACGGGCGCTGTCACGGGTGGCGATGTGGACATGCGTCCACCGTAACAGCTACTTGCCTGAGTTAAGCAAGGTCGAAACGATTGCTTGACTTAAGTAACGCATTTATGGTTGCCTAACTCAAGCAAGTCAAGAGCTGGGGCCACCTGAGCGGAGGTGTCCCCGTCGCGCCGTACGCCGTGGGGACGGAGTATGGCGCCGTCACCGGTCCCGGCGGTCGGAGCACTCCCCCCGTCCACCGTCGGGGCCGGTGACACCCCTCACGCACATGAAAGCGAGCTCCCTCATGGCCACGATGAAGTCCGTCCAGACCGGTGCCGTCGACAAGATCGACGTGGTGGACGTCGAGCGTCCGGTGCCCGGCCCGAAGGACGCCCTCATGAAGATCCGCGCCTGCGGGATCTGCGGCACCGACACCTTCTTCCTGCACATCGGCGGCGGCCCCTTCGGAGCGGGCGGCGCCATGGTCCCGGTCCCCCTCGGCCATGAGCCGGCCGGTGAGATCGTCGAGGTCGGCGCGGAGGTCGAGGGCCTGAAGACCGGGGACCGCGTGGTCGTCAACCCGCAGGGCGCGCCCTCCGGGATCATCGGCTGCGGCGGCAAGCACGGCGCCATGAGCGACTACCTCCTGCTGGAGGACTGCGAGATCGGCAAGAGCGTCACCGTCTTCCCCGACACTGTGCCCTTCGACGTCGCCGCGCTCAACGAGCCGATGGCGGTGGCCCGGCACGCCGTCAACCGTTCGGAGGCGAAGCCGGGTGACAAGGTCGTCATCTTCGGTGCCGGACCCATCGGTCTGGGCGCGGCCATCTGGCTGAAGCTGCGCGGCGTCGAGCACGTCGTCGTCGCGGACGTCATCGCCTCCCGTCTGGAGACCGCGCTCGCCGTCGGCGCGGACGCCGTGATCAACTCCGCCGAGGAGGACGTCACCGCCCGGCTGACCGAGCTGCACGGGCAGGCCGCCAACGCGCTGGGCCAGCCCCGCCCCGGCACCGACATCTACATCGACGCCGCCGGTGTCGCCGCGGTCGTCAACACCACGGTCGACTCCGCGAAGTGGGGCGCCAAGCTGGTGATGGTCGCCGTACAGAAGAAGGGCGCCGACATCGACCTCGGCGGGATGCTGCGCAGCGAGCTGACACTGATCGCCTCGCAGGGCTACCCCACCGAGATCTTCGAGGTCACGCGGGAGATCGTCGAACACCACGAGCGGTTCGCCAAGCTGATCAGTCACCGGGTGCCCTTCGGCGAGGTCGAGCACGCCTTCGAGCTCGCGCTGACGCCGGGCGCGGCGGAGAAGATCGTCGTCACCTTCGACGAGTAGCCGCGACCGCGTGCCGGTTCCCGCCGTCGGTGGCGGGAACCGGTGGACGGCCGGCCGTCCCGGACAGGAACCCCCCACGTCATGATCCACAGCCTGCGGCGGCTGCTGCGCTGCCGTCCCCGTACCGTCGACCTGCTGATCGCCGCCGCGCTCTGCGTCTGCTCGTTCCCGGGCAGCATGCTGACGCTCCCGGGCCACGGCCTCGAAGTCCCTTGGTGGCCGGGCGTGTTGGTCACGGGCGTCTCGTCCCTCGCCCTGCTGTGGCGGCGCACCCTGCCGCGCACCACCGTGGTCGTCACCCTCTGCGGTGCCATCACCGTGGCCGCGCTCGGCTACATCCTCACGGTCCTGGTGATCGGACCGCTGATGCTCGCGCTCTACACCCTGGCCCGGCTCTCCGACCGGACCACCGCGAACCTCTTCACCGTCTGCGGCATCGTCCTGCTGGTCGGCACCGGCCTGATCGTGGGACCCGACACCGAACCGCTGGTCCTGAAGCTGCTCGGCCCGGCCTTCTGGCTGCTGCTGCCGACCTCCCTCGGCACCACGACCCGGCTCCGCGCGGCCTACCTGGAGGCGGTGCGGGCCCGCGCCGAACACGCGGAACAGACCCGGGAGAAGGAGGCACGGCACCGTGTCACCGAAGAACGCATGCGGATCGCCCGCGACCTCCACGACGTCGTCGCCCATCACCTCGTCCTGGCCAATCTCCAGGCCGGCACGGTCGTACGGCTGATGCGCAGCCGACCCGAGGAGGCCGAGCGGATCGCCGGCGAACTCGCGGGCACCACCCTGTCGGCCGTACGCGAACTCAAGGCCACCGTCGGCCTGTTGCGCCACGCCGACGACTCGGAGACACCCGCGGGGCCCGCCCCCGGACTGGCCCAACTCGCCGGGCTGGCCGCCTCGTTCGAGCCCGCGGGGCTGTCCGTCACCGTCAACACCGAAGGCAGGCCGCAGCCGTTGTCCGCCGGCGTCGACCTCACGGCGTACCGCATCGTGCAGGAAGCGCTCACCAACGTGACCAAGCACGCGGGCACCGGCTCGGCGGAGGTGCGGCTCAGCTACTCGCACGACCGGCTGGGCATCACCGTCACCGACCACGGCGGTACGGCGCCGCCCCCCTCCCCCACTCCGGCCGACGGCTACGGCGTCATCGGCATGCGCGAGCGCGCGCTGTCCGCCGGGGGGCGGCTGCGGGCGGGGCACCGGCCACAGGGCGGCTTCGAGGTGGTCACCGAACTGCCGCTGCTCGTTCACCACCAGGATCAGACTCACGACCAGAATGCACTTGCTTAACTCAATCAATTTCATTATGGTTGAGTAAGTCAAGCAACCCCAGTACGGCCCGTTCCCCTTCCAGCACCGCCCGTTCCCCATGGAGGCACTGCCATGTCCGACGCTCTTGCCCGACCCGCCGAAGCGGGTTCCTCCGCTCCGCCGAGGTCGAACGCCGTCGTCGCGGTGCTGGCCCTCGCCGGGATCGTCGTCTCGCTCATGCAGACCCTGGTCATCCCGATCATCCCGGAGCTGCCGAAGTACCTGAACGCCTCCGCGTCGAACACGGCGTGGGCGGTCACCGCCACCCTGCTGGCCGCCGCCGTGGCCACCCCGGTCGTCGGCCGCCTCGGCGACATGTTCGGCAAGCGCCGGATGCTGCTGACCAGCATCGTCCTGCTGGTCTCCGGTTCGATCGTCTGCGCCCTGTCCGACTCGCTGGTCCCGATGGTCATCGGCCGCGCGCTCCAGGGCCTGGCCGCCGCGGTCGTCCCGCTCGGCATCAGCATCATGCGGGACGTGCTGCCCAGCGACCGGCTGGCCGGCTCCACCGCCCTGATGAGCGCCTCGCTCGGTGTCGGCGGCGCCCTGGGTCTGCCCTCGGCCGCCTTCATCGCCGACCACTACAACTGGCACCTCCTCTTCTGGGTCTCCGCCGTCCTCGGCGCCGTCTCCTTCCTGCTGGTCCTGCTGATCGTGCCCGAGTCCAAGGTCCGCACCGGCGGACGCTTCGACCTGGTCGGCGCGCTCGGACTCTCCGCCGGACTGATCTCCCTGCTGCTCGCCATCTCCAAGGGCTCCGACTGGGGCTGGACCAGCGCGACGACCCTGATCCTCGGCATCGCCGCCGTCACGATCCTGCTCTCCTGGGGCTGGTACGAGCTGCGCAGCTCGCAGCCCCTGGTCGACCTGCGGACGACCGCCAAGCCGCAGGTGCTGTTCACCAACCTGGCCTCGATCGCCCTCGGCTTCTCGATGTTCGCGATGTCCCTGGTCCTCCCCCAGCTGCTGCAACTGCCCACGCAGACCGGTTACGGCCTGGGCAAGTCGATGCTGATGGTCGGTCTGGTGCTCGCTCCGCAGGGCCTGGTCATGATGGCCATGTCCGCCGTGTCCGCGGGTGTCACCAAGGCCAAGGGTCCGAAGGTCACCCTGATGATCGGCGCGCTCATCGTGTCCTCCGGCTACGCGCTGAACATCCTGCTGATGTCCGAGGTCTGGCACCTGATCCTGGTGTCCTGCATCATCGGTGCCGGTGTCGGCTTCACCTACGGCGCCCTGCCCGCCCTGATCATGGGCGCGGTCGACCCGTCCCAGACCGGCGCGGCGAACAGCCTCAACACCCTGATGCGGTCCCTGGGCACCTCCTTCGCCAGCGCCATCGCCGGTGTGATCCTCGCCCAGATGACCACCGACTTCGGCGGCGCCGCCCTCCCCTCGGAGAACGGCTTCAAGGTGGTCATGGCGATCGGTGCCGGTGCCGCGCTGCTGGCCTTCTTCCTCGCGAGCCTGATTCCCAAGGCCCGCAAGGCAGTTGAAGCACCGGCCGACGAGGAGCCGACCCCGGTCTCCGAGGTCGCCGAGGCCAAGGCCTGAGGCATCCTGGCCATCGAGCACACGGCGGTCGCCGTCCCGCGCGCTGCGGGACGGCGACCGCCCTCGGCATACCACGCGCCCCATGTTTCCCCCGGCCCACCCCGAGGAGTCCACGATGACGGAACCCAACTCCCGTGACACAGCGGCCGGTTCGGCCGCCGCACCCGTGGTGCGCTACGGCGCCGGCGCGGTGCGCGGACGGCTGGAGGACGGGCTGGCGGTCTTCCGCGGCATCCCGTTCGCCGAACCGCCGGTCGGGGAGGCCCGCTTCCAGGCACCGCGACCCGCGCGCGGCTGGGACGGCGTGCGCGAGGCCCACGCCTTCGGGCCGCCGCCCCCGCAGGAGTCCGGATTCCAGGGCCGACGGGGCGTGTTGGAGGGACCGACGGGCGACGACTGGCTGACCGTCAACGTATGGACACCCGCGCCCGACCGGGCGGCCCGCCGACCGGTCATGGTGTGGATCTACGGCGGCGCCTACAAGTTGGGACACGCGGGCAGCCCCGGCTACGACGCCCAGCGCATCGCGCGGGACGGCGACCTCGTGGTCGTGACCTTCAACTACCGAGTGGGCATCGAGGGGTTCGCCCGGATCGACGGTGCCCCCGCCAACCGCGGGCTGCTCGACCAGGTCGCCGCGCTGGAATGGGTGCGGGAGAACATCGCCGCGTTCGGCGGCGACCCCGAACAGGTCACCGTCTTCGGCGAGTCGGCCGGTGCCGGGTCGGTGGCCTCGCTGCTGGTGATGCCGAGCGCCGCCGGACTGTTCCGGCGGGCGATCGCGCAGAGTGTGCCGGGGACCTTCTTCTCCGAGGAGTTGGCCAGGGACATCGCGACCGCGATCGCCGCCGAGGCGGGACTGCGCCCCACGGCCGCCGACCTCGCGACCGTCGACCCGCGTCAACTACCTTCGGCGGGCGAGTCGTTGACCGCCAAGATGCACCAGTACGAGGACCGGTGGGGTGAAGTCGCCCATACGCTCAGCCCCTTCGCGCCCGTCGTCGACGGCGAGGTGCTCCCCACCACGCCCTGGCAGGGTGTCGCGGCGGGCGCGGCCCGGGACGTGGAACTGATCGTCGGTCACAACCGGGACGAGTTCCGCCTGTTCACCGTGCTCGACGGGCAGTTCGGGAAGATCACCGAGGAGGACGCGGCGACCGCGCTGCGCCGGTTCGGCCCGGGCCCCGACGCCGAACAGGCCTATCGCGCCGCCTTCCCGAACGCCGCGCCGGGCGAGCTGCACGAACTCGTCCAGTCCGACCGGGTGTTCCGCATGCCCTGCCTCCACCTGGCCGAGGCGCAGGTCGCCGCCGGTGGACGCGCGCACGTCTACGAACTCACCTGGCCCGCCCCGGGGTTGGGCGGTGTACTGGGCGCCTGCCACGGCCTCGACATCCCGCTGCTCTTCGGCACGTTCACCGCCGACCTGGGCAATCTGCTGTTCGCCGACGTCGAGCCCTCCCCCGAGGCGCTGGCACTGTCGTCCCGTTTCCGCGCGTCCTGGACGGCGTTCGCGCGGACGGGCGACCCGGGCTGGCCCGCATACGACACCGGGCGCCGGTCGGTGCAGGTGCTCGACGCGGAGCCGGTGGTCGCGGCCTACCCGGAGGAGACCTCGCGGCGGCTGTGGGAGGGGTATGCCTTCGCCGCACTGACGTTGGTCGAATAGGCGGCCCTCTCTCGATCGGCGGGATCGGGCGGCGCGGAACTCGCACGGCGCTGCCCGTCGGCTTCATCACCGGGACCGGGGTTCGGGGCGATCACCCGCTCGCCGCTCGGCGTACGCCTCCTCCAACCACCCGCCGCATCCCTCGTGCCCGTACACCGTTTCCCCCTCACCTCACCCTCCCGCCCCCTCGCCCTTCCCTCCCACCATCCGCTCCAGCCGATCGAAGCGCGCATGCAGCGCCCGCACCGCCTCCTCGCCCAACTCCTCCGCACCGTGCACGAGTTGATGGCGACGGCGCTGTTCCCGGCCGACGAACCACGTGGCCAGGGCCGCCGTGACGAGGCCGTACGTGGTGATGCCGGCGACCATCACCACCGAGCCGACGACGCGGCCCCACAGTGTCACCGGGTAGAAGTCCCCGTACCCGACGGTCGTCGCCGTCTCGATGGACCACCACAGAGCCTTCGGGTACGACGTCAGATTGGCGCCGCGCGCTCCGTGTTCGGCGGCGACCACCGCCCAGGAGCCCACCAGCATCACCACGCCGAGGACCGCCGTCGCCGTGCCCGCCGTCTTCAGGTGGAGCGAGCGGCCCTCCCTGCCGAGCAGCAACTCGACCGCCCTGGTGAGGAATCCGGGCAGCATGGTCACTCCTTCGCGTCACGGTGGCGGGGCCTGTGGCCAGTGTCGGGGCGGGCGCGAGCGCGGGCATGCCGGGCGGGGCGTTCGAGTTGCCGTACGACCTGCGGCGTTGTGCGCTGGGGGCAGTGCCGGTCGCCCGACCGTCCGCCCCACTCGACGGAGGAATCTGCCATGACCGCGGAACCCCGAGCCGTGCCGGAGACCTTCGCGTTCACCTGTGGTGACTGCGGCCACTGCTGGGAGGCCACCTTCCAGGTGATGTTCTTCACCGATCCGACCGACGCCTCCGGACTGACCACGCAGGAGTACGTCGACGAGGAGGGGAAGGCCCTCAGATCACCCCTCGCCGACGCGATCTGCACCAAGTGCGGCGGGCGCACGGTGCATGTGCTGGAGGCCGGGCTCGCGGCCCGGGCGCGCCGCGCGGAACACGAACCCCGGCCGCCGCACGAGCACCACGAGCACCGTCTGCATCTGCCGCACCGGCATTCCGGCCCACCGGAGGACGGGACCCGCTGACGTACCGGCCACCCCCGAGCGGCAACGCGCCCTACCCACCGTGACTCACCCGTACGGCCCCCTGCGCTGGAGGGTCGGGCGGCCCGATGGTGCGCTGAGGGGACCAGCCACTCCTCCTGGAGGCCCCGCCATGCACCGTCGCCCGTCCTCCCGCCCCGTCCGTGCCCTCGCCCCGGTCCTGGCGGCGGGCGCGCTGCTGACCTGCGCGGCCTGCTCCGGCGGCGGTGGTGCGGGCGGCGACAGCGCCTCGGAGGTCGCCGCCTCCCCGCTCGCCGCCGAGTCCGAGCTCGCCGCGCCCCGTACGGAGAAGTCCGCAGCTCCCCGTGCCGAGTCCACCGCCCCCGTCCTCACCCCGGCCGGAGCCAGGACCGCGCTGATCACCGAGTCGGACCTCGAAGACAACTGGACGCAGGTCCAGGACGCCGCCCGCTGGGGCGACAAGCTGATCGTCGGCAAGGTCGACGTCGCCGACTTCCTCACCGCGAAGACGAACGCCGCCGACTGCCAGAAGCTGCTCGACGCGCTCTACGACGACGATCTCCTCGGCAAGCCGACCGGCGCGTCCGCGCTGACCGGGTTCGAGCAGAGCAACTCCCGGCTGCTGTACCAGGTCGCCGCCTACGACCGGGCCCGGCTCGGCACCTCCCTGAACTGGCTGAAGACGCTGCCGGTGAAGTGCGACCAGTTCACCGCGACCGACTCCAAGGGCGGCCACAGGACGGTCCAGGTCATCGAGAGCCCGGTGCCCTCCGTGGGCGACGCCCGGCAGGGTCTCCAGGTCACCGTCACGGGCACGAGCGGCAGCGAACCCACCACGCTCACCGTGGAGTTGGCCGTCGTCCGGGTCGGCACCGACGCGATCACCGTCACGTCCGGCGGCCTCGACGGCACGGAGGCCGACACGACCGGGACGGCCGTGCAGCAGGGCACCGCACGCCTCAAGGACGTGCTGGCCGGACGCACGCCGACCGCCCAACCCGGCGACGTGAACTGACAGTTCACCGTTCCCGAAGAACAAGTGACCTAATCTTCATGGACACTTGGGCCGGGTGATCACCCGGCGGCACAATGGCGGGGACGGCAACGCGGGCGAGAAGGAGCCACCACGTGACTGACAGCGACACCCCGGCAGCGGAACCGACCCGGCTCAACACCGGTGTGGCGCACAACGCGCGCGTGTGGAACTACTGGATCGGCGGCAAGGACAACTACGAGATCGACCAGCGGGTCGGCGAGCACGTCGCCGGAATGTTCCCGGTGATCCGTGAAGTGGCCCGCGCCGACCGGGACTTCCTCGGCCGCGCGGTCCGCTTCCTCGCGACCGAGCGCGGGGTGCGGCAGTTCCTCGACATCGGGACCGGACTGCCGACGGTCGACAACACGCACGAGATCGCGCAGCGCGTCGCTCCGGACGCGCGCATCGTGTACGTCGACAACGACCCCCTCGTCCTGATCCACGCCCGCACCCTGCTGACGAGCACCCCCGAGGGCGTCACCGACTACATCGACGCGGACGTGCACGACCCGGCGTCGATCGTCCAACGGGCCGCCGACACACTGGACTTCGACCGTCCCGTCGCGGTGATGATGCTGGGCATCCTGAACTTCATCCTCGACACCGAGGCCGCCCGGGAGGTCGTGCGCAACGTCATGGCCGCGGTCCCCTCCGGCAGTTTCCTGGTCCTCACGCACCCCACCTTCGACGCCGACCTCGGCGGCGAGGGCAATGTCCCGGCGATGACGTTCTGGAACGAGAACGCCACTCCCCCGATCACCGCCCGCAGCCGCGCCGACGTCGCCGCCTTCCTCGATGGCCTCGAGCTCGTCGAACCCGGTCTGGTGCCGTGCTCCCAGTGGCGTCCGGACTCCGACTCCCCGGCCGTGGTACCGCAGTTCGGAGCGGTGGCCGTGAAACCCTGACACGGAGACGCCGACCGTCGCGGCCCCAGCCGTTGTCCCCACAACCGCCGTGGCCGCGACCCTCGTGGACGCGACCGTGGAGGACGTATGACCACCCTTGCCGACCCCCTGCCCGGCGGCCGCCCCGGCGAGGCCGAACGCGCCACCGCGCTGGCCGCGGAACTGACCGGGCGGGGTGTGCACGGGATCGTGCTGGCCTACGTCGACACCGCGGGCGTGGGCCGGGTGAAGACGGTCCCGACCGCGAAGCTCGCCTCGGCGGCGGCCTGGGGCGTCGGCATGTCCCCGGTGTTCGACACCTTCCTGGCGGACGACTCCATCGTCACCACCGACGTCCTCGGCTCCCCGGACGGCGATCTGCGGCTCTACCCCGACCTCGACCACCTGGCCATCCTGTCCGCACAGCCCGGCTGGGCCTGGGCCCCGGTCGACCGCATCACCCAGGAGGGCGAGCGCCACCCCGGCTGCAGCCGCACCTTCCTGCGCCGTACGGTCGTAGAGGCGCAGCGGCTCCACGGGCTCGGCTTCCGGGCGGGCATCGAGATCGAGTGGGCGCTCGGCCTGGCCGCGGCACCCGACGGCGCGTTCGTCCCCGCCACGTCGGGTCCCGCGTACAGCGCGATCCGACAGGTCGAACTGAGCGACTACGGCGCCGAGTTGCTGTCGGCCCTGGCGGCCCAGGGCGTGGACGTGGACCAGTTCCATCCCGAGTACGCGGCCGGGCAGTTCGAGCTCTCGGTGGCCGCGCTCGACCCGGTCGCGGCGGCCGACCGCAGTGTCCTGGTACGACAGACCGTGCGCGCGGTGTCCGGGCGGCACGGTCTGCGCGCCTCGTTCGCGCCGGCCGTCCTCGCCCGGGGTGTCGGCAACGGCGGGCACATCCACCTCTCCGCCTGGCGCGACGGTACGAACCTGCACACCGGGGGCGACCGGCGCTACGGCATGACGGCCGACGCCGAGTCGTTCGCGGCCGGTGTCCTCGCCCACCTCCCCGCGCTCACCGCCGTGACCGCCCCCAGTCCGGCCAGCCGCTTCCGCCTCCAACCCTCCCAGTGGGCGGGGGTGTTCACCGCCTGGGGCCGTGAGACCCGCGAGGCCGCGGTGCGCGTCGTCACCGGTACGGCGGGGCAGCGCGCCCAGGCGGCGAACCTGGAGGTGAAGCCGGTCGACCTGGCCGCCAACCCCTATCTCGCCCTCGGCTGTCTGATCGCCGCCGGCCTCGACGGTCTGACCTCGTCGGCCGCCCTGCCCGAGGAGACCACCGGCGACCCCGCGCACCTCGGCACGACGGAGGCAACAGCCCGTGGTGTACGGCGGCTTCCGACCTCCCTGGCCGAGTCGGTCGCGGAGTTCCGCAAGGACGAGCTGCTGCGGGCCGCGCTCGGCCCGGTCCTGGCCGACGCGGTGACCGCCGTACGGCAGGGCGAGATCGCGGCCGTGGCCGAACTCGACGACGAACAGATCGCGGCGGCCTACCGCTGGAAGTACTGACGATGGGCACCGGACCGGTCCACGAGGCGCTCGCCGCACTGGAGTTGGTGGACCACCACTGCCACGGCGTCGTCACCGACGACCTGGACCGGGCGGCCTTCGAGTCGCTGCTCACCGAGGGCGACGTCTGGCCCGGCAGCGGGATCTCACCGTTCGACAGCCCGGTCGGGATCGCCGTACGCCGTTACTGCGCACCCGTGTTGGACCTGGAGCGGCACGCGCCCGCCGACACATACCTCGCCCGGCGCGCCGAGTTGGGGTCGAGTGAGGTCAACCGGCGTTTCCTCGCCGCCGCCGGAACCGACGTGTTCTGCGTCGACACCGGGTTCGCACCCCACGACATCACCTCACCCGCCCAACTGGCCGACGCGGCGGGCGCCGTGGCCCATGAGGTCGTACGACTCGAAGCCGTCGCGGAGTCCGTGGCCGCGCGGGGTGTGGAGCCGGACGGGTACGCCGACGCGTTCCGGGCCGCCGCGCTGGACGCGGTGCGGCGGCCGGGGGTGGTGGCGGTGAAGTCGGTGGCCGCGTACCGGACGGGTTTCGATCTCGACCCGGCCAGGCCCTCGGCGGCGGAGGTGGCCCGGGCGGCCCACGTCTGGCTGGCCGAGGGCGGACGCCTCCACCACCCGGTCCTCGTGCGGGAGTTGCTGTGGACCTCGGTCGACCTCGGCCTCCCCCTCCAACTGCACACGGGCTTCGGCGACAACGACATCCGACTGCACCGCACGGACCCCGCCCTCCTCACGGACTGGCTGCACCTGACCGCCGGGACGATCCCGGTCCTGCTCCTGCACTGCTGGCCGTACCAGCGTCAGGCCGGCTACCTGGCGGCCGTCTTCGAACAGGTGTACCTCGATGTGGGGCTCACCCTGCATCATGTGGGTCCGGTCCGGGCGCGGGCGGTGCTGGCGGAAGCGCTGGAGATCACACCGTTCCGCAAACTGCTGTACAGCTCCGACGCCTATGGTCTGTCGGAGTTCTACGGTCTCGGGGCGCTGGCGTTCCGCCGGGGTCTGGGGGATCTCCTCCAGGAACGGGTGGACGCCGACGAACTGGGCCTGCCCGACGCGCTGCGCCTGGCACGCTGGGCGGGGGCCGACAACGCCCGCCGGGTCTACCGGCTATCCGACGGACACTGAAAGTATGATCAAGCAATGTCTGACATGACCGATACCACGCCCGGTTGGCTGTCCGCCGACGACCTCGAACAGGCACGCGCCCGCATGCCGATCCTCTACGTCGAGGCGGTCCCCGTCCGCGTCGACGACAGCGGCGAAGTGACCAGCATCGGACTGCTGCTGCGCATCGGCCCCGACGGCACGGTGAACCGCACGCTCGTCTCCGGCCGTGTGCTGCACCACGAGCGGGTCCGTGACGCCCTGCTGCGCAACCTGGAGAAGGACCTCGGCCCGGTCGCGCTGCCCCGGGTCCCGGCCTCGCTGCAGCCGTTCACCGTCGCCGAGTACTTCCCGACGCACGGGGTCACCCCGTACCACGACCCCCGGCAGCACGCGGTGTCCCTCGCCTACGTCGTACCGGTGACCGGCGACTGCCGGCCCCGCCAGGACGCCCTCGACCTCGTCTGGTTCAGCCCGGAGGAGGCCGCCTCGGAGGCACTGCGGAGCGAAATGCCGGGCGGGCACGGGGTGTTGCTCAAGCAGGCGCTGGCGCACGTGGGTTGCGTGTCCTGACCGGGGCGGCCACCGTGGCTCAGGCAGAGTCGCCCGGGCTGCGCTGGCTGGTGCCGGGCTCTCCGTTGTCGCGCCGCCACTCGACGATCAACTCGTCCTTGGTGCCGAAGCGGACCAGATGCCGGCCCACCACGTCTTCCAGCCGATCGAGGAACTCGGGCTCCGCCTCCACCGCGAGCAGCAACGCCCCCTCGGCGGCGGTCAGCGATCCTGTGCCGTCCTGGAAGACGAGACGCCCCTCCCCGGTCTCCTCGTCCCAACTGGTCTCGCTGCGACGGCCCAGGTGGGAGGCGAGTTGCTTGGCGTAGCGCTGCGGTCGGTCGGTGACGACGCGGGCTTCCGATCGGGACATGACGGCTCCAGGGTGACGGGAGTGCACAACGACTCGATGGTGCCGGAGAGTTGGACCGACCGCACGGACACGACACCCGGCACGGTCCGCAAGGTATGGATGCCGTGCCGGTCGCCTTCGGCCAAACGTCAGTTCTTGCCCTTGCTGACCACCCACTTGCCGCCCACCCAGTTGCCGACCGTCTCGTAGCCGGAGCGGAAGGAACCGAGCCAGTCGAGCTTCAGATCGGCCTCGGCGGTGGACTTGACGGGGGTGTAACCGCTCGCGTCGGTCGTGTTCTTCGCGTAGTACGGGAACGGATAGACCGGGCGGGAGGCGGTGGTGTTCCCGCCGCTGTCGACCGACTTCGTCGTCAGGCTCGCCGGGGCGTCGCCCTTGGTCACCCAGTCGGTGATCGCGGTCAACGCGTCGAAGGTGTCCGGGCCCTGGCCGCCGCCGCAGTGCGCGACGCCGGGGAGCAGGAAGAGCCGGGCGAAGCTCTTGGTGGCCGCCTCGCCGCCGACGGCCTTCTCAACCGCCTTGTAGTAGGCCATCGTTCCCACGGCCGGGATGTGCTGGTCGCCGAGACCGTGCCAGAGGATCAGCTTGCCGCCGGCCTTCTTGAACGCGGTGAGGTCGGGGTCGGTGGCGTCGTACATGCCCTCGCCCCGGCTCATGACCTTCTTGTAGTAGGCGGCCGTGAACTTGATGTCCTTGTACGTCAGGGTCGGCTGCGGGCCGTCGAAGATCTGGTAGCGCAGGGTCTCCCGGACGAAGCTGATGTCGCCGCTGGAGCCGGTGGCGGTGGCCGGGGTGATGATGCCGGCCCAGTTCAGCTCGGAGCCCCGCAACTGGTAGCCCGGGTAGAGCAGTCGGCCGTGTTCGTCGGTGGGTCCGGCGTAGACGCGGCGCAGCGTGGTGACCTGGTCGGCGGTCAGGCAGTACGCGTCGGACGTCGAGGTCCGGCCCGTCTCGCACTGGATGGTGCCGGGGTCCCAGGTGCAGCTCAGCGGGTCGGCGATGATGCCGTCGGCAGGAGAGCCGCAGCCCTTGAGGACGGCCTTGTGGAGATCCGCGAGGTCGGCGTTGGTGATCGTCGCCGGGCCGCCATTGAGGTACACGGACTGGGCGGTCCAGGCGTGCGAGAAGGTGTTCAGCGCGGTGAAGTTGTTGGCCGGGGCGCCGGCGATGACGCCGTCGAAGTCGGTCGGGTAGCGCTGGGCCTCGGTGAGGGCCTGGTGGCCGCCCTGGGAGCAGCCGTCGAAGTAGGAGTGGGTGGCCGCCTGGCCGTAGTACTGCTTGATGATCGCCTTGGCCGCCTGGACCAGTTCGTGGTCCGACTTGTAGCCGAAGTCGGCGCGCAGGGTCGGGTCGGTGGAGAAGAGGCCGCCGCCCTGGTAGTGGCCCTCGTCGCTGGAGGCGACCGCGAAGGCGCCGGTGGTCAGGGGGACGCAGCCGGCCGAGGCGGGGGCGCTGGTCACGTTGACGTTGCCGCACAGGCCGCCGCAGCCGACCTGGAGGTAGTTGGCCTGCCAGCCGGTCTCGGGCAGCTTGATCTCGAAGTGGAGTTGCGGGGCGATGACGCCCTTGACGTCACAAGCCGCCCAGTTGCCAAGGGTGTTGGCGCTCGCGGCGAGTTCGGTGGCCGAGCTGATCTCGAAGGGCACACCGGGTACGGCGGCGGCCAGGTCGAGTTGGGCGATGCCGGAACAGGACATGGCCGGTGCGATGCCCGAGGTCGCGGTGTTGGCGGAAACGGCGTTCGCCGAGGCCGAGCCGGCGGTCTGCGCACCGCCGGTCACGCTGTTGGCCAGCGCCACGCTCGCACCGGTCACCAGCGCGACGGCCGCCGCGAGGGTGGCGAGGAAGGTGGCCGAATTCCACCGACACCTTCTGAACAGCTTGAGCATGCTGGGTACTCCGTTCGATCGCCGGATCGGGCTCGGTGCGCGAGGAACGTAGCCCTCCGGCAAGGCACGGGCAAGAGCGTCGACCGAATCGTTGACGATTTTGTCGAAACCTGGCCCCCGTGCGTCTCAAACAGCGCTGACCAGGCCCGGAGCCGACACGGGCCGCAAGGTTAGCTTGCGCCGGGCGCTCGACATCGACCTCACGCCCACCACCGGCCGCCCGGTATTTCAGCCACCGGGACTCTTTTTCTGCACGTCCCATTGATTGTACCGACCGTTAGGTCTAATTTATCGGCTCTCTGGACCTTCGCTCCGCTCACTTACGGAAGGCCGCCGATGTCCTCCCAGACTCAGCTCAGTCCCCCTCACGAAGACGAGACACCCCCCTCCACCACCCGCAACGTCCTCGTCATCGTCGCTCTCGTATGGACCGTCCAACTGGTCGCGCTCGTCGCCGCGTTGTCCGGTATCGCGCAGGCCGATGTCGCGATCCACTTCCGGACCACCAATATCGCCTGGTTCACCCTGATGACCTTGCTGACCGGGACCTTCTTCCTGCCCTTCGCGGTCAAGGCCGCGGCCATCTTCGGCAAGAAGCGCGTCCTGCTCGCCGCCACCGGGCTCGGCTTCATCGGCGACCTGGTCGCCGCCGTCGCCACCGACTACCGCACCCTGTTGATCGGGCGCGGCATCGCGGGCATCTACACGGCCACCGCGCCGCTCGCCTACGCGATCACCCGCGACGTGTTCCCCCGCCGCTGGGTCGGCCTCGCCAGCGGAATCCTCGCCGGCGGTATCGGCCTCGTCGCCTTCGGCGGACCTTTCCTGTCCGGCTGGCTCCTGGACGACTACGGCTTCCGCGGCGTGCTGTGGTTCATGGCCATCAGCACCGCGCTGAGCTTCGTACTGGTGGGCGCCTTCGTGCCGGAGAGCCCGATCCGTGCGGCGGCCGGCCGAATGGACTGGGCCGGCGGAATCCTCCTGGGCGGAGGAATCACGGCGCTCGTCTACGCCGTCGGTGAGGGATCGCACTGGGGCTGGAGCAGCGGCAGGTTCATCACCTGGGTCGTCGGGTCGGCGGTCGCGTTGATCGCCTTCGTGCTCGTCGAGCGCAAGGTCGCCGAACCACTGTTCCCGTCGGCCATGACCCGGCGTCGTCCGGTGTGGACCGTGCTCCTGGCCACGTCCGTCGCGGCCGGCGCGCTCAGCGCCGTCGGCGTGGTGATCCAGTTGCTGATCCTGATGCCGAAGATCCCCACCATCTCCGACGGCCTGGGCTGGTCCGGGACCCACAACGCCATCGTCACCAGCCCGATCAGCGCCATGATCATCGTGGGGGCCGTCGGTACCGGCGCGCTCGCCCGCCGGATGGACTCGCGGATCCTGCTGGGCGCCGGCGCCCTGCTCGCGATCTTCGGCTACGGTCTCGGCACCCACCTGCACCACAGCGCTCCGCAGATCATCGGGATGGGTGTGTTCGCCGGGCTGGGCACAGGCATCGTCATGGCCAGCGTGCCCATCATGATCATCGAGGCGGTGACTCCCGAGGAGCAGGCCTTGGCCAACGGCGTCCAGACCCTCGGTATGGGCGTCGTGCAGATCATCGTCTCCCAGGTGGCCTTCGTCGTGATGGCACAGCACGGGGCGATCCTCAAGGGCACCCAGTTCTACCTCGACGCCGGGTTCACCAACGGGCTCTGGTTGGTCGTCGGTTGCGTCACCGTGGGTGCGGTACTCGTACTCCTGATCCCCAAGACCAAGCACCTCGACGAGGTGCAGGTCGGCCAGGCTGTCGCCTGACCCCACCCGCACAACCACCCGCACACGGAAGGCCGTTCTCCCGGCGACGGGCGAACGGCCTTCGGCGCGGGGCGGGTTCAGTCGTTGCGCACGTACTCCGCCGCCGCGTCGAGCAGCCAGTCCGTCAGATACCCGGCGAAGGAGGAACGGACCAACACCCAGAATCCGGCGCCGACTTCGTCCCGTGCGACTAGGACGACCTGGGCGCGGGCCAGGGTCGTCTGGGCGCAGCGTCCGGCGCCGAAGGCGCGCGGGTGCAGGTCCAGCGGGCAGCCGTGGGCCAGCAGATCGCGGGCACGCGCACCGGATACCAGAAGGGTCGTGCGCTGGGCCGAGACATCGGTGACGGCCACGTGCTCGTCACCGCTCGCCGCCCGGATCCGGCTCTCCACATCCCGCTGCGTGTCCGGCGGCCCCACCACCAGCCACTCGTCAGGACCCAGCCACAGCACGGTCAACTCCCCCGCCCGCACCACCGTGTCGGGCTCAAGGGGCAACGACAGACCCAACGCGAGTCCTACGGCGTCCGCCGCCGCGCCCTTCGCGTCGAGCCTGACGTTCACCTGGGCCAGGAAGGGCAGTTCGGCCAGCCGGACCGCGCCGCCGGAGGAGCGGGTCGTGGCCGCCAGCCGTTCGGCGGCGCCCGCGAGAGGGCTGCGGCGCGGGACGGAAAGGGCGGTGTCAGCCATCGCGGCGGGCTCCCTCGGGGTCGTAGAGGACGGGGCTTGCGACGGTGACCGGGATCAACTCGCCGCCGACGGGGGCGTAGAGGCGTTCGCCGATGCGGTCCCGGCCGCCCTTGATCAGGGCGAGGGCGAAGGTGCGGCCGAGGGCGGCGCTGCGGTAGCTGGAGGTGACATGGCCGAGCATCGGGACGGGCGGCGGCGGGAGCACGCTGTCGGCGATCAGTTGGGTGCCCTCGGGGAGGAACGCGGTGGGGTCGTCGGGAAGCAGGCCGACGAGGTGTTTGCGGTCGGGGCGGACGGCGTCGGCGCGGGCGTAGGAGCGCTTGCCGATGAAGTCGGGCTTCTTCTTCGAGACCGCCCAACTCATGCCCAGATCCTGGGGCGTCACGGTGCCGTCGGTGTCCTGGCCGATGATCGGGTAGCCCTTCTCGGCGCGCAGGACGTGCATGGTCTCGGTGCCGTACGGGGCGATACCGAAGGGGGCACCGGCCTCGTACAGCGCCTCCCACAGGGCGAGGGCCTCCCATGGTGACACGTTGATCTCGTAGGCGAGTTCACCGGAGAAACTGATCCGGCACACCCTGGCCTCGATGCCCGCGACGGTGGTGTCCCGCCAGGCCATGAACGGGAAGTCGTCGTTGCCGACGGCCAGTTGGGGCGCGAGCGAGCCGAGCACCTCACGGGAGCGGGGGCCGACCAGGGCGACGGTGGCCCACTGTTCGGTCACCGAGGCGCAGTGGACGCGGAGTTCGGGCCACTCGGTCTGGTGCCACTCCTCCATCCAGTCCAGTACGGCGGCGGCGTTGCCCGTGGTCGTGGTGACCAGGTAGCGGTCCGGTGCGAGGCGGATGGCGGTGCCGTCGTCGAAGACCATGCCGTCCGGGCGGCACATGACGCCGTAGCGGATCATGCCGACCTTCAGGTTGCTCATCATGTTGGTGTAGAGCCGGTCGAGGAAGACGGGCGCGTCCGGGCCCTGGACGTCGATCTTGCCGAGGGTGGAGCCGTCCATGAAGCCGACTCCCTCGCGGGCCGCCGCGCACTCGCGCAGGACCGCGGTCTCCATGTCCTCGCCGTCGCGCGGGTAGTACCAAGGGCGCTTCCACTGGCCGACGTTCTCGAACTGGGCGCCCTGCATCACGTGCCAGTCGTGCAGGGCCGTCGTGCGGATCGGGTCGTGCAGCGCGCCCCGGTCGCGGCCGGCGAGGGTGGCGAAGGAGACGGGTGTGTACGGCGGGCGGAATGTTGTCGTGCCGAGGTCCGAGATGTCGACGCCGAGGAGTTCGGCGACCACTCCGCTGGCCAGGACGCCGGAGGTCTTGCCCTGGTCGTTGGCCGTGCCGGCCGTCGTGTAGCGCTTGGTGTGCTCGACGGAGGTGAGGCCGGCGGCGGTGGCGCGGGTCAAGTCGGCGACGGTGACGTCTCGTTGGAGATCCACGAAGCGGGGGGCTTCGGTGGCGGAAGGGACCAGGAAGACCTGCATGGCGGGGGTGGTGTCGGGCTCCGTGGGCACCTGGGGCAGGTTCGGTGCCTCGGCGGTGTAGCCCTCGGCCTCGATCGCACGGATGCCTGCGGACGCGCCCTGCGCGAGGGTTTCGGCCAGGTCCGATGCCCCGTTCGCGCTGCCCGCGACCTCGACTGCCTGTCGGCAGGTGTCGGGGACGAAGGAGCCGAGGGTTTCGTCGTGGCGGAGTTTGCCGCCGGCCTGGCTGAAGAGGTGGGCGACCGGGTTCCAGCCGCCGGAGACCAGGAGGAGGTCGGTCGTGAAGTGCCGTGTCGTGGTTGCGCTTTCGGCGTACGGGGCGACCGTCACGGCGGTGAGTCGTGGGGCGCCCTCGGTGCCTACGACCGCGTGGCCGGTCAGTACCTCGATGCCGGCCTCGCGGGCTCGGCGTGCCCACTCCCTCGGCTCGTTCTCGGACGAGCGGGTGTCTACGATCGCCGCGATGTGGATTCCGGCCCTCGCGAGGTCCAACGCGGCTGCGTACGCGGTGTCGTTGGTGGTGAAGACGACGGCCTGGCGGCCGGGCAGGACGCCGTGGCGGTTGACGTAGGCGCGGGCCGAGGCGGCGAGCATCACTCCGGGGCGGTCGTTGTCCGCGAAGGCGAGTGAGCGTTCGTGCGCGCCTGTCGCGAGGACGACTCGGCGGGCTCGGATGCGCCAGACGCGTTCGCGGGAGACGTGGGTGGGGGCGGCTGCGCCGAGGTGGTTGGTGCGGCGTTCGACGGCCAGGAGGTGGTTGTCGTCGTAGTGGCCGAAGACTGTGGTGCGGGGCAGGATGCGTACGTCGGGGGCGGTGGTGAGGTTCTCGTTCAACTCCCTTACCCAGTCCTGGAGTTCGGCTGTGTCCAGGAGGCTGCCGCCCAGGTCGGGGCGGTCGTCGGCGAGGATGACTCGGGCTCCGGTGTGGGCGGCGGCGGATGCTGCGGCCAGGCCAGCCGGGCCCGCGCCCACGATCAGGAGGTCACAGTGGGCGTGGACGGCGTCGTAGCGGGCGGGGTCCGGTTCCGTGGCGAGGCGGCCCTGGCCCGGGAGGCTGGTCGCTACCAGGCCGTCGTACAGCTCGACCGTCGTCGCGGGGAGCATCGGCTCGGGGAAGGGGGCCTCTATCTGGATGACGGCGTTGGGTTCTTCGACGCCTGCGGTGAAGATGCCTCGGGGGCGGCCGAGTTTGATGCTGGTGCCGGTTTGGATGATGCCGTTGGCGAGGAGGGCGGAGGCGAGGGTGTCGCCTTTGTAGCCCGTGTATTCGGTGCCGTCGAAGGTGAAGGTGAGGGGGGTGTTTCGGTGGATTCGGCCGCGGGTGGGGTGGCGGAAGGGATTGCCCTCGGCAGAGCCGCTGATGGATGCAGCGCCCCCGCCGCCCCCACCCGTCCCGTCCTCCAGGGGCTCTGCCCCTTCGACCCCGTTCCCAGGGGGCTCCGCCCCCTGGACCCCCGTCGGCCCTGAAGGGGCCTCGTCCTCAAACGCCGGACGGGCTGATGGTGCGGGCCTGTGCTGAAGAGTGGACGCCGGGCCGGCTGGAAGTGACGTGCCCGGCTGCGAAGTCGCCGGACCGGCCGAGGACGCCTGGCCTGGCTGAGAGGGTGCCGGGCTCCCAGGCACAGTCCCGAAATCACTGGCCTCCGGTCGCGGCTCCCCCGCCCGATACACCCTCAGGATCTCGTTCGTCGACGTGTCCCGTACCGCGTTGAACCAGCGGCGGCAGCCCGCCGCGTGGCTCCAGCGTTCCGCGAACGGGCCCTTCGGGTTGGCGCGGAAGAACAGGTAGCGCGCCCACTCCTCGTCGCTCAGGTCTGCGGGGGTCTCCGGGTAGGCCACGTGGGCCTGGCCGCCGTAGTGGAACTCGGATTCGTCGCGGGGCCCGCACCAGGGGCAGGGGATCAGCAGCATGGTTGGGCTCCCTAGTGGGCCACCGCGGCGGCGCCGTGCTCGTCGACGAGCGCGCCGGTGGTGAAACGGTCGAGCGAGAAGGGGGCGTTGAGGTGGTGAGGCGTGTCGTGGGCGATGGTGTGGGCGTAGACCCAGCCGACGCCTGGAGTCGCCTTGAAGCCTCCGGTTCCCCAACCGCAGTTCAGGTAGAGGTTGTTGACCGGGGTGAGGCCGACTATGGGGGAAGCGTCGGGGGTGACGTCTACGATGCCGCCCCAGGTGCGCAGGACGTGCGCTCGGGCGAAGACCGGGAAGAGTTCCAGGGCCGCCGCCATCTGTTCCTCGATGATGTGGAACGCGCCGCGCTGGGTGTAGGAGTTGTACGAGTCGATGCCCGCGCCCATCACCAACTCGCCCTTGTGCGCCTGGCTCACGTACACGTGGACCGCGTTGGACATGACGACCGTGGGGTGGACCGGTTCCAGCAGTTCCGACACCAGTGCCTGCAACGGGTGGCTCTGGAGCGGGAGTTGGATGCCCGCCATGGCCGCGAGGACCGAGGTGTGGCCGGCTGAGCACAGGGCTACCTTGCCTGCCGCTATCGGGCCGAGTGTCGTCTGTACGCCGACCACCCTGCCGTCGACGATGTCCAGCCCGGTGACTTCGCAGTTCTGGATGATGTCGATGCCCGCGGCGTCCGCCGAGCGGGCCAGGCCCCAGGCCACGTGGTCGTGCTTCGCTATGCCCGCGCGTGGTTGGTAGGTGCCGCCCATGACCGGATAGCGCACGTCCGGCGAGACGTTGACGATCGGGCAGACCTCCTTGACCTGCCGTTCGTCGAGCCATTCCGCGTCCACGCCGTTCAGGCGGTTCGCCTCGACGCGGCGGACACTGTCGCGGACGTCCTGGAGGCTGTGGGCGAGGTTGAGCACTCCTCGCTGGGAGAAGAGGATCGGGTAGTCCAGCTCCTCCTCCAGGCCCTCCCACAGCTTCAGCGCGTGCTCGTAGATGCCCGCGCTCTCGTCCCAGAGGTAGTTGGAGCGGATGATCGTGGTGTTGCGGGCCATGTTGCCGCCCGCCAGCCAGCCCTTCTCCAGCACCGCGACATTGGTGATGCCGTGGTTCTTCGCCAAGTAGTGGGCGGTGGCCAGGCCGTGGCCTCCGCCGCCGACCACGATCACGTCGTACGAGCGTTTCGGCTCGGGGGTGCGCCAGAGCCAGTCGGGGTGTTCGGGGAGGTCGGCGCCCGGGGTGCGCGGGGTCATCGGGGGTCGTCCTCCTCGGACAGGTGCGGGTAGAGCGGGTGCTTCGCCGCGAGGGCTTCCGTGCGGGTGCGCAACTGGCCTGTGTCCGGCTCCGGTTGGAGGGCCAACGCGATCACGTCGGACACCTCCGCGAAGTCCTCCTCCGTGAAGCCTCGCGTCGCCAGTGCCGGGGTGCCGATGCGCAGCCCCGACGTGACCATGGGCGGGCGGGGGTCGAAGGGGACCGCGTTGCGGTTGACGGTGATGCCGATCTCGTGGAGGAGGTCCTCCGCCTGTCTGCCGTCCAGTTCGGAGTCGCGCAGGTCGACCAGGACGAGGTGGACGTCCGTGCCGCCGGTCAGGACCCTCACACCGGTCGCGGCCACGTCGGCGCGGGTGAGGCGTTCGGCGAGGATGCGGGAGCCGGCGAGGGTTCGGGCCTGACGTTCGGCGAACTCGGGTGAGGCGGCGACCTTGAACGAGACCGCCTTCGCGGCGATGACATGCTCCAGCGGGCCGCCCTGCATACCGGGGAACACCGCCGAGTTGATCTTTTTGGCGAGGTCGGCCTCGTTGGTGAGGATGACTCCGCCGCGCGGGCCGCCGAGGGTCTTGTGCGTCGTCGTCGTGGTCACGTGTGCGTGCGGGACCGGGTTCGGGTGCAGGCCCGCCGCTACCAGGCCCGCGAAGTGCGCCATGTCGACCATCAGCAGGGCGCCCACCTCGTCGGCGATCCGCCGGAACTCCGCGAAGTCCAACTGCCTTGGGTACGCCGACCAGCCCGCGATGATCATCTTGGGGCCGTGTTCCTTGGCGAGGCGTTCCACCTCGTCCATGTCGACCAGGTTGTCGGTCTCGGAGACGTGGTACGGCACCACGTTCAGCATCTTGCCGCTGTAGTTGAGGCGCATGCCGTGGGTGAGGTGGCCGCCGTGCGCGAGGTCGAGGCCGAGGATCGTGTCGCCGGGCTTCAACAGGGCGAAGAAGACCGCCGTGTTGGCCTGCGCGCCCGAGTGCGGCTGGACGTTTGCGAAGCCCGCGCCGAAGAGGGACTTGACCCGCTCGATCGCCAACCGCTCGGTGACGTCCACGTGTTCGCAGCCGCCGTAGTAGCGGCGGCCGGGGTAGCCCTCCGCGTACTTGTTGGTGAGGACCGAGCCCTGCGCCTCCAGCACGGCGGAGGGCGCGAAGTTCTCGGAGGCGATCATCTCCAACGTGGACTGCTGGCGGTGCAGTTCGGCGCGGAGCGCGGCGTGGACCTCGGGGTCCAGTTCGGACAGGGGGGTGTTCAGCGCGTTCATTCGGCGTTCTCGTCCTTCCGGCTAACCGCGGAGGCGGGACATCGTCGGATCGAACAGTGGCTCCGCCGCGACGACCGCCTCGACGCGCTCGTCGAAGTAGCCGATGTGCAACGTCGTTCCGGGGGTGGCGAGTTCGGAGGGCAGCCAGGCGTACGCGATGCCCTTGCCGATCGTGTAGCCGTAGGCCGCGCTGGTGACGTAGCCGACGGGGCGCTCGCCGTCGTAGACCGGCTCCTTGCCCATGACGACGGACCTGGGGTCGTCGATGGTGAGGCAGGTCAACTGCCTCTGTACGGCGGTCTTTCGGCGTTCCAGTGCGGCCTTGCCGATGAAGTCGCCCTTGTCGAGCTTGACGGCGAAGCCGACGCCGGCCTCGTAGGGGTCGTGCTCGTAGGTCATGTCGGTGCCGAAGGAGCGGTAACCCTTCTCCAGGCGGAGGCTGTTGAAGGCGCCGCGGCCCGCGATGACACCGCCGAGGGGCTGCGCCGCCTGCCACAGGGTGTCCCAGAGTTTCTGGCCCTGGTCGGCGGTGGTGTACAGCTCCCAGCCGAGTTCGCCGACGTAGGACAGGCGCATGGCGGTGACGGGGACCGTGCCGATGTAGGCGTGTTTGGCGCGGAAGTACTTGAGGCCGTCGTTGGTGAAGTCCTCGTCCGTCAGGGGCTGGAGGACCTTGCGGGCCAGGGGGCCCCACAGACCGATGCAGCAGGTGCCGGGGGTGATGTCGCGGACCTGGACCGTGCCGTCGGCGGGCAGGTGGCGGGTGAACCAGTCGAGGTCGAGGTTGCCGTTGGCGCCTACCTGGAAGCGGTCGCGGGACAGGCGGGCCACGGTGATGTCGCTGCGGATGCCGCCGTCCTCGTCCAGGAGCAACGTGTACGTCACCGAGCCGACCGACTTGGCTACCTTGCCGGTGACCAGGCCCTCCAGGAAGTCGGCGGCACCGGGGCCGGTCACCTCAAGGCGTTTGAGGGCCGTCATGTCGTACATCGCGACGGTCTCGCGGGTGGCCTGTGCCTCGGCGCCGACGATGGGCGACCAGTACTGGGCCGCCCAGTCGTTCGGGGTGGGGACCGAACGGCCTTCCACCAGGCCGGAGTTGGCCTCGTACCACTGCGGGCGCTCCCAGCCGTTCGCCTCCAGGAAGACCGCGCCGTGTTCCTGCTGGCGGGTGTAGAAGGGGCTGGTGCGGATCGGGCGCGGCTTACCGGACGGCTGGAGGGGGTGGAGGATGTCGTAGACCTCGACGAAGTTCTGGCAGTCGCGGGCCAGGACGTACTCCGGGGCGAGTTGGTGCTGTTCGAAGCGGTTGACGTCGCACTCGTGGAGGTCGAAGGACGAGCAGTGTCCGTCGACCAGCCATTCCGCCATCGCGCGGCCGACGCCCGCCGAGTGCGTGACCCAGACCGCCTCGGCGACCCAGAAGCCCTTGACCTCCGAACTCTCCCCGAGGAGCGGGAAGTTGTCGGTGGTGAAGGAGAAGAGGCCGTTGATGCCCTCCTCGACCTTCGCGTCCTTCGTCGCGGGGAGCAGGGACTGCGTCTCCGTCCACGCGGGCGCGAAGTCGTCCTCGGTGAACTTGAGGACGGACGGCATGTCCGCCGCCTCGTCGACCGAGAGGATCTCGTCGGCCGTGATGGGCATCGGGCGGTGGCCGTAGTAGCCGATGCCGATGGCGTCGAAGCGGTCGCGGTAGTAGAGGTCGGCGTCCTGGTGGCGCAGGATCGGGCGGACGGCCTCCTCGGTCTGTCCGGCGAGGGCGGGTACCGGTCCCGTCCAGGCGAGTTGGTGGCCGAGCGGGGTCAGCGGAAGGTTCATGCCGACCATGCGGGCGATCTTCGGGCCCCAGATGCCGGCGCAGCACACGACGATGTCGGCGGGGATCTCGCCCTGGTCAGTGAGGACGCCGGTGACGCGACCCTCGGACCGCTGGACGTCCAGGACCTCGTGGCGGGCCAGGAAGGTCACGCCACGCTCCGTCGCGCGGCGGATCTGGGCCTCCACCGCGAGGACGGCCTTCGCGAGGCCGTCGGTGGGAACCAGGAGGCCGCCGAGGACCCGGTCGGGGTTCACCAGCGAGTGCTGCTCGACGCACTCGTCCGCGGTGAGCAGACGGGCCTCGATGCCCCAGGCGGTGATCCAGCCGTGGCGGCGGTGGAGTTCCGCGACGCGCTCGGGGGTGGTGGCGACTTCGAGGCCGCCGACCTGGAGGAAGCAGGGCTTGCCGTCGACGTCGAGGGAGCAGAACTTCTCGACGGTGTAGCGGGCCAACTCGGTCATGGTCTTCGAGGAGTTGGTCTGGAAGACCAGCCCTGGGGCGTGCGAGGAGGAGCCCCCGGTGGCGGGCAGCGGGCCCTGGTCGACCACGGTCACTTCGGTCCAGCCTCGCGCGGAGATCTCGTCCGCCAGCGCCGCCCCCACGACGCCCGCTCCGATGATGACCACTCGGGGTCCCGCCATCGCCGCACCTCCGGCTAGAGAGCAATCCGGTTGCTGTCTGCGCAACATGCTTCAGGTTGCGCAACTCAATGTGCCCGGCGCGAGGAGTGGGTGTCAAGGGGTCCCGTGACGTCGGACGGCACCCCTGATCACCGGCCGGAACATGGCGATGCCCGGTGGGCGGTACGCACCTGCGCGCACCGCCCACCGGGCATGGTCAACCCTGTTCTTCCGCCGCCTACTTGACCCAGGCGTCCACCTTGGCCTGGTTGGCGTCGACCCACTTCTTCGCCGCCGCGTCGTCGGACAGCTTGTCCTGCGCTATGTACTTGGCGACGGTGTTCTGGTCCTCGTTCGTCCAGTTGAAGTTCTTCACCAGGTTGTAGGCGGGGCTGCCCGACTTGGCGAACTTCGCGCTGACGATCTTGTCCAGGTCGTAGACCGGGTAGTCGCAGGCGATCTTCGAGGCGACCGCGTCACAACCCGTCGTGTACGTGGGCAGCGTGACCTTCTTGAGCGCCACCTCGGACAGGAACCACTGCGGCTCGTAGAAGTAGCCGATGACCCACTGCTTGTTCTTCTCGGCGGTGCGGAAGGCCTGGATGAGCGCGGTCTCGCTGCCCGCGTACACCACCTTGAAGTCGAGCTTCAGGTTCTTCACCAGCGCGGCGTCATTGGTGACGTACGACGGGTCTCCGTCGAGGAGTTGGCCCTTGCCGCCCGACTCGGAGGTCTTGAACTTCGACGCGTACTTGTTGAGGTTCTTGTAGTTGAGGATGTCGGGGTGCGCCTTGGCCAGCCACGGCGGCACGTACCAGCCGATGATGCCTTTGTTGCCGGTCTGGCCGGCCTCGACGGCGGTCTTCTGGCCGGTGATGTACTTCTTCTTGAGGTCGTCGTGGCCCCAGTTCTCCAGGACCGCGTCGACCTCGCCGGTGCCGAAGCCCTGCCAGGCGATCTCCTCTTTCAGGTCCTTCTTGTTGACCGTACAGCCGAGTTGGTGCTGGGCGACGTACGCGACGACCGCCGCGTCCGCCTCGTAGCCCACCCACGGGTTGACCGCGAGGTTGAAGGTCCCGCACTTCGCCGAGCTGCCCGCGCTGCTGCCCGAGCCGGAGCCCGAGGACGTGTCGCCGACCTTCGCCCCGCCGCAGGCGGTGAGGGTGAGGCCGAGGACGGCCAGGCCGGCCGCGCCGGTTCGCCAGTGTCTTGCCATGGTGTCGTGCTCCTTTAAGCGCTGGTTCGGCGCGCGGCCGCCTGAGTGATCCGGTCGAACATGACTCCGAGCAGGACGATGGCCAGCCCCGCCGCCAACCCCTTGCCGTACAGCTCGCTCTGGGAGAATCCGGCCACGACGTCGTAGCCGAGGGCGCCGGCTCCCACCAGGCCGCCCACAACAACCATCGACAGCACATAGATCAGGCCCTGGTTGGTCGCGAGAGTCAGGGCGCTGCGTGCCATCGGCAGTTGAACCTTGGTGATGATCTGCCAGGTGTTGCACCCGGCCGCCGTGGCCGCCTCAACTGTCGTCTCCGGTACGGTCCGTACCCCGTCGGCGACGATCTTGATGGCGACCGGTACGGCGTACACGACGGCGGCGACGATCGCGGTGAAGCGGGTCGCGCCGAACAGCGCCAGGAACGGCACGAGATAGACGAACGGCGGCATGACCTGCGCCGCGTCCAGCGTGGGCCGCAGCAGCCGGTCCACCATCGTGCTGCGCCCCATCCACACGCCGAAGGCGATGCCGAACAGCATCACGATCACGGTCGCCACGACGGTCGAGGCCAGCGTGGTCATCGCGTCCGACCAGACGCCGGTGCCCACAAGCAGCCCTACACACACGGCGGTTGTGATCCCGGAGCGCCAGCCGCCGACGACCACGCCGATCCCGATCAGTGCCGCGCCGACGAGCCACCACGGCGAGTCGGTGAGCAGCGACTGGAACGGGTTGAGCAGACCGTTGGTGATCGCGTCCCGGAAGGCGTTGGTGATGCCGGAGAGGTTGTCCTGCGCCCAAGTCGTCACGCTGTCCGCCGCGTTGGCGATGTGCGTGCCCGTGGTGCCGTCACCGGGGAATTGCGCCGCCCAGAGGTAGGTGTGCGACAGATAGATCAGCACCACGGCGACCACCGCGCCCGAACCGAGCAGCGGGCGGCGCCACTTGAGGAAGCGGCCACTCGAATTGCGGGCCTGTTCCGCCCTGGTGCTGGACGCGGTGGTGACGCGGTCGAGGACGATGGCCATGATGACGATCGCCAGGCCCGCGTTGAACGCCGTACCGACGTCGAGCGACTGGAGGGCCTGCATGACGGTCTTGCCAAGGCCGGGGGCGTCGATCAGGGCCGCGATGGTGACCATCGCCAGGGCGGCCATGATGGTCTGGTTGACGCCCATCACCACGGTCCGTTTGGCCATCGGCAGCAGCACCTTGATCAGCGACTGCCAGCGGGTCGAGCCCATGGAGTCGGCCGCCTCGACCGTCGTCTCCGGGACGTTGCGGATGCCGTGCGCGGTGATGCGGATCGCGGGCGGGGCCGCGTAGATCACCGTGGCGATCACGGCGGAGGCCGGGCCGATGAGGAAGATCAGCGTCAGCGGCGCGAGGTAGACGAAGGTCGGCATCGTCTGCATGAAGTCGAGGAAGGGCGTGATGATCCGGTTGAACCGGTCGGACAGCCCCGCCCACACCCCCAGGGGGATGGCGAACACCAGCGCCACGAGCACGGCGGAGAGGGTGAGCGCCAGGGTGTCCATGCTCTCCTGCCACAGGCCCTGGAGCCCGAAGAAGGCGAAGCCGGCCATGGCGAGGAGCGCGACCCGCCAGTTGCCGACGGCCCAGGACACGAAGCCGGCGATGCCGACGACCCCGAGCCAGCCGATCTGCGGCACCGGACGGTCGCCGCTCGGCTGCGAGATCAGGTCCTGGACGAAGGTCACCAGGTTGTCGATGACCAGGCGGATCTCGTTGAAGAAGTAGAGGAAGAGCGGGTTGGAGTTACGGTTGGCGCCGACCGAGTCGTTGAGGTCGTTGAACCACCGGTGCAGTCCGGTGAGATCGGCCGCCGCGAGCGTCAGCGTCTGCTTGCCGCGCAGTACGGCGAACAGCACCAGCCATGCGACGAGGATCGCGCCGACCATCATGGGCCGCGTGATCTTGCGGCGCGGGCCCTTCAAGTCCGGTACGGCGTCCGCGACTTGCGCTGCGGGCTCCGGTTTCTCCACGGCGACGGTCATCACGCGTCGCCTTCCCGCCCGGCGACGACCGCGAGGATCTCCTCGTCGCCGACGATGCCGAGCAGCTTGCCGTTCTCGACGACCTTGACCGGCCTGTCGGCGGCCAGAACAGCCCGGGTGGCCTCGCGTACGACGACGTCCGGGCCCAACTCGGGCCCGTCCAGGGCGTCTTCGTCCACGGCGGGGCGCATGATCCAGCGCAGGGTGAGGACGTCCCCGCGCGGCACGTCCTTCACGAACTCACGCACGTAGTCGTCGGCCGGAGCACCGACCAGCTCGTCGCCCGTACCGCACTGCACCATCTTGCCGTCACGCATGATGAGGATGCGGTCACCCAACTTCAGGGCCTCGGACAGGTCGTGGGTGATGAACACCATGGTCTTGCCGACCTCGTGGTGCAGCCGGATGACCTCGTTCTGCATGTCGCGGCGGATCAGCGGGTCGAGCGCGGAGAACGGTTCGTCGAAGAGGAGGACGTCCGGGTCTCCGGCCAACGCCCGGGCGAGCCCGACGCGTTGCTGCATGCCGCCGGACAGCTGGTCGGGGTAGGAGTTCTCGTATCCGGAGAGGCCGACCAACTCGACGACTTCCAGGGCCCGTTTGGTGCGCTCGGCCTTGCTCATGCCGCGGATCTCCAGGCCGAACGACACGTTGTCGACGACCCGGCGGTGCGGCAGCAGCCCGAAGTGCTGGAAGACCATGGAGAACTTACGGCGCCGCAGCTCGCGCAGCCGCTTGGCGTCCGCGTCCCGGATGTCCTCGCCCTCGAAGACGATCTCCCCCGCGGTGGGTTCGATCAGCCGGGTCAGACATCGCACCAGGGTGGACTTCCCGGAGCCGGAAAGACCCATGACGACGAAGACCTCGCCGGGCGAGACCTCGAAGTTCACATCGCGTACGGCGGCGGTGCAGCCGGTGCGGTCCATCAGCTCACGACGGGTGAGCCCGCACAGTTCCTCTGAGTCGGGTACCTGGTCCGCCTTCGGCCCGAACACCTTCCACAGCTTGCGCACGGAGATGACCGGGGTGGGGCCCGAGTCCTGGGGCGTGCCGCGCCGCTGCGGCACCTCGGTCTGTGCTGGGGTCACGATCGACCTCTTTTCGGCGTTCAGCCGCGGAACCAGTGCTGCGGCCGGGGTTGGATGTTCTGCCAGATGTGCTTGGGCTCTCGGTACTCGTCCAGGCCGGTCGGTCCCAACTCCCGGCCCACGCCCGAGTGTCCGAAGCCACCCCATTCCGCCTGCGGCACATAGGGGTGGTAGTCGTTGATCCACACCGTGCCGTGCCGCAGCCGCCGGGCGACCCGCTGGGCCTTCCCGGCGTCCTGGGTCCAGACGGCGCCGGCGAGTCCGTACTCGGTGTCGTTGGCGATGCGTACGGCGTCGTCCTCGTCGGTGAAGCGCTCGACGGTCAGCACGGGTCCGAAGGACTCCTCGTGCACCACCCGCATGTCCTGCGTGCAGCCGTCGAGGACGGTCGGGGGGTAGAAATGCCCGTCGGCGAGGGCGAGTTCGGTCGGCCGCGCGCCACCGCAGCGCAGTACGGCACCCTCGGCGATACCGGCCGCGACATACGCCTCGACCTTCTCGCGGTGCTGTGCGGAGATCAGCGCGCCGGTCTCGGCCTCGGGGTCGAAGGGGCCGCCGAGCCTGATCTGCCGGGCGCGGCGCACCACTTCGTCCACGAAGCGGTCGTGCAGCGAGTCCTCGACGATCAACCGGGCGCCTGCGGAGCAGACTTGGCCGGAGTGCAGGAAGACGGCCGTGAGCGCGAAGTCCACGGCCGTCTCGAAGTCGGCGTCGGCGAAGATGACGTTGGGGTTCTTGCCACCCAGCTCCAGCGCCACCTTTTTCACGGTCGCGGCGGCGGTGGCCATGATGCGTTTGCCGGTCTCCAGGCCCCCGGTGAAGGAGACCAGGTCGACGGCGGGGTCCTCGGAGAGCGGCGCGCCCACCTCGGGTCCGGCGCCGAGCACGAGATTGGCGACCCCGGCCGGCAGCCCCGCCTCCTCCAGCGCCTTCATCAGCAGGATGGAGGTGGAGGGCGTCAGCTCACTGGGCTTGAGGACGATCGTGTTCCCGGCGAGCAGCGCCGGGGCGACCTTCCAACTGGCTTGCAGCAGCGGGTAGTTCCAGGGCGTGATGAGCCCGCACACCCCAACGGGCTCGTAGACGACCCGGCTTACGGCGTCGTCGCGCCCGGTGTCGATGACCCGGCCGGCGTCGGTCCCGCCGATCCCGCCGTAGTAGCGGAAGCAGGAGACGACATCGGCGATGTCGTACTCGCTCTCCACCAGCCGCTTGCCGGTGTCCAGCGACTCGGCGCGGGCGAATTCCTTGGCGTCGCGCTCGAGGATGTCTGCGGTGCGCAGCAGCAGGGCACCGCGCTCCCGCTCGGGGGTATGCGGCCAGGGCCCTTCGTCGAACGCACGGCGGGCGGCGGCGATCGCGGCCTCGGTGTCGGGACGCGTTCCCTCGGACACCGTCGCGGCGAGCGTGCCGTCGGCGGGACAGCGAATGTCACGGTGACCGCCGGCCACCGCGGCGCGCCATTCTCCGTCCACATACAGGTCTGCCACGTGTGGAGCCCTTCGAGCGAATTTCGTTGCGCATCGTGCACCGTATTGCTTGTGGTGGAACACCCTGGCGAATGTGCAGACATACGTCAAGGGGTTGGCAGATGACGATTTCGCCATGCGGCCCATTGCCCGGCCGCCTCTTGACCGAGAGCGGCACGGGACCCAACCATGTTGCGTATCGCTCACCATGTTGTGCGATACGCACCAGCATGACGCACCGACGGAGGCCTCCCATGTCCCCTCGACCGCACCCTGGCCGCGAATTCGTCCTCACTCTCTCGTGTCCGGACAGCGCCGGACTGGTCCATGCCGTGAGCGGCTTTCTCGTCCGGAACTCCGGCAACATCCTCGAAAGCCAGCAATTCGATGATCGCCTCAAGGGCCGCTTCTTCATGAGGGTCCACTTCGACGTTTCCGATCCAAACGCCGACCTGAAAACACTGCGTTACCGATTCGGCCCGGTCGCCGAGGCGTATCACATCTCCTGGACCCTCCGGGACGCGGCGACCCCGACCAGGACCCTGATCATGGTGTCCAAGTTCGGCCACTGCCTGAACGACCTGCTGTTCCGCAGGCGCACCGGCGCCCTGAACATCGAGATCCCCGCGATCGTCTCCAACCACCGCGACTTCGAGGGCCTCGCGGAGACGTACGGCATCCCCTTCCACCACATCCCGGTCACCAGGGACACGAAGGCCGAGGCGGAAGCCCGACTCCTCGATCTGGTACGGGATTTGGACATCGACCTGGTGGTCCTGGCCCGCTATATGCAGATCCTCTCCGACGACCTCTGCAAGCAGTTGGAGGGCCACGCCATCAACATCCACCACTCCTTCCTCCCCAGCTTCAAGGGCGCCCGCCCCTACCAGCAGGCGTACGACCGAGGAGTGAAGCTCGTGGGCGCCACCGCGCACTACGTCACGCCGGAACTGGACGAGGGCCAGATCATCGACCAGGACGTGGTCCGGGTGGACCACTCGCTCGACCCGGAGGAACTGGTGACGGTGGGACGGGACGTGGAGGCACAGGTGCTGGCGCACGCGGTGAAGTGGCACAGCGAGAGCAGGGTGATGGTGTACGGGAACCGTACGGTGGTGTTCCGCTGAGTGGCAGTCGTATACGGGCGCGGGCAGCGGTCGTGAGCGGGCGCCGGCGGGCATCATCCAGCCCGTCCGGCGCCCTGCCAACACAGGCCGCCTGTATCCAGCCCGTCCGGCGTTTGAGGACGAGGCCCCTTCAGGGCCGACGGGGGTCTGGGGGCGGAGCCCCCAGGGCGTCACGGTGCCGGTAGTACACCGCCGCGGACGGAGCCGGCGGCTCCTTCCCCAGGATCAGGTCCGCCGCCTTCTCCGCGATCATCATCACCGGCGCGTAGATGTTCCCGTTGGTCACGTACGGCATCACCGACGCGTCCACGACCCGCAGCCCCTCCACCCCGTGCACCCGCATGCTCGCGGGGTCCACGACAGCCATCTCGTCCGTGCCCATCTTGCACGTGCAGGACGGATGCAGAGCGGTCTCGCCCTCCTTGGCGACCCACGCGAGGATCTCCTCGTCGCTCTCCACGGACGGCCCGGGCGAGATCTCCCCGTCGTTGTACGGAGCCATCGCCGGCTGGTTGAGCAGCTTGCGGGCGACCCGGATCGACTCGACCCATTCTCGCCGGTCCTGCTCCGTGGACAGGTAGTTGAAGCGCAGCGCCGGATGCTCCAGCGGATCTTTGCTCTTGATCTTCACCGAGCCGATCGCGTCGGAGTACATGGGCCCGACGTGCACCTGGTACCCGTGGCCGCCGGCCGGCGACGAGCCGTCGTAGCGGACCGCGATGGGCAGGAAGTGGAACATCAGGTTGGGATAGTCGACGTCTTCGTTGCTGCGGGCGAACCCGCCCGCCTCGAAGTGGTTCGTCGCGGCGGGGCCCTTGCGGAAGAGCCATTGCAGGCCGATGAAGGGGGCGCGCCACTTCGCCATGTACGGCTGCATGGAGACGGGTTGCTTGCAGGCGTACTGGATGTACACCTCCAGATGGTCCTGCATGTTCTCGCCGACGCCCGGCAGGTCGTGGACGACGTCGATGCCGAGCGCACTCAGCTCCTCCGCGTTGCCGACGCCCGAAAGCTGAAGCAACTGGGGGGAGTTGATGGCGCCGCCGCAGAGGATGACCTCGCGGGCGCGCACCTGCTGGACCTTGCCGCGGTGCCGGTACTCGACGCCGACGGCCTTCTTGCCCTCGAAGAGGACGCGGGTGACCATCGCGCGGGTGGTGACGGTGAGGTTGGGCCGCTTGCGTACGGGCTTCAGGTACGCCTTGGAGGCGGAGAGCCGGCGCCCCCGGCTGACGTTGCGGTCGAAGGGCGCGAAGCCCTCCTGCTGATAGCCGTTGACGTCGTCGGTACGCGGATAGCCCGCTTCCTGCACGGCGTTGAGGAACGCGCCGAACAACGGGTTGGCGGCGGGTCCGCGTTCGAGCACGAGCGGGCCGTCGTGGCCGCGGAACTCGTCGTCGGGATCGGCCGCGAGGCAATTCTCCATCCGCCGGAAGTACGGCAGACAGTGCGCGTAGTCCCAGCTCTCCATGCCGGCGTCGGCGGCCCAGCGTTCGTAGTCCATGGGGTTGCCGCGCTGGAAGATCATGCCGTTGATGCTGCTGGAACCGCCCAGCACCTTGCCGCGCGCGTGGTAGACGCGCCGGTCGCCCATGTGCGGTTCGGGTTCGGACTCGTACTTCCAGTCGTAGAACCGGCTGCCGATCGGATAGGTCAGCGCGGCCGGCATGTGGATGAAGACGTCCCACGGATAGTCGGGCCGGCCGGCCTCCAGGACCAGCACCTGGTGGGCCGGGTCCGCGGAGAGCCGGTTCGCCAGTGCGCTGCCGGCTGATCCACCGCCGACGATGACGAAGTCGTATTGCAGGGGAGCCATGATCTCTCGTCTCGCTCGCGCCGTAGATACGCGAGGCATGCTAATACGAGTACCGCTATACGCACCAGGTTGCGCGCCACGCAACCTGGAGACGCAGGTTTCCGCACTGTTTCGCCGGTACGGAACCGTTTGTGAGTACGCGTACTCATGCCCGCGCCGCCCGGCCGCGTGACGATACGACTCGTCCGCACACAGCGCACCACCGGCAGATCAGAGAGTCAGCAGCACGTGCTCAGCGCCTTCGCCCGTACCGTCGTCCCCCTCCTCGGCCGTCTGACGGTGACCACCGGAGCGGTCGACACCGTCGCGCCCGGCAGTATCGTCGCGCCCAACCACACCGCCCTGGCCGATCCCGGACTCGTCCTGGCCGCGCTGCACCGGCTGGGCGTCGAGCCGGTCGTGCTCGCCACCGCGGGGCTGTGGAAGGTCCCCGTCCTCGGGCGCCGGCTCACCCGCGAGGGCCACATACCGGTACGCCGGGGCAGCCGTAGCGCGGCGGCGGCCCTGGATCTGGCGGCCGAGGCCCTCGCCGTCGGCCGGGTCGTGGTGATCTACCCCGAGGGCGGACTCCCCCGCCGCCGGGACTCCGGGGACCGCGGACCCGGCACCTTCCGCACCGGCCTGGCCCGGCTCGCCCTCACCACCGGCGCACCCGTCGTCCCGCTCGGCCACGCCGGTGCCCGCCGGATCGTCTCCGGCGGCCGGGTGAAGCAGCTCGCCGGTGTCCTCACCGCGCCGCTGCGCCGCCCCGACCTCCATGTCCACCTCGGCGAACCCGTCCACCTCACCGGGGACATCACCGCGGCCACCGCACAGGCCCGCTCGGCAGTGGAGGCCGCCTGGCAGCGGGCGGTCGGTCAACTGCCGCCATCGGCCCGGCATACCGGGGCTCGGTGAGCCGGTGCACGCACCGCCCCTTACCAGGCGAAAGGGCCTGATCAAAGTCCCGGCAGTAAACACGTTGTACCGCCCTGCGCGTATAGTTTCGCTGTGAGCAACTACAGTCCAGATACTGAAACGACAGGTTCGCAGTCCGGCGGAGTCCAGTCCGTGGACCGTGCCATCAGCGTGCTGGAGATCCTGGCCCAGCGTGGCGAGGCCGGTGTCAGTGAGGTGGCCGGCGAGATCGAGGTTCACAAGTCGACCGCGTTCCGGCTGCTCGGGGCGCTGGAGGCGCGCGGGTTGGTCGAGCAGGCGGGCGAGCGCGGCAAGTACCGGCTCGGCTTCGGGATCGTGCGGCTGGCCGGTGCGGTCACCGGGCGCATCGACATCACCCAGCAGGGCCGCCCGGTCTGCGAGCGCCTCGCCGAGGAGATCGGCGAGACCGTCAACATCGCGGTCATGCAGGAGCAGTACGCGATCAACCTGTACGAGGTGCGCGGCCCCGGCGCCGTCACCGCGCACAACTGGGTGGGCGAACTGACCCCGTTGCACGCGACCTCCAGCGGCAAGGTCCTGCTGGCCCACCTGCCCGCCAAGGAGCGCGCCGCGCTGCTCACGGAGGCCGGCCTGAAGAAGGTGACCCCGCGCACGCTGACCTCGAAGACGAAGCTGGAGAAGAACCTCGCCGAGGCCCGGGAGCGCGGATACGCCTGGACGCTGGAGGAGTTGGAGCTCGGGCTGCACGCCGTGGCCGCGCCGGTACGCAACCGCGACGGCGAGGTCATCGCCGCGGTGAGCGCCTCGGGACCGGCCTACCGGTTCACCGAGGAGCGGCTGCACGAACTCGCCCCGGTGCTGGTCAAGGGCGCCGAGGAGATCAGCCACCGCATGGGCTACCTGGGCTGAGCACACTCAACTCGACCGGCCCCGCGGGCTGATTGGGCCGAGTCACCCCGGGTTGATCCCCAGGCGCTCGTTCACCCAGTCGTGGAAGGCGCCGATGTGGTGCTCGCTGGGCACCAGCACCCCGCCCTTGGCGTACATCCGGGAGCCCATCCCGGGCTGCGTGCGCTCGCACGCCTCGAAGTCCTGCCGGTTGACCCGGTCGAAGAGTTCCACGGACCGGCTGACGTCCTTGCCGCTCTCGACGACGTGCGGAAGATAGAGCCAGTCGCACTCGACGATCGTGCGGTCGACGGCCACCGGGTACATCCGGTGGAAGATCACGTGGTCGGGGACGAGGTTGATGAACACCTGCGGCTTGATGGTGATCGCGTAGTAGCGGCGGTCCTGGTCCTCGCTCACCCCCGGGATGCGGTCGAGCCCCTCCGAGCCGTCCACGGTGAATCCCCGCACCTCCTCACCGAACTCCGCGCCGTGGCCGACGTAGTACTGGGCCGCGTAGCCGTCCGCGAACTCCGGTAGCACCTCGGTGAGTTCGGGGTGGATCGTGGCGCAGTGGTAGCACTCCATGAAGTTCTCGATGATGAGCTTCCAGTTGGCCTTGACGTCGTAGACGATGCGCCGGCCCACCGAGAGGTGGTCGATGTCGTAGTGCTCCAGCGACTCCACGTCGCCGAGCCGGGTGACGACCTCGCTGATGACGTCCTCGTCGAACGACGGCGGGTTCTCCGCCAGGTTGACCCACACATAGCCGAGCCACTCCCGGACGGCGACACTCACCAGCCCGAACTCGGTACGGCCGACGTCCGGCATCTTGGTGAGGTTGGGCGCCGCGACGAGCTTGCCGTTCAGGTCGTACGTCCAGGCGTGGTACGGGCATTGGAAGGCGCGTTTGACCTCGCCGGTCTCCTCGGTGCAGAGCTTGGCGCCCCGGTGCCGGCAGACGTTGAAGTAGGCGCGTATCGAGTTGTCGCGGGCCCGCGTGACGAGGATGCTCTCGCGGCCCACGTCGACGGTCCGGAAGGCGCCCGGTCTGGCGAGTTCGGAGGAGCGCACGGCGCAGAACCACATCGTCTCGAAGATGTGCTCCTGTTCCTGGGCGAAGAGGCCCGGGTCCGTGTAGGAGGAGCCGGGCAGGGTGGCGATCAGGCTGTCCGGCAGGCTGGTCGAGGTCACAGTGCACTCCTCGGAGAACGTCGTGGATCGGTCATTCACGCGCCGGGACGAACGACTCCGGACGGCGTAGTTACGGTCAACTCACCGTGGCGGCAAGCTGTTTGCGCCACCTCATGAACAGCCGCGGCTGGTTCATCGCGAGCACGGCGACCGGCTGCCCGGCACACCGGTAGACGGCGAGGAAACTGCGGTCGCCCGGGGCGCCCTCCTCGACGGTCACACTGTCGGCACCGGCGGCGTGACCGGCGAACTGGATCTTCACGCCGTACTGGTCCGACCAGAAGTACGGCGGCCGTTGCGCCCCGCCCTCCACCGCACCCCACGACAACAGCGCGGCCACGGCCGCCTCGGGCCGCTCCCGCGCCCCGGTCCAGTGCTCGACCCGCCGGTGCGAACCCGCCCGCGGGTCGTACCAGTTGGCACAGTCCCCTACGGCGACCACGCCGGCGAGAGTGGTCCGGCCGTCGGCGCCGCACTTGACGCCGTTGTCGAGTTCGACGCCTGATCCTTCCAGCCACTCGACGCACGGCCGGGCGCCGACGCCGACAACGACCGTGTCCGCGGGGACAGTTCGCCCGTCCTCCAGCAGCACGGCGTCGACGCGGGTCTCGCCGCTCAGCCCCTTCACCCCGACACCGCACAACAGCCGTACGCCGTGGGCCTCGTGGAGGGCGGAGACGATTCCGCCCATGGTCTCGCCGAGCGGTCCCGCGAGCGGGGTCGGAGCGGCCTCGATCACCGTCACGTCGAGTCCGAGGGCGTACGCCGTGGAGGCGACCTCGGCGCCGATGAAGCCGCCGCCGATCACCACCAGCTTTCCGCCCAGGGCGAGTTCGTCGCGCAGGGCGCGGGCGTCGTCCAGGGTGCGCAGGGTGTGCACCCCGGCCAGTCCGTCCGTGCCGGGCAGGTTGCGCGCCACCGCGCCGGTCGCGACGACGACCCCGTCGGCCCGCACCTCCCGGCCGTCGTCGAGGAGCAACACCCGCTCCACGCCGTCGACCTGGAGCCCGACCGCACGGGCGCCGAGCAGCCACTCCGCGCGCAGGTCCTCGTCGTCCGACTCCAGCAGGAGATCGGCCTCGGCGAGGGTCCCGGCGAGGAACTCCTTGGACAACGGCGGTCTGTCGTACGGGCGATGGGGTTCGTCACCGATGACGACGAGCCGTCCGTCGTAGCCCTGTCTCCGCAGCGAGCGTGCCGCCGACAGGCCGGCCAGCGAGGCGCCCACCACGGCCACGGTCCTCACGCGGGTCCTCCGGCGAGCCGGGACGCGACGCAGGGCGGCAGGTTCGGGGCGTCCGTGGACGGCACGACGTAGATCATGCCGTCCTGGACGAGCACCTCGTGGGTACGCACCGGGCGCTTGGCCGGCGGGGCGTCGACCGCTCCCGTCCGCAGGTCGAACTTCGAAGCGTGCAGCGGGCATTCCACCTCGCAGCCCTCCAGCCAGCCGTCCGCGAGCGAGGCGTCCTGGTGGGTGCACGTGTCGTCGATGGCGAAGACCTCGCCGTCGTCGGTGTGGAACACCGAAACCGGCGGATCGATGTCGAGCCGGTAGGCCTCGCCTCGCGGCAGATCCACGAGAAGGCACGCGGGAATCATCATGACACCTCGGTGCGTATAGCGAAACGGATTGCGGTAAGCGCAACGTCAGTTTGAGGGCGGCCCCAAACCGTTGTCAAGGTGTTCAGAGGCCAGGCGAAGCCCTGACCCAGTGTTGCTTTTCACGCAACCTCGTGCGCTATCAGCAACACCGGGGAGTGCTCAGAACCCGCGGTCGATCCACTCCTGAAGATGCGGGGCCTCGGCGCCGACGGTGGTCGTGTCCCCATGGCCGGTGTATACGACGGTGCCGCCCGGCAGCCCGAGCAGCCGGTCCCGGATCGAGTCGACGATGGTCGGGAAGTGGGAGTACGACCGCCCCGTGGCCCCCGGACCGCCCGCGAAGAGCGTGTCACCGCTGAAGAGGGCGTTCAGGGCGGGCGCGTACAGGCAGACGGCTCCGGGCGCGTGTCCGGGTGTGTGCAGCACCCTGAGGTCGGCATCCGCGACCTCGATCACCTGGCCGTCGGCGAGATGCGCGTCGGGGTCGCGGTCGGGGTGGGTCTGCTTCCACAGCGGCAGGTCGTCGGGGTGCAGCCAGATCGGAGCGCCGGTGCGGTCGGCGAGTTCGGGTGCGGCGTCGATGTGGTCGTTGTGGGCGTGGGTGCAGATGATCGCGGTCAGGCGGCGGTCGCCGATCGCGTCCGCGATGGCAGAGGCATCGTGCGCGGCGTCGATGACGACGACTTCATGGTCGTCGCCGACGATCCACACGTTGTTGTCGACGTCCCAGGTGCCGCCGTCGAGCGTGAACTGCCCCGAGGTGACGAGGTGTTCGATGCGCGCGGCCATCAGAAGACCACCACCGAACGCAGCACGTCGCCGCCGTGCATCCGCTCGAAGGCCTTCTCGACGTCCTCCAGCGCGATGGTCTCGGTGACGAACGCGTCCAGATCCAGCCGCCCCTGGAGATAGAGGTCGATCAGCATCGGGAAGTCGCGGGAGGGCAGGCAGTCGCCGTACCAGGACGACTTGAGCGCGCCGCCTCGTCCGAAGACGTCCAGGAGCGGGAGTTCGAGCTTCATCTCCGGGGTTGGGACACCGACGAGGACGACCGTTCCGGCGAGATCACGGCCGTAGAACGCCTGCTTGTACGTCTCCGGGCGGCCGACCGCCTCGATGACGACATCGGCGCCGAAGCCACCGGTCAGCTCGCGGATCGCCTCGACGGCGTCGGACTCCTTGGAGTTGACCGTGTGGGTGGCGCCCAGCGAGCGGGCCTTCTCCAGTTTCCGGTCGTCGATGTCCACGGCGATGATCCGCGCCGCACCCGCGAGCCGGGACCCGGCGATCGCCGCGTCGCCGACACCGCCGCAGCCGATGACGGCGACCGTGTCACCACGTCCGACGTTGCCGGTGTTGATCGCGGCGCCGATGCCGGCCATCACGCCACAGCCGAGCAGTCCGGCGGCGGCAGCCGATGCGGCCCGGTCGACCTTGGTGCACTGTCCCGCGGCGACCAGGGTCTTCTCGGCGAAGGCGCCGATGCCGAGGGCGGGCGCGAGTTCGGTGCCGTCGAGCAGGGTCATCTTCTGCTTCGCGTTGTGGGTGTTGAAGCAGTACTGCGGCCGGCCGCGTCGACAGGCCCGGCAATTCCCGCACACGGCACGCCAGTTGAGGATCACGAAGTCACCGGGGGCGACATCGGTGACGCCCTCCCCCACCGACTCCACGACGCCCGCGGCCTCGTGGCCGAGCAGGAAGGGGAAGTCGTCGTTGATGCCGCCCTCGCGGTAGTGCAGATCGGTGTGGCAGACCCCGCACGCCTCGACCCTCACCAGCGCCTCGCCCGGGCCGGGGTCGGGGACGAGGATCGTCTCCAGGCTGACGGGGGCGCCCTTCCCCCGCGCGACGACAGCACGGACCTGGTGCGTCATGGCCACTCCTCCGCTGATGAGAAACCCTGAGCAGAACGTTGCTCATTACGGCACGCTTAGCGCGTGCCGCAACACAGCATCACGGAGGGCGGAACGAGGGTCAAGGATTCGGGCCGGTAGGCAACGCCGACATCACCGGCCGCCGAGCCGCCGTAGAAAGGTGTCGACGACCATGTCGGGCTTGGCATCGTTGTTCGTCGAGCGCCTTCAGGTGGCGGCCGAGGCCGGGGAGGTGCGCCCGGACGCGCACTTCGGCGCGGTCGCGGACGCGATCATCGGCTCCCTCATGTACTGGGCGACCGCCCGCCGCACCGACCTGAGCATCGAGTCGGTGGACTCGCTGCAGGTTGTACTGCTGCGCGGTCTACGGGCGGACCCGGACGGCGGTTCGCAGCCGGTCGTGGCCACCGGGTGACGCTCGTCGAACGCGCCGCGCACCTGCGGGTCGCCGGCGCTCCGATCGACGTCCGCGGCGACGCCATCGGGTGCGCCGAGCGGACGGGCGTGCTGCCCAGGATCCGTGAGCAGCGCATCCGGATGGCGGAGCACGGCGTGTTCGTCCACGCCGACGGTTCCGTGGCCGCCCGTCTGCCGGTCGAGGAGATGAGCGATTCCGGGGACGCCATCGAGATCGCGCGCGAGGACCTCGTACGGACCCTCGCCGCCGCACTGCCCGCGTCGGCCGACCTCGTCCTCGGCGACTCCGTCGACGCACTCGCCGACGACGGCGACGGTGTCGACGTCCACTTCGTCTCCGGCCGATCCGAACGCTTCGATCTCGTCGTGGGTGCCGACGGCCTGCACTCGGTCACCCGCAGGCCGGCCTTCGGGCCCGAGCGTGACTATCTGCGCCACCTGGGCCTCTACGTCGCGCTCACCGACCTGCCTGCCGAGGCCCGGGCCGACCGGACCAACCCGCTGTACAACTGCCCCGGTCATCTCGCGAGCATCGCCCGCTACAAGGACGGGGCGTTCGGAGTGTTCCTCGTCCGCTCCGGGCTCCTCGACCACGACCACCGTGACCTCGACGCCCAGAAGAAGATCCTCCTGGACGCCTTCGCGGGACATACCGAGTGGAAGATCCCGCAACTGCTCGACGCGGTCCGTGCCGATCCCGAGTTCTGCTTCGACTCGGTCGGCCAGATCCATATGCCCACCTGGTCCCGAGGCCGTGTCGCCCTGGTCGGCGACGCCGCGCACTGCGCGGCGCTGCTCTCCGGCCGCGGCACCTCACTGGCTCTCAGCGGCGCGCACTTCCCGGCCGAGGAACTCGACGACGCGGGCGGCGATCACACCATGGCGTTCGAGCGGTACGAGCGACGACAGCGCCCCTACGTCGAGTTCGCCCAGAACAGCGTCACGGACGGCGGCGAACTCATCGTGCCCTCCACGTAGGAGGAGATCGACGCGCGCGACGCGAGACTTCAGGCCATCGCCGCCTGATGCCGGGCCCCGGGGGGCCACGACCGTGTACGGATAGAGTGCTGAGGGCTCGTGAATGGGACACGACGAGGGGGCTCGCGTTGGATCGTCCGGCAGGAGAGGGCCTGGAGGCCGACCACGCGGGTGGGTCGTCGGTGCTGCCCCCGCCACTGCGCCCCCGGCTCGCCCTGATCGCGGTCCTCGCCGCGCTGGTGGTCGTCGCGCTCGGGGTCAGGTACGCCGGTCACAGCGCACCCGGCGCGGTGGACAGCTGGATCTTCCCGCCGACGGCGGACAGTGTGCGGGCGCCGTGGCGCCAAGTCGCCCTGGCCCTGGACTTCTTGGGGGAACCCGCGGGCTCGGCGCTGGTGGTCGTGGCCGGTGTCGTGGGCTGCCTGCTCATGCGAAGTCCCCGTGCGGCCGTGCTCGTCGTCGCCGGGGCCGGGGCGACCGTGGGGACGACCACGCTGCTCAAGCATCTGGTGGGCCGTACCATCCACGGCCCCGGCAACCTGTCCTACCCGAGCGGGCACACCGCCTTCGCCACCGCGCTCGCCCTCATGGCGGCGCTGTTCGCGACGGACCGGCTCGGCCTCGGCAGGACGGCCGGTACGTCACTCGTGCTCGGGGCGGGGCTGGTGGCCGGCGCGGTCATGGGCTGGGCGGAGGTCGGGCTGGGCGCGCACTACCCGACCGACGCGCTCGGCGGCTGGTGCACCGCGCTGGCGGTGATCCCGGCGACCGCGTGGCTGGTCGACCGGACCGCCGACCGGCTGGGCGATCGCTCGTCCGGACGGACGGTCGACGCCGGTCGGCGCGAGCCCCTCTGACATCACCTCACGCCGGTCTACGCGAGCCCGCTGACGTCACCTCACGCCAGGCGGCGGAACACCGGCTTCACAGGCCGTCCGAGCAGCCATGGGGTGGGGTCGGCGGCGTCAAGTGCCTTGCGGTACACGGCACATGCCTGGGCCACCACGTCGACGGTGCGGTCGATGTCCTCGTCCTCCAGCGCGCTGCTCACCACGAAGGACGGGGCCAGCACTCCGCCCGCGAGGAGCCGGCGCAGGAACAGGGTGCGGTACTGCTGCGACGGCTGGAGGTTCTCGTCGAGGGTGGCGAAGACCAGGTTGCTGGCCCGGCCCCGCACGACGACGTGGTCGCCGACGCCCATGGCCGCCGCCGCGTCGCGGACACCGGCGGCCAGCCGCTCGCCGAGGGTGTGCAGCCGCGCGGTGATGCCCTCCTCGACGTACGTGGTCTGTACGGCCATCGCGGCGGCCAGGGAGTGCGTCTCCGCTCCGTGCGTGGTGGACAGCAGGAACACCCGGTCGCGGTCGCCGGTGTCGCGCAGCCCGCCCCGCTCCATCAGGTCGCGGCGCCCGGCCAGCGCGGAGACGGCGAAGCCGTTGCCCAGCGCCTTGCCGAACGTGGAGAGGTCGGGGACGACGCCGTAGAGGCCCTGGGCGCCCGCCTCGGACCAGCGGAAGCCGGTGATCATCTCGTCGAAGATCAGGACGCAGCCGTGCCGGTCGGCCAGTTCGCGCAGGCCGGCGAGGTAGCCGGGCGGCGGCTCGGTGTGGGTGGCGGGTTCGAGGATCAGGCAGGCGATCTCGTCCGGGTACCTGGCGAGCATCTCCTCCGTGGCGGCCAGGTCGCCGTAGGGGAAGGTCGCGATGAGTTCGGTGGTCGTCGACGGGATGCCGGCGGACATCGGGGTGGTGCCGATGAACCAGTCGTCGACGGAGAAGAACGGATGGTCGGAGCAGAGGGCCACCCGTGAGCGGCCGGTGGCGGCGCGGGCCAGGCGGACCGCGGCGGAGGTGGCGTCGGAGCCGTTCTTCGCGAACTTCACCATCTCGGCGGTCGGCACGGTGGCGAGGAAGCGTTCGGCGGCCTCGACCTCCACGATGGACGGCCGGACGAAGTTGCTGCCGCGGCCGAGTTCCCGCCGCACCGCCTCGATCACGCGCGGGTGGGCGTGACCGAGGCTGACCGACCGGAGGCCGGAGCCGTACTCGATGTACCGGTTGCCGTCTACGTCCCACACGTGGGCACCGCTGCCGTGGCTGATGACCGGGGCCAGGTTCTCGGGGTACTGGTCGTCGCCCTTGGCGTAGGTGTGAGCGCCCCCGGGAATCATGGCGTGCAGCCGCTCGTTGGCTGTCCGCGACAGGGGCAGGTGAAGCTCTTCGGTGTCCACGGGGACCTCAACTTTCTCTGTGCTTCAGGACCTCGGCGAGGCTCGGCGCCTCACGGTCCCGTTGGGACATCAATGCCACCGGCAGCGGCCAGGGAATGGCCAGCTCCGGGTCATCGAAGGCGATGGTCACGTCCTCGGTCGGATCGTGCGGGCGGTCGATCCGGTACGAGGTGTCTGCGGTGTCGGTCAGTGCCTGAAAACCGTGCGCGCATCCCGCGGGAATGTAAAGAGTTGGTTGTGATTCTCCTGTGAGTTCAAAGGAAGTCCAACTGCGGTAGGTCGGAGAATCCGGCCGCAGGTCCACGACGACGTCGAAGATCCGCCCGTACGAGCACCGCACCAACTTGGCCTCGCCCGCGCCGGATCGCAGGTGCAGACCGCGCACCACGCCCCGGACCGAGCGGGACAGGCTGTCCTGGACGAAGGCGTCCGGGTCCAGGCCCACCGAGCGGACCACGTCGGCGTCGAACGTGCGGCAGAAGAAACCGCGTTCGTCGGCGTACGGCGTCGGCTCGAAGAGGAACGCCCCCGCGATCTCCGGGACTTCGGTCGCTTTCATGGAGACTCCTGGCGGGGGTGGGCGTGGATATGGCCGGTCGCGGGGAACACGGCCGCGGTCAACGAGCTGAACTGGTCCTGGAGTTGGCGTGCGGCGGCCTGGTTCCGCTCGGTGAGGGTCCCCCGCAGTTCGGGCGCTCGCTTCTCCAGCGCCCGGAATTGCTCCAGCAACCGGTCGGCGTCGACCTCGCGCGCCGGGTGGCAGTACGCGCCGAGGCCCATCCGCTCCATGAGCGCGTCGCTCTTCGCCGCGTAGCTGAGCGCGAGCACCGGCGTTCCGGTCTTCAGCGCGCAGATCAGGTTGTGGTAGCGGACCGCCACCACGGTGTCGGCGGCGACCATCTCGTTCATCAGGTCGTCCAGCGAGGCCGGTTCGGCGGCGGTGACCAGCGGGGAGTCCACCGCTTCGAGGATCGCGGCGACCACCGTCGCATCGCACTGGTCGCCGGTGAGCAGCCGGACCGGTCTGCCCTCCTCGACGAGCGTGCGGACGAACCGGATCGTGCCGTCGAGATAGCGCCGGTAGATCTCGTCGGCGCGGGCGCGGTCGTCGTTGCCGCCGTGGAAGTCCATGACGCCGACGCAGACCGTGCCCGGCGCGTCCGAGGGCGCGCTCGCGGGCGGGGCCGGCAGGGAGAACGCCAGGTCCGGATACACCTCGTCGCGCGCGGTGTTCACGCCCATCGCCCGCATCGCGTCCCGGGACTGCGCGTCCCGGTAGGAGCGGTAGGCGGCCAGGCGGCCCGACCAGCGGACCAGGGCGCAGGTGGGCCGGTTGCGGATCTCGGCGGCGCCGACGCTGACCAACGCGACGCGCGTGCCCGTCAGTCGGCCGCTCGCGCAGAGCAGGAACAGGGAGTACGGGAAGCCCCAGGGCCGTAGCGGCAGGGTGGCTTCCAGGACGCCCATGCCCGGCACGATCACCACGTCGTGGCGGCGTACCCAGGCGGCGGTGCGGAAGATGTCGACGAACTTGCCCAGGCCCTTCGACGCGATCGAGCCCAGGCGGGACGCGGTGCGGTACTCGGCGCGGTTCCAGTGCATGCGGGTGGCGGGGATCCCGAACCGTGCCGTCACGGCCTCGGGCCCGCCGCAGAAGGCGTCCACGACCGCGTCCGGATGGTCGGCGCGGAGGTAACCGAGGACGGCTTCGAGCGACCCGTCGTTGCCGAGGTTGCCGGAGCCGAGGAGGCCGAACACCCCCACGCGCACCAGCTGTTGGGGCGCGGACGTCATGCGTGCCTCCCCTCGCGGCCGGCGACGAGGGCGTCCACGGAGACCGTGAGCTGGGCGGGGTCGACGGGGGCGCGGTCCTCGACCCGCTCACCGACGCCCGGGCGGACCCGGCTGGTCATCCACGAGGCCAGGTGGCGGTAGCAGGCACGCCGGTCGGCCGGGGACAGCGGTGCCCGTCGGATCGCGGACGCGAAGCCCCAGATGTACTCGGCGAGCAGCCGGGGCGTCGGGTGCAGCACGCCCGCCCGGCGCGGGTCGAGGTTGACGCAGCGGGCGCGCTTGGAGGGGTTGGCGCGCTCGGCGCGGGTGGGGTGGTCGCGGCGGAAGTACAGCAGTTCCGGCACCTGGTGGAAGCGTCCGTGCAGGGTGATCTCGGCGACGAAGGTGCGGTCCGCGTGGTGGTAGCTGTCCATCGGTTTCACCCGGCGCAGCACGTCGGCCCGGATGACTCCGTAGAAGTCGTCGCCGCCCGGTTCGAAGAGCAGGCTGCGGAAGCGCTCCGGCGCGCTCGGGGAGCCGGTGGCGAGCGTGTACTCGTAGGGCACCGTCACCTGTCCGTCGCCGTCGATGACCGCCTGGTCGGTGTGGGCGAGGATGACGTCCGGCCGCTCGTCCAGCGCCTCTATGCAGCGCGTCAGCAGGTCGCGGCCGTAGAGGTCGTCGTGCGAGGCCCACTTGAACAACTCGCCGCGGGACTCGGCGAATACGTGGTTGTGGTTCGGGGTGGCTCCGATGTTGCGGGGCAGCCGGAGGTAGCGGATACGCGAGTCCTGCGCGGCGTACTTGCGGCAGATGTCCTCGGTGGCGTCGGCCGAGGCGTTGTCGGAGACGACCAGTTCGAAGTCCTCGTAGGTCTGGCCGAGGAGGGCGTCGAACGACTCGGCCAGGTACTCCTCGCCGTTGTACACGGGCAGGCCGATGCTCAGCCGCGGTCGGTCGGTCATGAGGTCCTCACTTCGGGGATGGGTTCGCCGTGGCGCTCGCGCAGGGCGGAACGCAGTTGCAGCCACCACACGGCCGAGCCGCTGATGGTCGCGGCGGCGACGCCCCAGGCCGAGCCGGACGTGTCGCCGAGGGCCGCGCCACCGAGCCCGCCGCCGACGTAGCAGGCGGAGGCGAACAGCTGGCAGCGCAGGCTGCGGCGGGCCGCGCCGAGCGCGCGCAGTCCGGCCGCCGCGCCCGTGCCGAGGCCCGCCCCGGCGACGCTGAGGGTGATCTGCACGATGAGGTGCGAGGAGGAGTGCCAGACGTCGCCGAGCGCCAACTCGCCGAGCCTGCCCGGCATCAGCAGCAGTGCCGAGCCCCAGAGCAGCGCTCCGGTGGCCTGTCCCCCGCCGAGGTAGAGGCAGAACCTGCCCAGTCGGTGCGGGGCCTGCCGCAGCACGCGCGCCGCCTCGGGGACGGTGACCAGCGAGAGGCCCATCAGTACGGCGAGGAAGGGGCCGAGGAGGAGTTCGGCGCCGCGCACCGCGCCGACCGCGCTCACTCCGACGATCACGCCGAGGCCGTACGCCCGGAGCTGGCTGGCGCCGCTGAGGCTGACGTTCTCGACGAGGTACCGGTAGCCGAGGTCGCGCTGTTCGCGCAGCCAGCCGCGGGCCTGTGCCGTGCGGGGCCGTATGCCGGACTGGATACAGCCGTATCCCGCCGCGACCGTGGCGGACGCGCCCCAGGCGAGCACGAAGGCGGCCACGGTGTCGACATGGGCCGCCACGACCATGGCGGGGATGAGCGCGATGCCCCACACGATGTCGTTGACGAACGCCTTGCGCCCGTCGCCCGCGGCGAAGAACGAGAACCGCCAGGCGTCCTGGAGCAGCAGCCCCGGCATCATCAGACCGAGGGCGGCGAAGGCGGGCCCGACCCGGCCGCCGAGCCCGAGCCCGGCCGCCAGGCAGAGCACGCCGAGGGCCGTACCGACGCAGAGCGCGGTACCCGTCGACCGGGCCACCGCCCCGCGCCAGGACGCCTGCGGCACCCCGCTGAAGCGCACCACGAGCGGGTCGGTGGCCAGGCCCCGGGAGACGTTGAGCACCACGCCGTAGGTCACCCAGGCGAGGCTGAACACGCCGAACGCGGTGACCCCGAGCGAGCGGGCCACGTAGATGCCCACCGCGAAGTTGCTGATGCTGGAGGCCGCCTGGTCGGCCAGTCCCCAGGAGAGCCGGCCGACGAGGGCCCGCTTGGCGGACCGGACCGGCGCCGCCTTCTCCCCGTCGGTGGTCGTCGATGTCATGTCTTGATCAGTCCGGCCTCGTGCAGGGCGTCGGCCGCACCGGCGACGCTGTCGAAGGGCAGCCCGGACCGCTCGGCGACGTCCAGCAGACTGTGCTCGCCGTCGGAGAGGTTGAGCACCCAGAGCATGGCCATCTGCGCCTGCTTGGTGTCGCTGCGACCGCCGAGCGCGTCGTACAACCCGCGCCGGCCCAACTGCGGTTCGCCGTAAGGGCTGAGGTTGAGGTAGCGCCGGTTGCGGTCGAGAACGGTGAACGCCTCGCGGCAGACGGCGAGGGTGTCCGCCATCGCCTCCGGGGAGACGAAGTCCGGGTTGTCCGCCGAGGTGTGGTACTCGGGGTAGCCCGCGTACGGGGTCCGGCTGAGCGAGCCCACACCGAGGTTGAACCCGGGTGAGCAGTACTGCCGCTCGTCGTACCCGTACGGGGTGAACTCGTTGACGTGGTGCGGGCGTTCGGACGCCTTCAGCACGTGCCGCAGCACCAGGTCGATCTCCGCGTCGCCGCGCCTGCTCTGCTTGTACGTCAGTTGACCCGTGTCTCCGGCGCAGGCCAGCACGAGCCCGTGCTTGACCCGGTCGATCCGCTCCGCGTTGCGGGCCAGCCACGTGATCGCCCCGATGGTGCCGGGCGCGTAGATGAACCGGTAGGTGTAGTACGGCGTTTGCTGGGCCAGCGCGCGGGCCAGGAAGGTCGCGACCGCGATGCCGGCGAGGTTGTCGTTGGCCAGTGACGGATGGCAGGTGTGGCAGGAGACGATGACCTCGTCGGCCACCTGTCCGGGGACGACGTGCTCGGCGTAGGTGAGGTGGCCGTCCGCGAGGGTGGAGTCGATCCGCACCTCGTAGTCGCCGTCGGGCAGCGCGTCCAGGGTCTCCTGGGCCAGGCAGAAACCCCACTCCGGTTTGTAGTAACTCGTGCGGTACGGCACCCAGTTCGGGTGGTCCGGCAGCGTGTGCAGGTGTGCGCGCAGCTCGGAGAGCGGCATGGTCCGCGACACCGGCACGCTGTAGCCGAGCACGTGCAGGCTGGACGCGGCGAAGTCGACGACCCGCCGGCCAGTGGCGTCGGCGATGTACGCGTCCCGGATGTTCCACTCCTGCGGAACGGTCCAGTCGAGGACCTGGGTCCCGGTCGGCACCTCGTGCACGGTCAGCGGGAGGTACTCGCCGACGATGTCCAGGGTGGCGCGCACGCCGTCGCCGGTGATGCTCCGGCAGAGCGGGTACAGCCGCTCCACCAGTGCGTGCATCTCCTCGCCGACTTCGGTCATCGGCGCCACCGCAGGGTGTCGTCGACGGTGCCGGCCTCGGAGGCCGCCTTGAGCACGGCGAGACGGGTGAAGCGCTGCTCGAAGTCCTCCCGGGTCAGGTCGAACTTCCGGTAGGCGTCGGCGAGTTCGAGCGCGCCCTGCTTCACCGTCCACTCGCAGTCGAAGTCGGGGATCGCGGCGCGGAAGCGGGAGAAGTCCACCCGGTACGAGCGTGGGTCGGCGCCGTTCTCGCCGGTGATCACGACCTTCGCGCCGGACACCGCCTCGGCGACCTGCTCGGCGATCTCGGCGACGGTGACGTTGTTGACCTCGCTGCCGATGTTGAACGCCCGGTCGTGCACCGCCTCGCGCGGCGCGGTCAGCGCGGCCGTGAAGGCGCGGGCGATGTCGGCCGCGTGCACCAGTGGGCGCCAGGGGGTTCCGTCGGAGAGGACCAGCACCTCGCCGGAGAGCAGCGCGTGGCCCACCAGGTTGTTCAGCACGATGTCGGCACGCAGCCGGGGCGAGAAGCCGAAGGCGGTGGCGTTGCGCATGAACACCGGGGTGAAGTCGTCGTCGGCCAGCGCGTGCACGTCGTCCTCGACCCGCACCTTCGACTCCGCGTACGGCGTCACGGGGCGCAGCGGGGCGTCCTCGGTCACCAGACCGCCGCCGCCGGAGGCGCCGTAGACGGAGCAGGTCGACGCGTACAGGAAGCGTCCGACTCCCGCGTCGCGGGCCAGCTTCGCCAGCCGTACGGACGCGTGGTGGTTGATGTCGTAGGTGAGTTCCGGGGCCAGCGAGCCGAGCGGGTCGTTCGACAGCGCGGCCAGGTGGATCACGGCGTCGAACCCGGCGACGTGCTCGGCGGTGATGTCGCGCAGGTCCACCCGCACGCCGGGCGGGTCGGCGGGCTGCGGGCCGAGGACGGAGTCGGCGAAGAGGCCGGAGTCGAGGCCGACGACCTCGTGTCCCGCGGCGGTGAGGACGGGTGCCATCACGGTGCCCAGATATCCCTGGTGTCCGGTCAGTAGTACGCGCAAGGTGTTCAACCCCCCAGGTTGAGCGTGAGTTTGGTGACGGCGAAGGCCTCGGCGTAGCGCGCGTGGCATTCGATACCGCGGATCCGGGCGAGGCCGAGGAAGGCCTCCCGGTCGTACCACGGGCGGTGCCGCTGCGAGGGGTAGTGCTCCTGCAACAGCCGTACCTTCTGTTCGGCGGTCTCGGTCTCCAGCGGCTGGTAGGCCGCCGGCCGGCCGAGGTCGCCGTCCCACTTGACTATCTCGTAGCCGAGCACGAGGTGGTCGCGGAACGCGGTGGTCATCAGCTTGGCCAGGCCGCGGTGGTCCTGGTGGGCGTCGTCGGTGCGGGGCGCGAGGACCAGTTCGGGCTCGGTCCGGGCGCGCAGTTCCTCGACGGCGGCCTTGGCCTCCTCCCAGTGCGCGGGCAGTCGGCCGTCGGGCAGTTTGTGCACGGTCAGTCGCAGGTCGGCGCCCGGGCAGAAGGCGGTGAGCGCGGCCTGTTCCTCCTGCTCGCGCTCGCTGCCGCCGCCGGAGAGCACCAGCGCGTCGACGCGGATGCCCGGCCGGGCCTGACACAGCGTCAGCAGGGTGCCGCCGGCGCCGATGGCGATGTCGTCGCAGTGCGCGCCCACGACGACGATCCGGTCGAGCGGACCGGCTCCGAGCCTGATCACGCACGCACCCCCGCGCTGTCCCGCTCCCACACGGCCCACGGACGGTCGCCCCGGGTGTAGGCCTCGTCGAGCGCGGCCCGCTCCTTCACGGTGTCGGTCGGCTTCCAGAAGCCGCGGTGCTGATGCGCCACCAGCCGCCCCCGCTTGGCGAGTTGGGAGCATCCGTCGGCGACCAGGTCGCCGTTCTCCGGTATGTGGTCGAAGACCTCCTGGCGGAGCACGAAGTAGCCGCCGTTCTCCCACAGCGGCATGTCGCTCACCGCGGTGATGCCTCCGACCAGACCGTCTTCGCCCAACTCCACGCAGTGGAAGGAGGATTGGGGTGGTACGACCATCATCGACGCGCCCGCGTCGCGCTGGGCGAACTTGTCGATCATCTCCGGCAGCGGGGCGTCGGTCAGCACGTCGGCGTAGTTGGCGAGGAACATCTCGTCGCCGTCGAGGTGGTGGCGCACCCGGCGCAGGCGTTCCCCGATGGGCGACTCGATGCCGGTCTGCGCGAAGGTGATCGTCCAGTCGGCGATGTCGGTGGAGAGCAACTCGGTCTGTCCGCACCGCAGGACGAAGTCGTTGGACACCGTCTCCTCGTAGTTGAGGAAGAAGTCCTTGATGTGGTGGGCGCCGTAGCCGAGGCACAGGATGAACTCCTTGTGCCCGAAGTGCGCATAGTAGCGCATGACATGCCAGATCAGCGGTCTCGGCCCGACCATGGCCATGGGCTTGGGGACGTCGTCGGAGGTTCCGTTGCGCATGCGCATCCCGTAACCGCCGCAGAACAGGACGACCTTCATGCTGTGACCTCTTTCGACTGTGCCACTTCGACGATGCTCAGTTCCGGGATCGGGAAGACCAGTCGGCCGCCCCACTCGTGGACGAAGGACAACTGCTCGGTCAGCTCGGCCCGCAGGTTCCAGGGGAGGACCAGGACGTAGTCCGGCTTGTCGACGGCTATCTGCTCGGGCGGCAGGATCGGTATGCGGGTGCCGGGGGTGAACCGGCCGTGCTTGTACGGGTTGCGGTCGACCGTGTACGCGAGCAGGTCGGGGCGGATGCCGCAGTGGTTGAGCAGGGTGTTGCCCTTGCCGGGGGCGCCGTAGCCGACGACCGTCTCGCCGCGGTCGGCCGCGTCGATGAGGAAGCGCAGCAGGTCCCGGCGGACCTTGGCGACCCGGGCCGAGAACTCGGTGTACCCGGCCAACTCCTGGAGCCCGGCGGCCTTTTCTCGGGCCAGTACGTCGATCACCCGCTGGGAGGGTTCGCCCGCGATCTCGGCGGGGCGGGACCACAGCCGGATGGAGCCGCCGTGCGTGGGCACCAACTCGACGTCCACGAGGGTGAGTCCGCCGCTGGCGAGGGCCCGGATCGCGGAGGCGACCGTGTAGTACTGGAAGTGCTCGTGGTAGATCGTGTCGTACTGGTTGTCCTCGATCAGGGTCAGCAGGTGCTGCACCTCGATGGAGACCCAGCCGTCGTCGGCGACCAGGGCGCGCAGCCCCTGGGTGAAGCCGACCACGTCGGGGATGTGCGCGTACACGTTGTTGGCCACGACCAGGTCCGCCGGGCCGTGCTCGGCGCGGACGGCCGCGCCGGTGTCGGGGCTCAGGAAGTCCGTGAACGTGGGCACGCCCGCCTCGCGCGCCGCGGCGCCGACGTTGACCGAGGGCTCGATGCCCAGGCAGCGGATCCCCCGGTCCACCACGTGCCGCAGCAGGTAGCCGTCGTTGCTCGCGACCTCGACCACGAAGGAGTCGGTGCCGAGGTCGAGGCGCTGTACGGCGCCGTCGACGAAGGTGCGCGCGTGCTCCACCCAGGAGGTCGAGAACGAGGAGAAGTACGCGTACTCCTTGAACGTCTCCTCCGGCGTGATCAGCGGCGGTATCTGCGCCAGCCAGCAGTCCGTGCAGACCCGCAGATGCAGCGGGTACGCCGGTTCCGGCAGGTCCAGTTGGTCCGCGGCGAGAAAGCTCTCACACGGCGGTGTCGCCCCCAGGTCGACGACGCTCGCCATCGCTTCCGAGCCGCAGAGTCGGCATCGTGTCATGTGCTGTCCCCATCCCCCCTGCCCGCGTGGGTGTCCCCACCGCGAGCCAGTGCCGACCGTCCCGCGATCGCGGTGCGGTACTCCTCCAGCAGGCGCTCCAGGCCGACGGCCGGGCTGAATCCCTGCTCGTAGCGGTGCCGGGCCGCCTGTCCCATCTCCCGGTTGCGGTCCGGGTCGGCCGCGATCCGGCGGATCCCGGACGCGAGCGAGGCCGCGTCGCCCGGCTGGTGCAGCAGTCCGGTGACGCCGTCCTCGACGAGTTCGACGAAGGCGCCGTGACCGGCGGCGACGGTCGGCACCCCGGCCGCCATCGCCTCCACGACCACCAGGCCGAACGCCTCCAGCCAGGTCGAGGGCGCCACCACGGCGACCGACCGCGCGACGGCCTTGCGGCACTCCGCCGGGTCCAGCAGGCCGACGTAGCGCACGTCGTCGCGGCCCGCCGCCCAGGCGGTGACCTCCTTCTCCAGCGGTCCGGTGCCGGCGATCGCGAGCGGGACGCCCACACCGCCGCTGGCCGCGACCTCGTCCCACGCGGCCATGAGCAGCCGTACGCCCTTGGCCTCCGCGAGCCGGCCGAGATAGAGCACCTGCTCGCCCCCGCCGTCCCGCCGGATGTCGGGTTCGGGGACGAAGTTGTGCTTCACCGCGAGGCGTTCGGCCGGCATACCGGAGCGGACCAGGACGTCGCGCTGCGCGGCGGAGATGCACAGGAAGCGTTCCACGCCGGTCCACCAGCGCCGCCGGTTGACCGACAGGCTGACCGCGAGCGGCACGGTCGCGAGGCTGGAGTTCCGGTAGCAGCCGTGCCGGACGGCGGGCAGCGGCGTCGAGCCGACGCACTCGGTGCACGGTCGGCCGTCCCGCTGGAGCGTGCCGGGCGGGCACACCTGGGTGTAGTTGTGCAGCGTGGCGACGGCGGGTACTCCGGCGTCGGCGCAGGCGGCGAGGACCGCGGGCGACAGGAGCGGGAAGACGTTGTGGACGTGCACCACGTCCGGCCGCTCGGCGCGCAGCCTGGCCGCCAACTCCTTGCGCACGCCCGGGTTCCACGGCACCAGGAGCGGCACCGCGACCTTGCCGAGGAGGGAGCGGGCGCCGATGTCGTCGCTGCGCCGCTCGAACAGCTCGACCCGGTGGCCGGCCGCGCGCAGCAGCTCCACCTCCTGGTCGACGACGTTGTTCTCCCCGCTCGGCTGCGCCGAGTTGTAGCGGTTGTGCACCACGAGGACGTGCATGCTCAGCTCCCCTCGGATCTACGGGCCCAGCGCGGGACGTGTCGCCGAGGGGCTTCGGGCAGCGCGAGCGGAGTGGCCCGGACTGGGGCTGCCAACAGCGAGGCGGCCAGGGCCAGATGCAGCAGGTACGGCGAGGCGTCGCCGAGTCCCGCCTCGGTGTACGAGGCGATCGCGCAGTAGCTGATCAGGAAGATCGCGCAGGCCCGCTGGAGCGACGGCGGGCGCAGCAGGGCGACACCGCCGAGCACGATGATGATCGCGGCGACGAGGGTGACGCCGATCAGGCCCTGTTCGTTGTAGACGGCCAGCCAGCTGTTGTCGATGGGCAGTCCGCCGAACGACTTGTCGCCCAGGCCCACGCCGAACGCCTTCTCCCCGGTCGTCCGGGGTGCGGCCAGCAGGGCGTTCCAGACCTTGGCCCGGCCGGTGAGACTGGAGAAGTTCTCCTGGCTCTGGCCGCGCAGGAACCAGGTCTGGAGCGCGGAGGCGAAGCCCACCGCGGCCACCACGGAGATCAGCACCGCCCAGGTGAAGAAGCGGCGGGCCGGGGCGCTGGTCAGGATGAGCGAGCCGATCGCCAGGGCCAGTCCGAGGAGCAGGCCGAGGGTGGCCGTCCGGGTGTGGGTCAGCGCGAGCAGCACCAGCGACGGCACGATGACCAGCACGGCGCTGGTCCGGTCGGTCCGCTTGCCGATGACGAGCAGCACGGTGAGCCCGATGATGACCGCCGCGTACTGCCCGATCTGCGGCGGGGTGAGCGGCCACAGCGCGCCGACGAGGCGTCCGCCGTAGAGGTCGGGCAGGGCCTTGCCCGGGGAGACCAGCAGGCCGAGGGCGACCGAGCCGAGGACCGCGTAGTACATCCGGATGTGGTAGCGGACGAACGTCAGACTGCCGTCCCACCAGCGGGTGAGGAGCCACAGGGTGCCGATGAAGAGGGTCAGCCGGAAGCAGCGGAACAGCGCGCCCGTGCCGGACTCCAGGCTGGCGCTGGAGATCACGCTCGACACCAGCAGCAGGGAGAGCAGCAGCACATAGGCGCTGGACCGGACGCGCACCCGCTGGTTGACCGCGAGCGCCAGCGCGAACGCGGCGACCAGCGAGCCCATGGTGACCATCTGGATGAGGGAGCGGGGCAGCGGGACGATGGTCTTCGCCCCGGCGGAGCCGAGCGTGTTGAGGACCAGCAGCCCCCAGACGATCCCGACGATCTTCGGTGTGCCGGCCGGGCGCGGTGCGGCGCCGGGCAGAGTCTGTTCCAGCTCCGGTCCGCGGGTCAGGTTCTCGGCCATCTCAACCACCGGCCTGGAGGTCGAGGGTGCTGCCCTTGTCCTGCTGGTACGGCGCCGCCTGCCACTGCCCGAAGTCGAGCACCTTGCTCTGGTCCTCGGCGTCGAACTTCCACGGCCCGACGTAGACGTTGTCGTGCCAACTGTTGTGCTGCTTCTCGGTGATGGCCTCTGCCACCCCTTCGCCGTGGTACGGCGACCAGTCCGGATAGGTGCCGTAGTTGGAGAGCACCGCCATGCGGTCGCACATCTCCGTGCACTTGACGACGGACTCGTCGAGCACGAAGCGGTTGTCGTGGATGTCCACCCGCTGGGTCTTCCACCGGCAGTCGGAGTACAGCGGTGCCTTGGCGATCGCCGGTCGCACGCAGGTGCTCGTCTTCTTCACCAGCAGCGTGCAGTCACCGGAGGAGGTGTTGGCGGGGCTGTTGCAGAACCGGTCGGCGTTCTCCCACAGGGTGATCCCGGACCAGTTGTTCTCCAGCACGTTCCCGTAGATCTCGATCTTGTCGGTGCGGGCCGGGACCCGCGGTTCCCCGCCGGACTCGGACAAGTAGACGGTCGCGTAAGGGAAGTTGTCGCCGCTGTCGGCCGCCTTGCGGCCTTCGACCCAGTTGTTGCGCCGGATCGTGTTGTCCTTGACGACCGCGTTGTAGCTCGTCTCGTAGATCAGTGCGGCACCGTCGTTGGCCTCGATCACGTTGTTCTCGATACGGAAGTCGTTGTTGTTGGTGTCCGCCCACAGTCCGGTGCCGCGGTTGTCGTGCACCCAATTGCCGCTGATCTCGGCGCCGTTGACCTCCCAGAACTTGATGCCTCCGGTGCAGCCGCAGCCCTTCTGCTTCCGCTCCCAGTCACCGGTGTTGTTGCCGACGATCTCGTTCCCCTCGACCACCAGGCCGGTGATACGGCCGTTGCCCTTGTAGGCGTTCATGCCGTACTGGCCGTTGTCGCGCAGACAGTCGGCGCGGACCTGTTGGCGGGCACCGGCCATCAGCGCGGCGCCTGAGTTGTTCTGGATCGTCGAGTGTTCGATGACCCACCCGTCGGCCGAGTCGTGGTTGACGACGCCCTCGTCCTGCGGCGCGACGAACCCCTGCACGGTGAGATAGCGGATGCTCACGTCGGCGGCGTTGCCGGTGAAGGCGTACTGGTTGACCTTCCGGCCGTCGAACACCGCGCCCGGCGCGCCGATGTAGTGGTCCCCCTTCTTGGGGATCACCTGGGCGTAGCGGTCCCGCTCAAGTCGGTGCGTGCCCGGCTTGAGCCAGAACGTGGTGTTCGGAGGGCTGTTCTTGGTCTTCGTCGCCAGATCGCCGACCACCTTGGGGTCCACGGTCACCGCGCCCGCCGGTGCCTTCGCCGGTCCGGCGCCGGGGTTGGCGCACACCCGGGCCACGGTCCGGGCGGCGGACGTGGCCGTGGACGGCGCGGCGGACGGCTTCGTCGTGGCCGGGGCGCTCGACGTGCTGTCGCAGCCGGTCGCCGTCAGCAGGACCAGCGCCAGCGGTGCCACCGCCGACGCCCAGTACCGTGTCCTGTTCCTCACGCGCCCCCCTGGCCGCGGAACCCGAGCACGGTGGTGAACCCGTCCGTGCCGTCGGCGAAACCGGTGCCGACCAGCGTGGTGGTGGGTTCCTTGCGCCCGAATCCGGCGGAGTACCAGCCCAGCGGCGGTTCGCTCTCGCCGCGGTGTGCCCGCCAGGACAGCTCCTTCGGCAGGTCGAGCACCGCGGAACGCCCCTCGCCGTCGCGGATCCAGGTGAGGACCGCGCGGTGCCCCACCAGGTCCGCGGCGATCGCCGGTCCGAGGTGGAACGCCAACCGCACGTCCCGGCGCGGGCCGCCGCGCACCTCGTCGACGATCCTCAACTCCTGGCTCGCGGCCGTCAGTTCCACCCGGCGGCGGTGCACCGAGCCCTGGTAGCCGTCGTGCTCGGCGGCCCAACGGGCCACCCCCGCACCGGAGTTGTCCACGTCCAGGACCCGGGTGCGGGCCTGCCGGGTCCACAGGAACGGGCCGCCGGAGACGGACTGGTCAGCGCCGTCCAGCTCCAGGGTGTTGTGGCCGAGGGTCGAGCGGAAGTACCGCCGCCACTCGGGCTGCCCGTGGTAGCAGTACGTCCCCGGGTCGGCGAGCACGTCGATCCCGTCGTGCCGCACCTCCACGGACAGCGCGTCGGCGTGGGCGTGCGCGGCGATGGACAGGAAGCCGTGCGGACCGCCGTCGCAGCGGCACCAGATCTCCTCCGGACCGCGCAGGACGGTGAGCCCCGCGTCGGCGAGGTGAGCGGGCCTGGTCGCCGGACGGGCGGTCCCGTCCTTCGCGTACGGCTTGATGAGCGCGGCCAGCAGCGGGGTGCGCACGTCGGTGCCGGTGACCGTCGGCCACCAGCCGAGCCGGCCGAACACGGCGTCGCCGGTGGCCAGGAGCGAGGCCCAGCGGTCGGTGCCCTCGCCGTCCAGGATCAGGCCGTGGCCGTCGTCCGCGTCCCCCTGCCGGGGCGGTCGCAGCCGGTTGTCCACCACGGCGGCGAGCGCGTCGGTCATCCGCAGCAGCACCAGCCGGAGCGACTCGGGGACCGGCACGTCGGCGGCATCGGCCTCGGCCAGCGCGGCCAGGCCGAGTTCCAGGACGAGTCCGTGGTACTCGGTGGCCAGCTCGCGGTTGAGGCCGGAGTCGAAGGTGTTGGCGCGCAACTCCCGGTCCAGCGACCGCAGCGCGTCGGACCGCCAACGCACCGACGAGGGGAACCAGTTGAACGCGCAGGCCGCGGCGAACTGCCCGGCGGTCTCGGCGATGACGTGGTTGTTCGCCGAGGAGCCCCGGCTGGGGAAGGCGGCCAGCCAGCGCTGGTGGTGCCAGATCTGGTTCAGCGCGACCGGGTTGTCCTCGAACAGCTCGGCCGCGCCCGGCCAGCCGTCGAGCAGCCGGCGGACCCACACCCAGGACAGCAGCCGGATGCCCAGCTCGATGCCGCTGATCCAATGCACGCCGGACAGCGGCGGGTTGGCCTTCCACCACGACCGCAGATGCGCGGCGACCCGCTCGGCGTACCGCTCGTCCCCGGTGGTCGCGTAGGCGGCGGCGAGCACGGTGAGGTACTGGTGCCGGGACGGCTCCCAGATCTGCTTGATGTCCCCGGCCACGTCCTCGTCGCGGTACGGCACGTCGAAGGCGTAGCCGGACGGGGCCCGGCGCCCGGTCTTCGGGTCGTAGGACCAGTCCGGGTCGACCAGGTCGTCGCGGGCCACCCCGAAGAACTCGGCGTGCCCGGCCATCAGTTGGTCCGCCTCGGCGACAAGGCGTTTCATGGCGTCCGGCGCCACCGCGGCGACCGTGCCCGAGGGCAGGACGGCGGTGAACCGGGCGCCGTTGACGGTCGGGGAGTCGGGCCGCGCCGACCGCCAGCGCCGTCTGCGCACGGTGTCGCCCGCCCGGCCCGCGATCTCGCGCGGGCCCATCCGGGAGAGCCGGCGCAGGTACCAGCCCGGACTCCCCGAGGTCACGGTCATGGCGTCCTCGCCAGGGTCACCGGCGCACCGGCGCCCAGACCGGTCCCGACGGCGAGGGTGGCCGCCGTGGTGGCGACCAGCGACTCCAGCGGCACCGGCATGGGTCCCCCGGTCCGAACTGCCTTGATGAACGCGGCGAGTTCGGCGTTCTGCCCCTTGTCCCGGGCCTTGGGCAGCCGCGAACTGACCCACTTCTTGGGGCCGTGGACCGAGGCACGGACGAAGTCGTCGAGCTTCAGGACCTTGCCGTCCCCGACCAGGTCCAGGGTCTCCTTGGGGAAGCCTGAGGCACCGGTGGTGACATAGCCGATGGTGGCGGTGGAGCCGTCCGGGTAGCGCAGGACGACCTGGAGGTCCTCGTTGCCGGGCGCGGCCGTCGCGTACACGGAGACCGGGTCGGCGTCGAGGAGCCAGCTCGCCGTGTCGATGAAGTGGCCGCCCTCACCGGCGAACCGCGAGCCCTCGGCGCCCTGTTGGAGGTACCAGCTGCCGTGCTGGAGCTTGCCCGCGTTGACCAGGTAACGCAGGTTCGCCGGACCGGTCCGGGCACCGAACCGCTCCTTGGCCTCCTGGAGCAGCGGTGCGAACCGGCGGTTGAAGCCCACCTGGAGGCGGTCGTTGCCGGACTCCTCCACCGCCGCGAGCACTCCGGCCAGCTCGTCCTCGGTGAGGGCCAGGGGCTTCTCCACGAACACGGTCTTGCCGGCCAGCAGTGCCTGCCGGGTCAGTTCGGCGTGCGAGCTGTGCCGGGTGACCACGAACACCGCGTCGACGGACTTGTCACCGAGGACGGCGTCGAGGTCGGTGGTCGCCTTGGCGAAGCCGAACTTCCGCTGCGCGTTGGCCCCCGAGAGCGCCGTCGTGGTGACGACGGTCGCCAGCTCGACACCCTCGCGCCGGGCCAGGTGCGGCAGCAGCATCGACGTCGCGTAGTTGCCCGCGCCGACGAACGCGAGCCGCACCGGAGTCTTGGCGGACCGGGCCGGGGCGGACGTGCCCTCGCTGCGCCGGACCGCGGGCACGGCCACCGACGGGGCTTCCGGCTCCCCCGCTTCCTCCGTCTGCTCGGGGTACCGGAACAGCACGGCCACGGCCTTCAACTCGCCGTCTTTCAGGCGCTGATACGTCTCCACGGCGTCGTCGAAGTCGGCGACGTGCGAGATCAGGGGCTCCACGTCGACGCGGCCACGGGCGACGAGGTCGAGGAAGCAGGCCAGGTTGCGGCGCTCGGTCCAGCGGACGTAGCCGATCGGGTAGTCGCGTCCCTCCAGCTCGTACGACGGGTCGTAGCGCCCGGGGCCGTAGGAGCGCGAGAAGCGGACGTCGAGTTCCTTCTCGTAGTACGCGTTCCAGGGGAGGTCGAGGCGGCACTTGCCGATGTCGACGACCCGGCCGCGGTCCCGTGCGAGGTGGGCGGCCAGCTCGACGGGCTGGTTGCTGCCGCCGCCCGCGGCCAGGAAGACCTGGTCGACGCCGTGGCCGTCGGTGAGTTCGGCGACGGCCGCTTCCACGGCGGCGGAGGCGGGGTCGCCGCAGGCCACGGCGCCCAGGCGTTCGGCGAGTTCGCAGCGCGCCGGGTCCGGGTCGGCGCCGACCACGCGGACTCCGGCGGCGGTGAGGAGCTGCACCACGAGTTGGCCGATGAGGCCGAGGCCGATGACCAGCGCGACCTCGCCGAGCTGCGGCTCGCCCTGGCGGACGCCCTGCATCGCGATCGAGCCGACGGTGCCGAAGGCGGCGTGCCGCGGCGCGAGGCCTTCGGGGACGGGGGCGTAGAGGTTCTTCGGCACCCAGTTCAACTCGGCGTGCAGCGCGTGCTCGTTGCCCGCGCAGGCGACGAGGTCGCCGACCTTCACGTCGTCGATCCCGGCGCCGACCTGCTCGACCACGCCGCACAGCGAGTAGCCGAGCGGGGTGTAGGAGTCGAGCTTGCCCATCACCTTGCGGTAGGTGGCGGGCAGTCCGTTGGTGGCCACGCTCTGCATGACCTTGGCCACCTGGTCCGGCCGGGAGCGGGCCTTGCCCAGCATCGACATGCCGGCCTCGGACACCTTCATGAGCTCGGTGCCGGTGGATATCAGCGAGTAGGCGCTGCGCACCAGCACACCGCCCGGCTTGCACCCCGGTACCGGAACGTCGAGCACCGCCAGCTCGCCGCTCTTGTAGTTCTGTACAACCTGCTTCACCAGAACTCCTGATTCCTAAGCCGTCGACCGAGTGCTCTGAGCGGGGCCAGAGATCGCGTCGCGATACCAGTACTCGAGGGTCAGTACGTGCCACAGATGCTTGGAGTAGTCCGCCTGTCCGGCGGCGTCCTCGGCGACCATCCGGGCCAGCGCGTCGCGGCGCAGAAGACCGGAGCGGACGAGTTCGCCGTCGTTGACGACCTCGCGCACCAGCGGTGCCAGGTCCCGGCTCATCCAGGCCCGCAGCGGGGCGCTGAACAGGCCCTTGGGCCGGTACACGATCTCCTTGGGCAGGACCGAGGTGGCCGCCTCCTTGAGGACGGCCTTGCCCTGGCGCCCGACGATCTTGCGGTTGCCGGGTACGGCGAACGCCGCCCTGACCACCTCGATGTCGACGTACGGCACCCGGACCTCGGTCGACGCGGCCATGCTCGACCGGTCGGTGTAGGCGAGGTTCAGGCCCGGCAGGAACATGCGGGAGTCGGTCAGGCACATGCGGTTGACGAAGTCGTCGAGGTCGTTGTCCTGGTAGACGTCCGTGTGCTCGGTGATCACGTCGTCGACCGTCCCGGCCAGATCCGGGTTGACCAGGGCGAGCAGCTCGTCCTGGTCGTACATGGTGTAGCTGCGCCGGAACGCGGTCTCCTCGGGCAGATCGGCGAAGGAGAGGAACCGCTTCGCGAACCGCACCGACCGGTAGCCCCGGGTGGCCGACGCGACCGGCAGCCGGTCCACGATCCCGGACACCCCGCGCCGCAGGGGTCGCGGGACGCGCTGGTAGCGCAGCGCGAGCAGGTTGGCGAAGTGCTTGCGGTACCCCGCGAACAGCTCGTCCGCGCCCATCCCCGAGAGCATCACCTTGACCCCGGCCTCCCGGGCGGCCATGCAGATCAGATACGTGTTGATCGCGGCGGGGTCGCCGATCGGCTCGTCCAGGCTGTACGTCATCTGCGGCAGCAGGTCGAGCACGTTCGGGGCGATCTCGATCTCGTGCAGGTCGACACCGAACTGCGCGGCCACCTGCCGGGCGTAGCGCAGGTCGTCCGGCATCGCCTCGAACTTGGCGTCCTCGGCGCGGAAGCCGATCGTGTAGGCGGAGATCCCGGGCTGGTGGCGGGCCGCCAGCGCGGTCAGATAGCTGGAGTCGAGGCCGCCGGAGAGGAAGGTCGCCACGGGGACGTCGGAGATGAGGTGGCGGCGGGTCGACTCCTCGACGATGGCGGCGAGGTCCGGCCGCTCACCGGCCAGGGCGCGGTCCCGGCCCTCGGCGGCGACGTCCTTGAGGTTCCAGAAGCTGCCGCGCTCGACCCGGCCGTCGGGCCGGCACCGCAGCCAGCTGCCCGGCGGCAGCTTCTCCGCCTCGCGGAACGCGCAGCGGGAGTCCGGCACCCAGTAGTAGAGCAGGGAGGCCACGAGCGCCGCCTGGTCCACCTCCAGCTTCTTGCCGGTCGCGGCGGCGAGCGCCTTGAGCTCGGAGGCGAACATCAGGCCCTCGCCGCGCCGGAGCAGGAACAGCGGCTTGATGCCGAGCTGGTCGCGGACGAGCACCAGGTCACCGGTGCGCTCGTCGAAGATGCCGAACGCGAACATGCCGCGCAGCCGGGGCAGACAGTCCGTGCCCCAGCGCCGCCAGGCCTCCAGCAGCACCTCGGTGTCGGAGGTGCCGCGGAAGCGCACCCCGGTGGCCTCCAACTCGGCCCGCAGTTCGGGCGCGTTGTACAGCTCGCCGTTGTACGTCAGGGCGAGGCCGTCCGAGACCATCGGCTGGGCGCCGGTCTCGGACAGGTCGACGATGGCCAGCCGGCGGTGCCCGAGCTGCACCTCACCGTCGCCCAGGGGGTGGCCGTAGCGGCCCGCGCCGTCCGGACCGCGGTGGGCGAGGGTGTCGGTGAGCCGGTCGGTGACGGCCTTGCCGTCCGGCCATCGGTACGTGCCCGCGATGCCACACACGTCTACCGCACCTCCTGGTCGTTGTCCGGGACCCGGGCGGCCCGTATCGGCTGCCGTTCGGTGAGCCGTCGTTCCTCCCCCACTGCCTTGACGGCATGGGAGGTACCCCCACCGCTCTGCCAGGTCGGCGGTTCGCTGCGGCCGCGCAGCGCGTTGGCAAGCCCGTCCCACAGCGTGCCGTCGGTCCGGTCGCGCGGATCGGGGTCGATCAGCACCACACCGATCACCGGGATGCGCTGGTCCGCGAGTTGCCGTGCCACGGTGTGCAGCCAGGCGGCGCTGCCGTGCCCGGCGCGTACGACGAGGACGGTCCGGGTGCCGAGGTACTGGAGGTCGGTCCACGCCGTGCCGGGCGCCACCGAGCCGACGCCGATCCGCTGGTCCTGCGGGGACACACTCGCGGCCTTTTCGCCGCCGACCACGGTGGGGTCTCCGGGTTTCGGGCGGCGGCCCGAGAGCTGGGTGCCGGGGAGACCGTCGACGACGGTCACCGGCCCGTCCTCGCCCAAGGCCCGGGCGAGACCGAGGGCGATCGCGGTCGTGCCGCGCGCGCAGCCCAGTTCCAGCAGTGACAGGGGTTCCGCCGCGCCGCGCGCGGTGCGGGCCAGCGTCGTGGTGAGCCGTTCGCGGGCCAGCCGGGTGCGCTTGCGCTGCCACAACCGGCCCGACCGGCGCGGCAGTTCCGCGATGACGGAGGCGCCGAGGTTGGCCGCGATGTCCCGGCGCAGCACGGGGCGGTCCGCCACGACCACGCCGACGGCGGCCAGCGCGAGTCCGAGGAAGAGCCCGAGGACGAGTCCGACCACGCCGTCGGTGACGAGGGCCTTGGGCAGGGAGTGCCGTACCGCGCGCGGGGCGTCCACGATCTGGGTGGCGGCGATGAGCTGGGGCGCGCCGATGCGCGCCTCCTCCGCGCGTTCGCCGAAGTCGGAGATACGGGAGGTGAGTTCGGCCCGCTGGGCGAAGAGCGACTCGATGCTCGCCGAGTCCTTGGGGTCGGTGTCGGGTGTCCGGCCGCCGATCGCCTTGTTGACGTCGGCCAGCTCCGCCTGCATCCGGGCCTGCTGATCGAGCAGGCCCTGGGCGTTGGCGTTGGCGATGTCCCGGATGCGCTGGGCGTGGTCGGCGACGAACGCGTCGGCCAGTGCCTTGGCGCGGGCCACCGCCTCCGCGTCGGTGTCGGCCGTGACATCGATCTGGAGCACGTTGTTGGTCAGGCCGGTGCCCCGGTAGTCCCGCATGAAGTCCTCGGGTTTCTCCGAGGACTTGAGGGCCTTCAGGGCCCGGTCGGCGATCCGCGTGGTGCCCAGCAACTGGGCGTCGGTGCGGATCAGCGTTCCGGGGTCGTTCGGCTGGTCCTCCTGGTGCGCGACCAGCACCTTGGTCTCCGCGGCCGGCGCCGGCGGAAGCAGGACCGCCACGGCCGCGCCGCCCACCAGTCCGAGTACCGCCATGGCGCCCCACAGGCGGCGGCGTCTGCGCACCGCGACCACCAGCCCCTGGAGGTCGAGGAGCGGCGTGGAGGCCGACGACTCCGAAGTCGTGCTCGTCGTCACGCTGAATCTCCTGTCGCGTGGCCCTGTACCGCGAACGTCAAAGTGGCGTCGTCCGTAAGGCGTTCTGCGGTTTCCTTCGGTCGGGTGCGGACCGTGCCGGCGACGACGACGCCGACGACCTCGTGTCCGCCGTCCGCGCATGCCCCGGCGATGCCCGCGAGTTCCCCGGCGGTCCAGCTCCCGGCGCTGAGTACGGCCAGGACACCGGACTCGGTAACGCGGTCCGGCACGATCGGCCGGTCCACCGAGACCTCCACCAGCCGCAGCAGCGGATCGCCGCCGGCTTCGGTGACGAGTTGTCCGGCGGCCCGGCGGGCCACCTCGTCGCCTTCCGGTACGACGACCAACAGCCGCCGGGGGGAAGGCAGTTGGTCCTTTAGGCGAGCGCACACCCGCCGGTAGCGGATCCGTCGCTCGGCCTCGTCGCCGGACCGGTGCGGGGTCGGTGTGTCCCATCGGGTGTCGGTGCCGAGGAGTCGGCGGAGCCGGGCCCGTGAGCCACTGCTCTCGGGGTGCTGCCCGCGCCGTTCACCGGGTACGTCGACGGCGCCGAGGAACGGCGAGCCGAGTGCCGCGGCGATCTCCGGTTCGGTGCGCAGCCGGCGGCTCACCCGGGCGGCGGCGAGATGGCCGACGATCGCGAGCAGGAAGAACAGCAGGGCTCCGGCGCCGATGAGTTGTGTCCTCGTCGGCGCCGCCGCGCCGGTCGGCCGGGGCGCAGGGCCCATGACGACCATGTTGGCCTTGGCGGACGTCGGGTCGGCGTCCTCCAGCTTCTTCAGGGCGTCCTGCAGCGCGGTGCGCAGCCCCTCCAGCTCGGTGCGGGCCTGCACGCTCTCCACGGTCTGCCCCGGATCGGCAGCGGTGGCCAGGTCGGTGATGCGGCGGTTGGTCTCCGCGACCTGCTTGCGCAGCGCCTCGGTGGCCGTGTCCGCGGCGGGGTCGGTGCTGCCGCCCGCGATACGGGTGGCGAAGGTGACGAACTGCTGGGCCAGCTGGTCGGCGAGCCGCTGCGCGCGCTCCGGGGTGTCGGCCGTACCGGAAACCTTGATGATGTTCCCGTCGTCCGCCTTGGCACTCACGTCTTTCTGCAGCTCGGTGCCGTCGACGCCCTTCCAGTCGAGCGCGGCGGCCGCGCGGTCGGCCACCGCCGAACTGGTCGCGATGTCCACCTGGGTCAGCAGTTCGCGCTCTTCCCACTGGCCCGGCAGCAGGACCGATGCCTCTGCCGTGTACTTCGGCGGGAGCAGCAGCACCGAGGTGCCGTAGCCGAAGAGCGCGCCCACTACGGCGAGGACGGCGAGGAGCCGCCATCGCCGGCGGAGAATCCGTCCGATCGTGACCAGACGGATCGTGTCGTCATTCAATGGTGCGGCCTCTTCCCCTTACGGAGCGGCCCACCCGCGGCCACCGGGGCTTGGTCCCGGCAGGCGGCGGTGTAGGCGGCGAGCAGTGACGCTTGCGAGTTCTCCCAGGACAGCGGTCCGCTGATCCGCTCCTGGCCGATCTTGCCCATCCGGGCCCGCTTCTCGGGATCGTCGAGGAGCAGCGCGATGAGCTTGGCGAACTGGGCCTCGTCGTTGGCGGGCGCGTAGACGGCGGCCTCGGCGGCGGAGACGCGTGCCTCCCGGAGGTCGAAGGAGACGATCGGCCGTCCCATCGCCATGTACTCCAGGACCTTGTTCATGGTCGACACGTCGTTGAGCGGATTGTGCGGGTCGGGCGACAGACACACGTCCGCCGTGCACAGATAGCGCACCAGGTCGGCGTCCGGGATGCGTCCGGTGAACTGCACCTGGTCGGAGAGGCCGAGCTGTCCGGACAGTTCCACCATCGCGTCGAAGGCGTCGCCGGCGCCGACGAAGACCGCGTGCCAGTCGGTCCGGCCGACCTCGTCGCGGAGTTTCGCCAGGGCCCGCAGGGCGTAGTCGACGCCGTCCTGGGGGCCCATGACGCCGAGGTAGCACAGCAGATGGGGCTTGCCGCGCTTCAACTCCGGCTCCGGCGGGACGGGTTGGAAGCGGTCGGTCGCGGGCGCGCTGCGCACCACGAAGACGTCCTCCGGCCGCTTGCCGCCACGGCTCAGCGCGACGTCCCGGTAGCTCTCGTTCGTGGAGAGGACGATGTCCGCGGCCCGGTAGGTGCGCCGCTCCAGCGCGCACACGGCGCGGTAGAGCAGGTCCTCGCCGCGGTCGAACCGGGAGAGGTACAGCTCGGGCACCAGGTCGTGCTGGTCGAAGACGAACTTCGCGCCGCGCCGCTTCATCCACAGTGCGGGCAGGAACAGCAGGTCGGGCGGGTTGCAGGCGTGGACCACGTCGACCGGGCCGACCTTGCGGGCCAGCCGGACCGTGTGCCACAGCGCCGATCCGTACTCCCGCAGATAGCCGGCCGGTCCTCCGGTGGCGGCGCGCAACGGGTAGCGGTGGATCCGCACCCCGTCGATCACCGCCTCCGGTTCCGTGTCCCGCTTCTCCCCCTGGGGGCAGATGACGTGCACCTCCCAGCCCGCGTCGCGCAGCGTGGTGCACTCCTGCCACACCCGCCGGTCGAAGGGGACCGAGAGGTTCTCCACCAGGATCAGCGCGCGACGGTTCGTGCCGTCGCCGCCGGCTGTGTCGTCAAACGATGTGTTACCAGGCAAGGCCCATGTATCCCGGTTCGGTCCGGCGCACGTCGGCGTCGGGAAGGCGGATGAGGTCGACTATCAGCGGTTCGCCCGCGTGGGGCAGCGCCGCCAGTACGGCCGGGTCCTTGCTCCCGACCAGGCACACCTCCGCGTGGTCGAGCACCTCGTCGACGGAGTCGGCGAGGAGCTGCGCGAGATGCGGCAGCCGGCTCTCGATGTACTCGCGGTTCGCGCCGAGCAGCCGGGAGAGGCTCACGTTGGCGTCGTAGATCTTGAGGTCGTAGCCCCTGCCGAAGAGCCTCTCCGCCAGTTCGACGAGCGGGCTCTCGCGGAGGTCGTCGGTGCCGGGTTTGAAGGAGAGGCCGAAGAGGCCCACCTTGCGCTTGCCGGTGCGCTCGACCATGTCCACCGCGCGCTGGAGATGGTCGGAGTTGGAGGCCAGCACATGGGAGAGGATGGGCACCGAGACGTCGGCCCGCTGCGCCGCGAAGACCAGGCTGCGCAGGTCCTTGGGCAGGCAGGAGCCGCCGAAGGCGAAGCCGGGCCGCAGGTAGGCGGGGCTGATGTTCAGCTTGCGGTCGGCGAGGAACACGTCCATCACCTGGTGCGAGTCCACCCCGAGGGCCTGGCACACGGCGCCCAGTTCGTTCGCGAAGCCGATCTTGAGGCCGTGGAACGCGTTGTCCGCGTACTTGATGGCCTCGGCGGTCGGGATCGGAACCCGGAACACCTCGCCGGGCAGGCCCTCGTACAGCGCCGCCACCGCGTCGCCGCTCGCCGGGTCGAGTTCGCCGATGACGGTCTTCGGCGGGTCGAAGAAGTCCTTCACGCTGGTGCCCTCGCGCAGGAACTCCGGGTTGACCGCGACCCCGATGTCCACCCCGGCCGTACCGCCGACGTGCTTCTCCAGGATCGGCACCAGCAGGTTCAGACAGGTGCCGGGGAGCATGGTGCTGCGGAACACGACGGTCTGCCGCCCGCCCCGCTCGGCCAGCGCGGCGCCGATCTCCTCGGTGACCCGCTCCAAGTAGGTCGTGCACAGGCTGCCGTTGGGCTCCGACGGTGTGCCCACGCAGATCAGCGACACCTCGCTGTCCGCGATCGCCTCGCGGACGTCGCGGGTGGCGCGCAGCGCTCCGGTCCGCACGACCTCGGCGATGAGCTCGCCGATACGTTCCTCCACCACCGGGGCCTTGCCGTCGTTGACCAGGTCGACCTTCACCTGGTTGACGTCCACCCCGATGACCTCGTGCCCCATGCTGGCCAGGCACGCGGCCGACACACAGCCCACGTAGCCGAGCCCGAAAACGCTGACTCTCATGACCGGTCTCTCCCCCCAGGCAGGCCCCTGCGGCCTGCGGTCCGCGCGCCGGTCGGACGACCCCCGCGCATCAGTAGGCCCCCTGCCCGTGGAGCACGGCACGCAGCGTCTTCCACAAGATCACCGTGTCCAGGGCCAGCGACCAGTCCTCCACGTACCGCAGGTCGAGGCGCACGGCCTCCTCCCACGGAAGATCGCTGCGCCCGCTGATCTGCCACAGGCCGGTGAGCCCGGGCTTGACCAGCAGCCGCCGCCGGATGTCCGGGCCGTACTCGGCGGACTCCTCCGGCAGCGGAGGCCGGGGTCCGACGAGCGACATGGATCCGGTGAGCACATTGAAGAGCTGCGGCAGCTCGTCGATCGAGTACCGGCGCAGCACGGCTCCGACCCGGGTCACCCGCGGATCCCGGCGGAGCTTGAACAGCAGGCCCGCGCCCTCGTTGCGCTCGGCCAGTGCCGCACGCGCGCTGTGGGCGTCGGCGACCATGCTGCGGAACTTCAGCATGGTGAACTCGCGGCCGTCCTTGCCGACCCTGCGCTGGCGGTAGAACACCCCGCCCCGGCTGTCCGTCAGCACGAACAGTCCGACGAGGATCATCAGCGGTGCGAACAGCACCAGCAGGATCGCCGCGCCCATCCGGTCGACGACCCCCTTGATCGCCCGGCGGCCCCCGGTGAAGGTCGGCATGCTGACCCGCAGCAGCGGTATCCCGAGCACCGCGTCGACGTGCAGCCGCGGGCCGGCCACCTCCATCAGCACGGGGGCCACGATCATCTCGGCGTCGCTGCCCTCGAGGTTCCAGGCCAGCCGCTGCAGACGGTCCGGTGACCAGTGCGGGTCGGGTGTGACCGCGACGACCCGGTAGCCGTCGTGGCGGACGTGCTTGGCGACGTCCTCCAGCTGGCCGATGACCGGCACTCCGTCCAACTGGTCGCCGTCCAGGCCGCCTTGGTCGCCGTCGACCCCGCGGCCGTCCGTCGTGCACACGGCCTCGACCCGCCACCCGAGATGCGGGAACTTGCGGGTCCGGCTGATCAGGTCGCGGACGGTGGCCGGGCTCCCGGCGGCGAGCACCGGTCTCAGGCAGCGTCCCTCGTTGCGCTGTTTGTGCAGCCAGAGGCGGAGCACATAGCGCTCGGTCATGGTGACGATCGCGATCGCGGGGATCGCGACGAAGATCCAGAGCTTGATGTTGCGCGAGGTCAGCGCGATCCCGCCGAGTGCCAGGACGACGGTCGCCGTGAACAGCGAGCGTCCCAACCGGCGGAATTCCTCGGCGCCTTGGCCGAGCACGGCCGGGGACCAGGAGCGGCTCACCGCCAGCGCGCCCAGCACCAGCAGTTGGGTGCCGAAGGCGAGAATGCCCCATTTCTCATGCCAGTTGGCCGCGTCCCGGGCCCCGAAGAAGTCTCCGATCGCCCCCACCACGCAGGCCGTGGCCACGGTGTCGCTGAAGATCACGGTACGTCTGTACCGCTGTTCCCATTCGATCGCCGGCTGTCCGATCGCCCCGTTCGCCAGACGCTCGCGCGCCGACGGAAAGGGCCCGACTATTCCCCCCTGCCGCACTGAACCCCCCAAGGTCCACAGTGGTGTTGACGTGGTCGCCGCACACTGTCACTCCCCTACGGGAGGCCCCCGCCCCCCGCGCTGCAACTCCCCTACGGAAGCTCTCGCTCCGCTGTTCCCCCTCGGGAAGCCCGCGCCCCCGGCGCCTGACCTCCCGGCCTTCTCAGATCTTCGCGAACAACTCCCCCTGGCGACACCGGACTCGCGAGTCCCGCCAGGCTCCTGAAGCACACGGGAACCCGTCGCGACCCCAGATGTTCTCCACGCCCCAAGCCCCCCTCGGGCCAACAGAATTGATCACCCCCACGTCCGGCGCGAGAGACACAACCTGCTGGCCATCTGCATCGCCGGACCCATAGATCATCTTTTGTCGCCTGGTGTCACACCGTGCGAAGCAAGGTCAATCTAGACCATGTGTGCCCGCCTGAAGAGAGGTCTGTGTGGAATTTGTGCACAACATTTGACGCCGAGTCGATAGATCTTTGACTGCTCGCAGGTGCTTCGGTGACGGAAAACTTGCGTTGCGCCCGGCCACGGCGGGAGTTCCCCGGACCGTTGGCACTGGCAATCAAGACGTCCGGGCACTGATCGCCGGCACCGGGGAGCGGGCCTTCGCCGCGCCGCCCGCGCAGGAGGGCGCCGAGGGCGATCCCGACGGGGTCGCGGCCGTCGGCTCCGGGCCCGTGCGCGCCGGTCGGCACGCCTCCGGAGCCCGCGCGAAACAGCCCCGGCCGGGTGCGGGCACCCCGGAGGACGGTCCGTTCCGCACGGCACCGGATGCGGTGCCGCCCGGCGATCCGTTCCCCTCGCGAACGGTCCGAACCCGCCTCGGCGGGCGGGGCGTTCGCACCGTGGTGCCGCACGGCCGATCGGACCGCGATCCGCGAACTCCGTGGCCGGATCCGGTCGCGGGCATTCGCCGGTACGGAGACGCGCGACACGTCCGATCCGGGCCTCCGGGCGGTCCCCGAACCCGGCAGCCCCCATCCCGGCCGGGGTCGCTCACCTCGGCTCGTGGTCACACCCGCCCCACCCGGCACTCCTCCACCACTCACCCCGGGCGCCCGGAGACACACGCGCGAGGTGCCGGAAAACGCGGGACGCCCCGGTACGCCTGTGCACAGGCGTACCGGGGCGAGCCCGTCAAGTCCTCAGCCCTGGCTGCAGTAGTCCACCCAGCGGTGCGAGGAGATGTTGTTGTTGACGCTCTTGCCGAACTGGTCGAGTCCCGCGCCGTAGGTGAAGCGGTAGTTGCCGGTCGTGGTGTCGTACCAGCGGTCGCCCTGGCTGATGCAGGCGTGCGCGCCGCCGCCGTTGGGGGCGGTGTACAGGTCGACGGCGTCGAGGCCGCCCGCGTAGCCGTTGTTCCAGATGTCGGAGGTCAGGTTGCGGCAGCTGCCCCAGTTGTCGGAGTTGCCGGACCACTTGCACTCGCGGCCGCCGCCGTAGGGCTGGGTGTAGACGTGGAGGTAGCCGTCCCCGGAGGCGAGTTGCGCGGTCGCGGTCGCCCGGGAGCCCGCGTCCAGCGCGGTGGCGCTGGCGCTGGAGACCGGGGAGAAGAGCGCGGCGACGGCGGCGGCCGAGGCCGCGACGGTGAGGAGACGCTTGACGGACATGTTTTCCCTCGTTTTCGGTGTGGGTGTGGGTGCGGGTGGTGCGACCACGGCTCGGAGGCCGCGGTGGTCGGGGTGATGCGCCCGCGGCACGACAGCCGTGGTGGTCGGGTGTGCGTCCGCGGCACGACGGCCGCGGTGGTCGGGTGGTGCGCCCGCGGCACGACGGCCGCGGTGGTCGGGGTGAAGGCGGGCCGGGCTCAGTCGCCGCGGGCGACGATCACGCGGGCGCGGGGCAGCGCCTCGCGCTTGAGGCGCGCGAGGTCGGCCGTCTCCCGGGGGTGGCTCAGCCGAAGCAGTTCCCGGTACTCGGCGTCCAGGGACTTCGCCACGGACGACAGACCGCTGGAGACGGCACAGGCCGCCTCGGCGGAAGCCAGCCGTACCTCCTGGGCACGCGGCCACGGCGTCTCCGGCAGGGTGGCCGCGGCCCGGGCCCGGGCGGGGTCCGGGTAGTTGTACGTCCGCTCGCGCATGCAACGCGCCCACGGTTCGACGGCCGCCTTGTAGCGCTTGTCGTCCGTCACGAGGCCGACGCGCATGCCGGCCAGGCTGTCGGTGACCCGGGTGGCCCGGAACCAGGCCTGGAGATCCCCGTACAACTGCCGTTCGGCGGTGGCCTGGCAGCCCTGGTCGCTGTGGGAAACCCGCATGCCGTTCGGGAGCCGGGCCGAAAGCCCTTGTGGCCGCGCCCCGTTGAGGTCGCTCACCAGCGCGGCCCTGGTCCTGGCCGGCGCGGAGCGGAAGTACCGCTGGTTGGCGTTGCGCCGGACCTCGGCCTCCCGCTCCCGTCGCAGATCGGTCCCGTAGCCGTGGGCTCCGGCCCAGGCCGGGTCGTCCACGACATAGGGGAACCGGACCGAGACGTCGTCAGGCCTGGGCGGCTCGACCCAGTACTTGTGCCCCTCCTTCTCCATGCACTCCTTGATGAGGAGCTGCTCCGCGAGCCGTAGCGTCTCCGCCGTGCCGCCCGCGGCCCGGGGCGTGCTGCTCCCGGTCGCGCCGGGGGCGGCCGTGGTGCCCGCGCATCCGATGGCCGTCGTCGCCAGCAGGCCGGCGGTCAGCAGGGCCGAGGTCCAGCGGTGCATGGGGCGCCTCCCGGAGGTTCTGGTCGAACGGACGTGATGCTTTCGATCCGTTGACGCCCCACGGGCCTCGTCCGTATGCCCCTGGACCACAGGGTTTTTTCTTTCTCCGACGGTCATACGAGGGCGGCGCGCGCACCGTCCTCCCTGCGCCCGAACGACCTCGCGGACCGACCTCGCCGACCGACGGGAACGAGCCAACCGGCGAGAGAAGGGAGGAGCACCGACCGCTGACCGAGGCACGGCCAACAGGCATCACCTGCCATGACGTTGCAGGTGAGGGACACCGGTCCGCCGAAACGATCGAATCCGGTCACGGCGGTCCGGTCCTCGCTGTGTCGTGGGCATGTTCGCCGATATCTTTGCCGTGCCATGGGGCGGGCGGTGCGGCGATCGGGGAACGATGTTCGAAGTGCGGCTGCTCGGTCCGGTCGAGGTGTGGGCCGGAGACCGACGGGCCCCGCTCGGCGGCGTCAGACCCCTCGCGGTCCTGTCGGCACTGGTCGTCCACCTCGGTGAGGTGCTCTCCACCGACCGGCTCGTGGACTGTGTCTGGGACGAGCAGGCGCCGGCCACCGCGGGCGCCCTGGTGGCCACCCATGTCTCCGCCGTACGCCGGGCACTGGCCCAGGTCACGGACGCCGCGGTGGTCCGGACGCGACCGCCCGGCTACGTCGTCGACCTCGAACCGTCCCAGATCGACGCCCGCCGGTTCGAGGACCTGCTCGCCGCGGGCCGGGCCGCCGCCGCGGCGGGCCGCCTGGAGGAGGCCGCCGACCTGCTGCCCGAGGCGCTGGCACTGTGGCGCGGTCAGGAGGCGCTGGAAGGACTGGGCCAGTCGTTCGCCCGGATCGAGGCGGCCCGGCTGGCCGAACTGCGACTCGTCGCCCAGGAGGAGTCCTTCGGTCTGCATCTCGATCTGGGCCGCGCGGACCGGACGATCGCCCCACTGCTCGCGCACGTCGCCGCCCACCCCCTGCGGGAACGACCGCGCGGCCAGCTGATGACCGCCCTGGTCCGCACCGGCCGGGTCTCCGACGCCCTGCGCACGTACAGGGAGGGCCGCACGATCCTGCGAGAGGAGCTGGGCATCGATCCCGGCCCGGAGTTGCGGGCACTGCACCAGGCGGCACTGACCAATGACACTCAGGTGCCGGGCATCGCACGCCCGCCCCGGGCCGGGCGAGAACCTTCAGAGCCCCCGAAGCCGCCGCCGGGCGGCACGCCCGCCCGCCGGGCGTGGCCCGCGCCGTCCCATCTCCCGCCCGACATAGCCGACTTCGTGGGCCGCTCCGAGCAGATCGCCTGGGCCGCCTCGCTGGTGGGCGGGGTCGACGAGGCGGGCCGTACCGCTCCGCCGATCGGGGTGATCTCCGGCCGGTCCGGAACGGGCAAGACCGCGCTCGCCGTACATGTCGGCCACCGTATGTCCGAACTCTTCCCGGACGGCCGCCTGTTCGTGGACCTGCGGGCGGCCGACACCGCGCCGCTCCAGTCCGCCGACGCCCTCGCCCGGCTGCTGCGCGCCATGGGCGCCGACCCCGAGACCCTGCCGACCTCGGTCGAGGAGCTGACGGGTCTGTACCGCACCTACATCGGACACCGGCGCATCCTTCTGATCCTCGACAACGCGGCGGGCGAGGCGCACATACGACCTCTGCTGCCCCCCGGTCCGGGCTGCGCCGTCCTCGTCACGAGCCGCCGCCGACTGGTGGCGCTGGAGGGCTCCGCCCACCTGGACCTGGCCGTGCCCGACCGGGCGGAGGCGCTCGAACTGCTGCGCCGCGTCGCCGGTCCGGACCGCACGAGCGCCGAACCGGAGCGGGCCGCCGAGATCGTCTCGCTGTGCGGACGGCTGCCGCTGGCGGTGCGCATCGCGGGCGCCCGGCTGGCGGCCCGCCCGCACTGGGCGCCCGGCCGGCTCGCCGACCGGCTGCGCGACGAACGCCGCCGGCTGAGCGAACTGAGCGCCGGGGACCTGGAGTTGCGCACCAGCCTGGAACTCGGCTACGCCGACCTGGACCCGCCGGAGCGCCGGGCGCTGCGCCGGCTGGCCCTGCTCGACCTGCCGGACTTCGCGGCCTGGATCGCCGCCCCGCTGCTGGACATCGGCACGGAGGAGGCCGAGGAGGCGGTGGAGCGGCTGGTGGACTGCCACTTCATCGACGTGATCGGCGTCGACGACACGGGCCGCAGCCGGTACCGCATCCACGACCTGGCCCGCGAACACGCCCGCGAGCGCTGTCTGTCCGAGGAGAGCACCGAGGAGCGTACGGCGGCCGTGCTGCGGCTGGTGGCCTCCTGGCTGGGTCTGGCCGAGAAGGCGGCCGCGCTCGGCCCGGGCGGAGCCGCCCGGCGCTTCCCCGAACCGGCCGCCGTACGGCCCCTCGACGCGGCGACCGAGGAAGAGCTGCTGGAGCGGCCCACGTCCTGGTTCGCCGCCGAACAGGCCGGTCTGCTCGCGGCGGTGGAGTACTGCGCCGACCACGGCATGGTCCGCGCCGCCCGCGACCTGGCGGGAGCGCTGATCGCGAGTTCGGCGGCCCTGTACAACCAGTTCGACGCCTGGTCCCGCTCGCACGCCGCGGCCATGGCCGCCGTACACCGCGGCGGGGACGTCGAGGAAGAGGCCTGGCTGCTCGCGGGGCTGGGCCAACTGCGCTATGAGCAGGACGAGTTCGAGGAGTCGTACACCTACTTCGGCAACGCCCTGCGACTGTTCGAGGCGCGCGGTGACGTGCCCGAGGGGGTGGCGCTCGCACTCGCCGGGATGGGCACGGCCCGCCGTGAACAGGCCGGGTACGCCGAGGCGTCGGAGCTGTTGGACACCGCGCTGGAGCGGTACGGCGAGTCCGCCGAGCCGGGCGCGCGGGCCCGGGTGCTGTACGGCATCGGCTATGTGCACCGGGAACAGGGGCGCGACGCGCAGGCCCGGGAGGCTCTCGGGCGGGCACTGGACCTGTACCGCGCGGCGGGCGACCGGCACGGCGAGGCACTGACCCTGCGCTCGCTGGCCCTGTGCGACCGGGCCGAGGGCGCGCTCGCGGACGCCGAGCGGCTGCTGCACGAGGCACTGCGGATCTTCGCGGGTCTGCGGGACACCTTCGGCGTGATGTACACCGAACAGTCGCTGGCCAAGACGGAGTTGAGGCTCGGCCGGCTCGACGCGGCACGGGCGCGGCTCGGCCGCTGTCTGACCGTGGCCCGCGAGCGCCAGGACCGCTTCGGCGAGGCGCTCGTCCTGCGCACGCTGGGCGAGTGCCAGTTGGCCGCCGGCGATCCGGACGGCGCGCGCGAGCCGCTGGAGCGCGCGCTGTCGACCTGGGAGACCCTGCGGCTGCCCCTGTGGCGGGCCCGAACGCTGCGGAACCTGGCCGAGGTGCGGGAGGCACAGGGCGACGCCTCGGGCGCGCGGGCGGCCAGGGCCGAAGCTCTCGGTGTCTTCCGGGAGTTGGGCTGCCGCGAGGCACAGGAGCAGGCGGCCGGCGCCGGGTAGTCCGTACGGCTGCAGAAGTCCTGGTGACCCGCTTGCAGGCAACTTGCAGAGCACCTGCAGCGGGGTCCGCGATGCTGATGCACGTGACAGAGATCATCACTCTCTCGGACGCCCGGGTCGCCGCGGTGGCGGAGGACGACTGCGGCGAACCCCTGGTCGACCTGCGCGGCACGGGCAACCTGTGGATCGACCACCGCCAGGCCGACGACGACGGCGACTACGCCCACCTCAGGGCCGGCGCGCTACGGCGGCTGGTGCGGGCCCAGCGGCTGCTGCCGGCCGGGGTCCGGTTCCTGGTGGTGGAGGGGTACCGGCCGCCCGAACTGCAACGCCGGTACTTCGAGAAGTACGCGCAGACCATGCGCCGGGCCCACCCGGACGCGTCGCCGGAGCGGATCCGCGAGCTGGCGAGCGCGTACATCTCCCCGCCGGAGGTCGCACCGCACGTCAGCGGCGGTGCCGTCGACCTGACGCTGTGCGACCAGGACGGCCGGGAACTGCCGCTGGGCACGGAGGTCAACGCGACCCCCGAGGAGAGCGACGGCGCCTGCCGCACCGAGGCACCGGGCATCAGCGCCGAGGCACGCGCCAACCGGGCCCTCATGAGCTGGGCCCTCGACGCGACCGGCTTCGTCAACTACCCGACCGAATGGTGGCACTGGTCGTACGGCGACCGGTACTGGGCGCTGCTGCGCCGCGCACCGGCCGCCCGCTACGGCCCCGCCGCCCCACCCGGCTCGACGGCCTGACCAGCCACCGAGCGGACCGCACCACGACCGCACCGCACGACCGAGGGGGAACCAGCATTGGAGACCGGAACCTGCGCCGTCCCGCCACCGCGGCGGGAGGACGACGACCGGATGAGTCCGAAGGACTTCGACACGTCCTTCGCCGCCGACATGCCACGCCTGCGCCGACGGCTGCTGGCCCTGACCGGCAACCCGCACGACGCCGACGACCTGCTCCAGGAGACCTACCTACGGCTCTCCCGACGCGCCCGCGCCCAGAACCTGACGCGGCAGCAGCACCCGTACGCCTACACCTGCACCGTCGCCCTGAACCTGCTGCGCGACGCGTGGCAGCACCCCTCCCGGCGCGAGCAGTCCACCGACCGGCTGCCCGAATCGGGCTGGGACGGCGGGCTGGCCTCCTACGAGGCGTCCCAGATCACGCTGGCGCTGCTGGGTGTGCTCTCCGAGAAGGAGGCCGCGGCGGTGATCCTCGTGGACCTGGAGGGTCTCAGTCACGACACCGCGGGCGAACGGCTCGGCGCCCACCGCGGCACGGTCCAGCGCAACCGGATGCGCGGCCTGGCCAAGATGCGCGACGCGCTCGGCAACTAGCTCGTGCCGCTCCTCCACGGGGGTGTGGAGCGGCACGCACGTCCTCACCGCCGTCGCCGGTCCGTCCGGTGACGTCATCTCGACGAAGGAAGACTTCCGTGAACACCAGCAGCACGCGCCGCCGGACCAGCGGCGCGGTCCTGGGGGCCTCGGTCCTCGCCCTGTCCGCGTTCTTCTCCGCCCCGGCCCACGCCGCGCAGGACGCCACCTGCGGTGTCCTGGCGCCGGGCGCCTCGGCCACCGCGCAGGCCGCGGTGAACGCCGCCTGTTCGCAGATCGGCGTCTGGTACAGCTGGGGCGGCGGGCACGCGGCCACACCGGGCGCCAGCTACGGCTACTACGACGGCTCGGACCCCGACAGCCTCCACGACAACGAGCGCAAGGGCTTCGACTGCTCCGGCCTGATGCGCTACGCCTACTACCAGGCCACCGGCAAGGACCTGCTCAACGGCACGGCGGACGACCAGTTCCACAGCTCGCAGGCCTCGGCCCGCTTCTCCGCCGCGCAGGGCGCCGCCCCGCTGCTGCCGGGCGACCTGATGTTCTGGGGCAGCGGGCACGTCCACCACGTCGCCATGTATCTGGGCAACGGGCAGATGGTCGAGGCGTACGAGTCGGGCACCCACATCCGGGTCGCCCCCGTCCGCACCGGCGGCGACTACGCGGGCGCGATCCGGATCAACGGGTCGGGCACCCCCACCCCGCCGCCCGCGAACGGCGGTACGGTCTTCGAGACCTGGGGCACCGGTGTCCGCACCCACGCCACGCCGAGCACGCGCGGTGCCGTGGTGGACACCTTCGCCGGTCCGACCCAGGTGTCCGTCCAGTGCCAGGAGCACGCCGAGTCCGTCACGGCCGAGGGCTACACCAACGACATCTGGTCCAAGCTGGCCGACGGTTCCTGGCTGACCAACATCTACATCAAGGGCCCGGCCTCGCTGCCCGGCATCCCGGACTGCGGCGGCAGCGGCACCCCGCCGCCCTCAGGGGGCAGCAAGCCCTTCCAGACCTGGGGCACCGGCGTCCGCACCCACAGCCAGCCGAACGTCAACGCCGGCGTGGTCGACTACTTCGCCCAGCCCACCACGGTCAACGTCGTCTGCCAGTCCCACGCCCAGGAGGTCACGGCCGAGGGCTACACCAACGACGCCTGGTCCAAGCTGACGGACGGTTCCTGGCTGACCAACATCTACATCAAGGGCCCGGCCTGGCTGGACGTACCGACCTGCTGACCCGAAGCCGACGACGCGGGCGCCGTACGCCTCATTTGGCATACGGCGGCCCGCGCCCGCTCGAAGATCGGATACGGGCCATACGAAAAGGGCCCCCACAGGCTCTCGCCCGCGAAGACCCTTCGCTCTGTCGGGACGACAGGATTTGAACCTGCGACCCCTTGACCCCCAGTCAAGTGCGCTACCAAGCTGCGCCACGTCCCGATGCCCGTCTGACCTGGGGTTTCCCCTGGTTGAACGCGCATGGAAACAATACCGCACTCGCGTCGATGATCGCGCCCGCCTTTCTTCGGGCCCGCTTGACCTGAAGTCCGGTCGAAACCACGCCCTACGACACACCGCCTCCACCCTCCCCGTAGCCGTCAGCTCTCCTGCGGGCACGCCCGTTCACGTACCGCCGCGTCGCTCGGGGCAAGGGGGGCGATGGAGACACTCGGCACACTCAGGCCGACCGGTATCGCGTCGGCCCGTATCAGCCCGCGTACCGCAGGGACCAGAAGCAGGGCGGTCGGCACCACGAGGCTCATCGCGCCCGCGACGAGGAGGACCCGGTCGGCGCCGAGGGTCGCGGCGGCGGGGCCCGCCAGGGCCTGGCCGACGGGCAGCATCGCGAGGGAGCCCGCCACGTCGTACGCGTGGATGCGGTTGAGGACGTCCGGTGGGACCTGGGTCTGGACGCTCGTCGCCCACATCACGCCCCAGAAGGACAGACCCACCCCGGCGACAGCGGCTCCGGCGGCCATGGCCGGTACACCGAGCCCCGCTCCCACGGCCGCCGGGAAAGCGGCGAAGGCGAAGAGGGCGATCGCCCCGGCCCGGAGCATTCGGCGGGGGCGCAGCCGCAGGGCGAGCAGTCCGCCCACGACGGTGCCCGCGCCGAGGGCCGAGTTGATCAGGCCGTAGGCGCGCGGGCCGTGCTGTTGCACCACCTGGGTCGCCACGAGCGGTGTGGTCGGGCCCGATACGGCGATCATGTAGAGGCACCAGACGGCGATGACTCCCCAGAGCCAGGCGCGGGAGGTGAACTCCCGCCAGCCCTCGACCAGATCGGCCTTGAAGGCGCCCTTTCCGTGCCCGGGCGCGCGGCTGCCCGGGGCGAGCGGGGGCAGCCGCAGCAGCAGAAGGCACAGGGCGCTCACCGCGTACGTGGCGGCGTGGGCCGCGAACACGCCCCCGGGCGAGGTGAATCCGACCAGGACGCCCGCCACGGCCGGACCCGCGAGTTGGGCGGCGGACTCGGCGATGCGTATCGCGCCGTTCGCGCCCTGGATGTCGGAGGCGAGTCTCGGCACCGTACTCGCCACGCCGGGCTGGAACACCGCGCCCGCGACGCCGTTGGCGAAGCCGATCGCGCAGATCTCCCAGAGCACGACATGGCCGGTGAAGAAGACCGCGGCGGCGAGGGACTGGGTGCCGAGGCGCACCAGGTCGGCGCCGATCATCAGTTTCCGGGTGCTGAACCGGTCGGCGATCACCCCGCCGAAGACGACAAGTCCCGCGAAGGCGGCGGCCGTAGAGGCCATGGCGAGGCCGACCGCACCCGCGCCGTAGCCGTGTTCCAGGAGGCCGGCGGCGAGGGCCACGGGCAGCATGGTGTCGCCGAGCCGGGCGACGGCGCGTGCGACGAAGAACAGCGCGAAGTCCCGTGACCAGACGGGCCGTTCGCCACCATCGACGCCCCGCGCCACCGAACCGCCGTCCGCCACGGCAACGATGTCATCGCCTTCGGCTCCCCCGGCCACTCCGCCCACCCCCGCCCCTGCCGCTGCTCCCGCTTCCGCTTCCGCTTCCGCTTCCGCTTCCGGATCATGCCACGCACCACTGACAACGCCCGAGGGGATGTCAGTCGCCGGAGCCGGCCGGCAGGCCCAACTCGGGGTAGGTGTCGAGGAGTCGGGGCGGGGCCGCCTGGCGCCAGGAGTCGGCGAGGATGTCGCGGAGCTCGTCCTCGCTCTCCAGCGCGGAGAGGCGGGCCCGGACCCAGGCGAAGCCCGCCTCGTGGTCGGCGATCCAGAACTTGTCCGGCTCGGCCAGGACCAGTTCGTCGCGCTCCTCCTTGGGGCAGCGCACGGCGATGGAGGTCTCCTCCTCGGGCACCGTCACGAACATCTTCCCGGCCACCCGGAACGTGGGCATGTTCCAGGCGACCTTCTCCGTCGTGTCCGGGAGGGAGAGGGCGATACGGCGTACGTCTTCGGCATCCGGCATGAGACGCAACATAGCGTCCACCACTGACAATCACCTGGTCGGAGGCTCCGCATCGGCAACCCGCTTGTAGTAGAGCGTCGTCGGCCGCAACACCCCCGCCGGGCTCGCCGCGTAGTCCGGGATCACGCCGGCCCGGGTCCAGCCGGCGGTGCGGTACAGGTGCTCGGCGGGGCTGTCGGTCTCGGTGTCCAGATGCAGGAGGGTGATGCCGGCGGCGACGGCCGCGTCCTCGGCGGTGGTCAGGAGGCGGCGGCCGAGGCCCGCTCCCCTGGCCTCGCGGTGCACCATGAGCTTGACCAGCTCGGCGCGGTGGCGGCTGTTGGGCTTGTCGGGGAAGACCAGGCCGACCGTGCCGACGACCCGGTCGCCGTTCAGCGCCGCCCACACGGCGAGCTGCCCGGCGGCCACACCGCCGGCCCGCTCCCGCCACCACCCGACGGCCGCCGTCCGGCCGAGCGGCGCGAGGAAGCCGACCGAGGCGCCGTCGTCCACGGTGTCGGTCAGCAGGTCCGCCAACTCGTCGACGACAGCGAGCAGTTGGGGCGCGTCCAGGCGTGTCACCCTCACGGCAGCACCACCGCCAGCACATAGCGCACGCTGTCGGGCCCCGGGCAGCGGAACCGCGTCGGCCCCCACACCCGCAACCGCAGACAGTCACCGGCGTCCAGATGGTGCCCGGTGTCCTGGGCCGTCACGTCGAGGGCGCCCTCCAGGACCCAGATGTGCTGTTCCAGACCGGGCACGGGCGGGCGGTCGTAGGCGAGGTCGGCGCCCGCCCGGAGCCGCCCCTCGACGAGTTCGCCGCGCAGCCCGGTGTGCGGGGGCGACACGGACCGTCGTACGAAACCGGAGGCGCGGTCCTCCCACACCGGTTGCTCGGCGGCGCGGACCAGCAGGGCGGGTTCGGCCTCCACCTCGCTGAGGAGTTGGGACATGGTCCGGCCGTAGACACCGCACAGGCGGTTGAGGAGGGAGGCGGTGGGGCTGATCTCGGCGCGTTCGGCGCGGGAGAGGGTCGACCGGCTCACCCCGCTGCGCTCCGCCAACTCCCCCAGGGACCAGCCGTGTTGGGCGCGCAGCTCGGCGAGCCGGGCGCCGAGTCTGACGTCCATCGGGTCGACGGCCGTCACCGTTTCCTCGGATTTCATATGCGGGACGGTATCCCGGATATGAGACAGCGAGATTACATCCGGGCCACTTCTTCCAGTGCGTCCAGTACCGGTCGGATCAGCGGGTGCTCCTCCGTGCCGCGTCGTACGGCGGCGAAGACCCGGCGGGTCGGCGCCACTCCGTCGACGGGCCGGACCACCACGCCCGTCAGGTCCATGCCGCGCAGCGCCGAGCGGGGGACGAGGGCCACGCCCGCGTCGACCGAGGCCAGGGCGACAACGGCGCGGAAGTCGTCCGAGGAGTGTTCGAGGCGGGGCTGGAATCCGGAGTTCTCGCAGGCGAGGACGGTGACCTCGTGGCAGGGGTTGCCTGGGTAGGGGCCGATCCACGGGTCCTTGGCCAGTTCGGCGAGGGGGATCTCGTCGGTGTCGGCGAGGCGGTGGGTGAGCGGGACGACCACGTCGAACGGCTCGGCGTAGAGCGGGACATGGATCAGGCGGGGGTCGTCGGCGGGCGGGGCCCCGCGGTACTCGACGGCGACCGCGACGTCCACCTGCCGGTCCAGCACCATCGGCAGGCTGGCGTCGCCCTCGGCGTCCTGGACGCGGAGGCGGATACCGGGGGCCAGCGAGGAGAGCCGGGCCACCGCCGGTGCCACGACCTGTGCGATGCCCGTCGCGAACGCGGCCACCGTCACCGTGCCGGCCGCGCCCGAGCTGTAGGCGGCGAGTTCCGCCTCGGCCCGCTCCAGCTGGGCCAGGACCACATTGGTGTGGCCGAGCAGGATCTCGCCGGCCGGGGTCAGCCGTACGCCCTTGGCGCCCCGCTCGACCAGGCGGTGGCCGGTCTCCTGCTCCAGGGCGGCGAGCTGCTGGGAGACCGCCGAGGGGGTGAGATACAGCGCGGCGGCCGCCGCCGTCACGGTGCGGTGGTCGGCCACCGCACGGAGGATATGGAGCCGCCGCGCTTCGATCATGGATCGATTATCGCAATATGTCCGAGCTGTTCGGTCCTCCTGGGTATCCGGGCTGATCACCCCGCCCTCAGCCCTCCCAGCTCGCCCCTCCCAGCCGTCCTGGCCGCTCGGTCCGCTCAGGCGTCCAGCTCCGCCCGCGCAGCGACGAACGCGTCGACCGCCCGGTTCACGTCCTCCGTCGAGTGCGCGGCGGAGAGCTGGACCCGGATACGGGCCTGGCCCTGCGGGACGACCGGGTACGAGAAGCCGATGACGTACACGCCGCGCTCCAGGAGCAGCTCCGCCATCCGGCCGGCCAGCGTCGCGTCGCCGATCATCACGGGGGCGATGGCGTGGTCGCCGGGGAGGATGTCGAAGCCCTCCTCGGTCATCCGGCGGCGGAACAGGGCGGTGTTCTCGCGGAGTTGGACGCGCAGGTCGTCCGCGGACTCCAGCAGGTCGAGCACCTTCAGGGAGGCCGCCGCGATCACCGGGGCGAGGGTGTTCGAGAAGAGGTACGGCCGGGAGCGCTGGCGCAGCAGCGCGACGATCTCGGCGCGGGCGGCGACGTAGCCGCCGGAGGCGCCGCCGAGGGCCTTGCCGAGGGTGCCGGTGATGATGTCGACGCGGTCCATGACGCCGTGCAGTTCGGGGGTGCCCCGGCCGCCGGGGCCGACGAAGCCGACGGCGTGCGAGTCGTCGACCATGACCATCGCGTCGTAGCGGTCGGCGAGGTCACAGATCTCGCGCAGCGGGGCGACATAGCCGTCCATGGAGAAGACGCCGTCGGTGACGATCAGCTTGCGCCGGGCACTCGACGCTTCCTTCAACTGCTGTTCCAGATCGGCCATGTCGCGGTTGGCGTACCGGAGTCGGCGGGCCTTGGAGAGGCGGATGCCGTCGATGATCGACGCGTGGTTCAGCGCGTCGGAGACGACCGCGTCCTCCGGGCCCAACAGGGTTTCGAAGACACCGCCGTTGGCGTCGAAGCAGGAGGAGTAGAGGATCGTGTCCTCCTGGCCGAGGAACCCGGAGAGGCGGGCCTCGAGTTCCTTGTGGACCTCCTGGGTTCCGCAGATGAAGCGGACGGAGGCCATGCCGTAGCCCCAGCGGTCGAGGGCCGCGTGGGCGGCTGCGACGACCTCGGGGTGGTCGGCGAGGCCGAGGTAGTTGTTGGCGCAGAAGTTGAGGACCTCGCCGGGACGGCCGCCCGCGGTGACGTTCACCGTCGCGGACTGCGGGGAGCCGATCACGCGCTCGGGCTTGTGGAGTCCGGCGGCGCGGATCTCGTCGAGGGTGGTGCGGAGGTCGTCGCGCACGGAGTCGAACATGGGGAAAGCTCCTAAAGTTCCTTCGCCGAAAGGGAGTTACGCGGTCCAGTCGAGGATGACCTTGCCGCCCTTGCCGCTCGCGGCGTCCGCGAACGCCGCCTCGAAGTCACGGTGACCGTACCGGCCGGTGATCACGGGCGCGAGGTCCAGACCGCCCTCCAGCAGCACCGACATCGCGTACCACGTCTCGAACATCTCACGGCCGTAGATGCCCTTGATGGTGAGCATCGAGGTGACGACGCGGGACCAGTCGACCGGGAACTCCTGAGCGGGCAGGCCCAGCATCGCGATGCGGCCGCCGTGGGTCATGTTGGCGATCATGTCGCGCATCGCCTCGGGGCGGCCGGACATCTCCAGGCCGATGTCGAAGCCCTCGCGGAGTCCCAACTCGCGCTGGCCGTCGGCGATCTGAGCGTCCGTCACATTGAGGGCGAGGCTCACGCCGATCTTGCGGGCGAGCGCGAGGCGTTCCTCGCTCACATCGGTCACCATGACGTTGCGCGCACCGGCGTGACGGACGACTGCCGCCGCCATCAGGCCGATCGGGCCCGCACCGGTGATCAGTACGTCCTCCCCGACCAGCGGGAACGACAGCGCGGTGTGCACGGCGTTGCCGAACGGGTCGAAGATCGCGGCGACATCGAGGTCGACGGGGACGCGGTGCACCCACACGTTGGCGGCGGGCAGCGCGACGTACTCCGCGAAGGCCCCGTCCCGTCCGACGCCGAGCCCGACCGTGGCACGGCACAGATGGCGGCGCCCGGCCAGGCAGTTGCGGCACTTTCCGCAGACCAAGTGGCCCTCGCCGCTGACCAGTTCACCGATCGCGATGTCGGTGACGTCCCGGCCCGTCCCGACGACCTCGCCGACGAACTCGTGGCCGAGCACCAGCGGCGTACGGATCGTCCGCCGCGCCCAGCCGTCCCAGGACCGGATGTGCAGATCGGTGCCGCAGATCCCGGTCCGCAGGACCTTGATCAGTACGTCGCCGGGTCCGACGGCGGGCTCCGGGACGTCCGCGAGCCACAGCCCGGGCTCCGCCTTCTCCTTGACCAGCGCCTTCAACGCTACGGCTCCTGAGGGTGAGGTCCCGGGCGCGGGCACGGCGAACGAGCCCGTTCCGGGGGTGGGGGTGGATTCCGCTAGCAATCTGCCCCACCGGAGCGCCCGGGTCCATCGAGGTTTTCTTAAGCGGTGCCGCAGCTTTCCTTCACACCCCTCACCCCTCCAGCCGCGATACCTGGTAGTGGGCGATGTGCCAGCCGTCCGCCTGCCGCTTCACCAGTACGGCGAGCTTGACGGCGACCGGCGGCCGGTCGGCGAACGTGAACTCCGTGTCCAGATAGCCGAGTACGAGGTCGTCGGCGTACCGCCGGGTCTCCAGGACGTCGTAGGCGGCCTTCATTCCGAGAGGCTGGGAGGCGTAGTACTCGGCGACTCCCTGGCGGCCGACGGCGCAGGGGTGCAGCCCCTGGAAGATCGCGTCCTCGGTGAAGAGCCGGGCCACCGCCTCCGGTTCATGGGCGTCGACGGCCGTTTTCCAGGGCTCCAGGACGCCGCGCAGGATGACTTCGTCGTCGTTCGTGCTGTTCATCTCCGTCGACCTTTCTCAGTGACCGGCGCTCATACCGCCGTCGACATGCAGGATCTCGCCGGTGACGAAGGGGGCGCTTTCCAAGAAGAGCACGGCGTCGACGATGTCGCTCACCTCACCCATCCGGCCTACCGGGTGCAGACCGGCGAGGCCCTCGTAGGTCTCCTCCGCGTGCATCGGGGTCTTGATGGTGCCCGGCGACACGGCGTTGACGCGGATGCCCCGGGTGGCGTACTCGATGGCGAGGGACTTGGTGGCGGACTGCAGGCCGCCCTTGGTCAGCGAGGCCAGGGCGGAGGGGACGCGGGCGTCCGCGTTGTCGACCAGGCTGGTGGTGACGTTGACGATGTGGCCGCCGCCCCGGGTGAGCATGTGCCCGATGGCGAGCTGGGTGAGCCGGAAGAAGCCGGTCAGATTGATGCCGATCACGGTCGCGTAGTCGTCGGCCGTGTAGTCGGTGAAGGGCTTGGCGACGAAGATGCCCGCGTTGTTGACCAGCGCGTCGACCCGGCCGAACCGCTCGATCGCGGCGGCGACGACCCGCTCGGCGGTCGCCGGGTCGGCGAGGTCGCCCTGGACGGTCAGCACGTCCGCGTCCTCGGCGGGGGCGATGGTGCGCGAGGTGGCGACGACGGCGTAGCCGAGCTTGCGGTAGGCCTCGACGACGCCGGCTCCGATGCCCTGCGAGGCACCGGTGACGATCGCGACCTTCTGGTTCTGAGTGCTCATGACGACCTTCTCCGAAGGGGTGACTGAGGTGCTCCCGGTCGGTCGTTTCTACTAGCCGACCGGTCGCCTATTCGTGAAGGTAGGCGACCGAAGAGGTGAAAGCAAAGGTCGGAAGGGCTTTCCCCAGGACCGGAATCCTCGCTGCTGGGAGGCCCGGCCTCCCAGTCCACGTCAGCGGTGCGGGTCGCCCTCGGGCAGCCAGGCGTCGGGGGTCCGCAGGCCGAGGTCGCTGACGCCGTCGCAGAGCGCGTCCACGGCGGCGAGCACCCCGGTGCGTGTCTCGCTCTCGCGCCACACCAGCGACCAGGTCCAGTGCACGGCCGGTGCGACGATCTCGCGGCGCACCAGGTCGGGCGGCAGCGAAGTGGTCTGCCCCTTGGGCGAGTTGACGACCGGGCGGCGGCTGCGCCGGACGTGGTCGAAGAACGCGGGGCCGGTGATGCCGCCGTCGGAGATGGGCACCATGTGCGCCCCGGTGTCGTGGGCGAGCCGCTCGGCGTACACGTTCCAGGACGACCAGGAATTGGTGTCGTCGTCGAGGAGGACGGAGGTGTCCCGGGCGCGCACCTCACCGGTGTCGGTGCCCGGGGCCACCGCGTACAGCCGGTCGGCGCCGAGCAGGCGGGCGCGCAGGCCGTGCCGTTTCAGGTCCTCGTCGCGTACCCAGCACACGGCGAGGTCCAGGCTGCCGTCCGCGACCCGGGCGGCCTGTGTGTGCGAGGGCGCCACCCACGCGTCGACATGCACCTGCGCCGCCCCGGCGGTGCGCGAAGTCAGGTCCGCGGGAAGCCAGTTGACGTAGCCGAGCCGGACCGCCTCCGAACCCGCGAGCCGCCCGGCCCGGCGCCGGAGGTCGTCGGCCCGCTCCAGCAGGTCCCGGGTGTGCGGGAGCAGCGCGGCTCCGGCCGGGGTGAGGGAGACCGAGCGACGGTCGCGGTCGAAGAGCCGTACGCCCAGGTCGCGCTCCAGGGCCTTGATCTGCTGGGAGAGGGAGGGCCCGGCGATCAGGAGGCGGTCGGCGGCCCGGCCGAAGTTCAGCTCCTCGGCGACGGCGACGAAGTACCTCAGTTGGCGCAGCTCCACGTCCGTCATGCTACGCGGGCCTGGGAGGCCGTCCCTCTCAGCAGGGAGCAAGCCCGTCGTGGCGCCCGTGCCCGTCCCGGGTCAGGATGAGGGCATGGAAGTCCGGCGTCCCTTCGTCGTGCCGGGCGGGCCCGAACGGAGCGACGTCATGCGAGAGTTCCTGGTCGAGATCACCACCACCGTCCCCGAGGGCACGCCCAAGGACGAGGTGGACCGACGCCGTGCCGCCGAGGCGGTCCGCTCCCGCGAACTGGCCGCCACCGGTCATCTGGGGCGGCTGTGGCGCCCGGTCGGCGAACGGCGCAGCATCGGTGTCTGGCTCGCGGACGACGAGGACCAACTCCACGAGAAGGTGCTCGGCACGCTGCCCCTGCACGCGTGGATGACCTTCGCCGTCACCCCGCTGGAGCCGCACCCGAACGACCCCGGCCATGCGGAGTAACTCCCGCCGCACGCACGGGATCTCACCTTCGTGAGCCGCCGCGCCCTGGTCCCCGCGCCCCGGGCGGACGGCGGCGTGCCCTCGCCCTGGGCGCACGTCGCGCGGGTCGCCGCGGCCCTCGCGGCGGGCATGGGTGTCGGCCGCTTCGTCTACACCCCGATCCTCCCGCTGATGCACACGCAAGCGGGGCTCTCCACCGACGCGGGCGCCCACGTGGCCACCGCCAACTACGTCGGCTACCTCCTCGGCGCCCTCGCGGGCACCCTGCTGCCCGCCCTGGTCCGCTCCCGCACGGTGCTGCGTAGCGCGCTCGTCCTGCTGATCGGCACCCTCGCGGCGATGCCCGCCACCCACAGCACCACGGCCTGGATGGCGCTACGGCTCCTGGCGGGCGTGGCGAGCGCGCTGATCTTCGTGGTCGCGGTCAGCTCGCTCCTCGGCCAGTCGCGGGACCACCCGCCGCACCTCCCCGGCTGGGGCTTCGGCGGGGTGGGCGCGGGCATCGCGCTCTCCGGGCTGCTGGTCCTCGCCCTGCGCTCCGTCGCGGACTGGCAGGTCGCGTGGTGGTCCTCGGCCGCGCTCGCCACGGCGCTCGCGCTCGCCGCGTGGAACCTACGGCACGAGGTGCCGGTCGCGAGCCCAACGGAAGCCCCCGCGAAGAGAGTTGACCGGCGCTTCGGCGCGCTGTTCGTCAGCTACACCCTGGAGGGCATCGGCTACATCGTCGCCGGGACCTTCCTGGTCGCCGCGATCGGCCAGAGCTCCCCCGGCCGGCTCGGCAGCGGCGCGTGGGTGCTCGTCGGGCTGACGGCCGTACCGTCCTCGGCACTGTGGGCACGGCTCGGGCGCCGCTGGTCGCGGCCCGGGCTGCTGTGCGTGGCGCTGCTGCTCCAGGCGGTCGGCATCGCGCTGCCCGCGCTGGTCGGCGGGGCCGCGGCGGCTCTGCTCTCCGCGCTGCTGTTCGGCGCGACCTTCATCGGCGTCAGCACGCTCGCCCTGGCGACCGGGGCGGAGCTGCGGTTCCCGCGCTCGGTGGCCCTACTGACCGCCGGATACTCCGTCGGCCAGATCCTCGGCCCGCTGACCGTCGCCCCGCTCCTGCACCACGGCTACCACCCGGCCCTGCTCCTGGCCGCCGCGGTGGTACTCGCCGCGGCCGCGGCCGCCGCCGTCCTGCGCATCGGCTTCCCGCACCACGCGGTGGCGGTACGCCACTCCGTGCCGGACCGGGCACGACGGACCACGCCCACCGACGCCGGCCACTGATCAGGCGGCGCGGGCCCCAACAGGGCACGGCAGTCGGCACAGAAGGGGCTCAGCCGCCCGGTAGTCCTCACCACCACCCTGCGCAGCGGCTTCCCGCACCACACCGCAGCCGTACAACACTCGCTGCCCGACCAGGGTCGACGGACCACGCCCACCGACACCCGCCACTGATCAGGCGGCGCGGGCCCCGAGCAGGGCGAGGCAGTTGTCCCAAAGGGGGCTCATGCGGCCGGTGTTGTTGTAGAGCTTCGCGAACATCACCTGGCCCTCCAACTGGGCGACGACGGAGCGCGCCGCCTCCTGCGCGTCGGTCACGGTGATGTCCCCCCGGTCACGCGCCTCGCCGACGACCGCGGCGACCATCTCGACCTGGGCGTCGAAGATCTCCTGCAACCGCGCGCGAACGGCCTCGGTCTGGTTACTCATCTCCAGACTGAGGTTGCCGAACAGACAGCCCAGCACCGTGCCGCAGCCCTGCTGCACCGCGTGCTGCCCGGCCTCCGTCTCCTCGAACAACTGCCGTAGCCGGTCCAGTGGTCGCGCGTCCCCGCCGAGGACACGTGCCCATTCCCGGCGCTGGTCCGCCCAGTGTTCGTCGACGACGGCCAGCGCGAAGGCCTCCTTCGACTCGTAGAAGTAGTAGAAGCTGCCCTTGGGCACTCCGGCCGCCTTGCAGATCTCGGCCACCCCGAGCGCCGAGTAACCGCGCGCCTCGAAGAGCGACCGCCCGGCGGCGAGGATCTTCTCTCCGGCGTCACTTGTCCTACCCATATGACAACTATACGACCGGTCGGCTATGAGCCGACGATGTGCTCCAGCCTGACCACCAGCTCCGCCGCCGACGACTTGATCGTCTCAAGCCCCGGCTTCCCCCACGGCCGCGGCTCCGTGTCGACGACACACACGGTGCCCAGCACCATCCCCGTGGAGTCGATGAGCGGGGCACCCAGATAGGAACGGATCCCGAACTCGTCGACGACCGGATTGCCCGCGAACCGCGGATAGTCGCAGACGTCCTCCAGCACCAGCGCCTTGCGTCGGACCACCACATGGGGGCAGAAACCGTAATCACGCGCCAACTGCCGCCCCACCTCGGGCTTGGCGTGCTCCCCGCCCGAGCCGGGCCTGGGCAGTCCCGCCCCGCCCGGAGTGTGCAGACCGGCGAAGAACTGCCGGTTCTCGTCAATGAAGTTGACCATGGCGTACGGCGCCGCGGTGAGCTCGGCGAGATGGTCCGCGAAGGCGTCGAGGGCTGGGTCCGGACGCTCCCCCAGGCCCAACCCGCGCAGCCGTCGCCTCCGTTGAGGGGCCTCCTTGTCCTCCGGCGTGAGCAGCAGACGACCGGCCGGACGCGGCGGGTCGTAGCTCATGGGCGAACTCCGTCCGTGTGGACGTATGGCATATGAGGAACTCCATGAGGGTGTGCGGGAATCACATGTGGGCGCCATGGCTCGGCGCGTGCGCCGGAGCGTGGGCGATGAGATGGCGTACGAGGGTCAGCAGGGTCTGCACGCCGGAACTGGAGATCCGCGCGTCGCAGCGGACGACCGGGATCCCTGGGTCCAGATCTATGGCGGCCCGTACCTCCTCGGGGTCGTAGCGGTAGGAGCCGTCGAACTCGTTGATCGCGACGATGAAGCCGAGGCCGCGCTGCTCGAAGAAGTCGACGGCCGCGAAGCACTCCTCCAGACGTCGGGTGTCGGCGAGGATGACCGCGCCGAGCGCACCTTCGGACAGTTCGTCCCACATGAACCAGAACCGCTCCTGTCCGGGCGTACCGAACAGATAGAGCACGTGTTCCGGGTCGAGGGTGATCCGGCCGAAGTCCATCGCCACGGTCGTCTCGACCTTGTTCTCGATGCCTTCGAGATCGTCGGTCGCGGCACTGACCGTGGTGAGCAGCTCCTCCGTGCTGAGCGGCGCGATCTCGCTCACCGCGCCGACGAAGGTCGTCTTGCCGACTCCGAAACCACCCGCCACCAGGATCTTCAGTGCGGTGGGGAAGGGGTCGTGGCCACTCTCGTAGTCAGAGCTGTCGTCGTAGTCCATCGAGCACTGCCTCCAGAAGAGACCGGTCAGTGGGGTTGTGGTGGAACTCGGGTGGCTTGGTGGTCAGCGCCCCGCAGTCGACGAGGTCCGACAGCAGCACCTTGGTGACCGCGGCCGGCAGCTTCAGGTGGGCGGCGACCTCGGCGACCGAGACGGGCGCACGGCACAGGTCGAGGGCCTGCGCGTGCTCGGGACCGAGGTAGCCGAGAGGGGTGGCACCGGTGGCCATCACCTGCGACAGGAGGTCGAGCGCGACGGAGGGCCGGGTCCGGCCGTTGCTGACCGTGAAGGGGCGCACCAGACGTCCGGCCGCGTCGTCCAACCAAGGCCCGTCGCCGGCCGTCGCCACGCTCAAGGCCTCATCGCAGGGGATTCGACGGCGTGCTGCCGGGGAGCGGTCACGAGGTAGGGGCGGACGCTCTTGACCAGCATCGCCATCTCGTAGCCGAGGACGGCCGCGTCGGCCTCGCGGCCGGCGAGCACGGCGAGACAGGTGCCGGAGCCGGCGGTGGTGACAAAGAGCAGGGTCGAGTCGAGTTCGACGACGACCTGCCGGACGTCTCCGCCGTCACCGAAGCGGACGCCCGCACTCCGGCCGAGGGAGTACAGCCCGGAGGCCAGGGCCGCCATGTGGTCGGCGCTGTCGGGGTCGAGCCCGTGAACCGACTTCACGAGCCCGTCGCAGGAGAGCAGGACCGCGCTGGTGGTGTGCGGTACGCGCTGTACGAGGCCGCTCATCAGCCAGTCGAGATCGGATACATGGCCGGTCGGCGCATCGCTCGCCATGGTGGATCGACTCCTTGGGGTACGAAGGTCTGCGGGAGCGCTGGTGGGGGTGGGCGTGTGGGGGGTGGGGGCGTGCGTGGTCATCCGGCTGATGCGCTCCCGTCGTGCGGGGCGGTGAGGTCGTGACCGTGACCGGGCACATGCGCGTGCGCTTCGGCTATGGGGGCCGCGTCCATGTGGGGGGCGAGGGTGAAACGGTCCGTGCCGGTGCGGGTACCCGGACCTACGCCTGTCTCGGTGTCCGGTGTCATGGGCTGTGTGGTGTAACGGTGGAGTGCGGTGTTCATGTAGCCGGAGCCCATGTGTGTTGCCGACAGGTGCGGTTGCTCCACGGCGGACCGGTCCGGGGCGGACGGTTCCGCGTGGAGTGCGTCCATGTAGAGACCGCCCGTGTGGACTTCGCCGGCATAGACCTCACCGGTGGGCACGAACTCCGGGTGCGCCGACTCCCCATGCGAAGGCTCCACCTGCGAAGGCTCCACCTGCGGATCCTCCCTGTGCGGCGGCTCCATGGTCTGGAGTGCCTCCACGCGTGGTGACGCCGTGTCGGTCCCCTCCACCAGCTCCGCCGCCTCCATGTGCTGCCGTGCCTCCGCGAGCCCGATGCCCCGTTGGAACGCGGCCATCAGGCCCGGGTCGTGGCCCGCGGGGTCCTCGGAGTCCTGGCGCGGTGCCGGGCCGTCGCGGAGCTGGGGTGCGATGTGTTCCTGGGCGCGGCGCCGGGGCAATTGGGGCGGCTTGCCCATGGTGCCGCGTACCGCTCCGGCGCGTGGGACGGGCGGCGCGGTGACGTTCTCGGCCACGGTCCCCCGGTCGTCGGGACGGATGCCGGGTACCGCCTCCGAGGGGTTGGCGCGCTCCGCGTGGGCGCCGCGCACGGGCAACGGCACCGGTTCATCGCCGTTCCGCCCCGGTGCGGCGGGCGGTACGGAGTCCCGTCGTTGATGCCGGCCCGGCGCCCCTGACCCGCGCTGGTGCCGTCCCGGCCCGCCGGGCGATGCCAAGACGCCCTGGCCGGCGGCCTGTTGACCGCCCTCGGTCCCGCCCTGCGCCCCGATCTGCGGGGCCTGCTGCGGCGGTACGAGCGGTTGCCCCCCGCCCAGGGTGTCCTGCGGCTGCCCGGCGATCCCGGGGGCGCCCGGCGTCGTACCGCCCAACAGGGCCTGTGGCACGACGAGTACGGCCTGCACCCCGCCGTAGATGTTGGTCTGGAGGCGGACGTGGATGCCGTGGCGGCGGGCGAGTTGGGAGACCACGAACAGGCCGATGCGGCCGTCGGCCAGCAGGCTGGCGACGTTGACCTGGTCGGGGTCGGTGAGCAGGGTGTTCATCCGGCCCTGCTCGCCGAGGGGCATGCCGAGGCCGCGGTCCTCGACCTCGACGGCGAGGCCCGAGGTCACGAGGTTGACGCGGAGCAGCACTTGGGTGTGCGGGGCGGAGAACACCGTGGCGTTCTCGACGAGTTCGGCCACCAGGTGGATCACGTCGGCGACGGCGTGGCCGCGCAGAGTCCCGTCGATCGGCGGCACGAGTTTGACGCGGGAGTACTGCTCGACCTCGGCGATGGCGGAGCGCAGCACCTCGGTCATGGAGACCGGGTTGCTCCACTGTCTGCGGGAGACGGCGCCGCCGAGGACGGCGAGGTTCTCGGCGTGACGGCGGATGCGGGTGGCGAGGTGGTCGACGTGGAAGAGGCCCTTGAGCAGATCGGGGTCCTCGATCTCGTTCTCCAGCTCGTCGAGGATGGAGATCTCGCGGTGCACCAGGGACTGCAGGCGCCGGGCGAGGTTCACGAAGACCTCGACCTTCTGTTCGCTGCCCGCCTGGCTGGAGAGCTGGGAGGCCGCGACGACGGCGGTGACGGCGCCGTCGTGCGCGTGTGCCAGGTCGGCGGCGAGGAGGTCGAAGTCGTCGGCGTCCCCGGGGGGCCTGCTGCGTGGCTTGCGCTGGGGCGGGCCCTCGCCGCGGCGCAGCGCCTCGACCAGGTCGCGCAGATCGGCCTCGCCGCGCGCGCTGCTGCGGCGCAGGGCGCCGATGCGGTCGCTGACGGAACCGGCGGCACGGCCGGCGGCCACGGCGGCGATCAGGATGCCCGCGAACGTCACCGAGGTGGCTCCGGCGAGGACACCCCAGAGGGTGAGGCTGGTCCGTGCTCCGGTGGAGCGGACGGTGAACAGGACGGCCGCGCTGGCGCTCAGCGCGACCGCGATGGGCGGCAGCACGGCGAGGCGCAGGAGCTGGGGGCGTATGTGCGTCTCGGGCAGTGCGGGCACGGGGCGAGCGGCCGGTCGCCCGTGCCGGCCGCCCTCACGGCGGTCTGCGCGTGCGGCCGGTGCACGGAGTTGAGACATCGGCGTCCTCGTACTTGGTGCGTCGGGCCGTTGGTTCGCGCGGGGTGCGCGATTCGGGCATACGCCACAGTGGTGCCGGTCGAGAGAGCCGAAGAATTCGGCCCCACGTCGCCCGACGGACACTCACAGTAGTCGTCAACGCATCAGGTGCGGTGGGCAGTTGACAAAGTCCCACGGGCAGCGTCCCGCTCTGGTATGAGGTCTCGCACGGCAGACCGATAACCTCTCGGGCCGTACGCAGAAGAAGGACAAAGAATCGATCGACCCTGATCGGAACCGGTCGCGAACGGCCGTCAGGGGCTGAGGAGTTCGATGCCGCCCGGCTCTCGACCTCCACCTGTCCCGCACCCGCCGCCGGGTCGTGGAGGCGATTTCCGGAGCCGGGCCACCCTCGGACCTACCCCCGGAACATCACACAGCGTGTCTGCCCGAGGCCGATCGTCAGGCGTCGAAACGGCGGCGGGCGGCCTCGATGCGACCGAGGTACCGGTGGGTCCAGCCGCACATGGCGTCGACCGTCGCCCGGAGCCCCTGGCCGGACTCGGTGAGGGTGTACTCGACACGTGGCGGCACGGTGGGGTGGACGTCGCGCTCGACCAGACCGTTGCGCTCCAGCATGCGCAGGTTCTGCGTGAGCATCTTGTGGCTGATGCCCTCGATCCGGTTCCGCAGTTCACTGAAGCGCAGGGTGCCTTCACGGAGGGCCTCGATGATCAGGAACGCCCACTTGTTGGCGACGTCGGAGAAGATCTCCCGCGCCAGGGAGTCCGCGCGCCTCAGGTCCGCGTCCTCGGGCGAGTCCCTGAACTGCTTGGTCACCATAAGGTTCCCCCGTCACCGAAAAGTGCGTTCTTCCAGGTCAGCGGCAACTCTCCTACGGTTCCCGAGTAACCACAAGTGACCGAGAACGAACGAGGTGGGCAGCATGGCCATCACTCTGATCAACCCCGACGGACTGCCGACGATCCCGGTGTACCGGCAGGTGTCGATCGCTACGGGATCGAAGCTGGTGTTCATCGCCGGGCAGGTCGCCTGGAATGCCGAGGGGGTCACGGTCGGCGCGGGAGACCTCGCCGCCCAGGTCGAGCGGAGCTACCTCAACGTCGGCACCGCGCTGGCCGAGGTCGGCGTGTCCTTCGACGACGTGGCGAAGCTGACCGTCTACGTCGTCGACTGGACGCCCGACAAGATGCCCCTGTTCCTGGAGGGAGTCGCCCGGGCCGCCGCGAAGCTGGGGACCACGCCGATGGCACCGGGGACGCTGATCGGCGTGGCGTCCCTGGACGTACCCGACCATCTGGTCGAGGTGGAAGCCACCGCGGTCATCGACTGAGCGGGACCTGCTACGCGGTACCTGCGTAGCAGGAGGACCTCTCCGCCCCCGTCAGCGCTCGTTGGCGAGGTCGAGTTCCGCCGGAGTCGCCGCCGGGTTCGGTTCCGTCGCGACCGGCTCGGGGGTCGTCCAGTGGCGGGTGATCGTCCCCCCGAAGGGGCGCCACCAAGCAGTCGTCGTCAGGTCGCCGCCGGGTTCGAACGGCTCGCCCGGCGTCGGCGTGGCCACGGTCTGGCCCACCGCCGCTCCCTCGTCCGCCGTCCACTCGCCGGGCTCGGCCCACGGGTGCAGCGCCAGATTGAACGTGCCCCAGTGGATCGGCAGCAGCACCCCGTGCGGCTGCCCGCCCTGGAGGTCGAGGTGGGCGCGCATGCCCTCCTCGGGCGTCATGTGGATGTCGGGCCAGAACTCGCTGTACGCGCCGATCTGGATCATCGTGGCGTCGAACGGACCGTGCGCGGCACCGATGTCCTTGAAGCCCTCGAAGTAGCCGGTGTCGCCGCTGTGGTAGATCCGGTGCTCGTCACCGGCGACCACCCAGGAGGCCCAGAGCGTGTGCTGGGTGTTGCGCAGGCCGCGCCCGCAGAAGTGGCGGGCCGGTGTCGCGGTCAGAGTGAGACCGCCGACCTTGGTCTCCTCGTTCCAGTCCAGCTCGCGCAGCCGGTCCGGGGAGACACCCCAGTGCTCCAGGTGGGCGCCGACGCCGAGCGGCACGGCGAACAGGGTGTCCGTGTCGGCCAGCGCCTTGATCGAGGGCATGTCCAGGTGGTCGTAGTGGTCGTGCGAGATGACCACTACGTCGACCGGGCCGAGCGCGGCCAGCGGCAGGGGCGCCGGGTGCAGCCGCTTGGGTCCGGCGAACGGGAACGGGGAGCAGCGCTCGCCCCAGACCGGGTCGAAGAGGACCCGGTGGCCGTCGATCTCCGCCAGCACGCTGGAGTGCCCCATCCAGGTCAGCCGCAGGCCGGTCGCGGCGGGCTTGGCCAGGTCGGCGAGGGTCGTGGCGTGCACCGGGAGCGTGCCTTCGGGAGCGCGGCGGGCGCGCTGCTCCTTGTCGAGGTAGGACTTGCCCATCTCGCGCATCGTGCCGCCGGACGGGCGGACGTTCGTATTGCCCCCGGGGTTCTGGAAGACCCCGTCCTTGAAGTGGGGTGATCTGCGAATGCGCGCCAGGCGCTCGCCGCTCGGGTCCACGCCGAAGGCAGCGGGCTGCAGCGCGCGGAGCCCGGAGCTCAGCGTACGGAATCCGGTCACGATGCCTCCAGGTCGGGTCGTTCAGGCTTTCCATTATGGTCGACCCCTGTGACAACGCCGGTGCGTCGGCGTCACGGAGCCCGCTTTCCAAGGAAAGACCAAAGTTCCGCGCCGAAGGTCGACCCGGCGCAGCGGGATCCGAGCGTCCGGCGGCCCTTCCGTTGACAGGACCCGACACCACTCCCGATACTGACTCGCCGTTCAGTACTTGGCCTGCCGGCCGATGCCGCGAGGAGTCCCCATGACCGCCCCCCTGATGTCGCTCACCTGGACCGATCACGTCACCGGCCGCCAGGGCTTCCTGGTCGTCGACCGGCTAGTGCGCGGGGTGTCCAGCGGCGGACTGCGGATGCGGCCGGGCTGCACACTCGACGAGGTGGCGGGGCTCGCCCGCGGCATGACCATGAAAGAGGCGCTGCACTACGACCCGGAGGGCCGCTACGTCCCCCTGGGCGGCGCCAAGGGCGGCATCGACTGCGATCCCCAGGACCCGGGGGCGTACGACGTCCTCGTGCGCTACCTGCGCGCCATGCGGCCGTACATCGAGAGCTTCTGGACGACGGGTGAGGACCTCGGGCTGACCCAGGACCTGGTCGACCGGGCCGTCGCCGAGGCCGGGCTCGTGTCGTCGATCCAGGCCGTGTATCCGCTGCTCGACGACGAGAAGGCGGCCCGGCGGCGGCTCGCGGACGCCTTCGCGGTCGACGTGGACGGCATCGGTCTCGACGAGCTGGTCGGCGGCTGCGGGGTCGCCGAGTCGGTGCTCGCGGCGCTGGACCGGGCGGACGTGCCGTACGCGGGGACGCGGGTCTCCGTGCAGGGTCTGGGCACCATGGGCGGGGCCACGGCGCGGTTCCTCACGCGCGCGGGGCTGACGATCGTCGCCGTCGCCGACCTGAAGGGGACGATCGCGAACCCGGCCGGACTCGACGTGGACGCGCTGCTCGCGGCCCGGGACGGGTACGGCGCCGTGGACCGTTCCGCGCTGCGCCCCGGCGACCTCGAACTCCCCGGCGAGGACTGGCTGTCCGTCGAGGCGGAGGTGCTGGTCCCGGCGGCGGTGTCGTACGCGATCGACACCACGAACCAGCAGGGGATCGGCGCCCGCTGGATCGTCGAGGCGGCCAACATGCCCGTCCTCCCCGAGGCGGAGGAACTGCTGTCCGCGCGCGGAGTCGTCGTACTGCCCGACGTGGTCGTGAACTCCGGGACGAACGCCTGGTGGTGGTGGACCCTGTTCGGCGACATCGGCGCGGACGCGGACGAGGCGTTCGCCCACACCCGGCGTTCGATGCGCTCCCTGATCGACCTGATGCTGGCCCGCGCGGAGGCCGACGGCACGACCCCGCGCGCCGCCGCGCACGCCATCGTCGCGGACCGGCTGCCGGTCATCGCGGAGCGGTTCGGCTGGTACCGGTGAGGCACCGGGCAACACCTTCGTGGACCACGGAATAGGGTGATCACGTGGCGAGAGTGCGGTTGGGCGTGGCGGAGCGGCGTGCGGAGTTGCTGCGGGCCGCCGTCGAGCAGATCGAGGCGCGGGGTGTGGCGGCGGTCAGGATCGCCGACGTGGCCTCGGCGCTCGGGGTGAGCAACGCGCTGGTGCTCTATCACTTCTCGACCAAGGAGAAACTGGTCGCCGCCGCGTTCACCTTCGCCGCGGAGGACGATCTCGCGCATCTGCGCAAGCTGCTCGGCCGCCGTACGACCGCGCTGCGCCGGCTGCGGGCGGCGGTGCGCTGGTACGCGCCGACCGGGCAGGCCAAGGGCTGGCGGCTGTGGATCGAGGGCTGGGCGGCGGCGCTGCGTGAGCCCGCCCTCCTGGACGTCACCCGGGATCTCGACCGGCAGTGGAAGCGGGCGCTCGCGGAGGTCGTCGCCGAGGGGGTGACCGCGGGCGAGTTCCACTGCCCGGACCCGGCCACCACCGCCCTGCGCCTCACGGCGCTCCTCGACGGACTCGCCGTACAGATGACGGCGTACGCGGGAGCGGTGTCGCGGGCGCGGGCCCTGGAGTGGGTCGACGAGGCCCTGGCCCGCGAACTGGGCCTGGACCGGGCCGCGTTGACGGCGTCCTGAGCCGTCCCTCCGTAGGCACTCGGTTCAGTTCGCAGACCGTGGTACCCGTGACGGCGAGGTCGTGGACCTCGGCGCGGGGCTACGCTGCGGGCACGCGGACAGGCGCGGGCACGCGAAGGAGGTTTTTCCGGCAGCCGGGGACAGGGGGACGGTTCGGGGACATGTCACCACCCCGGCCCACCCATAGCCGTTCACCGCTCCCGCGCGGTCACCTCACCGGCCCCCCGGTTCCGCGGCCGCACCCGCCACCCCGCGGGCCCTTCACCCGGCGGAGCCTCACGCCCCGTCAAGCCACCCAGTCGATCCGCATCTTGATGTCGTCCGGCGACAACGCGCCCTTCGCCTCCGCATGGTCCCCGGAGGACTCGCCCCGCAGCCGGCGGCCGATCCACGGCACCAGGTACTCGCGTGCCCAGTGGACGTCGTCGCGCCGGATGTCGAGCGTGCCGCGCGGGGGCAGCGGCGGCCAGGGCTGGTCCGGGTCGGCCGGGATCTCGACACCGAGGACCTGGCCGGCGCGGAGCGCCACGCGCGTGTGCCCCTCGGGAGAGAGGTGGAGCCGGTCGCCGTCCCAGGCCCGCCGGTCCTGGACCGTCTTCAGGGACCACAGGTCGAGCACCGGACAGCCGTAGCGGTCGGCGATGGCCCGCACATGTCCGTTGTAGGTGGCGATCTTGCCGCGAAGGTGCTTGAGCACGGGCACGTTGCGGGTGTCGAAGCCGGTCGTCACCATGACGGTGCCGACGGCGGCGGTGAGGTCGGCGACCGCGCGCTCGAAGCGCTCGGCGACCTCGTCGGGGTCGGTGCCCGGACGGATGATGTCGTTGCCGCCCGCGGCCAGGGAGACCAGGTCGGGGGCGATCTCCTTGGCCCGGGTGAGCTGGTCGGCCACGATCTGGTCGAGCAGCTTCCCGCGCACCGCGAGGTTGGTGTACTCGAAGTCGCCCTCGGGCCGCCGGTCCGCGAGCAGTACCGCGAACCGGTCGGCCCAGCCGACCATCGCCCCGTCGGGCCCAGGATCGCCGACGCCCTCGGTGAAGCTGTCCCCCACCGCCACGTACGACCCGATCACTGATCTGTTGTCACTCTTCGAATCGTTAGCCACGGCAACCATAATTCACCCTGGAGTGTGACCTACGCGATCGTAATATGGGGTTGACGGGCGGTGAGATAAGCCACTTGTAAAGTGTTGTCCAAAGTCGGAATAAGCCCCTGATCAGGGGCGTTCACGCCGGGAACTGCCCTGACCGGGGTTCCGAGAGGTCAGCCGACGGTGACGCCGTGCGAGCGCAGGTAGGCGACCGGGTCCACGTCCGAGCCGTAGTACGGCGTCGTCCGGATCTCGAAGTGCAGGTGCGGGCCGGTCACGTTGCCGGTCGCGCCGGAGAGGCCGATCTGCTGGCCCTCGGTCACGGTCTGGCCGGCCGAGACGGACAGCTGCGACATGTGGGCGTACTGCGAGTACTCGCCGTCCGCGTGCCGGATCACGACCTCGTTGCCGTAGGCGCCGTCGTAGGCCGCCGAGACGACCGTGCCCGCGGCGACCGCCTTGATGGTGGTGCCGGTCGGGACGACGAAGTCGACACCGGTGTGGTAGCCGCTGGACCACATGCTGCCCGCGACGTGGTAGCCGGTGCCGATCGTGCCGCCGGTCACGGGGAGGGTGTAGCCGCTGGAGGTGCTCGTGCTGGTGCTGTCGTCGCTCTGGGTGGCGGTCGTCTTCTTCGACGAAGACGAAGAAGACGAACTGGAGGACGAACCGGACGACTTGGTCGTGCTCGTACCCGTGTCCGCGCCGGTGCCCGTGCTCGTGCCCGTCGCGGCCTTCTTGCCGAGGGAGAGCTTCAGGCCCGGGTGGATCAGCGACGGATCGCCGCCGATGGCCTCGCGGTTGTCCTGGTAGATCTTCTTCCAGCCGCCGGTGACGTCCTGCTCCTCGGCGATCTTCGCGAGCCAGTCGCCGGCCTTCACCGAGTACGTCTTGACGCCCTCGGTCTTGGCGGTCGCCGCCTTCTGCGTCACCGTCTTCTCAGTCGCCGGAACCGACTGAACGGCCTTTTCCGGAACGGAAGTCGTGGTGGCGGCATGAGCGCCGGTCGCCCCCATGAGCGGAAGGGCGAGTGCCGCGCCGCCCGTTCCGGCCACGGCTATCGAGCGGGAGAAACGCTGGGACTTCGGACGGCGGTGCTTACCCTTGGCGGGCATGACGAATTCCTCTCCGGCGCCTGCGGGGTGAGCTGTCGGGTGCGGGCTGGAGATGCCCGGCCGCGCGCTGGTCGCGGCTTAACCCCAAGCCCGTTCCGGAGACCGGAACAGGCGTCTTACCTGTGGGTCCCCCGCTCCTGCCGCATACGGGTGGGTGTGCGGAGTCCGGTCGGCGGCAGGATTGGGCGTCCGTCCGGATTGGTGGCGAACGTAAGCGAGGAAGACGCAAAGGGACAAGCAGGAGGTTCCACGGATATGCGTTCCTTGTGATCCCCTGTGGGAATTTACAGTCACCCTCCGTGAATTCCCACCGGACTCAACCCCTCAATTCCCCTGCAAAAGCACGCCAATTACGTGAACATGACGAACGACGTACGGTCACGAATATGACGCTGATCACGTGCGTTCCCCTCAGGTTCCTTTATTCCAGAGCGAGTTGGCACGAAGGCTGCAATTAGGACAGAAGGCTCAGATGCGACGCAGCCGGATAACCGTCGCATCGAGGTCACCGCGCAGCCCAGTACGCAGCCCGTGGTGCAACAGGACCGCACCCCTGTGGACTTCACCCGTTTCGAGGCATTCGTACGATGCTGTCGGGTCGAGCCCGCGCAGCCGGAGCGCCGACAGGGGCTCTCCGTAGTGCTGCGCCTGGAGGAGGGCGAGGACGACGGTCTCGTCGCCGCGCACGTACTGCACGGCGCTCAGTCCGCCGCTCGGCGCGCGCAGCCGGTGGAGGTCGCCGTGCTGCACGAGCGGCCGGATCTCCTTGTAGAGGTCGACCCAGCGGCGGGCCTCGGTGAGGTCCTCGTCGGTCCACTCCGAGAGGTCGCCACCCACACCGAGCACCCCGGCCATGGAACTCACGAACCGGAAACGCAGGCTGCTGACCCGGTCGTTGAGTTGAGTGTTCGGGCTGTCGGTGACCCAGGCGGCCATCACGCGCGCGGGGTGGATCTGGCTGAAGCCGTGCTGGATGGCGAGCCGGTCGAGCGGGTCGGTGTTGTCCGAGGTCCACACCTGGTCCGTACGGCTCATGATGCCGAGGTCGATCCGGCCGCCACCGCCCGAGCAGGACTCGAAGGCCACGCCCGGGTGAGCTTCCCGCAACCGGTCCAACAGGGCGTACAGGGCCCGCACATGGTCGACCCAGAGACGCTGCGGATAGGCGTCGCCGGGCCAGCCCGCGTCGGTGAAGCAGCGGTTGAAGTCCCACTTCACGTAGTCGATCGGGGCACTGGAGAGCAGCCCGTCGAGCTGCTCCCAGAGGTACTCCTGAACGTCCTCGCGGGCCAGGTTGAGGACGAGCTGATTGCGGAACTCCGTCCGCTTTCGTCCCGGTTGGAACTGCACCCAGTCGGGGTGCGCGCGGTACAGGTCGCTGTCCGGGTTGATCATCTCGGGCTCGACCCAGATGCCGAACTGCATGCCCAGCGCGTGCACACGGTCGGCGAGCGGCTTGAGACCCGCCGGGAAACGGTCCGGGTTGGGGGTCCAGTCACCGAGCCCGGCACGGTCGCTGGTGCGGGCGCCGAACCAGCCGTCGTCGACCACGAACAGCTCGACCCCGACCGCCGCCGCGCGCTGCGCGAGCGTCTCCTGCTGCTCCTCGGAGATGTCGAACTGGGTGGCCTCCCAGGAGTTGTAGAGCACCGGCCGGTCCTGGTCCGCGTCCGGGATGACGTACGTCCGCTGGTACGTGTGCCAGGTGCGGCTGGCGCCGCCGTAGCCGCCGTCGCTCCACAGCCCCGCGAAGAGGGGGGTCGTGTAGGACTCGCCCGGCGCCAGGAGCAGCAGCCCGGAGTCGTCGTACCCGGCACCGCCGGTGATCTGCACGCGCGCGTCCGGGAGTTGGGCCACGGCCAGCCGCCAGGACCCCGACCAGCCGAGGGCACAGCCGTAGACCTCGCCGCGCTCCTCGGTGGCGTCGATGTCGAGGGCCACCCAGGGCAGATGCTGATGCCCGGTGTGACCGCGCCGGCTGCCGATGACCTTCTCACCGTAGGTGAGCTCGGAACGCACCAGCCGCGACTCGGCGGCCCACCGCCCGTGCAACTGCGACAGCCGCCACCCCTCACGCTCGGGCAGCGTCCACACACCGGAGTCGGCGCGCAGCAGCTCCAACGGCTCGTCCCCGTCGTTGTCGAGGCTCGTCCAGCGCTCTACGACGTCGCCGCGCGTCCGGTAGTGCAGCGTGATCGCAAGGCCGGTGTCCCGGAAGCGGAGCCGCAGTTCGTCGCCCTCGGTGTCGTACCGCTCGAAGGTCCATTCCGTGCCGCGGCGCTCGGGGGTGCGCACGGACAGGGCGGGCCGGGCGAAGCGGGGGCCGCCCTCGACGGGGTACTCCTCGCGGCCGTCGAGCGGGGACTCGAAGGAGGAGCCGGAGGGCAGCGGGCGGGCGGCGAGTTCCTCGGCGTCGGCGAGTGCGATCGCGGGGCCCCAGTGCAGGTGGAGCAGCTCGTCGTGCTCGGTGAGATGGACGGCGTAGCTGCTTGTGGGGCCCGACAGCACCCACGTCCGGCCGTTCTCGGCGATCTCCAGCATCAGGTTCCTCACAGATTCGAACAAGTCCGCTCAAGCGCCAACATCATCGACGTCCGAGGGGTCGTGAGGCAACGCCTGTGGACAACTCATTGCCTCGGGAATCGATGTCGTATCGTCGAGAACGTGCCCGCCGGTGAGCCGCGCCGCCGGGCCGAGTGGGAGGAGTCCTCGTGACGCAGCAGATTCCGTCGACCGAGCCGGAGTTGTCCGGAGTGCGCAATTTCCGGGACGTGGGCGGACTTCCTACGGTGGACGGACGGCGGGTGCGGCACGGGGTGCTGTTCCGCAGCGGCCATCTCGCGCACGCGACCGAGGAGGACACCGCGTTCCTCGACTCGCTGGGTCTGCACACGATATTCGACTTCCGCAACGCGTCGGACCAGAAGCTGGAGGGTCCCGACGTCGAGCTGCCCGGCGTGCGCAATGTGAACCTGCCGCTGAGCGACCCGGCGGACGGCTCCGAGTTCTGGAAGATGGTCCGCGACGGCGAGATCGAGCAGTTGCGCGAGATCCTCGGCGGCGACAAGGGCGCGAACCGGATGATCGCCTCGTACCGCACGATCGTCAAGGACCGGACCGCCGAGCACTCCCAGGTGCTCCACTCGCTCGCCGAGGACAGTGTTCCCGCGCTGATGCACTGCGCGGCGGGCAAGGACCGCGCGGGTCTGTCGATAGCCGTGACGCTGCTCGCCCTGGGCGTGGAGCGCGAGGCGATCGTGACCGACTACCTGGAGTCGAACGCGAAGCACCGCCGCTACCAGGTGCGCCGCAGCAACTCCTCCGTCGCCGGCTACTCCCCCGAGGTGATGGAGCTCCTCAGTCCCCTCTTCGACGCCCGCGCCGAGTATCTGACGGCGGCCTTCGAGACGGTCGAGGAGACCTGGGGCAGCGTGGACGCCTATCTGGAGCAGGGGTTGGGGATCACCCCGGAGATCCGGGAGCGGCTGCGCGAGCGCCTGCTGGACTGAACTCGTGGCGGTGGCGGGCTACTTGGCACCCACGGAGAACAGCAGGTAGATGAAGGCCGCGAAGAGGTGGCCGACAGCGATGTAGATGAGGAGCCGTACCCACAGGGCGCGGGGGAACTTGTCCTCGATGTTGTTGCCGCTCATGGCGTCTCTCCGGTGATCGGGCCCAGGCACAGGGCGGCCGTGGGGCTCTGCAACAGGGTGTGGACGAACAGGACCTCGACGCCGGTCTCGTCGGCGGCGGCGAGCCGGTGCGGGGTGAGCGAGTCGAAGTGCGCGCTGTCGCCCGGCCCGAGGACGTGCGCGGTGTCGCCGAGCCGCAGCCGCAACCGCCCCTTGAGGACGTAGAGCCATTCCTCGCCGGGGTGCACGCGCACGATGTCGCCCTGGGAGCCGTGCGGGATGCGGACGCGCAGCGACTGCATCCCGCGGCCGTGGGCGCCGGCCTGCCAGTAGGTCCAGCCGCCCGCGTGGGTCGGTTCCATGTCGGCGGCGCGGACGACGGCGTCCCGGTCGGTGACCGTCTCGCCCAGCAGATCCGAGACTGTCGTACCGTAGATACGGGCCAGCGCGAGCAGCATCGGCAGCGAGGGCTGACGCAGCCCGGTCTCCAGCCGGGAGAGATGGGCGGGCGAGAGCCCGGCCGAGCGGGCGGCGGCCTCCAGGGTGAGGGAGGCGCGGCGGCGCAGGGCTCGGAGCTGGGGGGCGACGGTGGCCGGCAGGTCGTCGGCCGGTCCGGTCGACGGTTCCGACTCTGTCTCGGAAGAGCTCATGCTCTCTATTCAGCCCCAGGATTGCCTCTGCGGCAAATTTCTTGCCACAGAGGCAAAAACCCCGTCCCGAAGGCTCAGCGGTTGGCCACCGCCTGCTTCACGAGCGTCTTGCTGAAGTCCCACATCAGCCCGCCGCCGCTGTGCGCGTCGTCCATCACGGCCGTGAAGGCGTCCACGAACCGGTCCACCTCGCGCTCCCCGACGACCAGCGGCGGGATCAGCTTGATGACCTCCAGGTGGTCACCGGAGACCTGGGTGAGGATGCGGTGCCGCTGGAGCAGCGGTACGACCACCATCTGCGCGAACAGGCCCTTGCGCGCGGCCTGCAACATGGTCCAACGGCTGCGCAGCTTCAGCGACTTGGGCTTCCCGAACTCGATGCCGATCATCAGGCCCCGGCCGCGCACATCGGCGAGCAGCTCGTACTTGTCGACCAGCGCGGCGAGCCGCGACCTCAACTGGTCCCCGGTGGCACGGGCGTTGGCGACGATCTGCTCGTTCTCCATGACGGACAGCACGGCGAGGCCGGCCGCCATGGCCTGGGCGTTGGACCCGAAGCTCGCCGAGTGGACCAGCACCCGGTCCATGGACGAGTAGACCTTCTTGAAGATCCAGTCCTTGCCGAGGGTCGCGCCGACCGGCACATAGCCGCCGGACAGTGCCTTGGCCACACACACCAGGTCGGGCTCCACGCCGTCCTCGTGCTGGTAGGCGTAGAAGTCACCGGTGCGGCCGAGACCCGTCTGCACCTCGTCGGCGATGAGCAACGCCTTGTGCTGCCGCAGGAGTTCCTGCGCGGCCCGCAGATAGCCGGGCGGTGCCTCGTGCACACCCTTGCCCTGGATCGGCTCGACGACGAGGGCGGCGACGTCGCCCTTCTTCAACTCCCGTGCCAGGGCGTCGAGATCGCCGAGCGGCACGGCGGTGTCGGGCAGCAGCGGGGCGAAGCCGTCCCGGAAGCCGTCCTCGCCGTTGACCGACAGCGAGCCGGTGGTCAGGCCGTGGAAGGCGTGGTCGCAGTAGAGGACGCGCGGCTTCCCGGTCGCGTAGCGGGCGAACTTCAGCGCGGTCTCGACCGCCTCCGTACCGCTGTTGCCGAAGAACACCCGGTCCAGGTGCGGGCTGTGGGTGAGCAGCTTCTCGGCGAGCAGGCCGGGCAGCGGCTGGCAGTCGAAGCGGGTGAGGTCGGCGAGCTGGGCGTCGAGGACGTCGTGCAGGGCCTTGCGGACGACGGGGTGGTGACGGCCGAGGCCCATCACCCCGAACCCGGCGAGCATGTCCAGGTAGTCGTTGCCGTCCGCGTCCCAGAAGTAGGCGCCCTCGCCCCGCTCGTAGACCTTGTCGAAGCCGATGGTGCGCAGCATGCGCGGGAGCTGGTGGTTGAGGTACTTGGTGTGCAGCTCGTAGCGCTCGGCTCCGCGCTCGGCCATGAGCGCGGCGAGGTCGAACTCCTTGGTCATTCGGGTTTCTCCTTGGCTGCGTGGCCGGCCCTGTCCTTGACCGCCAGGCTTGCGCTGATCCGTCCGGCGACCTCGACGGGTGTGAGGCCGATGTCGGCGAGCACCTCGCCGCGTTTGGCGTGCGCGAGGAACTGCTCCGGGATGCCGAACCGCCGTACGGGCACGTCGACTTCGGCGTCGCCGAGCGCCAGCGCCACGGCGGCGCCGACACCGGAGGCCCGGCTGTTGTCCTCGACGACGGCCACCAGGCGGTGTTCGGCGGCGAGGCCGGGCAGCGCCGGGTCGACGGGTTTGACCCAACGGGGGTCCACGACCGTGCAGTTGATACCGCGCGCTTCGAGGAGCTCGGCGGCCTGGAGGCAGACGGGCGCCATCACTCCCACGGCGACGAGCAGCACCTCGGGTGTCTCCGCGCCCCGGTGCAGGATGTCGAGTCCGCCGACGCGGTCGATCGCGGGGATCTCCGGTCCGACCGACTCCTTCGGGAAGCGGACGAGGGTGGGCGCGTCGTCGACGGCGACCGCTTCCCTTAGCTGGGCCCGGAGTTGGTCGGCGTCGCGCGGCGCGGCGATCCTCAGCCCGGGCACGACCTGGAGGATGGACATGTCCCACATGCCGTTGTGGGAGGCCCCGTCGACGCCGGTGACGCCGGCCCGGTCGAGGACGAAGGTGACTCCGCAGCGGTGGAGGGCGACATCCATCAGGAGCTGGTCGAAGGCGCGGTTGAGGAAGGTGGCGTAGACGGCGACGACGGGATGCAGTCCGCCGGTCGCGAGGCCCGCCGCCGACACCGCCGCGTGCTGTTCGGCGATGCCTACGTCCCACACGCGGTCGGGGAACCTCGCGGCGAACTTGCCGAGGCCGACCGGGTGCAGCATGGCCGCGGTGATCGCCACGACGTCGTCCCGTTCCTCACCGATGCGCAGGATCTCGTCGCCGAACACACTGGTCCAGGAAGGGCCGTTGGAGGGCACGAGGGGTGCGCAGGTGAGCGGGTCCATCACGCCGACGGTGTGGAAGTGGTCCTCCTCGTGGGCGAGGGCGGGTTCGTAGCCGCGCCCCTTCTCCGTGAGGCAGTGGACCAGGACCGGGCCGTGGAAGCGTTTGGCTCGGCGCAGCGCGGACTCGACGGCGCCGATGTCGTGTCCGTCGATCGGGCCGACGTACTTGAGGCCCAGGTCCTCGAACATGCCCTGCGGGTTGAACGCGTCCTTGAAGCCCTTCTTCGCGCCGTGCAGCGACTCGTAGATCGTGTTGCCGACGACCGGGGTGCGCAGCAGGACATCCTTGCCCCAGGCGAGGACCCTCTCGTAGCTGTCGGTCGTGCGCAGGGTCGCCAGGTGGTTGGCGAGGCCGCCGATCGTGGGTGAGTAGGAGCGCTCGTTGTCGTTGACGACGATGATCAGCGGGCGGTCCTTGGCGGCGGCGATGTTGTTCAGCGCCTCCCAGGCCATGCCGCCGGTGAGCGCGCCGTCGCCGATGACCGCGACGACATGGCCCTTCTCGCCCTGCACCTGGCGGGCCTTGGCGAGTCCGTCGGCCCAGCCGAGCGCGGTGGAGGCGTGGCTGTTCTCGATGACGTCGTGCTCGGACTCCTCGCGCGAGGGGTAGCCGGACAGTCCGCCCTTGCCGCGCAGTTTCGAGAAGTCCTGACGGCCCGTCAGGAGTTTGTGCACATAGCTCTGGTGGCCGGTGTCCCACAGGATGCGGTCGGTTGGTGACTCGAAGACCCGGTGGAGCGCGATGGTCAGTTCCACCACACCCAGGTTCGGCCCGAGGTGGCCGCCGGTCCTGGCCACCGCGTGGACCAGGAACTCCCTTATCTCTTCGGACAGTTCGCCGAGTTCCGCCTCGGACAGCGACTTCAGGTCGCGTGGTTGCCGGATGCTCTCCAGAATCGTCACGTCGGGCCCCCTTCGGTCCGTGCTGTTTCAGCTCACGGTGACGGCCGGTTCCCCCGACGCGACGCCGTCCTGCTCCATCTGCTCGGCGATCTTCATCGCCTCCTCGATGAGGGTCTCCACGATCTTCGACTCGGGCACGGTCTTGATGACCTCGCCCTTGACGAAGATCTGGCCCTTGCCGTTGCCGGAGGCGACCCCCAGGTCCGCCTCCCGCGCCTCACCGGGTCCGTTGACGACACAGCCCATGACCGCGACGCGCAACGGCACCTCCATGCCCTCAAGCCCGGCCGTGACCTCGTCGGCGAGCTTGTAGACGTCCACCTGGGCACGCCCGCAGGACGGGCACGACACGATCTCCAGCCGGCGGGGCTTGAGGTTCAGCGACTCCAGGATCTGGAGGCCGACCTTGACCTCCTCCACCGGCGGGGCGGACAGCGACACCCGGATCGTGTCGCCGATGCCCTCGCTGAGCAGTGCCCCGAAGGCGACCGCCGACTTGATCGTGCCCTGGAAGGCGGGTCCGGCCTCGGTGACCCCGAGGTGCAGCGGATAGTCGCTCCGCGCGGCCAGCAGCCGGTAGGCGTTGACCATCACCACGGGGTCGTTGTGCTTGACGGAGATCTTGATGTCCCGGAAGCCGTGCTCCTCGAAGAGGGACGCCTCCCACAGGGCCGACTCGACGAGCGCCTCGGGCGTCGCCTTGCCGTACTTCTGGAGCAACCGGCGGTCCAGAGAACCGGCGTTGACCCCGATCCGGATCGGCGTGCCGTGGTCGTTGGCGGCCCGCGCGATCTCCTTGACCTTGTCGTCGAACTGCTTGATGTTGCCGGGATTGACGCGAACTGCCGCGCACCCGGCCTCGATCGCGGCGAACACGTACTTGGGCTGGAAGTGGATGTCCGCGATCACCGGGATCTGCGACTTGCGCGCGATGGTGGCCAGCGCGTCCGCGTCGTCCTGCGTGGGGCAGGCGACGCGGACGATCTGGCAGCCGGACGCGGTGAGTTCGGCGATCTGCTGGAGGGTGGCGCCGATGTCCGACGTACGGGTCGTGGTCATCGACTGGACCGAGACGGGGGCCCCGCCCCCGACCGCCACCGGCCCGACCTCGATGCGTCGCGACACACGTCGCTCGGCGATCGGCCGGACCGGCAGCTCGGGGACGCCCAGGGCTACGGCGGTCATGAGGTCAGTCGCGGTTTCCGGCGACGGTCTCGCGCATGGCCCGCAGGGACTCCTTGAGGGAGCCCATGGTGGCGAGGACGGCGGTGGGCTCGTAGCCGCAGTGCGCCATGCAGTTGGCGCAGCGCGGGTCCTTGCCGCGGCCGTACTTGTCCCAGTCGGTCTCCTCGATCAGCTCCCGGTACGTCGGGACGTACCCGTCGCTCATCAGGTAGCAGGGGCGCTGCCAGCCGAAGAGCGAGTAGTTCGGGATCGCCCAGGCCGTGCACGGGAAGTCGACCTTGCCCTCCAGGAAGTCCAGGAAGAGCGGGGAGTGGTTGAGCCGCCACTTCCTGCGGTTGCCGCCCGCGAAGGCCTTCTTGAACAGCTCGTGGGTCTGCGTGACGCCCAGGAAGTGCTCCTGGTCGGGCGCCTTCTCGTAGGCGTAGGCGGGCGAGATCATCATCTCGTCGACCTTGATGTCGTCGTTGAGGAAGTTCAGGACCTCGATGATGGTCTGCGGGGTGTCCGTGTTGAAGAACGTCGAGTTGGTGGTGACCCGGAAGCCGCGTTTCTTGGCCTCCTTCATCGCCTCCACCGCCTCGTCGAACACCCCCTCCTTCGCGACGGACTCGTCGTGCCGCTCCCGCAGCCCGTCGATGTGCACCGCGAACGCGAAGTACGGCGAGGGCGTGAACTTGTCCAGCTTCTTGCGCAGCAGCATCGCGTTGGTGCAGAGGAAGACGTACTTCTTCTTCGCCACCAACTGCCGCACGATCTCGTCGATCTGAGGGTGCATCAGGGGCTCGCCGCCCGCGATGGACACCATCGGCGCCCCGGACTCGAGCACCGCCCCGACGGCCTGCGCCACCGGCATGCGCTGCTTGAGCACGCCCGCCGGGTGCTGGATCTTGCCGCAGCCCTCGCACTTCAGATTGCACGCGAAGAGAGGTTCCAGCTCCACGATCAGGGGGAACTTGTCCCGCTTGCGGAGCTTCTGTTCAGCCAAGTAGGTAGCGACCTTGATTGTCTGGCGCAGCGGCATGGCCATCTGGCTCACCTCCGGGGGAGCAGCAAAGAACGGTGCCATTCGAAAAAAGCGGGAAGAACGGATCGAAGAACGCGGAAAGCCGATATTCCACCGCGCACCGTGCCGATCCGGACGAGTTCATGTTCAGGAGCGTCCACGACCACCCGTACGGCCGCAACCGGGCGCGCGCCCGTACGCACGGCGCTCAGCAGCGTGGCCGCCGACTCCATGTCGACCGCGATTGCGCCGGTCGCGAGCAGATCCGACCGTTCCTGTCCGCGGACGATGTGATCGGAGCCGGTGAGGGGGCCGGTGTGGACGGTGCGTCCGGGCAGGGCCCGCACCAGTTCCTTGACGAGCAGTTCGGTGCCGACGCACGGAACGGTTCCGCGCGCCTCCCTGGTCTCCTCGGCGACCACCAGGTCGCCGGGGTGCATGCCGGGGGCGAGTCCGGCGCAGAAGCCCGTGGCCAGTACGGCGGCCCCGGACAGCGCCGGGTCGGCGAGGCGCCGGGTGACGGCCTCCTCGGCCGCCTGCGGCCCCATCCCCGTCCGGATGACGGTGACGGGCCCGCCGGCGCCGGAGCGGTCGCCCGCACGCAGGGCGAGGTGCTCGATGCCGAGCGCGCAGGCGATCAACAGCGGCGGTCCGGCGGGCCGGGTGCTCATCAGCCCCCCTTGGCCGGGGAGAGAGGGGTCTGGGAGAACGGTTCTCCGTGCACGAAGCGCCCGAGCGCCGTGAGCGGGAAAACCTGCCGGTAGAGGTTGTAGTTGATGGAGAAGTCCCACGGGAAGCCCGTGCCGGTGAAATACGGCTCGTCCCAGGAGCCGTCCTCCCGCTGGGTCGTCGCGAGCCACTCGACGCCGCGCTCCACGGCTTTGGAGTCGTGCTCCCCCGCCGCGAGCAGGGCCATCAGCGCCCAGGCCGTCTGCGAGGCGGTGGAGGCGCCCCGGCCGCTCCATTCCTTGGCGTACTTGTACGAGCGCAGGTCCTCGCCCCAGCCGCCGTCCTCGTTCTGCACGGTCTCCAGCCAGGTCACCGCGCGCCGGATCGCCGGGTGCGAGCCGGGGATCCCGGCCGCGGCGAGGGCGGGCACCACGGACCCTGTGCCGTATACGTAGTTGACGCCCCAACGGCCGAACCACGAGCCGTCCGGCTCCTGTTCGGCGAGCAGCCACTCGATGCCGCGCCGGGTGCGCGGGTCGTGGGCGAGGCCCTCGACGGCGAGCATCTCGACGACGTGCGCGGTGACGTCCGCCGACGGCGGGTCGATCACCTCGCCGAAGTCGCAGAACGGCAGCCGGTTGGGGAAGGGGCTGGTGTTGTCGACGTCGAAGGCGCCCCAACCGCCGTTCTTGGACTGCATTCCGAGGTTCCAGCGGACCGCGCGCCCGGCGGCCCGGTCCAGGCGTTCCGGGTCGTGATGTCTGACCCGGCGCAGCGCGAGCACGACCTCGGCGGTGTCGTCGATGTCGGGGTAGTTGTCGTTGTGGAACTCGAACGCCCAGCCGCCGGGCGGCAGTTGGGGCCGTTTGACCGCCCAGTCGCCGGGGCGGACGATCTCCTCCCCGAGCATCCAGTCGGCCGCCTTGACCAGTTGGGGGTGGTCGGCGGGCACGCCCGCGTCGGCGAGCGCGATGGTCGCGAGGCAGGTGTCCCACACCGGGGACTGGCAGGCCTCGATCATCCGGGACCCGTCCTCGCGCCAGACCGCGAACCGGTCCAGGGATTCAAGTCCCGCGCGCATCACGGGGTGTTCGAGGTCGTAGCCGAGCAGGTGCAGGGCGATCACCGAGTACACGGCCGGCGGCTGGATGCCGCCCCAGCAGCCATCGTTCTCCTGCCGCTCGATGATCCAGCGCCCGGCCGATCTCATGGCCGCGCCGCGCAGCTTGCGTGGGGCGACCTTGCGGTAGAGGTGCAGCGCTTTGTCGAGCCGCTGGAAGGCGCCGTCCCAACTCGCCACCTTGGCAAGGGGCTTGACCGGGTTGGGGTTGTCCGCGTCGGTGTGGAGTTCGTCGAGCGGGAAGGGTGCGGGCCGTACCGGCCGCTTCGCGGAGACGACGGTGAGCGGCACGATGGTCTGCCGGGCCCAGCATCCGAAGTCGTAGATGTTGAGCGGTACCCAGGTGGGGAAGTAGAGGAGTTCCGGCGGGAGTTCGGGCAGGTCGTCCCACTTCCACCAGCCGAACAGGGCGAGCCAGATCCGGGTGAAGACCCGGGCCGAGGCGATGCCGCCCCGCTCGCGGACCCAGGCGGACGCCTTCGCCATGTGCGCGGCGTCCGGCGCGTCACCGGCCAGCCGGAGGGCGACGTACGCCTCGATGGTGGTGGAGATCTCGCCCGGGCCGCCGTAGAAACTGGCCCAGGCGCCGTCCTCGCGCTGTTCGCCGCGGATGAAGAGTGCGGCGGCCTGGGTCGTCGACTCGTCGCGGATGCCCAGGAACTGACGGAGCAACAGATCCTCGGCGTCCATGGTGACGTTCGTCTCCAGGTCGCCCTTCCACCAGCCCTGGGCGTCCTGCTGCGAGAGGAGGAAGTCGGTGGCGCGTTGTACCGCGAGCGCGGCGGCGTCGTGCACCCCGGCCGCAACGGGGGTGTTGATGTCGGTTTCGCTGGCCGCGGCGACACGGGGAGGCATGGCCCCGGTGCTTCCGTCGGTCGTCGCTGTCATGGCTTCCCCTTCGTGCAGTGGCATGTCTCTGCTGTGGGTCCGCCGTCGGCCGGTGCTCGTTCGTTCGCGGCACCGGCCGGCGACTACGCGAGGGCTATTCGACCGATAGTGATCATCTCTTTCGTACGACGACGAAGTCGGCGAGCGCCGTGAACCGTGCCCGAACCCGGTCGGGCATGTCGATGGCGTCGAGGACCTCGATGGCGATGGTGTGCTGACGGCGTGCCTCTTCGGCGGTCCACTCGCGGCCGCCGGCCTCCTCGATGAGCGCGGCGCGGGCCGCGAACTCCTCCTCGGAGAAGTTCTCGAAGTCGCTGCTCTTGGCGTCGGCGGCGAGGATCTCGCCGAGCCGCTCGGAGGCGGGTCCGCCCGCCGCGAGCGCCGCCACCACGGGCAGGGACTTCTTGCGCTGGCGCAGATCGCTCCAGGTCTGCTTTCCGGTGGCCTCCGGGTCGCCCCAGATGCCGAGGAGGTCGTCGACGGCCTGGAAGGCCAGGCCGAGGTGGTAGCCGTACTTCTCCAGGACGTCGGCGGTGCGGTCGTCCGCACCGCCGAGCACGGCCCCGATCGAGGAGGCACAGGCGAGCAGGGCGCCGGTCTTGTTGCCCTCCATCTCCAGGCACTCCTCGACGCTGACGCGGTCGCGGTGCTCGTAGGAGATGTCCTGCGCCTGTCCGTCGATGAGGGCGCGGGTGGCGGTGGTGAGGCGGCGGGTGGCGCGGCCGGCCTCGACGCTGCCGAGCTCCAGCAGGACCTCGTTGGCCAGCGCGAACAGGGCGTCGCCGACGAGGATCGCCTGGGAGGGGCCGTGCACCTTCCAGACGGTGTCGCGGTGGCGGCGCTGCTCGTCGCCGTCCATCAGGTCGTCGTGCAGCAGCGAGAAGTTGTGGACCAGCTCGACGGCTACGGCGCCGGGGATGCCGGTCTCGGGCGCGGCGCCGGTGACCTCTGCGGAGAGCACGGCGAGCGCGGGGCGTACGGCCTTGCCGCCGTCGCCGGCCGCGGGATTGCCCTCGGCGTCGATCCAGCCGAAGTGGTAGGCGGCGACGGTGTCCATGGGAGGTGCCAGGCGGTCCACGGCCGCCCGCAGTACCGGTGTGGCAAGGGTCCGGCCGCGCTCCAGGAGCGCGGACACGTCCACCGCGTCGGCAGCCGTCTCGGCCGGGGGCACAGTGGGCACAGTCTCTCCTCTTGTCGTGCTACCGGGGGTGCGGGGGCCTGCCGCATGCTGATCGACCTTCACCGGATCCCACCTCGCGGTGAAGCGCCGGTCGCCTCCGGCTGTCCGCCGGGGGTCCGGGGGTTGTCCCCCGGGACGATGCAGTACGCCGCCTCCTCGACTTCGAAGAGCTGACGGGGGCGGGGCCGGCCCAGGGCGGCGAGTGCGGCGTCCGCCGCGCTCACCCCGCTGCGGACCGCACTCTCCATGGTCGCGGGCCACCCTGTGGCGGTCCACGCTCCGGCCAGGTACAGGCCGGGGGCCTTGGTGCGGGCGCCGGGCCGCAGCCGTCCGACGCCGGGGGCGGGAGCGAACGTCGCCGTGCGCTCCCTGGTCACGAAGAAGTCCTTCACCTCGGCGCCGCGCGCACCGGGCAGCAGCCGCTCCAGCTCGGGCAGGTAGCGCTCCCGCAGCGCGGCCACGGTCTCGTCGATCTCGTCGTGCGCGGCGGACTGGGACAGCGCCAGGTACTGGCCGTCCTTCAGCCCGGACGCGTCGGTCCGGTCGAACACCCACTGCACGGGGCTGCCGAGCGCCGCGAAGAAGGGCCGGGTGAGCACCGTGCGGTCGTAGACGACATGGATGTTGAGGATGGGCGCGGTGTCGATCGCGAGCAGCCGCCCGGGGTCGTCGAGGGCGCCGTCGGGCAGCAGATCGTGGGCCTCGCGCTGGGGTACGGCGAGCACGACGGCGTCGGCCCCGATGCTCTCGCCGGGAACCTGAACGCTCCAACGTCCGTTTTCGTCAGTGGAGATGGAGGTGACGCGTGTACGGACTTCGGTGCGCACGCCCGCGGAGTCGAGCGCCTTGCGGGCGAGCCGGTCGTGCAGTTCGCCCAGCGGGACGTGTGCCCAGCCGATGTCGGCCGCGCCCGGGTCGGAGAGCAGACCGGTCTTGAACACCATCGCGGCGAGGGCGAGCGAGGAGTCGCCCGCGACCGCGTTGAGGGTGGCGACCCCCACCAGGTCCCACAGTGCCTCGACGGCACGCGCGGACTGACCGTGCGCGGTCAGCCAGATGCCGAAGTTCTGGTCGTCCAGCGCCGGATCGGCGAGGTCGAGCGCCTTGAGCGCGAGTGCGGCGCGGCCGACTTTGGCGCGCTCCGCGAGCGAGAGATGCGGGTAGGTCGCGAGGCTGCGCCCCAGATGCAGCGGCACGGGCAGCGGATCTCGCCGCAGTCTGCCGAGGCGGCGTCCCTCGGGGCGGTTCGCGTCGAGTACGGGCACGTCGAGACGATTTTGCAGCGGGGACAGCGCCGCGCCCTCGATGCGGTCGAGGAACCAGCGGTAGGCCGTGCAGCAGCGCAGGTACACGTGCTGGCCGTTGTCGACGGTGAGGTCGCCGCGCTGGAAGGAGAAGGCGAGCCCGCCGAGGCGCGGGCGGCCTTCGAGCAGGGTGACGCGGACTCCGGCGTCGGCGAGCGCGAGCGCGGAGGTGACACCGGCGAGCCCGCCGCCGATCACGACGGCATGCCGGCCGGCCCCGCCCGCCGGTTTGTCCGCGGGCAGCCCGTCGGACCGCGTCCCGTCGCTCATCGTGCACTCCCCCCTGCGCGCCCACCGTGCCGCTCGAACCAGCCACGGCGGACCGTTGCAGTCAGGGACGCCGCTTCGCACCGGAGGGTTGCGTGCCGCATTCCTCCGGTGACATCACCTTGGCCCACTTTGTCCATCAGGTGCGCCCCCTGAGGGTCCGGCGCGTGACGTGCCGGGCGTCCAGGCCGGACAGACCGCGCACCGCGACGTAGGCCTTCTCGCGGCCGGGCAGGGAGACGCGGCCGCGCAGGACGGCCTCCGGCTCGCGCTCGATGCGGTCGAGGAGGCGGCGGTAGATGCCGGCCATGGCAGCGACACAGGCGCCACTGCGGCGGTCGAGCATGGGGAGCAGCCGGTAGCCCTCGGCGAACAGGGTGCGGGCCCGTCGCACCTCGAAGTGGACGAGACCGGCGAAGTCGGAGCCCTCCGGCGGGTTCGGTCCGTTGAACCCGGCCGAGCAGCCGAACTTGGCGAGGTCGTCGGCGGGCAGATAGGTACGGCCGTCCTCGGCGTCCTCGCGGACGTCCCGCAGGATGTTGGTGAGCTGGAGCGCGAGCCCCAGGGTGTCGGCGTACTCCGAGGCGCGCTCGACTCCGCGCGCCCCCGCCTCCGTGCCGAACACGCCGAGCGAGAGCCGCCCGATCGCACCCGCGACGCACCGGCAGTAGACCTTCAGGTCGTCCCAGGTCTCGTAGCTCTCGCCGCGTACGTCCATCAGGACGCCGTCGATCAGCTCGTCCAGGCCGTCGAGCGGGACCGGGAAGGCCTCGGCCGTGTGCGCGAGGGCGACCGCGACCGGGTCGGTGTCGTCCTCCTCGACCTTGCCCTCGCGAACGCGCGTGAGCAGCGCCCGGGTGTCCTCCAGGCGCGCCGCCTTCACGTCCGTCGCCAGCGTGCCGTCGCCGATGTCGTCGACCCGCCGTGAGAACGCGTACAGCGCCGACATGGCACGGCGCTTGGGCGTCGGCAGCAGTCTGATGCCGTACGCGAAGTTACGTGCCTGCTGTCCGGTGACGGCCTCGCAGTAGCTGTAGGCGGCGAGTACCGGTGCGGACATGTGCGGTGCAGACTCCACGCTGCGGATCACCCCTCTCCTCGCAGAGTCACGCCCACCTCACGCAGCAACTGGATCTTGCCGGGCTTGGGTGGGCCGGGAAGTACGTCGTATTCAGCGGCGACGATCGCTCGGATCGCCGCCCTTCCCCCCGCCACGAACCCCGCGAGCAGCAGCTTCAATCTGCCGTGGACGCTACCCACCAGGGGGGCGCCTTCATTCAGGAGATCGCGGGCGCGTTCTGCTTCGTATGCAACCAGTGCGCGCACCGATGCGCCCGCGGAGGGCGTGGCGAGATCCGCTTCCTGGACGTGAAAGCGCTTCATGTCCTGGGCGGGCAGGTAGACGCGGTCGCGGCCGAGGTCCTCGGTCACGTCCTGCAGATGTTCGACGATCTGAAGTGCGGTACAGATCGCGTCGGACAGCCGGACCCGCTCGGGGGTCTCGGTGCCGGCGACGCCGAGGACCAGGCGGCCGACCGGGTTCGCGGACAGTTCGCAGTAGGCGACGAGATCGTCGTAGGTCTCGTAGCGCGTGACGAGCTGGTCCTGGCGGTTGGCGGCGATCAGGCCGAGGAAGGGTTCCGGGGTGAGTGCGCACCGGCGTACGGTCGGCTGGAGGCGGCGCAGCAGGGGGTGACCCGGGGTGCCGTCGAAGACGCGGTGCAGATCGGCCTCGAAGGCGTCGAGGAGGAGCAGGCGGTCCTCCGCGTCCTCGGGAGAGACGCCGAGCAGGCGGGCGTCGGCGCCGCCGGGGGCCAGGTCGCCGTCGCCGATGTCGTCGACGAGGCGGGCGAATCCGTACACCGCCATGAGGTCGGTGCGCCAGGCCCTGGGCAGGAAGAAAGGCGCCACGGGGAAGTTCTCACCCGCGGCCTTGTCGAGTGTGCCGCGCTCCGGATCACCGGTGCCGGTTCCCGTCACCGCTCACAGCCAGGGGCGGGGACGGCACATGCTTCGGTGAGCTGGGGAGTTTCCGTAGCCATTGCCGTCACATCTCCCGTTCTACACTGCCGACCCAATACACACTATTTCGGACACGCCGCCCGGTCGTCCGCACAGATACCCGCAGAAGGGTGTCGCGCATTATCGCCCCACTTGCCGCTATTCGGCACCGGTACAGCTTACGTTGTACAACGCAGCGAGCTTCCTCGGGGTGTCCTGCACATCACAACAACACACCGATTGGCGTCAAGATTCCTTGGGCCGGGCCGAGTTGACGTTTCCTTTGCAGACGCGGGGCCCCGCCGGAGCAGTTCCGGCAGGGCCCTGGGAAGCGTTCTGGGCCTATTCGCCCGTATGCGAGTGGACTACTTGCCCGTGAACTTCTCGTACTCCTTGAGGACCTCGTCGGTCGGGCCGTCCATCCTCAGTTCGCCACGTTCCAGCCACAGCACCCGGTCACAGGTGTCGCGGATGGATTTGTTGTTGTGACTGACCAGAAACACCGTGCCCGCGGACTTGCGCAGTTCGCGGATGCGCTCTTCCGAGCGGACCTGGAACTTGCGGTCGCCGGTGGCCAGCGCCTCGTCGATCATCAGGACGTCGTGGTCCTTGGCGGCCGCGATGGAGAAGCGCAGCCGGGCCGCCATGCCGGAGGAGTACGTCCGCATCGGGAGGGTGATGAAGTCGCCCTTCTCGTTGATGCCGGAGAAGTCGACGATCTCCTCGTAGCGCTCCCTGACCTGCTCGCGGGACATGCCCATGGCGAGCCCGCCCAGGATGACGTTCCGCTCGCCGGTGAGGTCGTTCATCAGGGCCGCGTTCACGCCCAGCAGGGAGGGCTGGCCGTTGGTGTAGACCCTGCCCTTCTCCGCGGGGAGCAGACCCGCGATGGCGCGCAGCAGGGTCGACTTGCCGGAACCGTTCGAGCCGATCAGGCCGACGGCCTCGCCGCGGTAGGCGACGAAGGAGACGCCCCTGACGGCGTGCACCTTGCGCACCCCGCGCTCCTCGCCGCGCTTGACTATGCGGCTGAGGGCGGAGGTGGCGCTGCCCTTGCCGGTCTTGGCGCCGTGCACCCGGTAGACGATGTGCAGCTCGTCCGCGATGACGGTGGGGATCTGGTTCTGCGGGGTCCCCTCCACGGTCTGCTCAGCCACGGCCGTACCTCTCCTCCGCCTGCCAGAAGTACACGAAGCCGCCGGCGAACAGGACCACGGCCCAGAAGGTGGCGATGGCCCACACGTGCGGGGGCAGGTTCGAGGAGCCGTAGCCGTCGATGAGCGCGAAGCGCATCAGGTCCATGTAGATGGCCGCCGGGTTTACCTGGAGCACCCGGATGAACAGCTCGGAGCGGCCCTCCAGGATGGTGGTGATGGAGAACATGACGCCCGAGGTGTACATCCAGGTGCGCAGGATGAACGGCATCAGCTGGGCGAGGTCCGGGGTCTTGGCGCCCATCCGCGCCACGATCAGCGCGAGCCCGGTGTTGAAGAGGAACTGCAGCACCAGCACCGGGAAGATCAGCAGCCAGGACAGGCTGGGGTAGCTGCCGAAGCCGACGACGATGATGAAGAGCACGAGCATCGAGAACAGCAGCTGCTGGAGCTGCTGGAGCGCGAAGGAGATCGGCAGCGAGGCGCGCGGGAAGTGCAGCGCGCGCACCAGGCCGAGGTTGCCGGAGATCGCGCGCACGCCCGCCATGATCGAGCTCTGCGTGAAGGTGAACACGAACACGCCCGTGACCAGGAACGGGATGTACACGTCCCGGGACATGCCCCGGCTGGCCTTCAGGATGACGCCGAAGATGAAGAAGTACACGGCCGCGTTCAGCAGCGGTGTGGCCACCTGCCAGAGCTGGCCGAGCTTCGCCTGGCTGTACTGGGCCGTCAGCTTCGCCTGGGAGAAGGCGAGGATGAAGTGCCGGCGTCCCCAGAGCTGGCGGACGTACTCGGCGAGTCCGGGGCGGGCACCGCTCACGGTCAGCCCGTACTTGGCGGACAGCTCTGCCGCCGTGAGGCCTTCGTCGGGCGACGGACGCGGGCTCACCGCGACCCCGCCGTCATGCGTTGTCTCACTCAAGGTCTGGAAGCCCTCGTCTTCGGATGCGTCTTACGGTTCTTCGGATGCGTCTTACGATCGTCTTGCGTTCGTCTTACGGAATTGTGCTACAGAACGCGACACGTCTCCGCCGACGGATACGGTCCGGGGAGAGTGTGCGCGCCGAACGCGCGGTCGAGCGCCTGCCGAGCTTGTCAGATCACGGGAGGACGGCCCAGCCGGGTCAGCCGCCACACCGTACGCCACCGGATGGGCCGGCGCGGTCCGCACGGAGTGGTCCAGCCCTCCCTGAAGCCGCCGAACCAGGCCTGAAGGGCCGGGCGCGAGGGACGGCGCACCAGGGTGAGCAGCAGCCAGACGCCGAGGTAGACGGGGACCAGGGGCGCGGGCAGGTTGCGGCGGGCCAGCCAGACCCGGTTGCGGGCGACCATGCGGTGGTAGACCGCGTGCCGCGAGGGGGCGGTCGTGGGGTGGTACAGGACCATGTCCGACCGGTAGTCGATCATCCAGCCCGCGTCGAGGGCCCGCCACGCGAGGTCGGTCTCCTCATGGGCGTAGAAGAACTCGTCCGGGAGTCCGCCGACCTCGGCGAAGACCTTCGTACGGACGGCGTTGGCGCCGCCGAGGAAGGTGGTGACCCGGGAGGAGCGCATCGGGTCGGAGGCCCGCAGCCGCGGGACGTGGCGGCGCTGGGTGGCGCCGGTCTCCGGGTCGGCGATGCGGAAGCTGATGATGCCGAGTTCGGGGTCGGCCGCGAAGGCCTGCCGGCACAGCTCGGCGGTGTCGTGCTGGGCGAGGAGCCCGTCGTCGTCGAGGAACATCACTATGTCGACATCGCGACCCGCGGGCCCGAAGGCGTCCAGACCGACGTTGCGGCCGCCGGGGATGCCGAGGTTCTCGGGCAGCTCGACGGTCCGGACGCCCTCGGGGACGTCCGGCACGGGCGAGCCGTTGCCGACCACGACCGCCTCGACCCGGTCGCCGTCCTGTTTGGCGACCGAGTCGAGCAGCGCTCGCAGTTCGTCGGGGCGGTTGCCCATGGTGATGATCACCGCGCCGACCTTCATGCCGCTCACTTCAGCCTGCTCGACGCGAGGATCGACACCAGGTGCAGCAGGGTCTGGAGCAGCGCGATGCCCGCCAGTACGGCGACGCCGAGCCGCGACCAGAACAGGTCGCCGCGGACCTGGTCCACGATCGCCAGGACCAGGATCAGCAGGGACGCCTCGATGCCGAGGATCAGCCGGTGGAACTTGAGCATCGCGGCGGCCCTGCGGGCCAGCGCCATCCCGGAGGACCGCATCTCGGACGCGGCCTCCTGCACCGGGGCCTTGCCGGTCTGGTGCCGGGCGACCCCGACCAGGTCGGTCTCGGCCTTGATCAGGATCGCGCCGAGCGCGGCCAGCGTCCCGAGGAAGGCCCACAGCCAGTCGATACGGCCGCTGCCCCACAGGTCGGCGGCGCGCAGTCCGAAGCCGACGAGCACGGCGGCGTCGGTCAGATAGGCGCCGACCCGGTCGAGGTAGACCCCGGCGAGGGAGTACTGCTTGCGCCAGCGGGCGATCTCGCCGTCGACGCAGTCCAGCAGCAGATACATCTGGACGCACACCACGCCGAGCACCGCGCCCGTGATCCCCGGCACCAGCAGCGCCGGGGCGGCGAGCACGCCGAAGACGGTCATCAGGTACGTGAGCTGGTTGGGCGAGACCCTGGTGTTCACCAGGTAGCGGTCGACCCGCAGGGACACCTCACGCATGTAGAGGCGTCCCATCCAGTGCTCACCGCTGCGCCGGTCCTTCACCCCTGCGGGGTGGACGACGGGACGGAGTTCAGCTACCGATGGCCTTGACATAGTTGGTGTACATGTCCTTGATCTGGTCGGTTTTCAGGTCGAGGTGTTCGAGGATGGTGTAGCGCCCGGGGCGGGTCTCCGGAGCGAACTCCACGGCGCGGACGAACTCGTCCACCGTGAAGCCGATCTCCTCCGGCAGCACCGGCAGTCCGTGTCGGCGCAGCACCTCGGCCATGGCGGCCGATTCCTCGTGGGCTCCGCGCAGGTACATCGCGAAGGCCGCGCCCAGTCCGCACTGCTCGCCGTGGGCGGCGGCGCGTTTGGGGAAGAGCAGGTCGAAGGCGTGGTTGATCTCGTGGCAGGCGCCGGAGGCAGGACGGGAGTCCCCGGAGATCGACATCGCGACCCCGGTGAGCACCAGCGCCTCGGCGAGCACCTGGAGGAAGGCGTTGTCGCCGACCCCGCCGGGGTGCCGCAGCACCGCCTCGCCCGCCTGCCGGGCCATGGCCGCAGCCAGACCGTCGATCTTCTCGCCCTTGACGCGGTTCGCGAGCTCCCAGTCCGCGATCGCGGAGATGTTGGAGATCGCGTCCCCGATGCCCGCCCGCACGAAGCGGACCGGTGCCTCGCGGATCACGTCGAGGTCGATGACGACCGCGATCGGGTTCGGCACGCCGTAGGAGCCGCGCCCCGCGTCGTTGTCGAGGGTGGCGACCGGCGAGCACAGACCGTCGTGCGCGAGGTTCGTCGGTACGGCGACCAGCGGCAGGCCCACGCGTGCCGCGGCGAACTTGGCGCAGTCGATGATCTTGCCGCCGCCGAGGCCCACGACCGCGTCGTAGTGACCGGCCTTCATGTCGCCGGCGAGCTGGATCGCGTCGTCGAGGGTGCCGCCGCCGACCTCGTACCAGGTGGCGCCGGGCAGACTCGGTTCGAGGCGCGCGCGCAGCCGGGCACCCGATCCGCCGCTGACGGCGACCGCGAGCCGGCCGGAGTGCGAGATGCGCTGGTCGGCGAGGACACAGGCCAGGTCGTCGAGGGCACCCGGGCGGATGTCGACGACGACGGGCGAGGGGATCAGGCGGGTCAGTACAGGCACGCGATCTCCCGACCCTTGGCCAGATCCTCGTGGTTGTCGATCTCGACCCACTTGACGTCGCCGATCGGCGCCACGTCGATCCGGAAGCCGCGGTTGACCAGTTCCTGGTAGCCGTGCTCGTAGAACTGCTGCGGGTCGGTCTCCCACACGGTCTTCAGCGCGTCGGCCAGTTCGAGGGTGGCATCGCCCTCGATGAGGGTGACGCCGATGTACTCGCCCGTCGCCTCGGCGGGGTCCATCAGCTTGGTGATCTTCGTCATGCCCTTGGCGGGGTCGACGACGACCTTCATCTCCTCGTCCGCAAGGGACTTGACGGTGTCCAGCGCGAGGATGATCTTCTTGCCGTCGCCACGGGCGGCGAGCAGCGTCCTCTCGACGGAGACGGGGTGGACGGTGTCGCCGTTGGCGAGGATCACGCCGTCCTTGAGGGCGTCACGTCCGCACCACAGGGAGTAGGCGTTGTTCCACTCCTCGGCCTTGTCGTTGTCGATGAGGGTGAGCTTGAGGCCGTACTTCTGCTCCAGGGCCGCCTTGCGGTCGTACACGGCTTCCTTGCGGTAGCCGACGATGATCGCGACCTCGGTCAGACCGATCTCGGCGAAGTTGCCGAGGGTGAGATCCAGGACCGTCGGTTCGCCCTCTATGCCCGCGGGCCCCACCGGCACCAGAGCCTTGGGAAGGCTGTCGGTGTAGGGGCGCAGACGCCGTCCGGCGCCGGCCGCCAGCACGAGGCCGATCATGCGGGTTCTCCTTCATCGTGTACGGCGGGTGCGCCTCCCAAATGGGAGGTCACCCAGAAGCGGATGCTCTCGACGAGCACCAGCAGGGCCACGGCCACGGCGAGCACCGTGAGCGCGACGGTGAACTGCGACGCGGTGAGCGCGGCGGCGAGGACGGTGACGAGCAGCGTCCGTCCTTCGTGCCCCCCTATGGCACGCACCAGCCAGGCCGGGGGCGCCCCGGCGTTGCCGCGGATGCGGTACACCGTGTCGTAGTGATGGTAGGCGACGGCGGCCACCAGGCCGAAAGCCGCTGGAAGTGCTCCGTTTACCTCCGCTTTGGCCGCGAGGACGAGGACGGTGCAGTATTCGGCCGCCCGGAAGAGCGGCGGGACCAGCCAGTCGAGGGCGCCCTTGAGGGGGCGGGACAGGGCCTGTCCGGCGGTGAGCGCGTAGACGAAGGCGCCGACCACGGGGGCCCAGGTGACGCCGGAGAAGAGGGACACGGCGAGGATGGCGGTGCCCGAGAGTGCGATCAGGAGCGGGGCGCCGAGGCGGCCGGGGTTGACGCGGGCCACGAAGGAGGCGAGCGGTCCGTTGTCGGCGAGGTCCGCCAGCGCCTGCGCCGCCCGGTCCGTGCGCTTCGCCTTCCGGGTCAGCGAGCGCAGCACCCGGCCTGCCGTCGTGTACGTCGCCGCGAAGGCGCAGCCGACGAGGAGGACGTAGAAGGTGATGCGGGGGGTCGTCGCGGCCGTGAGGACGGCGATCATCGCCCATCGTTCGCCGATGGGCAGGACTATCATCCGGCGCACCCAGACCGTCCAGCCGACGCTGTCCAGCTTGTCCGAAAGGGCGGCGGTGGGGCTGGTGTTGGCGGTGGCGTCGTGGTTGGCCTCGGTGAAGGAGAAGTCCACGACGTGCCGGCAGGTCTGGAGGATCATCGCGCCGAGCGCGAGCGCCCATACGTCGTCACCGCCGCCGCCCCGGGCCGCGCCCAGTGCGAGGCCGGCGTAGTAGGCGTACTCCTTGGCGCGGTCGAAGGTGGCGTCGAGCCAGGCGCCGAGCGTGGAGTACTTCAGGGCGTAGCGGGCGATCTGTCCGTCGACGCAGTCGAGGACGAACGAGAGGAGGAGCAGCACGCCGGCCACGACATAGCCGCCGCGGGTGCCGGTGGCCGCGGAGCCCGCCGCGATCAGCGCGGTGAGCAGGGAGGCGGTGGTGACCTGGTTCGGGGTGAGGCCGCGGCGGGCGCACCAGCGCGCGATGTAGCGGGAGTACGGGCTGATGAAGTGGGTGGTGAAGAAGCCGTCCCGGGACTTCACGGCCGACCTCAGGCGTACGGCCTCGTCGTCCACGGCGACGACGGCCTGCCGTGCCTCGTTGCGGGCCTGCGGGTCGGCCGGGACGGTGGCGACGAGGCTGCCCAGCTCGGGGCGGTGCACGTCGCAGCCGTCGGCGTCGAGGGCGATGACGATGCGGCCGGCGAGGTTGTCGAGGAGGGTCGTGCCCGTGCCCGCCGAGTGTTCGCGGGCGACCGCGCGGGTCAGCGCCTGGCGGCCGGCCGGCTGCGCGGTCACGGCGCCCGGTACCGCGGCGAGCGGGAAACGGGGGTCGGTGAGGCCGAGGCGCAGCGCGTGCAGGTGGCCCACGAACCCGGAGTCCACGACGGCGACGCGCTGGTCACCGGGGACCGCCGCGAGGAGCGCTTCCGCCTCGGTGGTGTCGGTGGCGGTCCTGACGTCGAAGCCGAGCGACCTCAGATCGCCCTCGATCGACGATCCGGGGACCGGCTGACCGGTGAGGATGGCGGTCGGCAACCGAACTCACTCCCTGGGGGCCGACGCCGGGCGCCGGTCATGTGCATGGTGGTGCGCCCCTTGGGTGGCACCCGGGCGGCATGTCGGCAGAGGCTATCGGATGCTCTCAAGCCCGTGTTCACCGGCCGTTCATGGCCTGATCAACACGGTCTGCCGGCGCCTCCGCCGAGATCATCATCAGGGATTCGGGGCCCGGCCGACAAACCGCACCCGCCAGACCGGGCATCGCGGGACATAGCGGAGGGCCTCTCCGTATCGGCATAGGGTGAATGCCCATGACATGGCTGATCACCGGCGGAGCCGGATACATCGGGGCGCATGTGGCACGGGCGATGGCGGACGCCGGGGAGCGGGTCGTCGCCCTGGACGACCTCTCGGCGGGGAACCCCGCGCGCCTCCCGGCGACGGTCCCGCTCGTCCACGGTTCCTCCCTGGACGGCGACCTGCTGAAGCGGGTGTTCGCCGAGCACGGGGTGACGGGGGTCGTGCATCTCGCGGCGCGCAAGCAGGTCGCGGAGTCCGTGGCGCGGCCGACGTACTACTACCGGGAGAACGTGGGCGGCCTGGCGACCCTTCTGGACGCGGTCGCGGACGCCGGCGTCGGGCGGTTCGTGTTCTCGTCCTCGGCGGCGGTCTACGGCGACCCGGGCGTCGACCTGATCACGGAGGACGCCCCGTGCGCGCCGGTGAACCCGTACGGCGGGACCAAGCTCACCGGTGAGTGGCTGGTCCGGGCGGCGGGCGCGGCGCACGGCATCGCGACGGTGTGCCTGCGCTACTTCAACGTGGCGGGCGCCGCCGCCCCCGAGCTGGCCGACACCGGTGTCTTCAACATCGTCCCCATGGTCTTCGACCGACTCACCCGCGACGAGGCCCCGCGGATCTTCGGCGACGACTACCCGACACCGGACGGCACCTGTGTCCGCGACTACATCCATGTCGCCGATCTCGCCGAGGCCCATCTGGCGGCGGCCCGACGGCTGTCCGACGACGGCGTCAGCGGCGACCTGACGGTCAACATCGGCCGCGGGGAAGGGGTTTCGGTCCGCGAGCTGGTCACAGAGATCGGCGAGGTCACCGGTGACCGGCGGCCGGCCCTCGTCGAGGGACGGCGCCCCGGGGACGCGCCGCGCGCGGTCGCCTCCGCCGGGCGGGCCGCCGTGGAACTCGGATGGACGGCCCGGCGCGGGGTGCGGGAGATGGTCGACTCGGCCTGGCAGGGGTGGCTGCTGCACCACACCCCATGAACTTAGGCTGCCCTGACCTGCGATTTGTTTGCGCAGGTCAGGGCACATGACAACGGTGTTCAGTGCCGCGTTGCCCGATACCCCCCACCCGTAGTTCACTGGGGTTCCGGGCAGTAATCAGGAGGGCGGCTTCCATGGGGGCAGGGCACGACCACGGGCATTCTCACGACGCTCCCGTGACCGGTACGGCGGCGGCCGCCTACCAGGGCAGGCTGCGGGTCGCGCTGGGGATCACGATCACCGTGATGGTGGTCGAGGTGATCGGCGGGCTGCTCGCGGACTCCCTCGCGCTCATCGCGGACGCGGCCCACATGGCGACGGACGCGCTGGGCCTCGGCATGGCGCTGCTCGCGATCCACTTCGCGAACCGGCCGGCCGTCGGCAACCGCACCTTCGGTTTCGCCCGCGCGGAGATCCTCGCCGCGCTCGCCAACTGTCTGCTGCTGCTCGGCGTCGGCGGTTACGTCCTGTACGAGGCGGTCCAGCGCTTCGTCACGCCCGCCGACACCGAGGGCGGGCTGACCATCGTGTTCGGCCTGATCGGCCTGGTCGCGAACATGATCTCCCTCACGCTGCTGGCGCGCGGCCAGAAGGAGAGCCTGAACGTGCGGGGCGCGTTCCTGGAGGTGGCCGCGGACGCGCTGGGCTCGCTCGCGGTGATCATCTCCGCCGTGGTGATCCTGACCACGGGCTGGCAGGCGGCCGACCCGATCGCCTCGCTCGCCATCGGCCTGATGATCGTGCCGCGCACGCTGAAGCTGCTGCGCGAGACCCTGGACGTCCTGCTGGAGTCGGCGCCCAAGGACGTCGACATGCAGGACGTGCGCGCCCACATCCTGGCCCTGGACGGAGTCGAGGACATCCACGATCTGCACGCCTGGACGATCACCTCGGGCATGCCCGTGCTCTCCGCGCACGTGGTCGTCCGCACGGACGTGCTGAACGCCATCGGCAACGAGAAGATGCTCCACGAACTCCAGGGCTGCCTCGGCGACCACTTCGACGTGGAGCACTGCACCTTCCAGCTGGAGCCCCGCGGGCACGCGGAGCACGAGGCGAAGCTCTGCCACTGACGGCTGACGGCTGACGGCTGACGGCTGACGGCTGACGGAAGCCGACCGAATCCGATGGAAATCGACCGCGTCGGACGGAACGCAACCGTCCGGCGCACACCCGTGTCCACACTCCCGCGAGCCCACCCCCGGACGGTTCCCCCGTCGCCGCGCCGGGCACGATGAACTGCCGGGAGTGCCGGATTCGTACGGCAGACTTGGCTTTGAAGACCGATGTGAAGGATGGGTATGCCGACCACACCTGCCACCGCGACGCACAACTCGTCGAACGGCACCGCTGACGCGATCTTGCTCGAACTGGTCGACGAGAACGGCGTGACGATCGGCACCGCCGAGAAGCTCTCCGCCCATCAGCCGCCGGGCCGGCTGCACCGCGCCTTCTCCGTCTTCCTCTTCGACGAGCAGGGCCGGCTGCTGCTCCAGCAGCGGGCGCTCGGCAAGTACCACTCCCCCGGTGTGTGGTCCAACACCTGCTGCGGCCACCCCTACCCCGGCGAGGCTCCCTTCGCGGCGGCGGCCCGGCGGACGTACGAGGAGCTGGGGGTGTCCCCGACGCTGCTCGCCGAGGCGGGCACGGTGCGCTACAACCACCCGGACCCGGACTCGGGCCTGGTGGAGCAGGAGTACAACCACCTCTTCGTCGGCATGGTGCAGTCCTCGCTGCGGCCGGACCCGGAGGAGGTGGTCACGACCGCGTTCGTGACCCCCGCCGAACTCACCGAGCGGCACGCCAAGGACACCTTCTCGTCCTGGTTCATGACGGTGCTGGACGCGGCCCGCCCGGCGGTCAGGGAGCTGACGGGCCCGTCCGCGGGCTGGTGAACTCCCCCGCTACGGCACCTGCGCGAGCCTGAGCGGCAGCGCGGCCCAGATCACCTTGCCGCCGCTCGCCGTGTGCTCGACGTCGCAGACACCGCCCGCCTCCCGGGTCACCTCGCGCACCAGGAGCAGCCCCCGGCCGCCGGTCTCGTCGTGGTCGGCGACCAGGGCGGTCGGGCGGTACGGGTGGTTGTCCTCGACGGACACCCGCACCCACTCGGCACCGACGGCGACCTCCACGGCGAGGGTCGGCGACAGCAGCACGGCATGCCGGACCACATTGGTGACCAGCTCGGAGACGATCAGCAACAGCCCCTCCAGCAGGTCTTCCGACAGGGGCACGCCCTGCCGGAGGAGCAGGTCCCGTACGGCGTGCCGCGCCTGCGGGACGGAGGCGTCGACGGCGGAGGCGGTGAACCGCCAGACTCCCTCGTACGGCAGCGGATCCGGCGGGGCGGGGGCCGGAGGATCGTCCCTGCCGCCTTCTGGGCGTGGGCCTGACCCACCCCCATCGTTCTCCATCGTCCGGTCGCCACCCTTGCGCTCGATTGTCACCACCCGACGAGTGTTGGCAACGACCCGCTCCGCCCCCTAGGACTGAACAGAAGTCAGCAGTTATCGGGTGTATTACGACCGCTTCCGCCCGCCCCGGTCGCGTGTCGGACCGCTCGTGATCCGATCGTGCCGACTTCGCGAACTCTTCGGCTTGTACGTAGCATCCGGCGCATGGAGCCCCGCCTGCTGCACGACGTCACCGACTCGGTGGCCACCGTCGTCGTCCACCATCCCGGCAAACGCAACGCGATGACCACGGAGATGTGGCGGTCGCTGCCGCCGCTGCTCGACTCCCTGGCCGGCGATCCGGCCGTACGGGCGCTCGTGCTCACCGGTGAGGGCGGGACGTTCTGCGCCGGGGCCGACATCTCGACGCTGCGGGGGTCGGCCGGTGAGGCGCAGGGGCTCGCAGTGCTCGCGGAGGAGGCCCTGGCCGCGTTCCCGAAGCCGACGCTGGCCGCGATCCGGGGTCATTGTGTGGGCGGCGGGGCGCAGTTGGCGGGGGCCTGCGATCTGCGGTTCGCGGAGCAGGGGGCGCTGTTCGGGGTGACTCCGGCGAAGCTCGGGATCGTGTATCCGGCGTCCTCCACACGGCGGTTGGTGTCGCTGGTGGGTCCGGGGGCCGCCAAGTACCTGTTGTTCTCGGGCGAGTTGATCGACGCGGAGCGGGCGCTGCGCACCGGCTTCGTCGACGAGCTGCTGCCCGAGGGCGAACTGGCCAAGCGGGTCGCGGAGTTCACCCGGGTGCTGGTCTCCCGTTCGCGGTTGACGCAGGCCGCGGCCAAGGAGTTCGCCGACGGCCGTACGGACCGGGACGCCCACTGGGCGGAGCAGGCGCGCGGCAGCGGCGACACCGCGGAGGGCGTCGCCGCGTTCCTGGAGCGCCGCGAGCCGCGCTTCACCTGGACCGCGTGAGGACGGGTGTCCCACCTATCGCGTCGTACCGACCAGTCGGTAACGTGCGGGGCATGACTACTGCCGCCGCCGATCCCCGTGCCGGACGCCGCTGCCACAACGCGCTCAACTCCCTGCACGCCACGCTCTACTTCTCGCCCGACCTGGGGCGGGAGATGACGGCCCTCGGGGTCAAGGACTCGCAGGCCGTCAACTTCGCCGTACGGGCGGCGGCGATGGGGGCGGTCGGGCCGGGCACGGTGACGGCGACCTTCTACAACTACAAGTACGACCTCGTGGCCCGGCACGTGCCCGCCGTATGGGAGATCGTCTCCCCGGAGCAGGCCCTGCACGCACGCGCGCGTGCCGTCGACGCGACCCTGCGCCGGCTGCTGGACGACGACGTGGTGGAGTCGCAGGAGATGGCGGAGGCGGCACGGCTGGCCCTGCGGGCGGCCGAGGCGTGCACGCGCCCCGCCCGGCCCCTGTACGCCGCCCACGCGGATCTGCCGGTCCCCGAAGAGCCGCACCTGGCGTACTTCCACGCCGCCACACTGCTGCGCGAACACCGCGGCGACGGTCACCTCACCGCCCTGCTGTCCGCCGGACTCGACGGTCTGGAGGCCCTGGTCACCCACACCGCGACCGGCCGGGGCATGACCCCGAAGTGGGTGTTCGGCACACGCGGCTGGAACCAGGAGGAGTGGGACGCCGCCTCGGTACGGCTGCGCGAGCGCGGACTGCTCGACGCGGACGGCGAGTTGACCGAGGCGGGCACCGCCCTGCGTGCCGAGATCGAGACGGAGACGGACCGGCTGGACCGGGCGCCGTACGAGCACCTGGGCGCCGAGGGTGTCGTACGTCTGACCGAACTGGCGACCGGGTTCGCGCGGCGCGCGCTCGCGGCCGGGGCGTTTCCGCGGGATCTGACCGGCAAGCGCTAGGCATCGGACCCGCAGGAAAGCGCCCTGATCCCCGGTTGTCGGTGTCACCTGCCACAATTGCCGCGCAACCTCAGTGGAGAAGGCGGTACGGGCGTGACGACACCCCTCGTAGGGTCCATCGAAGGCAGGATCGCCGAGGAGCTCGGCGTACGGGAGCGGCAGGTGAGGGCTGCCGTCGAGCTGCTCGACGGCGGTTCGACGGTGCCCTTCATCGCCCGCTACCGCAAGGAAGCGACCGAGATGCTCGACGACGCGCAGTTGCGCACGCTCGAGGAGCGGCTGCGCTATCTGCGGGAGCTGGAGGAGCGGCGGACCGCGATCCTCGAATCGGTGCGCGAGCAGGGCAAGCTCACCGAGGAGCTGGAGGCGCAGATCCGCGCGGCGGACACGAAGGCGCGCCTGGAGGACATCTACCTCCCCTACAAGCCCAAGCGGCGCACCAAGGCGCAGATCGCGCGCGAGGCGGGCCTTGAGCCGCTCGCGGAGGGCCTGTTGGGCGACCCGTCCGTGGAACCGCTGGCCGCGGCCGCCGCGTTCGTCGACGCCGACAAGGGTGTCGCCGATCCGCAGGCCGCCCTGGACGGCGCCCGGGCGATCCTCACCGAGCGGTTCTCGGAGGACGCCGACCTGATCGGCGACCTGCGCGAGCGCATGTGGGGCCGCGGGCGCCTCGCCGCGAAGGTGCGGGACGGCAAGGAGGAGGCGGGCGCCAAGTTCGCCGACTACTTCGACTTCTCGGAGCCGTTCACCGCGCTGCCCTCGCACCGCATCCTCGCGATGCTGCGCGGCGAGAAGGAGGACGTCCTCGATCTCGTCCTGGAGCCCGAGGAGGCCACCGAGGGGCCTTCTTCCTACGAGGGGATGGTCGCCCACCGCTTCCAGGTCCTCGACCGGGGCCGTCCCGGCGACAAGTGGCTTCAGGACACGGTCCGTTGGGCCTGGCGCACCCGCATTCTCGTGCACCTCGGCATCGATCTGCGGCTGCGGCTGCGCACGGCTGCCGAGGACGAGGCGGTCAACGTCTTCGCCTCGAACCTGCGGGACCTGCTGCTCGCGGCCCCGGCCGGCACCCGCTCGACGCTCGGCCTGGACCCCGGTTTCCGTACGGGCGTGAAGGTGGCCGTCGTCGACGCGACCGGCAAGGTCGTGGCCACGGACGTGATCTACCCGCACGTCCCGGCCAACAAGTGGGACGACGCCCTCGCCAAGCTGGCCCGCCTCTCCGCGCAGCACTCGGTCGAGCTGATCGCGATCGGCAACGGCACGGCGTCCCGCGAGACCGACAAGCTCGCCGGTGAACTCATCACCAAGCACCCGGAGTTGAACGTCACCAAGGTGATGGTGTCCGAGGCCGGCGCGTCCGTGTACTCGGCGTCCGCGTTCGCCTCGCAGGAACTGCCCGACATGGACGTGTCGTTGCGCGGCGCCGTCTCCATCGCGCGCCGACTCCAGGACCCGCTCGCCGAGTTGGTGAAGATCGACCCCAAGTCGATCGGGGTCGGCCAGTACCAGCACGACCTGTCCGAGGTGAAGCTGTCGCGTTCGCTGGACGCGGTGGTCGAGGACTGTGTGAACGGCGTCGGCGTGGACGTCAACACGGCCTCCGCGCGGCTGCTTTCGCGCGTCTCCGGCATCACCTCCGGCCTCGCCGAGAACATCGTGTCGCACCGCGACGCCAACGGCCCCTTCAAGTCGCGCACCCAGCTGAAGAACGTGGCACGGCTCGGCCCGAAGGCGTACGAGCAGTGCGCGGGCTTCCTGCGCATCCAGGGCGGCGACGACCCGCTCGACTCGTCCAGCGTGCACCCCGAGGCGTATCCGGTGGTGCGGCGGATGGTGAAGACGGCGGGCAGCGAGGTCGCCTCGCTGATCGGCAACACGTCGGTGCTGCGCTCGCTGAAGCCGACCGAGTTCGTGGACGAGACGTTCGGTCTGCCGACGGTGACCGACATCCTCAAGGAGCTGGAGAAGCCGGGGCGCGACCCGCGGCCCGCGTTCAAGACGGCCACGTTCAAGGACGGCGTCGAGAAGATCTCCGACCTGGCGCCCGGGATGGTCCTGGAGGGGGTCGTCACCAACGTCGCAGCGTTCGGGGCGTTCATCGACGTCGGCGTCCATCAGGACGGTCTCGCCCATGTCTCCGCCCTGTCCAAGACGTTCGTCAAGGACCCGCGGGACGTGGTGAAGCCGGGTGACATCGTCAAGGTGAAGGTCCTCGACGTGGACATCCCGCGCAAGCGGATCTCGTTGACGCTGCGGCTGGACGACGAGGCGGATGCCTCCGGCGGTGAGCGGCGACAGCAGGGTGGCGGTGGCGAGCGTCGGCAGCAGGGCGGTGGGCGTCCGCCGCAGCAACGTCAGCAGCAGCGGCAGGGTGGCCAGGGCGGTGGATCGCGACAGGCGGCTCCGCCTCCGGGCAACAGCGCCATGGCCGATGCTCTGCGGAAGGCGGGGTTGCTCGACCCCGGAAAGAAGGGCAAGCGCTGACGGCCTCGCCGGTCAGATTGTGGGGAGCTGCGGGCCGGTGGGGGCTGGTCGCGCAGTTCCCGGCGCCCCTGGGGTGTGGACGCCGGTCGGCGAAAAGTGGTGGACGTCGATTCGACGGGCCGAAGAAGCCGAGCGTCCCTCAAGGCGCGCGGGGAACTGCGCGACCAGCCACGACGAGCCTGCGGTCAACAAAACCACAGGACCTCACCGCTGCTCAGTCACCTTCCCGTCCGCCACCACCAACCGCCGGGTCACCTGAACCGCATCCAACATCCGGCGATCATGAGTGACCAACAACAGCGTGCCCTCATAGGCGTCCAGGGCCGATTCCAGTTGCTCGATGGCCGGCAGATCGAGGTGGTTGGTCGGTTCGTCCAGGACCAGGAGGTTCACGCCCCGACCCTGGAGAAGCGCGAGCGCGGACCGGGTCCGCTCACCCGGTGACAGGGTCCCCGCCGGACGCATCACGTGATGCGCCTTGAGCCCGAACTTGGCCAGCAGCGTGCGGACTTCGGCGGGCTCCGTGTCCGGCACCGCAGCGCAGAACGCGTCGAGCAGGGACTCCGTACCGTGGAACAACTGCCGCGCCTGGTCGACCTCGCCCACCAGAAGACCCGACCCGAGCGAAGCCTGTCCCGAGTCCAGCGGAATACGGCCGAGCAGGGCGCCGAGCAGCGTCGACTTGCCCGCGCCGTTCGCACCGGTCACCGCGACCCGGTCCGCCCAGTCGATCTGGAGGGACACCGGCCCGAAGCTGAAGTCCCCGCGCCGTACCTCCGCGTCCCGCAAGGTCGCGACGACCGAGCCGGAGCGGGGCGCGGACGCGATCTCCATGCGCAGCTCCCACTCCTTGCGGGGCTCGTCGACGACATCGAGGCGTTCGATCATGCGCTGGGTCTGCCGGGCCTTCGCCGCCTGCTTCTCGCTCGCCTCGCTGCGGAACTTGCGGCCGATCTTGTCGTTGTCGTTGTTCGCCTTGCGCCGGGCGTTCTTGACGCCCTTGTCCATCCAGCCGCGCTGCATCTGCGCCCGGTCCTGGAGCGCGGAGCGCTTGTCGGCGTACTCCTCGAAGTCGTCGCGGGCGTGCCGGCGGGCCACGTCCCGCTCCTCCAGGTAGGCCTCGTAGCCGCCGCCGTAGAGGTTGATCTGGTTCTGGGCCAGGTCGAGTTCGAGGACCTTGGTGACCGTGCGGGTGAGGAACTCGCGGTCGTGCGACACGACGACCGTGCCGGCGCGCAGGCCGGAGACGAAGCGTTCGAGGCGCTCCAGGCCGTCGAGGTCCAGGTCGTTGGTGGGCTCGTCGAGGAGGAAGACGTCGTAGCGGGAGAGAAGGAGGGAGGCCAGACCCGCGCGGGCCGCCTGGCCGCCGGACAGGGAGGTCATCGGCTGGTCGAGGCCGATGGTGAGGCCGAGCGAGTCGGCGATCTCCTCGGCCCGCTCGTCCAGGTCGGCGCCGCCGAGGTCGAGCCAGCGCTCCAGGCTCACCGAGTACGCGTCGTCGGCGCCGGGTGCGCCGTCCACCAGTGCCTGGGTGGCCTCGTCCATCGTGCGCTGGGCCTCGGCGACGCCGGTGCGGCGCGCGAGGAACTCCCGCACGCTCTCGCCCGGCCGCCGGTCCGGCTCCTGCGGGAGATGGCCTACGGTCGCTGTCGGCGGGGAGAGGCGCAGCTCGCCCTCCTCCGGTGCGAGCAGGCCGGCGAGCAGCCTGAGCAGGGTGGACTTGCCCGCGCCGTTGGCACCGACAAGGCCGATCACATCGCCGGGGGCGACGACGAGGTCGAGCCCGGCGAAGAGGGCGCGGTCGCCGTGTCCGGCGGCGAGATTCTTGGCGACGAGAGTGGCAGTCATCAGACCGCCGATCCTAATCGGTCCCCTTCGCCGCCCGCGCCGCCGTTCTCACCGCGCCATCGCCTCCACCAGCACGCTCCCCGTGGTGCGGGCCACCACGAAGGACTCGCCCTTCACCGCCTTCGCGTCCAGGGGGATCCGGTGGCGGCCGGGTTCGAGGACGCCGTCGAAGACGTCGTGGGTGCGGCCGCGGTGGAGGCGGCCGAGACGGTACGCCGTGACGCGCACCCGGCACGGTGAGGTGACCTCGATGTCCGCCTCGCCGTCGGCCGCGGTCAGGTGGGTGAGGCGGTGCTGCTCGGCCGGGCGGCGGTCCAGCGCGTGTTCGATCTGCGCGACGAGGAGCGGGACGACGGGCGCGAGGCCGTCGACGTACGCCACGTCGACCCCGGCGCGGTCGAACGCGGCCTGTACGGCGGCCCGTTGCTCCGGGGTGACGTCCCGGCCGAAGAACACGGCGCCGTAGCCGCGCAGTTCGTCGGCCGGGACGTGGGTCGCGTCGCCGGTGATGTCGGCACCGATGCCGATGGCGCGCAGGGCGGCGGCGAGCCGGGCGAGGATCGCGACGCGGGCGCCGATCAGCAGGACACGGCGTCGGGCGGCCGGGGGCTCGGTGCCGTCGATCAGGGAGTCGAGGGCCGCGCGGTACTCGGCCCCGGCGAAGCGGAACGGCCCCAGGCCGTGGTAGCCGTTGCGCTCCAGGTCGGGGTGTTCGTCGGTCTGCCAGGCGAAGTCGCGCCAGATGTAGTCGGCGCCGTCCCGCTGGATGACGGCGGTGACGGCGCCGCAGGCCAGGTCCGCGCACTCGGGGCAGCCGTAGATGATGTGGCGTCCGTCCTCCAGCGGTGGGTCCGTCTCCAGGAGGAGGCTGCGGACCTGGGCGGTGAAGATCGCGGGCGGCACGTCGGAGGCGAGCGGGGAGACGGCGTCCAGGTCGGTGAGCCGGAACAGCAGCGGGCGGCCGTCGACGATGAAGTCGACGAAGTCGCGGTGGACCTGGTAGCCGCCGTCCGCGAGGACGTCACCGGCACGCATCGCCGGTGCCAGGCCGAAGGCCGCGTACGCGGCGGACAGCGGGTGTTCGGCAGACATGCTGTGAGTATCCCCAGCGCGCCGGGGAGGTGCGCACGGCATGGGGTATTCCGCTACCGTCCGCGCATGGACAGCGGTGTGAATGGCGATGTGATCGTGGTCGGCGGCGGTGTCATCGGACTGACGACGGCCGTCGTGCTGGCGGAGCGCGGTGCCCGGGTGCGGGTGTGGACGCGGGACCCCGTCGAGCTGACGACCTCGGCGGTCGCGGGCGCGCTGTGGTGGCCGTACCGGATCGAGCCGGAGGTGCTCGTCGGTGAGTGGGCGCTCCAATCGCTCGTCGTGTACGAGGAGTTGGCGGCGCGGCCCGAGGAGACGGGCGTACGCATGGTCGAGGGTGTACAGGGTGGCACGCGGCTGGACAAGCTGGGGCCTTGGGCGGCCCGGGTGCCGGGGCTGCGGGAGGCCCGGGCCGAGGAGTACGCGGGCGGCGGGCTGTGGGCGCGGCTGCCGCTGATCGACATGTCGGCCCATCTGCCGTGGCTGCGGGGGCGGTTCCTGGAGCTGGGCGGCACCGTCGAGGAGCACTCGGTCACAGATCTCGCCGAGGTGCCGGCGGCCGTCGTGGTCAACTGCACGGGGCTGGACTCGCTGGACCTCGTGCCCGATCCTTCGATGCGGCCGGTGCGCGGTCAGTTGGTCGTCGTGGAGAACCCGGGGATCACGACCTGGCTGACGTCCGTCGACCACTCCGCGGACACGTCCACGTACTTCTTCCCGCAGCCGGGCGGGCTGATCCTCGGCGGTACGGCCGAGGAGGACGCCTGGTCGATGACGCCCGACCCCGCGGTGGCCGAGGCGATCGTCGCCCGCTGCGCGGCGATCCGCCCGGAGATCGCCGAGGCACGCGTACTGGAACACCGGGTGGGGTTGCGACCGTCCCGGCCCTCGGTCCGGCTGGAGCGTCAAGTACTGCGGGACGGCCGGATGTTGGTGCACAACTACGGCCATGGCGGGGCGGGGATCACCGTGGCGTGGGGGTGCGCGCGGGAGGCGGCGGGGTTGGCCGGGGTGGCGGCGGAGTAGCGGAGCGGGATGCGCGGGGCGGGGCGCGGGGCGGGACGCTCGCCCGGGGGGAGATGCGCGGCGTGCGGCGGGACGCTCAGCGCGCGGGGCCGGGAGGAACGCCCGGGCGCGAGGCGCGAAAGCAGAACGCCCGGGCGCGAGCCCACCCACCGATCTGTGCCCCGAAATCAGCGGGACCAGCCGACGGGGCGGCGGAACCCACTCGCTCCGCCGCCCCAGCCGACCAGTGCACCGACCTGAACTGACGATCAGTTGCCCGGTACCCGCTGCGCGTTGCGCGGCACGCGTACTCCGTCGAGGGTCGTGGTCGTGGCCGTGGGTGTCCTGGAACCGGTGACCGCCGTGGCCTTCGCGAACGCCGACGCGCCGCCGACGAGCGGGAGTTGGGCCGCGGTGCGGGACAGGTTCAGGGTGAGGGTCGGGGTGGTGGACGGCGGGTCGATGAGGTCCTTGTCCGTGCCCGCGACGATCAGGGCGAGGCGGTGTCCGGCCGGGACGACGTGGTCGGTCGCCGCCAGGTCGAGGGTGATGGTGTACGCCTTGCCCGGGGTGAGCGGTACGCCCTTCGTGGCGGAGGCGTGGTTGCCGAGGTCGGCCCAGCCACGGCTGAGGACGGTGTAGTCAACCGCCGTCTTCTTGGCCTGGGTTGCCAGGAAGCAGGCGCTGTCGCCCGCCGTGCTCTCGCCCCAGCAGGTGCGGTCGGTGAGCGTGGTGATGCCCTCGGCGGAGTCGGCGTAGTCACGGATGGTGTCGGGGCCGACATCGACAAGGACCGCCGACAGATGGGCCGTCGACGTGGTGGGCGTCGCGGTGACGGTCACCTTCGAGGAGCCCGACAGACGCAGGTCCTTCGTGAGCGGCCCGGTGACGAAACCGGCCTTGTCCGCCGTCGAGTTGTCGATCGCGGCGGCCCAATCGGTCTCACTCTCCCGCGGGTTGTCGGTGAAGGTCTCGGTACCCGTGCCCGTGTGCAGGCCGAGGGTGCCGACGCCGGCCTGTGTGCCCCGCGCCGGGTGGAGGGTGGTGGTCGCGGTACCGCTCGGCGGCCAGACCTTCGACGTGACCCACTGGTCGGGGTGGCGTTCGACGTCGGCCATCGGCTGCCGGTCGATCCCGTTGTCGTAGCCGAGGAGTTCGTGGTCGAACCAGCGGTGCAGGGTGTCCACGAAGTCGGCGCGGCGGTAGTCGAAGGGGTCGACGTGGCCGGTCTGGGAGAGCCAGATCTTGCGCTCGACACCGTTCTTGGCGAGGGCGTCCCACCACTGACCGAAGTTCTTGGTGCGGACGTTGAGGTCCTGGAGTCCGTGCACCAGGAACACGCTGGCCTTGACCTTGCTCGCGTCCTTCACGTAGTCGCGTTCGGTCCAGAACGGCGTCCAGTCACCGGTGCGCGGAGCCCCGTCGACGATCTTCTGCTGGACGGCGGCGCACTTGGCCTGCGCGTCGGGGCTGTCGACGTAGCCGGAGAGCCAGTCGGGGCCGGAGTCGTAGAGCGGGGCGCCCTTGGCGAAGTAGTAGTCGTACCAGGAGGAGATGGCGCTGATCGGGACGATCGTCTTCAGGCCTTTCACGCCGGTGGCGGCGACGCCGTTGGCGATGGTGCCGTCCCAGCTCTTGCCGATCATTCCGGTCTTGCCGTTGGTCCAACTCGCTTTCGCACCAACGGTTCCGGTGCGTGTCGTGTACGCCTTGGCGCGTCCGTTGAGCCAGTCGACGACGGCCTTCGCGGACTGGATGTCGGAGCGGCCGCCGACGTCGACGCAGCCGTCGGAGCGGTTGGTGCCGGCGAGGTCGACACCGACGAAGGCGTAGCCGCGGGGCACGAAGTAGTTGTCGTAGAAGAGCGGCATCTGGACAACGTTGCCGCCTGCGTCGTAGGTCTTCAGCTGCCCCTCGTTGCCGCGTCCGCAGCAGGAGTAGTAGGGGCTGGCATCCATGATGACGGGGACTTTGCGGCCCTGTCGGGCGGGTTCGCTCGGGCGGACGATGTCGACGGCGACCCGGTCGGTCTTTCCGTCGCCGTCGCCGTCGAGTCCGGTGTCCACCCAGACCGCCTCGCGGACGGCGTTGGCGTAGGAGTAGACCGGTCGGCTCTCCTGCGGGGCGCTCTGGGCCGCTGTCTGGGTGAGGAAGGCGGCCAGGAGGGCGGCGGTCGCCGCCGTCGCGAGCGATCTCCAGATCGTGAAGCGCGTGCGTTTCGGCATGCGCGGACGGTACATCGGTCAACTCCCGTGCTGGAAGAGGCACTCGGGGCCATGACGGCCGAATGGCGATCGTGTGACAGGAGGGGCCGTGGACAGGCGCGGTGCCACAGGGAGTGAATAGCCTTCGAACAGACTTGGCGGACCGACCCCTACGACTCTTCGATCCCGATCCCTACGGCTCTTCGCTCCCTGCCGATCTTCGACCCCCTACGGCTCTTCGACCTTCGTGGACCCCCATGGCTCTCCGGCTTTTCGTGGAGCCCTACGACTTGGAGTTCTCGTGCACCGCAGAATCATCGCGCCGGGCGCCCTCGCGGCGGCCTCCCTCATGCTGGCGATCCCGGCATCGGCGGCAAGCTACTCCCCCGGCGCTCCGGGCATCGGCGACCCCTACTACCCGGCCTACGGCAACGGCGGATACGACGTCTCGCACTACGACCTGAGGCTTCAATACCAGCCCGCCACCGACGAGTTGGCGGGCACGGCGACGATCCTCGCCAGGACGACTCAGGATCTGTCGCGCTTCGATCTGGACTTCCTGCTGAACGTGAGCGAGGTGCGGGTCAACGGCGCCGCGGCGACCTTCGCGACCTCCGGTCAGCACGAACTGGAGATCACTCCGAAGACCCCGCTGCCCAGCGGTACGCCGATCACCGTCGTGGTCCGCTACAGCGGGGTGCCGTCCACGAAGAGCGCGTACGGGTTCACCACCTGGCACCGCACCCCGGACGGCGCGGTCGCGGCCGACGAGCCCGAGTCGGCGTGGTGGTGGTTCCCGAGCAACGACCACCCCAGCGACAAGGCGACCTACGACGTGTCCGTCGCCGTGCCGAACGGCACCCAGGCGATCTCCAACGGCACGCTCCAGTCGACGAGTTCACAGCTCGGCTGGACCCGCTACAACTGGCGCCAGAACAAGCCGCAGGCCACCTACCTGGCCACGCTCGCCCTCGGCAGGTTCGACATCACGACCAGCACCTCGGAGGGCGGGGTCCCGGTCATCAACGCCTACAGCAAGGACCTCGGGGACAACGACGGATCCGCGCGGGCGAGTGTGGAGCGCACCGGCGAGATCGTCGACTGGCTCAGCGGCTACTTCGGCAAGTACCCGTTCAGCAGTGCCGGCGGCTACGTGCCCAACACGACCACCGGGTACGCGCTGGAGACCCAGACCCGCGTCTACTACAGCCCGAGGCAGTTCGCGAACGGCGCCAACACCTCTGTCGTCGTGCACGAGTTGGCCCACCAGTGGTACGGCGACGACGTGTCGCTGAAGGGCTGGAAGGACATCTGGATCAACGAGGGCTTCGCGCGGTACGCGCAGTGGCTGTGGTCCGAGCACGAGGGTGAGGGCACGACGCAGCAACTCGCCGACTACGTCTACGCCTTGCACCCGGCGGACGACGCGTTCTGGACGATCGCGCCGGGGGATCCCGGTCCGGAGGACCAGTTCGAGCTTCCGGTGTACGACCGGGGGGCGTTGGCCATTCAGGCGTTGCGGAACGCGATCGGTGACGAGGCGTTCTTCGCCGTTCTGAAGGGGTGGCCGACGGAGCACGCGTACGGGAACGCGTCCGTCGCGGACTTCCAGGCCTATGCCGAGCAGGTGTCCGGGAAGTCGTTGTCGGCGCTCTTCGACACGTGGCTGTTCCAACCGACCAAGCCGGCCGTGCCGGCGGCGAAAGCGGTTGTGGCTCCCGTTCAGCCAAAGTCGTGGAAGAAGATCGAGGCTACGAACGGCGTGCACTGAGCGTCTGCCGGGTTCGGTAGTACGGGGGCTGCGGGCCGGTTTGTGGCTGGTCGCGCCCACGCGGCAGAGCCGCAAATCGATACAGCCCCGCGCCCCTAAAGGGGCGCTGCCCCCGCCCGGGTCAAGAGGTCGCTGCGGCTGATCACTCCCGCCTCCGTCGAAGGGACCGTGCACGCATGCGCCCCCGCGATCGAGCCGTACAGGGCGGCACGTTGGGGTGTTTCCCGGTTGAGCCAGCCGTAGAGAAAGGCGGCTGCGAAGGCGTCGCCCGCGCCGTTCGAGTCGGTCGGTGGGGAGGGCGGGGTGACCGGTGGGATGTGGGTCACCTCGTCGTCGGCCAGCAGATACGCGCCCTGAGCTCCGGCCGTGGCGACGACCAGGTGGGCACGGCCGTGCTCGGCGATGGCGCGCATGGTGCGCTCGGGGGCGCGGGTCAGGGCGGTGGTGGACAGGAAGACGATGTCCGCCGCGTGGGCGAACTCCGCCTGGTACGGGTTCTCGCCGTCCCAGTTGTGCAGGTCCGTCGAGATCGTCGCGCCGGCCTCGCGCACGATCGGCAGGGCGTGGGCGCAGGGCTGGGTGATGGAGACGTGGACGTGCCGGCTCGCCTCGGCGAGGGCGCGGACCGTGGGCTCCGGCAGGCGGTCGTCGGGGTGGGCGCGGGTCGAGTCGTAGAGGGAGAGACGCCGGCCCTCGGGGCCCACGAGGTTGACCGCGCGCTTGGTGCCGGCGGGCTGCGGGACTTCGGTGAGCGGGATGCCGCGGTCGCGGTGCAGCGCGCGGACCAGGTCGCCCTCGGGGTCGGCGCCGAGCATGTCGAGGTGGTGGGTGCGCAGACCCAGCGCGCTCAGACCGAGGGCCACGAAATCGCCGGTCTGGCCGGCGCGGGTGGTGATGCCGGGGTCGATCATGTAGCTGTCGGCGTACGGAAGCGGCAGTTGGGGGACGTGGACGATGGTGTCGACGCCGGCGCCGCCGAGGACGAGGACGTCGATGTCACGGCTCATGGTTCACGGCCCTCCCTGTAGTTGCGCAGGATTCTGCAACTCCTTTCACCCGAGGGCAAGTTGGTTCCGCGGCTCAGTCCCCGTGGTCGTACACCGTCACCGCGATCCCCCACCGCACCAGCGTTCCGCGCACGAGGCCGCACCCGATGCGGGGCATGCGGACGGAGGCGTCCAGTTCGGCGGCATCGTCAGTTGTCCCGCCTGGTACTTCCTCTCCGGGTCCGGCCAGAGATACAGGACACCTGGCGCGAACCCTCCCGAGCTCCGGCAAACGCTGCTGTCACCCTGTCGCCCCGAATCTTGAAGCCACCTGATCGTCGTCACAGCCCCAGATGCTTCACCGCACCGGTGAGACAGCGATACTGCTGCGCATGACGACCGACGCCGAGGAGCCGACGCTCACGATCGACGAGTTGGCCGCGCGGGCCGGTACGACGGTGCGCACGGTGCGGTTCTACGGCACCAAGGGGCTGTTGCCGCCGCCGGTGATCGGGGCGCGGCGGGTCGGGCACTACGGGCCGGCGCATCTGGCGCGGCTCGCGCTCATCGAGGAGTTGCAGCAGCAGGGCATGACGCTGGCGGCGATCGAGCGGTATGTGGAGCAGTTGCCGCCGGACCTGTCCGAGCACGACCTGGCCGTCCACCGGGCCGTGGTGGCGTCCTGGGCGCCGGACACCGAAGAGACCCTGACCCGGGAGGAGTTGGGGCGCCGGGCGGGGCGGGCGCTGGACGAGGACGACATCGAGCGGCTCGCCGCCATGAACGTGATCCGGCCGGAGAAGGGCGCGTTCCGGGTCGACCTGGGTCTGTTGCGGCTCGGGGTGCGACTCCTCGACGTACCGCTGTCCCACGACGCGATCCTCGCCGCGCGGGAGGTCCTCGTCGCGCACTCGCGGGCCGCGGCGCGCGAACTGTCGGAGCTGTTCAGGGGCGAGGTGGCCGAACGGGACGCGCAGGACGTGAAGTTCCTGTCCGCGCACATGCATCCACTGGTGGTGCAGGCCCTGCTGACGACCTTTCAGCGGTCGTTGAAGGAGGAGCTCCAGCAGTGGCTCGGCGCCTCACAAGTAGGCGGATCCTCCTGACACGTTGAGCGTCTGCCCGGTCAGGAAGCCGCTGCCCTCGTCGACCACGTACAACAGTGTCGAGACCAGGTCGGCCGGTTGCTGGATGCGCGGCACCACCTGTTGGTCGCGGACGTGCTCGAAGCCGCCGTCCGCCCCGACCGTCCGCTCCGCCGTCGCGGTGCGGACCATGCTGGGCGCGATCGCGTTCACGGTGATGTCGTACGGCCCGAGCGCCGCCGCGAGCGAGCGCGTGAAGCCGATGAGGCCCATCTTCGAGGCGACGTACGGGACCATCGTGGGCGGCGCGGTGAGGACGGCCGCCGAGACGATGTTGACGATACGGCCCCGGCCGGCGGCCTTCAGATACGGCAGGGCCGCGCGGGTCAGCAGGAACGGCGCCTCCAGGTTGACGCGCATGATCCGGCGCCATTCCTCGGGCGTGGTCTCCTCGAAGGGGCGGGACGGGTAGACGCCCGCGTTGTTCACCAGGACGTGCAAGGTGCCGAATCGGTCGATGAGGCTGTCCAACGCCCGCTGGATCTGGGCCTCGTCGGTGACGTCGCCGATCAACTCCACGTAGTCCAGGACCCTTTCGGCGGTCTCCGGCTGTGCGACGAGGTCGAGTCCGGCGACCCGGTAGCCGCGCCCGGCGAGCGCGACGGCGAACTCCTGCCCGAGGCCCTGTGCCGCTCCGGTCACCAGGGCGGTCCGCATCTCCATGCGGCGAGTGTGATGACCCGTCAGGCGTCCGGCAAGAGCACATTCCACTCGCTGAAACGCCCTGGTTGCCGCGCACGCCCGCTGGGCCCACGCTGCGTGACGACCCCAGCACCAGCCGTACGGGAGCCGTGCCCGATGACCGAGACCGAGCGTGCCGTGGACGACGCGGACGACGCCGAGCGCGCCCGCGAACAGGGCGGCGGGCTGGGCCGGTCGACCCCGGTTCGGCGGCGGTGGGTCCGGGACGAGTTCGGTGTACTGCTCGTGCTGGGGCTGCTGATCGCCGGGATCGGTATCCCCTACCCGGACTTCCTGGGCACGAACAACCTGCTCTCCACCGCCCACAACTCCGTCTACATCTCGCTGATGGCGTGCGGCATGGTCTTCGCGCTGTCGATGCGCGAGGTCGATCTGTCGGTGGGCGGGACCTACGCGATGTGCCTGGTCGTCGGGGCGCTGCTGATCCGGGACGGCACCGCGCCCTGGCTGGCGGTGCCGGTGATGCTGGTCACCGGGATCGCGCTGGGGGTGTTCAACGCGCTGGTGACGACGTTGCTGGCGCTGCCGTCGTTCATCGTCACGCTGGGCACGCTGATGCTCTTCCGGGGTGTGGGGCTGGCCCTGGCCGACGGCAGGCAGATCACCGATCTCCCGCTGGACGACTCGTTCTTCACGTTCGCGGGCGGTGATCCGGGCGGGGTGCCGTTCGCGCTGTGGGTGCTGCTCGCGGTGATCGTCGTGCTGGCGGTCGTGCTGTCCCGGACGCGCTTCGGGGCCCGGGTGCGGGCGATCGGGTCCAACCCCGACGCCGCCGCGTTCAGCGGCATCCCGGTCGTCCGCACCCGTATCCAGGCACTGGCCCTCTCCGGCCTGACCACCGCGTGCGCCGCCACGCTCGCGCTCGCCTTCTACGGCGCCGGGGATCCGACTCTGGGCCAGGGCTACGAGTTGCAGGCGATCGCCGCGTGCATCATCGGCGGCACCCCGCTGGCCGGGGGCCGCGGTTCGGTGGTCGGCGCGGTGGCCGGGGCGATGATCCTGTCGGTCGTCGCCTCCGGCCTGGTGTTCTTCGAAGTACCCATCAACTGGACGTCGTTCGCGACCGGCGGAGTGATCCTCGTCGCCGTCGCGGCCGACAGCGCGCTGCGCCGCACCGGGCGCCGCCGCAGATGACGTCCCCCGCGATCCACCAAGTCCTCCTGGCCCAAGCCTCGCCGGCCCAAGCCCCGCTGTGGTTCAAGCCTCTCCGCGATCCGAGTCCCCCGCGATCAAGTCCCCTTGTGGTCCAGCCTTTTGGAGGCCGTGATGCACTCCCGTTCGCGTACCTGGTCCGCGGCGCTCGGCGCCCTGGTCCTGCTGGCCACCGCAGGCTGCGGCAGCGGCGGCGGCTCCGGTGGCAGTGGCGGCAGACTGAAGATGGGGATCTCGGTCGCCAACATCTCCCTCAACTTCGCCCACGAGATGGTGCTGGGCGCGCGGAGCGCCGCGAGCCACGCGGGCAAGGTCGACTTCAAGGCCGTAGGACCGCCGAACACGGACGGGCCCGCCGAGGTGCAGTTGTTCCAGAACCTCACCGCGATCGCCAAGGACGGCATCGTCCTGGAGAACCTGGACCCGCCGATCTTCACCCGGCCCGCCGCGCGCGCCGTCGACCAGGGCATCCCGATCGTCGCCCTGGACACCTCCCCCACCGACGGCAGCAAGGTGAACTTCTATGTGGGGAACGACAATTACGCGCTCGGGGAGCTGATGGCGAAGGAGGCGCTGAAGCGCCTCGGCAGCAGCCCGAAGGGGCAGATCGTGATCGGTGTGCCCAACCCGGGGACGCCGGTGCTCGACAACCGCGCGAAGGGCATCTCCGACACGTTCAAGAAGGAGGCGCCCGGCGTCAAGGTCCTCGGTCCCTTCCAGACGTACAGCGACCCGGGCCAGAACTACAGCGCCTGGTCCGCGCAGGTCAACGCACACCCGGACGCGCTCGCCTTCCTCGGCGTCGGCGACGCGGACAGCTACAACCTCGCCAAGATCAAGAAGGCGGAGAGCGGCACATGGCTGACGGCCGGTTTCGACGTCGACCCGAAGACGCTGGACGCGGTGAAGGACGGCTCGAACTTCGTCACCATCGACCCGCAGCACTTCCTGAAGGGCTATCTGTCCACGGCGATGCTGATCGAGGCCGTGCGCGACAAGAAGGGCAAGCTGCCGGACGGTTGGTTCCTGTCGCCCGGCGGGGTCGTCGACTCGTCGAACATCGACGAGATCATCGCCCGGCAGAAGTCGGCGAAGGCCGCCTACGACTGGTACAAGCCGACGATCGACAAGCTGCTCGGCGACCAGAGCGCCGGCCTGAAGCCGTTGAAGGACGCGCGCTGACATGGCCCACGGTGACATCCTCGTGGCGGAGGAGCTGGTCAAGTCCTATGGCGGCGTACGGGCGTTGGACGGCTCGTCGATCCGGCTGAGCGGTGGTGAGGTGCACGCCCTGGTCGGTGAGAACGGCGCCGGGAAGTCGACGCTCGTGCGCATCCTCTCGGGGACGCTGGGCGCGGACGGCGGGACGGTGCGGTCGGCGAAGGACGCCCGGATCGCCGTCGTCTCCCAGGAGTTGAGCCTCTTCCCCGACCTCACCGTCCGCGAGAACCTCTTCCCGCTCCACCCGCCCCTGCGCATGGGCCTGTTGGACCGGTCCGCCATGGACCGGGCGGCCCGCCCGGTCCTCGCCGAACTCGGCCTGGACGTGGACCCGCGCACGGAGCTGGGCGAACTCCCGCTCGCGGACCAGCAGTTGACGGAGATCGCCCGGGCGCTGCTACGACGCCCCCGCCTGCTGATCCTCGACGAACCCACCTCCGCGCTCCCGGCCGCCGCCGTCGACCGCCTCGAACGCGTCCTGCGCACGCTGACCGACCGGGGCATCGCCGTCCTGTACGTCACCCACTTCCTGGACGAGGTGATGCGCTTCGCGCAGCGCGTGACGGTGCTGCGGGACGGGCGGGTCGCGCTGGCCGGCGCGGAACGGTCCGAGGTCGGCGTGCCGGAGCTGGTGTCGGCGATGCTGGGCGGCCGGCCGGAGCAACCGCCGCGCCGGGCAAGGATGTCGGCCGACGACCGCCCGCCGCCCGTGGTGCTGTCCCAGGTCGCCGTGGACGGACGACTGACCGATGTGACCTTCACCGTGCGGGCGGGTGAGGTGGTCGGGGTCGCGGGGCTGCAAGGGGCGGGCCATCTCGACGCGTTGGGGGTGGTGTGCGGGCGTACGGCGGTCTCCGGGGGCCGGGTGGACGTCGGTGGCCGGGGTCTGCCGCGCTCGTTGCGGGACGCCGTGCGCGCGGGCGTCGCCTTCGTGCCGAGCGACCGTAAACGGTACGGGCTGATGGTGGACCGGACGGTGTGGGAGAACACCACAGCCGTCAGCTGGCTCGCGCTCGGCCGGGGCGGGATCGTCCCCGCCCGCTCCGAACTCGTCCGCCGCACGGCCGAGTTGACCGAGCGGCTGCGGCTGCGCGGCGGGCCGTACGACCTGGTGGCCCGGTTGTCCGGCGGCAACCAGCAGAAGGTCGTCTTCGCCAAGTGGCTCGCGACCGACCCGAAGATCGTCGTCCTGGACGATCCGACCCGGGGCGTCGACGTCGGCGTACGCGCCGAAATGCACCGTATCGTCGGCGAGTTGGCGGCGGGCGGCGCGGCCGTCCTGATCGCCTCGACCGACCTCGCGGAGCTGACGGAGGTGTGCGACCGGGTGCTGGTGTTCGTGCGCGGACGGGTCACCGAGGAGGTGCGCGGGGAGCGGTTGACCGAGCATGGACTGGCGGTGGCGATGCAGCGGCCGGAGGTGACTTCGTCGGAGGCGGAGGTGCCGGCGTCAGACTGACAGGCTCCGCGTGATCGCCCGTGCCGCTGCGCACAGTCGTGCCCCGATGCGGTCCACGTCCAGGTGGCGGGTGCCGCCGGTGACCGAGATCGCGGCGATCGGGCGGGAGCCGCGGTCGTGGGCGTAGACGGGGGCCGCGACCGCCGAGATGCCGATCTCGGCCTCCTCCAGGTTGACGCCGTAGCCACGGGCCCGGGTGAGGGCGAGGTCGCGGGCGAGCTGGCCGGGGAGGACCATGGTGCGCGGGGTGAGGCGGGGCAGGGTGCGGTGCGGTGGGCGGGGGTCCTGGGCGAGGAAGACCTTGCCGGTGGCGGTGCAGTGGGCGGGCAGCCGGCCGCCGGTGCGGGAGACGATCGGGGTGGCGCGGCGGCCGGTGATCTTCTCCAGGAAGAGGGTGTCGGTGCCGTCCGGGACGGCCAGGTGCACGTTCTCGTGGGTCGCCTCGTGCAGATCGCCCAGGTAGGGCAGTGCCACGTCGCGCAACTCCCGTACGGACGGGGAGGATTGCCCGATGACGAAGAGGGCGAGCCCGATGCGGTAGCTGCCTTCGGGTGTGCGGTCCACCAGGCCGAGCCGGACCAGTTCGCCGATCAACCGGTGTGCGGTCGGTTTGGGGAGCCCGGTGCGCAGGGCCAGTTCGGCGAGGGAGAGCGCTGTCTCGGCGTCGCCGCAGGCGCGGAGCAGCAACACCCCGCGTGCGAGTACCGACTTCGGAAGCGGCCCGTCCGTCATGGACCGATGGTGGTCGCTTCCGCGCACGGGTGACAAGGCGTGCGTCACGGTGAGTCGCGACCGCAATCGAAGCGGTATCTCTACGGGGTCCGCAGCGGTACGTCGACGAGCATCGGGCGGGTCAACTCACCGACCCCGGCGACCAGTTCACGCAGGTGGTCCGCGCTGTCCGCCCGTACCGCGTCGACCCCGAAGAAGCGCGCGGCCCGGGTGAAGTCCAGGGCGCCCAGTTCGGTGCCGGGGCAACTGCCCTGGCCGCCCATCGCCTTGTAGGTGTCCTGGAGGGTGCGGTAGCCGCCGTTGCCCATCACCACGAACAGCACCGGGACTTGCTGCCGGGCCGCGCTCCACAGCCCCTGGAGTCCGAAGAGCGCGCAGCCGTCCCCGAGGACCGAGACGACCGGCCGCCCGGGCTCGGCGAGCGAGCGGCCGACGGCGGCGCCGATGCCCCAGCCGAGGCCGCCACCGACGGTGTGGGTGTAGCTGCCGGGCCGGTCGAGCCGTAACAGCCGACGGAGCAACAGGCCGACGGTGATGGCCTCTTCGACCACCACGGCGTCCGTCGGCAGACCGTGTGCCACCGCGTGGGCGGCGGCCCAGGGGGCGAGGGGCGCCGTCGAGTAGGCGGCGCGGGCGGCGGACTCGGCACGGGCCCGTTCGGCGGTGTGCCGTTCGCCCGCGCGCAGGACGCGGGCCTTCGCGATGTGGTCCGGGACCTGCTCGCGCAGCAGCTCGGCCAGCCGGTGCAGCGAGGGCGCGAGCGCGCCCACCAGCCCCGCGTCGGCGGGGAAGTTACGGCCGATCTCGTCGGCGTCCGAGTCGAGTTGGACGACGGTGATGCCGGGCGGCAGGGCGGGCCCGGGGCTGTAGTGGTGGGGCGTGAAGGCGTGGGCGCCGACGATCAGGACGGCGTCGTACGGCGCGAGGGCGGCCCGGATCGCGTCGTGGCGGGGTGGCAGCATCCCGGCGTAAAGCGGGTGTGTGCCAGGGAAGTTGAGGCAGTCCGCCATCGGCTGGTGGTGGACGGTCGCCCCACAGGCCTCGGCCGTACGGACGAGCGCGGCCACCGCGTCCTCGCGGCCCACTCCGTCCCCGGCGACGATCGCGGGGCGGGCGGCGCCGCCGAGCAGCACGGCGGCCCGGTCGAGTCCGGCGGCGGGACCCGGCAGGGGCGGCGCGGTGCGGGCGGGGACCTCGACCTCGGTGTCCTCGGCGAGCAGGTCCATGGGCAGGGACAGGAACACCGGCCCGGCGGGCGGCAGTTGGGCCTGGGCGAAGGCGCGGCGCAGGGCGAGGGGCAGGTCGCGGGCGTGCTGGATGTCGTACGTCGCCTTCACCGCGGGCCGTGCGAGGCCGAGGAGGTCGCCGGAGAGCATCGGGTCCTGCTGGAGGTGGCGGCGGTCCTGCTGGCCTGCCGTGACGACCAGCGGGGTGCGCGAACGGCGGGCGTTGAGCAGGCCGATGAGGCCGTTGGCGAGTCCGGCGGCGATGTGCAGGCTGACGAACGCGGGGCGGCCGGTGCCGCGCGCGTAACCGTCGGCCATGGAGACGACGGCGCCCTCGTGGACGCCGAGGACGTACTCGGGGGCGTCCTCCGTCTCCGACAGGGCGGCGAGGAGAGGGAGTTCGGTGGTGCCCGGGTTGCCGAAGATCCGGTCCACGCCCTCGCCGCGCAGGATGTCGAGGAAGGCGAGGGCGGGACGGTGACCCATGGGGGCTCCTCGGGGGACGGGACCGCTGACCGGTTCGCCGGTCAGCGTCGGGGTCCCGTCCCCACGAGGGCAAGCTCAGCGTGTCGCTCAGCGACACGTCAGCGCGCGTCGCTGAACCGCTCCCCCTTCTCGGCCTTCTCCACGAGCAGCGCGGGCGGCGTGAACCGCTCCCCGTATCGCTCGGCGAGCACACGCGCGCGTGCCACGAAGCCGGGCAGACTGCCCTCGTAGCCGTTGATGTACTGGAGGACACCGCCGGTCCAACCGGGGAAGCCAATACCGAAGATGGACCCGATGTTGGCGTCCGCGACGGACGTCAGGACGCCCTCCTCAAGGAGCTTGACCGTGTCGAGCGCCTCGGAGAACAGCATGCGTTCCTGCATGTCTTTGAAAGGCACCGTCTCGAAGGGGATCTCGGCGCCCTCCCGCGTGAAGTGCTCGCGCAGGCCCGGCCAGAGCCCGGCGCGCTTGCCGTCGTCGCCGTAGTCGTAGAAGCCCGCGCCGCCGTTGCGGCCGGTGCGGCCGAACTCGTCGACCATGCGGTCGATGACGGCCTCGGCGGGGTGGCCGGGCCAGGTGCCGCCCGCTTCCTCGACGGCCCGCTTGGACTCGTTGCGGATCTTGCGCGGGAGGGTGAGCGTCAACTCGTCCATGAGGGAGAGGACCTTGGCCGGGTAGCCGGCCTGTGCGGCGGCCTGCTCGATGGACGCGGGCTCGATGCCCTCGCCGACCATCGCGACACCCTCGTTGATGAACTGGCCGATCACCCGTGAAGTGAAGAAGCCGCGCGAGTCGTTGACGACGATCGGTGTCTTCTTGATCTGCCGGACCAGGTCGAAGGCGCGCGCGAGAGCCTCTTCGCCGGTGCGCTCGCCCTTGATGATCTCGACGAGGGGCATCTTGTCGACCGGTGAGAAGAAGTGCAGCCCGATGAAGTCGACTTGACGCTCCACGCCTTCGGCGAGGGCGGTGATCGGGAGCGTGGACGTGTTGGAACAGAGCAGCGCGTCGGGCTCGACGATGTGCTGGATCTCCTGGAACACCTTGTGCTTGAGCGAGGTGTCCTCGAAGACGGCCTCGACCACCGCGTCGCAGCCCGCGAGTTGCTGCGGGTCGGCGGTGGGAGTGATGCGGGCGAGCAGCGCGTCCGCCTTCTCCTGCGTCGTACGACCGCGCGAGACGGCCTTGGCGCAGACCTTCTCGGAGTAGGCCTTGCCCTTGGCCGCCGCCTCCGGAGTCACGTCCTTCAGGACGACGTCGATGCCCGCGCGTGCGCACGAGTAGGCGATGCCGGCGCCCATCATCCCGGCACCGAGGACGGCGACCTTGCGGACCGGGCGGGACGCGATGCCCTGGGGGCGGTTGGCGCCGGAGTTGACGGCCTGGAGGTCGAAGAAGAACGCCTGGATCATGTTCTTCGAGGTCTGCCCGGCGGCCAGTTCGACGAAGTAGCGGGCCTCGATGACCTGGGCGGTCTCGAAGTCGACCTGGGCACCCTCGACGGCGGCGGCGAGGATGTTGCGCGGGGCCGGGTAGGGGGCGCCGTTGGTCTGCTTGCGCAGGCTGGCGGGGAAGGCGGGCAGGTTGGCCGCGAACTTCGGGTTGGCCGGGGTGCCGCCCGGGATGCGGTAGCCGGGCTTGTCCCAGGGCTGCTGCGACCGCGGGTTGGCGTCGATGAAGGCGCGGGCCTTGGCGATCAACTCGTCGGGCGTGGCGGCCACTTCGTGGATCAGGCCGTTGTCGAGGGCGCGCTGCGGGCTGTACTGGGTGCCCTGGAGGAGCACCTTCAGCAGGGCGTCGGCGATGCCCAACAGCCGTACCGTACGGACGACTCCGCCGCCTCCGGGGAGCAGGCCGAGGGTGACCTCCGGGCAGCCGATCTTCGAGCCGGGCGCGTCGAGGGCGATGCGGTGGTGGCAGGCGAGGGCGATCTCGTAACCGCCGCCCAGGGCCGCGCCGTTGAGCGCGGCGACGACCGGCTTGCCGAGGGTCTCGATGCGGCGCAGGTTCCGCTTGATGGCGAGACCGCCGTCGAGCAGCTCCTGCGCGGTGTCCGGGGTGACACGGATCAGGTCGCGCAGGTCGCCGCCCGCGAAGAAGGTCTTCTTGGCGGAGGTGACGATGATGCCGCGGATGGACTCCTGCTCGGCTTCGAGGCGGTCGGTGATCGCGGCGAGGGAGTCGCGGAAGGCCGCGTTCATGGTGTTCGCGGACTGGTTGGGGTCGTCGAGGACGAGGGTGACGACGCCGGTGTCGTCCTGTTCCCAGCGGATGGTGGTGCTCTCGGTCATGAGGGGTTCTCCGTAGAAGTCTCTGCTGCCGCTGGGGAGTTCAGACGCGCTCGACGATGGTGGCGATGCCCATGCCGCCGCCGACGCACAGGGTGGCGAGGCCGTAGCGCTTGTCCTGGCGCTCCAGTTCGTCGACGAGCGTGCCGAGGATGATCGCGCCGGTGGCGCCGAGCGGGTGGCCGAGCGCGATGGCGCCGCCGTTGACGTTGACCTTGTCCAGGGACAGGTCCATGTCCCGCACGAAGCGCAGGACGACCGCCGCGAAGGCCTCGTTGATCTCGACGAGGTCGATGTCGTCGATGGTCAGCCCGGCCTTGGCGAGGGCCTTGCGGGTGGCCGGGGCGGGCCCGGTGAGCATGATGGTCGGCTCGGAGCCGGAGACGGCGGCGGAGACGATCCGCGCGCGCGGGGTGAGGCCGTAGCGCTCGCCGACCTCCTCCGAGCCGATGGCGACGAGGGAGGCGCCGTCGACGATGCCGGAGGAGTTGCCCGCGTGGTGGACGTGGTCGATCTTCTCGACCCAGTGGTACTTCTGCAGGGCCACGGCGTCGAAGCCGCCGAGTTCGCCGATGTCCGCGAAGGACGGCTTGAGCCGGGCCAGGGAGTCGGCGGTGGTGCCCGGGCGCAGGTGCTCGTCGTGGTCGAGGACGACCAGGCCGCTGCGGTCCTTCACCGGCACCACGGACCGCTCGAAGCGGCCCTCCTTCCAGGCGGTGGCCGCCCGCTCCTGCGAGAGCGCCGCGTACTCGTCCACGTCGCGCCGGGAGAATCCCTCGATCGTGGCGATCAGGTCGGCGCCGATGCCCTGGGGCACGAAGTTGACGGCGAGGTTCGTCATCGGGTCGTTGAACCAGGCACCGCCGTCCGAGGCCATCGGCACCCGGGACATCGACTCGACGCCACCGGCGAGGACGAGGTCCTCCCAGCCCGAACGCACCTTGGCGGCGGCCATGTTGACGGCTTCGAGACCCGAGGCACAGAAGCGGTTCTCCTGCACTCCGGCCACCGAGTCCGGGAGTCCGGCGGCCACGGCGGCGATCCGGGCGATGTCGGAGCCCTGGTCGCCGACCGGTCCGACGACGCCGAGCACGATGTCGTCGATCGCGGCCGGGTCCAGGTCCGGGAAGCGGTCACGGATCTCGTGGATGAGTCCGACGACCAGGTCGATGGGCTTCGTGCCGTGCAGGGATCCGTTCGCCTTGCCGCGCCCGCGCGGGGTGCGGATCGCGTCGTAGACATACGCTTCGGTGCTCACTGCCAAGCCTTTCGATGAGGGTGTTCAAGGACTCGCCGAGGGGTTTCCCCGCTGAGGGTCGTCGACGGCGTCGAGAAGTGCGGGGACCTCCCAGTCCCGGGCCACGTCGGGCGTGTCCGCGCCCGGCAGGGCGGGCCCGCCGCGGACCGAGGTGGGGGTCGCGGAGAACCGGGGTGCGGGGGCGGGCTGGGTGATCCCGCCGTGCTCGGTGAAGGTGCCGCGGGCGGCGAGGTGCGGATGGTGCGGGGCCTCGCGCAGCGACAGCACGGGCGCCACGCACGCGTCCGTGCCCGCGAAGACACCGGTCCATTCGTCTCTCGTACGGCTGCGGAAGCGGACCGCGACCGCCTCGCGCAGCTCGCCCCAACGCGCCCAGTCCCGGCGGGCGTCGGCGAAGTCGGCGAGGTCGAGCAGGCGCGTGAACTCGTCGTAGAACCGCGGCTCCAGGGCGCCGACCGCCATGTGCTTGCCGTCGGCGGTCTCGTAGGTGCCGTAGTACGGGCAGCCGCCGTCTAGGAGGTTGGCGGCGCGCCGGTCCTGCCAGCCGCCGGCGGAGAGCATGCCGTGGATCATCGCGGAGAGGTGGGCGGTGCCGTCGACGATGGCCGCGTCGACGACCTGCCCGATGCCCGTCACGCGCGCGTGGTGCAGCGCGGCGAGGACGCCGACGACGAGGTAGAGCGAGCCGCCCGCGTAGTCGCCGAGCAGGTTGGCGGGGGCGGGCGGGGGCTCCCCCGGGCTGCCGATCATGCCCAGGGTGCCGGTGAGCGCGATGTACGTGATGTCGTGCCCGGCGCGCTCGGCGAGGGGGCCGTCCTGGCCCCAGCCGGTCATGCGGCCGTAGACGAGCCGGGGGTTGCGGGCGTGGCAGGGCTCGGGGCCGACACCGAGGCGCTCGGTGACGCCCGGGCGGTTGCCCTCGATCAGGATGTCGGCGCGTCCGACCAGGTCGAGCACGCGCGCGGGGCCCTCGGGCGCCTTCAGATCGACGAGCACGGAGCGCTTGTTGCGGTTGGTGACGTCGTGCTCGGGGGCGATGCCGAGTCCGGGGCCGCCGGGCCGGTCGACGCGGACGACGTCGGCGCCCAGGTCGGCGAGAAGCATGGCCGCGAAGGGGCCGGGGCCGATCCCGGCCAGCTCGACCACGCGCACGCCGGAGAGCGGACCGTGCCCGGGCGTCGTCGCCGCTGTCATCCAGCCCCCAGCTATGACACAACTGATGTAACACCGATGATGTTAAGAACGCGTTCCACTCGACACAAGACCTGAGCGAGCAAGCGCTTAGTCAAAGTACCGCCGCCGGCCGCTCCTAGCCACGGCCGTCCGCGTCCAGCTCGGCTGTCAGGCGCTTCGGTGCGATCGCGCGGTAGCTCTCCTCCACCCAGTCGCACAGCAGCTCGGCGGCCGGGGCGCCCGGCTCGGCGAGCGGGACGCGCACCCAGCCGGCCTTGCCGAGGCCGTAGCCGGCCGGCTCGGCGCCGGGCGAGGTCAGCGCGTGGGCGTGAGCCGCCTCGTCCCTCAGCTTGACCGTGAGGGCGAGCGGGTAACTGCCGTCGTCGACGCCGAGGAAGACGAACACCTTCTTGTTGACCTTGGCGACCGACTCGCCCCAAGGGAACTCTTCGACGGCACCCGGCAGCCCGAGGGCGAACTCGCGTACTTTCACCCACTTCTTGAGGGCGTTCCTGGGCACGGCCACCTGATACCTCCGGGCTCGTCGTCGGGCTCCGCACTCTTCACGCTAGCCTCAGCCACCGACAGCGGCGCGGGCTGCGGGACCCAGGAGTGTCATGAGCAGGCTGAACAGGACGGACCGTCCCTACGACATCGTGCTCTTCGGAGCCACGGGCTTCGTCGGGGTGCTCACCGCGGAGTATCTCGCCGCGCACGCGCCCGAGGGCCTGCGCTGGGCGATCGCCGGCCGGGACGAGCTGAAACTGAAGCGGCTGCGCGAACGCCTGCCCGGCGGCAGCTCGGTGGGCGTCCTGCGGGCCGACGTCTCCGACCCGTCCTCGGTGCGCGAACTCGCCGAGCACGCGCGCGTGGTGGCCACGACGGTCGGCCCCTACGTGACCTACGGCGAGGATCTCGTCGCCGCCTGCGCGGACACCGGCACCGACTATCTCGACCTCAGCGGCGAGCCGGAGTTCGTCGACCTGACGTACGTCCGCCACGACGCACGCGCGCGTGAGACCGGCGCACGGCTGGTGCACTGCGCCGGATTCGACTCGATCCCGCACGACCTGGGGGCGTACTTCACGGTCCGGCAACTGCCGGAAGGGGTGCCCTTGACCGTGGACGGCTTCGTGACCGCCGACGCGATGTTCTCCGGCGGCACGTTCGCCACGGCGCTGACCCAACTCGGGCGCGGCAGGCAGGTGTTGGCCGCCGCCCGGGACCGGCGCCGCCATGAACCGCGGCTGGTGGGCCGCCGGGCCGGCGCACCCATGGGGGCACCTCGGTTCGCCGGGGAGATCGGCTCCTGGGCGGTGCCGCTGCCGACCATCGACCCGCAGGTCGTCCAACGGTCCGCGAAGGCCCTGGACCGCTACGGCCCGGACTTCCGCTACCGCCACTACGCGGCCGTACGGCACCTTCCCGTGGCGCTGGGCGGTGTCACGGCGATCGGCGCACTGGCCACGGCCGCCCAACTCCCGCCCGCCCGCCGCTGGTTGTCCGACCGCCTCAAGCCGGGTGACGGACCGAGCCCGGAGCGGCGCGCGAAGAGCTGGTTCTCCGTGAAGTTCGTGGGCGAGGGCGGCGGTCGCCGGGTCTTCACGGAGGTCGCGGGCGGCGACCCCGGCTACGACGAGACGGCGAAGATGTTCGCCGAGTCGGCCCTCTCCCTGGCCCTCGACGAACTCCCGCCCACAGCAGGGCAGGTGACGACGGCGGTGGCGATGGGCGACGCCCTGATCGAACGGCTCCGCGCGGCCGGAATCACGTTCCGGGTGGCGGCCAGCCGGTGAGCGGGCGGGATCTGACACTCACTCCGATGGGCTATAGTTGATCACGAGCCGCTCACCGGAACACCCGGAGTCCGGTCGCGCGTCGGTGGTCCAAGGAAAGACGCCCCGCTTCCTGCGGGGAAATGCAGGTGCAAGGCCTGCCCGGCGCTCAACTCCGAGCCCCATGCCGCTGGTTGCGGCGTGGGGCTCGTCTGTTTCGCGCACCGGATTCACCTCGCGTCACGGCCACAGCGTGTAGATCATCCCGCCGATCCAGGCGAGACCCGCCGCCACCGACAGGACGAGCGCGATCACCACGGCCCGCTCGACGGGCTGGCTCGGGTGGGCAACGGGCTTCGGGGAACGGTGCGTTGTCATGCGGAACAGCCTGCCGATCACCCGGGCGCGGCCACATCCGTACAGGTACTCAGATCAGGTACTCAGAGCCCGTCGCGCCGCCGCCGCTCAGGCGGTCGCCTCGCGCAGCGCCCGCCGGCACAGCGCGTCCGCCCTGCGGGTCGTCTCCGGGAGGCGGAACTCCGTTGTCAGCGCGAGGACTTGGGCGCAGGCGTTGTCGAGGGTGACCCGGTGACCGACGGACACGAAGACCGGCTTCACGCCCTCGCGGGTGCGCAGCGCGCGGCCGACCTCCTCGGCGTCCGCACGGAGCGGGGACGCGGAGCCGCGCGGGATGCCCGGGTCGTCGTAGGCGAAGGTGAAGGGGTTCTTGGCGACGCCGATCGTGGGCAGGCCGGTGAGGACGCCGAGGTGGCTCGCGAGGCCGAAGCGGCGGGGGTGTGCGAGGCCGTAGCCGTCGCACACGACCAGGCCGGGCGGGCAGGGCAGCGCCTCCAACGCGGCCAGCACCGTGGGGATTTCACGGAAGGCGAGCAGGCCCGGCACGTACGGGAAGGAGACGCGGCCGACGGCCGTGGCCTCGGCGACGACGGTGAGGTCCGCCGCGTCCAGCACGACGGCGGCGGCCACCACCACGTCCCGCTCGTCGTCGTAGGCGACGTCGACTCCCGTGATCTGCCCGGTCCTTGGCGGCGGTCCCGGTTCGTCGGTCACCACCAGCTCCCGCAACTCGTCCTGGACTGCGCGGGCCTGCTCCTCGGTCGCGGGCCAGCCCGCGGGAATGCGTACGGTCGTCATGGTGGTGCCGAGCGTACGGGGATCCGGGGCGGCGGCGCGGCGACGGGGGCCGGGCCCCGGCCCGGCGACTCCCCCGCCCGGCCCGAACCCGACGACACCCCCGCCCCGGCTCCTCAGTCCTCCAGCCGCGCCACGCGGCCCTTCTCCCCCGCCGCCCAGCAGCCCAGGTCGGCCGCGCAGTCCACGGTGTCGTACGAGCCGGTGTCGACCGTCTTCCAGGTGCGGCCCGCGTCGGTCGTGACGTCCGTGCCCGTGGGGCCGACCGCGAGGGCCGTGCCGCGGCTGCGCGGCAGCCAGGCGGCGCCCGAGCGGTAGGCGGGCGGCGGGGTCGTGGCGGGACGCCAGGTGCGGCCGCCGTCGCCGGTGACGGCCGCCGCCAGCGGTGAGGGCTGGTCGGCGTTGTAGTCGCCGCCGACCGCCAGGCCGTGCGTACGGTCGCGGAAGGCGAGCGCGAACACCCCGCGCGCGGGGTCACCGGCCGGGATCGGCGTGTCGGTCGCCGTCCAGGTGAGGCCCCGGTCCGCGGAGTGCAGGACACGCGCGCGTGCACCCCCGCCGGTGGCCAGCCAGACGTCCCTCGGCCCGGAACTCACCAGGCACTGGCCGCTCGCGGCGAAGCCCGCCTCGCCGTCGAGCGCGGCCGGCATCCCGGCGCTGGGCAGCACCGTCCAGGAACGGCCGCCGTCGCCGGTCGACAGAATGCGGAACTTCCCGTCCACCGGGTCGCTCATCGCGAGACCGTGCCGGCTGTCGAAGAAGGTCATGCAGTCGTAGAAGGCATGCGCGTCGGTGTTGCGGAAGGACTCCGTCCAGGTTGCTCCGGCGTCCTCGGTGCGGTACACGCGGGACGCCTCCCCCTCGCCGATCGCCAGGACCACCGCGCGCCGCGCGTCGAACGCCTCGATGTCCCGGAACTGGAGGTCGGCGGTTCCGGGCGGCGAGACGTTCCGCCAGTTCGCCCCGCCGTCGGTGGTGCGCAGCACCGTGCCCGCCGTCCCGGCCACCCACGCGGTGTTCCGGCTGACCGCCGACAGTCCCCGGAAGCGCACATCGGCGGCCCCGCTGTCCTTGAGTTCCCAGTGCGGAGCCCGGTGCGCCGTGTCCCGCGCCTGCGCCGGTACGGCGGTGAGCGCGGTCAGCGCCGCCCCGCACACCACGGCCGCCGCCATGCTCCGGTACGTACGTCCCACCCGTCGCGTCTTCCCCATGCGCCTCATGGCGGGCGAAGCTAGCCCACTCCCCGGAGACCGTCCAGATGCCCTCGCCCGCCTTGGGCGCATATGGGCGGCGGTGACAGAAGTCACTCGAAATTCGTGTGCACGGAAGGGCCTGTTCCGGCGTCTCTTCCAGTGCGGACCAATCCGATCGGGGGTCCGTTCCGGAATCTTTTCAGGAGTCCGTCCGGTCTTCACCGCAGTAGCACCGCCGTCACACAAGGGAGCAAGGCGTTGTCCATCGTCATCGAGCAGCCCGTAGAGGCCCGTCTCGTCGCCGCCGCACCGCGGATGCCGAGCATTCCCGCCACCCTGCACTACGACCGGCGGGACCCCTTCGCCGTCCGGATGACCTTCCCGGCACCGGCCACCCTGGAGGGCGTCGAGGTCTGCTGGACCTTCGCCCGTGAGCTCCTCGCGGCCGGTCTGCACGGCGCCGAGGGCCATGGCGACGTCCGGGTGCGGCCCTACGGCTACGACCGCACCGTCCTGGAGTTCCACGCGCCCGAGGGCACCGCCGTCGTGCATGTCCACTCGGCCGAGGTGCGCCGTTTCCTGACGGCCACCGGCGAGCTGGTGCCCGCCGGTCTGGAACACCTCCAGCTCGACCTGGACCACGACCTCGCCGAGCTGATGCGGGACGCCTGCTGACCTAACTCTCCCGCGTCAGCAGTGAGTTGAGCTCGCCGTAGTCGAGCCCTCCCGTCTGCGTGTCGTAGGTGCCCGTGTCCAGCAGCTCCCGCGCGGCACGGCGGACCACGGCGTACGCGGCCAGCGCGACGCTGGAGCCCGCGCTCACGCGGGCGACGCCCAGCGCGGCCAGTTCGGCGACCGGCGGTGCCCCGGGGCCGACCAGCACATTCAGCGGTGCGTCGATCCCGTCGACGAGTTCCTTGACCGTTCCCGGTTCGACGGCCCCGGGGACGAAGATCCCGTCGGCGCCCGCGGCCCGGAACGCGGCGGCCCGCTCCAGGGTCGCGTCCACTCCCCCGGCGCCCCGCAGATATGTGTCGGTCCGCGCGTTGACGAACAGCGGCACGCCCTCCGCGTCGGCGGCCTCGCGGGCGGCGGCGATGCGCTCGGCCTGCTCGGCGACGGGCCGCAGGACGCCCGCACCGCCGTAGAGCGCGTCCTCGATGTTCACCCCCACCGCACCCGCCGCGAGCACCGCGCGGACCGTGTCCGCGACGCCCTCCGCGTCCGGCGCGAAGCCGCTCTCGATGTCGGCGCTCACCGGCACGGCGACGGACGCGGTGATCCGCGCGACCGCTTCCAGAGCCCGCTCCCGGTCCAGCCGGTCGCCGTCCGGGACCCCGAGGGCCCACGCGAGGCCCGCGCTGGTGGTCGCCACGGCCGCCGCGCCCGCGTCCTCGACGATGCGGGCGCTCGCGGCGTCCCAGGCGTTCGGGAGGACCAGCGGACGTCCCGGCACATGCAGCGCGCGGAAGGCCAGAGCCCGGTCACGGAGGGTGTTCTGGTTCGTCATACGTCCCACTCAAGCAGGCGCGGGCGCGCCCTGGCTGGCAGGAATCCGACAGACAGGTGAAGGTCGCGGGCTCCCGTTTAATGCGTTGACAGCCCTGCGGCGCCGTTCGTAGCGTTGCCCTCGGTTCTGTTGCCGTCGATAGGAGTAGGACGTTGCTCGTCTGAGGTTCTGAGACACCGCGTACACACCCCTGAGGTGTGTTTCGTCGTGTACGACCTCGGCGTCCGAGCCGTCCTCCGGAACAGGGCCTTCCGCTCTGCCCCGGGACCAGCCTCCAGCCTCGCGGTGTCTCGCTACGCGTCCGCCCTGACCGTGTCGAGCAACCGCGAGGCTCTCATGCATACCTCTGTCACCTGTACGTCCCTCTCCTTCGCCTGGCCCGACGGCAGTTCCGTCTTCGAGGACCTGGACGCCGCGTTCGGACCCGGCAGAACCGGGCTCGTCGGCGTCAACGGCTCAGGAAAATCAACCCTGTTGAAGCTGATCGCCGGGCAACTCGCCCCGGCGGACGGCACCCTGCGGGTCGCGGGCGAGGTCGGCTACCTCCCGCAGAACGTCACGCTCGACACCGCCCTGCGCGTCGACGAGACGCTCGGCATCGCCGCGCGCCGGGCCGCCCTTCACGCCATCGAGGCCGGTGACGCGGCCGAGGAGCACTTCGAGACGCTCGGCGACGACTGGGACGTGGAGGAGCGCGCGCTCGCCACCCTCGGCGAACTCGGCCTGGGGCACATCGACTTGGACCGAACGATCGGCGAGGTGTCGGGCGGCGAGTCGGTGCTGCTGCGGCTGGCGGCGCTGCTGCTGAGCCGGCCGGACGTCCTGCTCCTCGACGAACCGACCAACAACCTCGACCTGTACGCCCGCAGGCGGCTTTACTCGGCCGTCGCCTCCTGGCCCGGGGTGATGATCCTGGTCAGCCACGACCGTGAACTCCTCGACCTCGTCGACCAGATCGCCGATCTGCGCTCCGGCGAGATCACCTGGTACGGCGGCACCTACTCCGCCTACGAGGAGGCCCTCACCACCGAACAGGACGCCGCGACCCGGATGGTGCGCGTCGCCGAGGCGGACTTCCGCAAGCAGAAACGCGAACTGTCCGACGCCCAGGTCAAGTTGGCCCGCCGCAAGAAGTACGGACAGAAGATGTTCGAGCAGCGGCGCGAGCCGAAGATCGTCATGGGCGCCCGCAGGCGGTCCGCCCAGGAGTCGGCCGGCAAGCACCGCATCATGCACGAGGAGCGGCTCGCCGAGGCGAAGGAACGGCTCGACGAGGCGGTGGAGGCCGTACGGGACGACGACGAGATCCGCGTCGACCTGCCGTACACGGCTGTACCGCCGGGTCGTACGGTCCTCACCCTCCTGGACCTCCAACTCGCCTACGGCGCACGGGTGGCGGGCGGGCTCGATCTGCGGGGGCCGGAGCGGATCGCGCTGATCGGCCGCAACGGCGCGGGCAAGACGACCCTGCTGCGCACGATCGCCGGGGAGCTGGCGCCGGTGTCGGGCGAGGCGGTGACGCATGTCCCGCTGCGTTTCCTGCCGCAGCGGCTCGACGTCCTCGACGACGAGCTGACGGTGGCGGAGAACGTGGCCCGGTTCGCGCCGGGCGCCACCAACAACCGGGTCCGGGCCCGGCTGGCCCGCTTCCTGTTCCGGGGTGCCCGCGCCGACCAGCAGGCGGCGACCCTGTCCGGCGGCGAACGCTTCCGGGCGGCGCTGGCCGCGCTGATGCTGGCGGAGCCGGCCCCGCAACTGCTGATGCTGGACGAGCCGACGAACAACCTCGACATGGCGAGTGTGCGGCAGCTCACTTCGGCGCTGGAGTCGTACGAAGGGGCGTTGATCGTGGCCAGTCACGACCTGCCGTTCCTGGAGTCGATCGGCATCACACGCTGGCTGTTGCTGGACGGGGAACTGCGGACGATCACCCCGGAGGAGGTGGAACACCCGGCATAGAGCGCCTCGGGCTCATCTCAGGAGGGCCACAGCCTCACGGCAGGGGTTTTGTCGGCGCGGACCGGTGACGCATGATGGCCAACCGGTGCCGCGCCGACGGCGCCGAAACGATCCCGCCGATACGGAGTCCCGCTCGTGCCCAGCAAGAAGGCGCTCGTCCGCCGCCCCAGCCCGCGCCTGGCCGAAGGGCTGGTCACGCACATCGAGCGGGAGAAGGTCGATGTCGAGCAGGCCTTCGAGCAGTGGGAGGCGTACACGCAGACGCTGCGGGTGCACGGCTGGGAGACCGTCGAGGTGGACCCGGCCGACGACTGCCCCGACTCCGTGTTCGTCGAGGACGCGGTGGTCATGTACAAGAACGTGGCGCTGATCGCCCGGCCCGGCGCCGAGTCCCGGCGCGAGGAGACCGGCGGGGTCGAGGAGGCGGCGGCCCGGCTCGGCTGCTCGGTGAACTGGGTCTGGGAGCCGGGCACCCTGGAGGGCGGTGACGTGCTCAAGGTCGACGACACGATCTACGTCGGCCGGGGCGGCCGGACGAACGCGGCCGGCGTGCAGCAGTTGCGGGCCGTGTTCGAGCCGCTCGGGGCGCGGGTGGTCACCGTGCCCGTGAGCAAGGTGCTGCATCTGAAGTCGGCGGTCACCGCGCTGCCCGACGGGACGGTGCTCGGGCACATCCCGATGGTGGACCGGCCCTCGCTCTTCCCGCGCTTCCTGTCGGTGCCCGAGGAGTCCGGGGCGCATGTGGTGCTGCTCGGCGGCGACAAGCTGCTGATGGCGGCGAGCGCGCCCAAGACGGCCGATCTGCTGGCCGACCTCGGTCACGAGCCGGTCGTGGTGGACATCAGCGAATTCGAGAAACTCGAAGGGTGTGTGACGTGCCTCTCGGTGCGGCTCCGGGATCTGTACGCCTGACCGGGTGACGGAAGCGTCCGTCCGGTGCCGGGACCTGCGGCCCAGGCGGTGCGCGGATCTCCCGGGAACGCGGCCTGAACAGCGGATCTTTACAGCATGCTTAACCTACGGTCTCGTAACCTACGGTTTCGTAGCCTACGATTCCGTAAGTTCCACAGCTTCCGGCACCGCTCGCCGGTTTGTTCGGTTTTGCACCACGTCCCCCTGGAGTCCCCGTGACGATCGCTTCCCCGCACCTCGGCAGCCCCGCAGTCTGGACCGACGCCAAGCTGCTGTACGCGTTGGAGGAAGTCGTCGAGACGGAACTCAACCGGCACCTCAAGGTCACCAAGGACTGGATGCCGCACGAGTACGTGCCGTGGAGCGACGCCCGCAACTTCCCGGGCTTCTTCGAGGACGGCGAGGCCTGGGGCAAGGAGCAGTCCAAGGTCACCGAGATCGGCCGGATCGCCCTCGTCGTGAACCTCCTCACCGAGGACAACCTCCCCAGCTACCACCACGAGATCGCCTCCCTGTTCGGCCGCGACGGCGCCTGGGGCACCTGGGTGCACCGCTGGACGGCGGAGGAGGGCCGGCACGGCATCGTCATGCGGGACTACCTGCTCGCCTCCCGCGCGGTGGACCCGGACAAGCTGGAAGCGTTCCGGATGCAGCACATGAGCGAGGGCTTCGAGTCGGACAACCGGCACTCGATGCTGCACTCCGTGGCGTACGTCGCCTTCCAGGAACTGGCCACGCGTGTCTCGCACCGCAACACCGGCCACCAGTCGGGCGACCCGGTCTGCGACCGCATGCTGGCCCGCATCGCGACCGACGAGAACCTCCACATGGTCTTCTACCGCAACCTCCTGAAGGCCGCGTTCGAGCTCGCCCCCGACCTCACCATGCAGGCCGTGCGCGACGTTCTCGTCCAGTTCCGGATGCCCGGTCACGGCATGCCCGGCTTCGAGCGGTTCGCCGCCCGGATGGCCATCGGCGAGGTCTACAACCTGCGCATCCACCACGACGACGTCATCCAGCCCGTGCTGCGCTTCCTGAAGGTCATGGACATCGACGGCCTGGGCCCGGAGGGACAGCAGGCGCAGGAGGAGATCGCCCTCTACATGGGCGGCCTGGACTCCGAGGCCTCCAAGTTCGACGAGAAGCTGGCGACCCGCAAGGCCCGCATGGCGGCCCGCGCGAGCGCCTGACCCGACCGGCCGCGGACCGCCCGCCGACGGATTCACCGGTGCGGGCGGCCACCCGGCTGCGGCATCATGCCGCCATGCGCGACAACAGCACGTCAGGGCCGGCGGTCGGCTTTCTGCTGAACCTGATCGACAGCGGGGACGCCCAGCGGATACGGCGACGGATCGGGCTGCCGAAGCCGGCCGGCACAGAGGCGACTCCCGACACCCGGCACAGCACCCGGCTCTGGTCCTGGGCGAGGACGGCGGTGCCGTCCTCCGTGCTGCTGTGGGTTCTGGAGGAGGACGACCCGGAACGGAACCAGTGGGTCTGGCGGCACGTCTCCGCGGACAACGCGATGCGGCGCGCCATCGCGCGCGGTGTGCCGTTCGGCCCCGCGCGCAAGGCCCCGTTGAGCGTCGCCGAGAGCGTGCGACGGGAGGACGAACCGCAGGTCCCCGAGAACTTCACCCGCTTCGGCCTTCTGGGCGCCCTCCGCGAGGGCACCTCCATGCAGACCGCGCGGACGGCCGCGTCGATGGTGCTGGAGCGCTCCGACTGGCAGGCGGTCACCGAGGCGGACCAGGACCACCCGCTGCCCGGCTACGCGCGCTGGGCACTGGCGATACGACCCGACTGCCCGCCCGCGCTGCGCGCGCAGTTCGGCACCCACCGCAAGTTCACCCACCGGGTCGAGCAAGCCGGCGTACTGGGCGGCCCCGCCGACTACGCGACCGCATGGGGCCCCGCGTCCCACGTCCTGAACGTGCTGTCCACAGGGCACATGATGTTCCCCGCGCGCGTGGCCGAGGCCGAGGACGCCCTACGGCCGCTCGTGCGCAAGCACCTGTCCGACCACGAGGACGCCTGGGCGGTCCTGGCCCAACTGATCGACACCTTCCACGGGAACGCGGTGGAACTGGTGCTGACGGCGGGCGCGATCGCCTGAGCGAGGCCCTGAGGCTCCGAGGGGGGCGGGGCGGCTGGATTCGAACCAGCGTGCCCCAGTTCTGGAGACCGGTGCGCCTGCCTCTGCGCTACGACCCCGCCCTTGGGGCCAGAGCGTAATGCCTTGGCCCGTTGTCAGTGCGGCCTGGTACCAATGAGCCGACGGGGGAACTGCGGCGCGGGGGACGGGACATGGCGTACGGGGAGCGGGGTCGGCGTACCCCTGTGGTCGATCTGTCCGACCGCAGGGCGCTGGAGCGGTACCGGCCGGCGGATCCGGCGACGGTCGCGGAGGCACGGCGGCTGAAGGAGGCCGCACTGCTGGACTTCGGGCTGACCGAGTCGGCGGTGGCGTCCTGGCTGTACGCGAAATGCCATCACCAGATCCCGACGACAGCGGTGGACACGGCGGCCGTGGTCGCCTCCGGCGACGGCTCCTGCCTGCTGCTCTACAACCCGGACTTCTTCGTCGGACTCGGCCTGGACGGCGTGAAGTTCGTGCTCTTCCACGAGGCACGGCACCTGGTGCAGCGCCATCTGTTCGCCGACCTCGCCCTGCGCGACGACCCGGTCTTCGAGCTGGCCGCCGAGGTCTCCATCAACCATGTCGCCCTGGTCCGCCTCGCCCGCCCCGAACTGCCGCTGCTGAACGGCCGGCCGACGGGCATCGACCCCCGGAAGATCCACACCCTGTACCGCGAGGACCTTTCCGCGCACGGCCTGGAGCCCGTCCCGTACGACGAGTTCGTCGCGACCGACCTGAAGGTCTACGGCGAGCTGAAGCGGATGCGGCACCCTCCGGTCCCGGAGCGGCACCTGTGCGTGCACCTGGTGGACGGGTGGGTACCGGCCGACCAGGAGACGGTGGACACGGTGACGTCGTCCGCGCTGCTCAACTCCCTGCTGGCGGCCCGGCGCGGACACGCGGGCGCGGAGCGGGAGTTGCTCGACCTGATGGGCCGCACCGAGGACGGCTCCGCGCGGGCGGGCCGGATCTGGGGGAACCTCGGCGCGGGCGTCCTGCGCGGCGAGACGGCACGCACGCGTACGGTCCACTGGTGGCAGCGCTGGCTGGTCGACGTCCTCGGCTCGAAACTGCGCGACGGCGAGCGGCTGGTGTACCCGAAGAAGCGCGGCGCACTGCTCGCGGCCCTCGGCCAGGACCCGATGCTCGCGCGCCGCGGCCCGGTCCGCGACAAGGTCCTGGTCATCGCCTACGACACCTCGGGCTCGATGCCGCACCAGGTGATCACCTGGCTCACCGAACTCGTCGGCCGCATCGACGGAGTCGAGGCGCACTGGCTGTCCTTCGACGCCGTGGTCATGCCGTTCAAGCCGGGCGAGCGCGTCTACGGCGGGGGCGGCACGAGTTTCCAGGTGGTCGCGGACTACGTGGAGGGGCGTACGGAGGTGAACGGCCGGCGGTTCGACGTCACCCCGGACGCGGTCGTGATGCTCACCGACGGGTACGCGCCGCCGATCACGCCCGCCGAGCCGGACAAGTGGATCTGGCTGATCACCGAGGGCGGCAGCGAGTGGCCCGAGACGCACACCCCGGCGATGGACTGCCATCGCGTCACGACAGGATCGCGGTAAATGAGCACGGGAACAGAGCAGTTGACGGGTGCCGAGCACGACCGGCGTGAGGTGTCGCGCCTGGAGTCCTTCATCGACGCGATGATCGACATCGGGCAGACCGGGCAGATCTTCGGCGAGCACGGCATCGGCAAGACGGCGACGTTCTTCACCCACATCGGCCGCGCCCACCCGGGCACCGCGCTGGTGTACGTCCCGGCGGCGAATCTGACGCCGGACGACCTGTTGATCAACGCGCCGGTGCGGGACCCGGGCACCGGTGAACTCGTGCTGCGGCAGCTCGTGATGAGCCAGTTGAAGCCGGGCACGCCGTTCGTGCTGCTCATCGACGACTCGCTCCAGGCGGGCGACACGATCCAGTCGCAGCTGATGCAGATCGCCTGCAACTGGACGCTGGGCGAGCACGATCTGCGGGCGCTCGGCTGCGTCGGGGTCTTCCTCACCGACAACGAGTCGCTGTCCGAGACCTCGGCCCGGCGCGGCGACCTCGCGCTGCTCGACCGCATGGTCACGATGCGGATCACGGCGAACGACACGTCCTGGCGTCGGCATCTCGCCGTCAAGTACCGCCCCTGGGACCTGAATCCGGTGTTCGCCGTGTGGGCGTCGCTCTCCCCCGCGCTGCGCGAGCTGCTGTCCCCGCGCACGCTGGACCACGTCCTGGCCAACGCGAAGGAGGGCTTCCCGCTCCGCTGGGGCCTGCCCCTGATCGACGGCGAGCGGCTCCGGCTGGCCGAGCCGGGCCCCGACGGCAAACCCGGGCAGAACCGCACGGCGGAGATCCTGGACCGTCTCGCCGAGGCCCTCGGCGTGCCCAACCCGACGACGGTCCCGGACCCGGTACGGCAGGTGGTGCGGGCCGCGCTGCGCAACCGCTGGACGGTGCTGCTGCAAGGCCCGCCCGGATGCGGCAAGACGGAGCTGGTCCGGGAGACGGTCCGCGCGGGCCTGGGCCGGGAGCCGCTGTACTTCTCGCTGCCGGTGACGAACGTCGAGGACCTGTGCGCGCCGATCCCGTCCCCGGACGGCACCCTGGACAACCTGCTGGCGGCGAACTTCACCGGGTCCGCGCCCAAGGCGATCGTGTGGGACGAGTACAACCGCCCCAAGGACAGGGCCGCGTTCGCCAAGCTGATGGAGATCACCCAGGAGTGGTCGCTGGCCGGCCGCCGGATCGAGAACCTGCGGGCGCAGATCGCCGTCCAGAACCCGCCGTACCATCTGGGCCGCAAGCTGCTGGTGTCGCGGAACAACATCGCCCAGGCGACCCGGTTCACGGCCTCGTTGACGGTGGAGCCGGAGGACATCCCCGCCAACGAGTGGCTGCTCGCGCGCTACGGCTCGGACGCGGAGACGGTGCTGGAGTGGTGGAAGCACGACATCGACGACGACGGCCGCGCCTGGATCACCAAGCGCACCCTGGAGCGGCTCATCAAGCTGCACCGCAAGGGGCTGCCGCTGGAGATGGCGACGGTCTACCTCGGCGACGGCGAGTACGCGCCCGTGCCGCTCACCGCCCTGATCGACCGCTTCAAGGGCCGCCCGGTCACCGGGCTGCGCGAGTTGGCCCGTGACGCGGACCTCTGGGAGGCCCGGCTGCGGCGCGCCGCCGAGCACACCGACGAGGGCGGCGACGACAGCGACGTGGTCCACCAGATCCTCGCCAACGCGGAGTTGTCCCAACTGAAGAAGCACCGCGCGGTGGTGGCCCGCATGGTGGCGCTGCTGCCCGCCAAGCTCCGGGCGACGTATCTGGTGGGGGCGTCGGACCGGCAGCAGCGGTTCTGGACGGACATCTTCACGGGGATGGCGCGTCGCTGACCCCGTCCCCGGCCTCTCCCGGCCGCGCCGTGCGGTGCACGCTGCGTACGGCGGCCACGTCGGGGGCGAGCGCGGGTGCGGGGAGGTGGGCGGTGAGGGACTCCAGACGGCGTTTGATGCTGGCGGCGACTCCCTGCCCGAGGACGAAGCGGGTGGGGGTGAGCGCGCGGGGTGCCGTGTCGAGGAGTCGGTGGGCCTCGCGGCTGCGCATTCCCGTGTGGGACAGGACGAGGTGGGTGAGGCGGTGTTCAGCGGCCACGAGGACTCCCGCGATGGTCTCGGCGGCACGCAGATCGACGTGGTTGTCGACCGCGCCCAGCACGGCCGCCGCCTTCACCCGGCCGAGGTCCAGCAACCCGACCCCGGCGCCGGTGGCCGCCGTCACCAGCCGCGCCGCGGCCTGCGGACCGATGCCGTTGCTGGCGACGGACAGCCGCGCGAGCCGTCCGTACGGCGCGCGCTCCAGGGCGTCGGCCAGGAGGAGGGCGCCCGGGTCTCCCAACCGGGCGGCGGACACGTACAGTTCGTCGATCGCGCCCGCCGCGACGACGGCGGCGAGGGGCACGGCGCCGTCCGCGCCGAGCGGATTGCCGCCGACGAAGAGACGCTCGATACGGCGCCCGTTGCCGGCGGCGGCGAGCAGCGCGTCGGCGAGGACGGTCGCGCCCGCCGGGTCGAGCCCGGTCTGTACGAGGTCGAGCGTGCGCAACGACCGCGCGGACTCGATGAGTTCGGCCGCCGCCCGTCCTCCGCCGCTGCCCAGCGGGTTGCGCTTGAGCCACACCCCGGTGACGACCTGCGGCGAGGCACGCAACTGGTCGGCGATCCGACAGGCGCCGCCTGCCGTGATGCCGTTGCACCCGAGATAGAGCGTCTCGACCTCACCGCTCCCGCCGGCGACGACCTCGGCACCCTCGTCCCCGAGCCCGTCGGTACCGAGCAGCAAATGCCGTACAGGGGAGGGCCCTTGCCCCAAGGCCTCGGCGACCAGTGCGGCGCCCTCCACCCCCAACTCCTGCTTGCACAGGTCGAGTCGACCGTCGGGCAACGCCGTACCGACGGCGAAGTCCAGCCGTTCCCCGGCCGGCCGCCCCGCCCTCAACCAGTCGAGCAGCGGGCCGAGTTCGGTGACCGGACGGGGCACGACGGACGGCACCCCGGCGAAGCCCGACGCCGCCGTCACACCTCCCGTGTCCTCCACGCTCTCCCCGTCCCCCGAACCCGCCGCAGCAGCGCCTCCCGTGCCCCTCGTGTCCCCGCTCACCACGCCGCCTCTCGATAGTCCTTGAGGAACACGCCGGACACCGGGTCCCCCGACTCGCCGCGCACGATCGGGTCGTAGACGCGGGCCGCGCCGTCGACGATGTCGAGCGGTGTGCGGAAGCCGGCCTCGGCCATGCGGCCCTTCTTGGGGGCGGGGTTCTCGTCCGTGATCCAGCCGGTGTCGACGGCGCACATGTGGACGCCCTGGTCGGCGAGTTCGGCGGCGCTGGTGCGGGTGAGCATGTTGAGCGCGGCCTTGGCCATGTTGGTGTGGGGGTGGCCTGCCGTCTTGTTGCGGACCGCGAACCGGCCTTCTACGGCGGTGACGTTGATGACGTACCTGCGGGGGCGCGGCGAGGCGAGCAGCAGGGGCAGCAGCCGGTCGCAGAGGAGAACGGGGGCGAGGGCGTTGACGAGTTGGGTCTCCAGGACCTCGGCCGGGTCGAGGGCGCCGAGCCGTGCCGACCAGGAGTTCTCCGGGGACGGGTCGGGCAGCAGTCCGGCCTCGTCGGCCTCGCGCAGGACGACGGGCAGCGCCGAGGCCCCACCCCCGAGCATCCGCATCGGCGTGAAACCGGGCGCTTGCCGGGCCCCCTCGGGCAGCGCGTCGCGCTCGCTCGCGGCCAGCAGCGCGTACGACTGCGGAGGGCGTCGTACGGTCTGCGCGGCGTTGTTGACGAGGATGTCCAGCGGTTCGCCCGCCTGCCGCAACTCCTCGCAGAGGCCCAGCACTTGACGCGGATCACGCAGGTCCACGGCGAGCACGGTCAGCCGGTCCAGCCACTTCCCGCTGCCGGGCTCGGCGCGGAACCGGCGCACGGTGTCGTGCGGGAACCGCGAGGTGACCAGCACCTCCGCGCCGTCCCGCAGCATCATCAGCGCCAACTGGAAACCGATCTTCACCCGCCCGCCGGTGAGCAGCGCCCGGCGCCCACTCAGATCCGTACGCAGCGCCCGGCGCGCGGAGTTGTCGGCGGCGCAGTCGGGACACAGCCGGTGGTAGAAGGAATCCACCTGTCGATAGGGCGACTTGCAGACATAGCAACCACGCGGCTTGCGGTACACGCCCCCGGCGTCCACCTGAGCGAGCTCGCCCGCCGAACCCAGCGGAGCGTCCTCGCGCCGGTCCGCCGCCCCTGTCGCGGTCGCCGCCATCGTCGCCGCGTCGGCCGCGGTCACGTCGGCGCCGCGGGCCTTGCGGCGGCGCAGCCGACCGTCCCGCGCGAAGGACGCGGCGACCTGTTCCGCGCGCAGGCGCACCGGATCGTCGACGGGCAACTCCCGCAGCCTGCCCACCACTTGGTGGAAGGCCGCCAGTTCCGCCTCGGTGATCCCGCCCTCGTCCGTCATCGATTCCCGCCCCGGCCGTGCCGTGAAGTGGGGCCCCGGCCGGATTCGAACCGGCGTATCCGCCCTGACAAGGCGGCGAGTCTGCCTCTGCTCTACGGGGCCCCCGAACGCAGCCCGGGGATCGGATTCGAACCGATGTGCTTCGTCAGAGCACGACGTGCGCCTGCCTCTGCGCTACGCCCGGGTGCGCCCCCGGATCCTAGCCGCACTCCCCCGCGCGAACCGCACCGATAAACGCCCCGTTCAGCGGGCCTCGTTCAACGCGCCCGGTCAACGCGAGCCGCGTCGGATCTCCAGGCGTTCCTTCTCCGACAGTCCGCCCCACACACCGAAGCGTTCGTCGTTGTCGAGGGCGAACTCCAGACAGGTGGAGCGGATCGGGCACATGCCGCAGATCCGCTTGGCCTCCCTGACGGAGCTGCCCGGCTCGGGGAAGAAGAAGTCCGCCCCGGTCTGCGCGCACAACGCCTCCTGCTGCCAGGCCAGGTCGGGCGAGGTGATCGTGTCGATGTGCATGGCCACATCGTGCCGTCCGGCGAAAAACGTTCGATCAACGCGGGATCAACGCCGCGCTCCGAGGCCTCCGGCCGCCCCGATGATGGCCCCCGCGACCGCACCGGCGCACGGCGGCGCGCGGAACCATATGAAAACACGGAGAACTTCAGCGGTCACCGAGGGTAATCATGGCCGTGTCCCCGAACCGCTGCCGCACTCCGGCAGCGATTGTCAGTGGGCGGTGCAAGACTCGGCAGTGCAGAGAACGGGACCCTTCAATGAGGAGGGCAACAATGCTCACCACCCGTTTCGTCAACGGCGCTCCCAACTGGCTGGACGTCGGCTCGCCCGACATCGACAGCGCCATCTCCTTCTACGGCGGTCTCTTCGGCTGGGAGTTCCAGTCGGCGGGGCCCGAGGCCGGCGGGTACGGCTTCTTCCAACTGGACGGAAAGACCGTCGCCGGCGGCATGCCGCTGCCCCCGGAGCATGACGCGTCGGCCTGGACGGTGTACTTCCAGAGCCCGGACGCGGAGGCCACGGCCAAGACGGTGGAGCAGGCGCACGGCGCGGTGCTGTTCCAGCCGATGGACGTGATGGGCGAGGGACACATGGCGATCCTCAGGGATCCGGCGGGCGCGGCGTTCGGCATCTGGCAGCCGGGCCGGACCAAGGGCGTCGACGTGGCGGGCGATCCCGGTTCGCTGACCTGGGTCGAGTTGTACACGCCGGACATCGCCGCGGCGGCGGCGTTCTACTACGCCTCGTTCGGTATGGAGACCTCGGCCGCGCCCATGGCGGGCGTCGACTACACCTGTGTCAACCCGGCCGGCCTCGGTGAGGACGCGATGTTCGGCGGCATCGTCCCGCTCGACTTCGACCCGTCCGGCGCGGCCTCGGGGGCGTACTGGCTGGCGTACTTCGAGGTCGACGACGTGGACGCCACCGTGGCCAAGGCCCTGGAGTCGGGCGGCAAGATCGCCGTTCCGGCCACCACCATGGAGGGCGTGGGCCGCATGGCCCAACTCACCGACCCGCACGGAGCCCGCTTCGCGATCATCACGAGCGAGCAGTCGCAAGGCTGACGGTGCCGGGCCCGCGCAGGGGGCATGACCTGCGCGGGGTACCGGTCACGGGGGCATCGGTTGCACAGCGGCGCGATCCAGGTGAGGAAAAGACTCACGCGGAGGCGCGGCCCGCCCTGGGGTGAGCCCACCCCGGGTGCGACTCACTCAGGTTGCAGGGGGCGCCCTGCCCGGCGGAACCACCCGGGCCCCGGCAGCTCAGCACCCCGCAGCACCGCAGGGCCGTCGCTCACGCGGAGGCGCGGTGGACCAGGGTGGTCGGGAGGATCACGCTGGACGGTGCGCCGCCGATGCCGTCGCGGACGCCGCGGCGGTCGAGGCCGCGCAGCAGCAGGCGGGCCATCAAGCGGCCCATCTCCTCTATGTCCTGACGGACCGTCGTGAGCGGCGGCTCGGTCTGTTCGGCGACCGGCAGCATGTCGTCGAAGCCGATCACCGCCACGTCCTCGGGCACCCGCAGCCCCTCCTCCCGCAGCACCTTCAGCGCGCCGTACGCGGTGAGGTCGTTCGCGGCGAACACGGCGTCCACGTCGGGGCAGCGGTCCAGGAGTTCCCGCATCGCGCGCTCACCGCCGCCCGGTGTGAAGTCGCTCTCGACGATCAGCCGCGGATCGACGTCGACCATGACGTCCCGGAACCCGTCGAGTCGGTCCACCGCGGACGTCTGGTCGAGCGCGCCGGTGATGTGCGCGATCCGGGTGCGGCCGAGCCCGACGAGATGCCGTACGGCCTCGCGGGCGCCGCCCCGGTTGTCGCAGTCGACGTACACCGTGGGGCCGAAGGCGCGTGTCCCCTCGCTCCAGGAGGGCCGGCCGCCGAACACCGTGGGGACACCGGCCCGTTGGATCAGTCCGGGCAGCGGGTCGTCGAGGTGCAGGGAGAAGACGAGCGCGCCGTCCACATGGCCGCCGGCGAGATAGCGGCCGACGCGGGCGTGGTCGGCGCGGCCTTCCGTGAGGAGCAGCACGAGTTGGGAGTCGTGGGCGGTCAACTCCTTGCTGATGCCCCTGAGTTGCATGGCGAAGAAGGGGTCGGCGAAGACCCGGGTCTCCGGTTCGGCGATCACCACGGCGATGGCGTCGTGCCGCTTGGTGACCAGGCTCCGGGCCGCCTGGTTGGGGACGTATCCGAGTTCGTCCACGGCCTGCCGGACCCGTTCGACGAGTGATTCCCGCACCCCGTCGCCGCCGTTGACCACTCGGGAAACGGTGGCCCGCGACACCCCCGCCCGCGCGGCCACGGCTTCCAGCGTGGGGCGCGGTGCTGTCTCGGTCACTTCTGGACCCCTCCTCGATGATGCGGATCAGGATAGCCGCGGCGGAACCCGATGGTGAGAGCGCTCCCAACTCGGCGGACCCCTTGCTCACCCCGGCAGATTCACCCGCCGCCCCACCCCGTCCCGCTCCGCCCGCTCGTACGCCAGCCGGGCGAGCGCCAGATCCTGCCAGGGCGGCCCGACGGGAGCGTAGACGGAACGGGCGGTGGGATCGGTGCGGCCCGGATGGTCGCCGCGCAGGACGTCACCGAGTGTCGTATCGATGTCGGCACGCGCCAACGCGCCTGCGGAAGCGGCCAGTTGACGGTCGTCGACAGCGACCAGTGCCGCGTCCAGCAGACCGGCGGCGAGTTCCCGCCCGCCCCGCCCGGCCGCGCCCAGGGTCGTGAAGTGCTGTCCCTCCCGGGTGTCCGTGAGGGACAACAGCGGGACGCGGGACCGGGTCGCCAGCAGGACGATGTCCGCGACCGAGGCGATCTCCGTCGCCGACCCCAGCACACGGCCGCCATGCCGTACGGCGAACTCGGTCGCGCGGTCCACGTCCGCGTCGTGGACGACGAGTCGACCGTACGGCCGCAGGACGCCAAGCCCTCGGAGCGTCAACTCGGCCTGCGTACCGGCGCCGATCACCCCCACGACCGCGTCCCGCGCCGGGACCGCCAGCGCGTGGGTGCCCAGTGCCGCCGCCAGTCCGGTGCGCCACGCGGTCACCGTCGCCGAGTCCAGCAGGGCGAGCAACTCCCCGTCCACACCGCTGCGCAGGCACAGCACGCCCCTCGACCCGGTTCCCGCGTCGGGGGACTTGTCGTAGACCGTCACCGTGCAGGCCTCGATGCCGGGGATGAGCGCGGTGGCCGTACCGGTGAACGGCGGGTCGGGGCGCACCCGTTGGCCCGGGACCGCTGTCGCGGCGCCCGTCGCGAGGAAGCCGTCGCGCAGCGCGGCGAGGCAGGCCGAGGGTTCCAACAGGGCGCCGAGGTCGCCGCGTGTCAGGAGGCGGGTCATCCGCTCAGGTTCCCTCGGGGTCCTTCTTCGCCCTGCTCGGCTGCACCCTCTTCGGCTCCCCCGGCATCTTCGGGTACTCCGGCGGATACGGCAGATCGCCCAGCCCGTGGTCGTGTTCGTCGCGGCGGGCCAGTTCGAGCAGGGCGTCCAGGGAGAAGCGGTGGTCGTCCATGTCGGCGTGCACGTCGCCGAGTTCGGCGAACCGCCCCGGCATCGTCGCGAGGTCGAAGTCCCGGGGGTGCGCCACGGGGACCTCGTCCCAGCGCAGGGGCGCCGAGACGGGGGCGTGCGGGCGGGGTCGTACGGAGTAGGCGGAGGCGATGGTGCGGTCGCGGGCGGTCTGGTTGTAGTCGACGAAGATGCGCTCGCCGCGCTCCTCCTTCCACCACTTGATCGTCACCTGGTCGGGCATCCGGCGCTCCAGCTCCCGGCCGACCGCGATGGCCGCGCGGCGGACCTGGGTGAAGGTCCAGCGCGGTTCGATGGGCACGAAGACATGCAGGCCGCGTCCGCCGGAGGTCTTGGGGAAACCCTTCAGGCCGCCGAACTCCTCGAGTACGGCGCGGAGTTCATGGGCGGCACGGACCGCGTCGTCGTAGTCGGTGCCGGGCTGCGGGTCCAGGTCGATGCGGAGTTCGTCGGGGCTGTCGACGTCGTCACGGCGTACCGGCCAGGGGTGGAAGGTGAGCGTGCCGTACTGGGCGGCCCACAGGACGGCGGCCTCTTCGGTGGGGCACATCTCGTCGGCGCTGCGTCCGCTGGGGAAGGTGATGTGGGCGGTCGGGATCCAGTCCGGCATGTTCTTGGGCGCCCGCTTCTGGAAGAAGTTCTCGCCCTCGACCCCGTCCGGATAGCGCTCCAGGGTGGTGGGGCGGTTCCGCAGGGCGCGCAGGATCCCGGGGCCGACCGCGATGTAGTACCGGGCGAGGTCCAGCTTGGTGAAGCCGCGCTCCGGGAAGAAGATCTTGCCGGGACTGGACAGCCGTACGGTCCGGCCGCCCGCCTCCAGTTCCACCGCTTCGCCCATGCGAGCCACCGTAGGCCTCCCGCGCACAGCTCGCACACCGGGCGGCGAGCGGCGTACGAGCGCAGAATCGGAAGCATGGATCTGCCGGTGATGCCTCCCGTGAAGCCCATGCTCGCCAAGTCGGTCGCGCGGATTCCGCCGGACTTGCACTACGAGGCGAAGTGGGACGGCTTCCGGGCGATCGTGTTCCGTGACGGTGCGGAGGTCGAGCTGGGCAGCCGTACCGGAAAGCCGCTGACCAGGTATTTTCCCGAGCTGGTCGAGGCGCTGAAGGAGCGGGTGCCGCAGCGGTGCGTGCTGGACGGGGAGATCGTGATCGCCCGGGACGGGCGGCTCGACTTCGACGCGCTGACCGAGCGCATCCACCCGGCCGACTCGCGGGTGCGGACGCTGGCCGAGCGGACCCCGGCCTCCTTCGTCGCCTTCGACCTGCTGGCGCTGGCCGACGAGTCGCTGCTCGACGTCCCGCTCGGCGACCGGCGGGCGCTGCTCGCCCGAGCGCTGTCGGCCGCGACCGCGCCGGTGCATCTGGCGCCCGCGACCACCGACATCGAGGTGGCGCGGCGGTGGTTCGAGCAGTACGAGGGCGCCGGGCTCGACGGGGTCGTGGCGAAGCCGCTCGCCCTGGGCTATCGCCAGGACGAGCGCGCCATGTTCAAGATCAAGCACGAGCGGACGGCGGACGTCGTCGTCGCCGGCTACCGCCTGCACAAGAGCGGGCCCGTCGTGGGGTCCCTCCTTCTCGGCCTGTACGACGATCACGGCACCCTCCAACACGTGGGTGTGTCCGCCGCGTTCACCATGAAGCGGCGGGCCGAGCTGATCGAGGAACTGGCGCCGCTGCGCATGGACGACCCGACGGGACATCCGTGGGCGGCCTGGGCTCAGGAGGCCGCGCACGAGTCGGCCCGGCTGCCGGGCGCGCCGAGCCGCTGGTCGGGCAAGAAGGACCTGTCGTGGGTGCCGCTCGGACCGGAGCGGGTGGCCGAGGTGGCGTACGACCACATGGAGAACGGCGCGCGCTTCCGGCACACGGCGCGCTTCCGCCGCTGGCGCCCTGACCGCACGCCCGAAAGCTGCACCTACGCACAACTGGAGGAGCCGGTCCGCTACGACCTCTCGGAGATCCTCGGCCCGCGGGACGTGACGGACTGACCCGTTCCGTATTTCCCCTGGTCCGATCGGCCCAATCAGCGCGCACAAACACAACCGAGCGGGTATGGCCACCAATGAACTTATAAGCGCACAATCGAAAACACGGATGTGGTGGCAACGGTGGGCATGGGACACAGGACGCCTCGGCGGCACGGCGCGAGAAGAGCGGCGCTGCTGGCCGCCACGATGACGGCCTCGCTCGCGGTGGGCTGCACCGCACATCACGGCGCGTCCGTCGACGACGGACGCGGAAAGACCCGGTCCCCCACGCAGAGCCCGGCCCAGAGCCCGAGCGCCGGCGGCACGGTCGCCCCCGCCGCCGGTCCGGTACTCGCGGTGAAGATCGACAACGTGCCCGCGGCCCGCCCGCAGACGGGTCTGGACTCGGCGGACATCGTCTACGCCGAGCAGGTCGAGGGCGGGCTGAGCCGACTGATGGCGGTGTTCGCCACCAAGCTGCCCAAGTCCGTCGGACCGGTGCGCAGCGCCCGCGTGTCCGACCTGGAGCTGCTGCGCCAGTTCCACGAGCCGACGCTCGCCTTCTCGGGGGCGCAGCACAAGCTGCTGCCGCTGATCGCCAAGGCGCCGCTGCGGTCCGCGTCGCCGGAGGAGGTGGCGAGCGCCTACTACCGGGGGGTCACCAAAGCCGCCCCGCACAACCTCTATCTGCGTCCGGACAAGCTGCTCTCCTCGGCGCCGGGCGCGGCGGCCCTGACGACCGGTTTCCGCTACGGCACGGCCCCTGAGGGCGGCAAGGCCACCACCTCCCGCACCGTGCGCTATCCGGCGGCCCGCTTCACCTTCACCTGGTCCGGGAGCAAGCACCGCTGGCTGGTCACCGAGGACGGCACGCCCACCGTGACGACCGACGGCAAGCGGGTGGCTCCGGCGACCGTCGTCGTGCAGTACGTGAAGATCCGCAAGTCCGCGTACCACGACGTCCTCGGCAACAACACGCCGTACACCGAGTCGGTCGGCTCCGGGAAGGCGGACGTCCTGCGGGACGGCCGTACCTTCAGCGTCGACTGGAAGCGGCAGAAGGCCACCGACGGAACGGAGTTCACCACGGCGGACGGTACGCCGGTGAACTTCGCGAAGGGCCAGGTCTGGGTGGTCTTCGCGAAGGCCTGACCGCCTGGCGCTCTTTCGCGTTTTCGCACGCTTGTGCCACTCTGTCGTCCTTGATCCATGGGGCCGGGGCGGGGGAAGTCGTGAGCGGACGCGGTTGGTTCAGTGGCCGGAAGTGGTTCAAGCGGGGGGTCGCTCTCGCCGGGCAGGGACGGCTGGAAGAGGCGCGCGACGCGTACCTCCGCGCGGCCGAGTCGGGCAGCGTCAACGCCCAGTACAACCTCGCGCTCGTCTACGGCGATCTCGGCGACCGCGCCAACGCGATCCGGTGGTTCCGCCGGGCCGCCGACGCGGGAGACGCCGGTGCCATGCACAGTCTCGCGCTGCAACTCGCCGACGGGGACCGGAAGGAGGCCGCCGAGGCGCTGCACTGGTACGCCTCGGCGGCCTTGCGCGGTCACGCGCCCTCGCAGCACAACCTGGGTCTCCACTACCAGGCGACGGGTGAACTCGCCCTCGCCGAGCGCCACTTCGAACAGGCGGCGAAGCAGGGGGACCTCGCCGCGGAGGTGTCCCTGGCCGGGCTGTGGTTCGGCCGGGGCCGCCTGCGGGAGGCCGAGGAGCTCCTGCGCCGGGCAGCGGACAAGGAGCATCCCGGGGCACTCGACTTCATGGGCAAACTGGCCGAGGAGCACGGTGACACCGAGCGGGCCGCCGGGTTCTACGCCCGCTCCCACGCGGCGGGGTTCAGCGGTGCGGCGGTGAATCTGGGACTGCTGCACAAGGGGCGGGGGCGCACGGCGGAAGCCGAGGAATGGTTCCGCAAGGCGGCCGACGCCGGGAACGCCGGCGGTATGTACGCCTTGGGCCAGCTCCTCGACGGCCGGGACCGGACGGACGAGGCCCTTCCCTGGTTCCGCACGGCAGCCGACCTCGGTGACCCGCAGGCGCAGCACGCACTACGGGTCATCGCCGCGCGCCAAGGGGAGTAGCTCCGCACGAGGCACACCCCTCCGACTCCGGCTAACGCTGGGCGGCGAGAGACTCCCCCGGATTGCGCAGCCCCTCCGCCGCGTCCGCGACCCGTTGGATGAGGTCGAAGAAGACGGTCTGCTCCTCGGTGGAGAGCGGGGCGAGGAAGAGCTGGTTCATCCGGGCCGTGCGCACGATCAGCTTGCGGTGGACGCGCGTGCCGTCGTCGGTGAGGCGGAGCAGGAAACGGCGGCCGTCCTGCGGATCGCGCACCTTGTCGAGCAGCCCGCGCCTGATCAGCCGGCTGATCACCTCGGCGATGGTCGACCGGTCCAGGCCCACCCGCTCCCCCGCCGTGCGCTGATCGAGCCCGGGCTCGTCGACGAGCGCGTTGAGCACCGCGAACTGTGGCGAGGTGATCTCCTCGGAGACCATCGTGTTCCACAGCAGATAGTGCGCCTGCTGCAGTCGCCGGGCGAGGTGCCCGGGGTGGGTGGTGAGGTCCACCGCGACCATGTGCCCTCCCGAAGTCATATCCATCCGTGTACTGAACGATACCGGGATGCTCCACGGAGGAGTCCAGCCCTGCGCAGGGATCTGAACTGGCGCTTCTCCCGGACCTTGACGGGAAGCCCCCGCAGTGGCAGCGTGAAGGAAACTTCACCGAAATGCTCAGTGCCCTGACCAATTGCCGGCCACGTGCCGACCGGGCGCTCGAACGGGACGGAGCTTCACGGATGGACAAGGTGGTCGCCACGGCGGACGAGGCCGTGGCCGATGTGCCGGACGGAGCGACGCTCGCGGTCGGCGGCTTCGGACTGAGCGGTGTACCCAACGTACTCATCCAGGCCCTCTACGAGCGCGGTGTCGGCGCGCTGGGCGTGGTCTCCAACAACTGCGGGGCGATGGAGTCCGGCCTCGCCGTCCTCCTCTCCGCCGGGCGCATCGCCCGGGTGACCGGCTCCTACATCGGCGCCAACAAGGAGTTCGCCCGCCAGTACCTCGCCGGGGAACTGGAGGTCGAGATGATCCCCCAGGGCACCCTCGCCGAACGCCTGCGCGCCGGTGGGGCGGGCATCCCCGCCTTCTACACCCCGGCCGGGGTCGGCACCCAGGTCGCCGAGGGCGGACTGCCCTGGCGCTACGACGGCTCGGGCGGCGTCACGCTCGCCTCGCCGCCGAAGGAGGTGCGGGAGTTCGACGGCACCGAGTACGTCCTGGAGCGCGGCATCCGCACCGACTTCGCCCTGGTCCGCGCCGCGAAGGGCGACCGGCACGGCAATCTCGTCTTCAACAGGTCCACCCGGAACTTCAACCCGCTCGCGGCGATGGCCGGCAAGGTCACGATCGCCGAGGTCGAGGAGCTGGTCGAGCCCGGCGAGATCGACCCGGACGCGGTGCACCTGCCCGGGATCTTCGTGCAGCGGGTGGTGGCCCTCACCCCCGAGCAGGCCGCCGACAAGCGGATCGAGCAGCGAACGGTGACGGTGAGCGGCTGATGGCCTGGACACGTGAGGAGATGGCCGCCCGGGCCGCGCGCGAACTTCAGGACGGGCAGTACGTCAATCTCGGCATCGGTCTGCCGACCCTGATCCCCAACTACCTCCCGCCGGGCGTCGAGGTGATCCTCGAATCCGAGAACGGCATCCTGGGCACCGGTCCGTACCCGACCGAGGACCAGGTCGACCCGGATCTGATCAACGCCGGCAAGGAGACCGTGACGGTCCTGCCGGGGGCGTCCTTCTTCGACTCCGCGCTCTCCTTCGGGATGATCCGGGGCGGTCACATCGATGTCGCCGTGCTGGGCGCGATGCAGGTGTCGGCCGGGGGCGATCTGGCGAACTGGGCGATCCCCGGCAAGATGATCACCGGGATCGGCGGGGCGATGGACCTCGTGCACGGCGCCCGGACGGTCATCGTGGTCATGACCCACACCGCCAAGGACGGTTCGCCGAAGATCCTCACGGAGTGCGCGCTGCCGCTCACAGGCAGAGCATGTGTGAACCGAGTCATCACCGATCTCGGCGTGATCGACGTGTCACCCGAAGGTCTGGTGTTGACCGAGACCGCACCCGGTGTGGGAGTCGAGGAGATCGTCGCCAAGACCGACGTGAAACTCATCATCACGGAAGGCCTGCTGTGAACCCGGTTTACATCGTCGACGCCGTCCGCACCCCCATCGGCAGGTACAGCGGAGGGCTCGCGTCCGTCCGCCCCGACGACCTCGCCGCGCACGCGATCCGTGAACTCCTCGCCCGCACCCCGGACCTGGACCCCGCCCGCATCGAGGACGTCTACCTCGGCAACGCCAACGGCGCCGGAGAGGAGAACCGCAACGTCGGCCGTATGGCCGCCCTCCTCGCCGGCCTGCCCACCTCCGTGCCGGGCGTGACCGTGAACCGGCTGTGCGCGTCCGGCCTCGAAGCGGTCATCCAGGCGGCCCGCGCCATCGCGGCCGGGGACGCCTCCATCGCCGTGGCGGGCGGTGTGGAGTCGATGACCCGCGCACCGTACGTCCTGCCCAAGTCGGACCGGCCCTTCCCGGCCGGGCACACCGAGCTGTACTCGACCACCCTCGGCTGGCGCATGACCAACCCGGCCATGAACCCGGAGTGGACCATCCCGCTCGGCGAGAGCGCGGAGTTGATCGCCGACAAGCACAAGATCAGCCGCGAGCAGCAGGACGAGTTCGCACTCGCCAGCCACCACAAGGCGGCCGAGGCGCAGGCCGCCGGGCTCTTCGACGGGGAGATCGCGCCCGTGCCGATCCCCCAGCGCAAGGGCGACCCGATCGCCCTCGCCGCCGACGAGTCCGTACGACCGGACGCGTCCCTCGCCGCGATGGCCAAGCTGAAGCCGTCCTTCCGCACGGAGAACGGCACGGTGACGGCGGGCAACGCCTCACCGCTCAACGACGGTGCCGCAGCCCTCCTCCTGGTCGACGAGGAAGGGCTCAAGGCCACCGGCCGCCAGCCGCTCGCCCGTATCTCCGCCACCGGCGTGAACGCGCTCGATCCGCAGTACTTCGGACTCGCCCCCGTCGAAGCGGTGAACCGCGCACTCACCAAGGCGGGCAAGGTATTTGACGACCTGTCGGTCCTCGAACTGAACGAGGCCTTCGCCGCCCAGGTGCTCGGATGCGTCGCCGAATGGCCCGAGTTCGACCCGGCGATCCTCAACCCCCGGGGCGGAGCCATCGCCCTCGGTCACCCGCTCGGCGCCTCCGGTGCCCGGCTCGCCGGTACCGTCGCCCACCAACTCGCCCGCAAGGGAACAGGAGTTGGTGTCGCGACCCTCTGCATCGGCGTGGGCCAGGGCCTCGCCCTCGTCCTCGAACGGTAGGAACCCCCCATGACGCTCACCCAGCACGACATCGACCTCGAAATAGCGGCCGAGCACGCGACGTACGAGAAGCGGGTCGCCGACGGCGCGCCGGTCGAGCACCACCCGCGCCGCGACTACGCCCCCTACCGCTCCTCTCTCCTGCGTCACCCGAAACAGCCGCCGGTCACCATCGACGTCGCCAAGGACCCGGAGCTGGTGGAGCTTGCCTCCCCCGCTTTCGGCGAGCGGGACATCACGGAGATCGACAACGACCTCACCCGGCAGCACAACGGCGAGCCGATCGGTGAGCGGATCACCGTCTCCGGGCGGCTGTTGGACCGCGACGGGCGGCCGGTCCGGGGTCAGTTGGTGGAGATCTGGCAGGCGAACTCGGCCGGCCGTTACGCGCACCAGCGCGAGCAGCACGACGCCCCGCTGGACCCCAACTTCACCGGTGTGGGGCGCACGTTGACCGACGACGAGGGCAACTACCGCTTCACGACGGTCCAGCCGGGCCCCTACCCCTGGCGCAACCACGTCAACGCCTGGCGCCCGGCACACATCCACTTCTCGATGTTCGGCACGGCGTTCACCCAACGGCTCGTGACGCAGATGTACTTCCCCAGCGACCCGCTCTTCCCCTACGACCCGATCATCCAGTCGGTGACGGACGACGCGGCCCGGCAGCGCCTCGTCGCGACCTACGACCACAGCCTGTCGGTACCCGAGTTCTCGATGGGCTACCACTGGGACATCGTGCTCGACGGCCCGCACGCCACCTGGATCGAAGAAGGACGCTGACCCGCCATGACGAAGATCGACACGAGCCGTCCGGAGTCCGTACTGCCGACCCCGTCACACACGGTCGGGCCCTTCTACGGCTACGCGCTGCCGTTCCCCGGCGGCGGCGACATCGCACCGGTCGGGCACCCGGACACGATCACCGTCCAGGGGTACGTGTACGACGGCGAGGGCAATCCGCTGCCGGACGCCTTCGTCGAGCTGTGGGGTGCGGACCCCGACGGCAATCTGTCCACGACGGACGGTTCGATCCGGCGCGACCCGGCGAGCGGCGGCTATCTCGGCCGCAACGGCGTGGAGTTCACCGGCTGGGGCCGCATCCAGACCGACGCCAACGGCCACTGGTACGCACGGACACTGCGACCGGGCGCGCGCGGGCTCAGCGCCCCGTACCTGAGCGCGTGCGTGTTCGCGCGCGGGCTGCTGGTGCACCTCTTCACCCGGATCTACCTCCCGGGCGACGAGGCCGCGCTCGCCGCCGACCCGCTGCTGTCCGGGCTGGACCCGGCGCGGCGCGACACGCTGATCGCGCAGGACGACGGCAGGGGCACCTACCGTTTCGACATCCGCCTTCAGGGCGAAGGCGAAACGGTCTTCCTGGAGTTCCAGTGACTTCTTCCGACCCGTCGGACACCGGCCTGCTCGCCCCCGGGTGGGCCGGTTCCCCCGCCGCCTCCACGACGGGCGACACCGCGTATCTACGGGCGCTGCTCGACGCGGAGGCCGCCCTCACCCGCGCCCAGGCCGCCCTGGGTCTCGCGCCCGCCGAGGCGGCGACAGCGGTGACGGTCGCGGCGGACATGGACCGCTTCGACGTACGGTCCCTCGCGGAACGCGCGCGCGGCGGCGGGAATCCGGTGATCCCGCTGGTCGCGGATCTGACGAAGGCGGTCGGCGGTGAGTACGGCCCGTACGTCCACCGGGGCGCGACCAGCCAGGACATCATGGACACGGCGACGATGCTGGTCGCCGCCCGCACCCTGGATCTGGTCCTGGCCGACCTCACGCGTACGGAGCTCGCGCTGACCCGGCTGGCCACCGCCCACCGCGACACCGCGATGCCGGGCCGGACGCTCACCCAGCACGCCGTACCGACGACCTTCGGGCTGAAGGCGGCCGGGTGGCGGTCGCTGGTGCTCGACGCGCGGGACCGGGTGCGGGTAGTGCGGAGTGCACTGCCGGTCCAACTCGGGGGCGCGGCGGGCACGTTGGCCGCCTTCACCGCGTACGGCGCCTCGGATCCGCTCGCACTGCCGGACGCGTACGCCCGTGAACTCGGCCTGACGGCACCGCTGTTGCCCTGGCACACACTCCGGACGCCGATCGCCGATCTCGCCGGGTGCCTGGCCTTCGCGGCGGGGGCGCTGGGCAAGGTCGCCGCCGATGTGCTCGTGCTGGGCAGGACGGAGATCGCCGAGGTCTCGGAGGGCAGCGGCGGGGGTTCCTCGGCCATGCCGCACAAGGCGAATCCCGTACGGTCCACGCTGATCGCCGCCGCAGCGCGACGGACACCGCAGCTCGCGGCCGTCCTCTACGGCTCGCTGGTCGCCGAGGACGAGCGGCCGGCCGGGGCGTGGCACGCCGAGTGGGAACCGTTGCGCGAGTTGCTGCGGCTGGTCGGCGGTGCGGCGCGCGATGCCGCAGAACTGACCGAGGGACTGCGGGTGCACCCGGAGGTGATGCGTGAACACCTCGACCTCACCCACGGGTTGATCGTCTCCGAGCGGCTGTCCGCCGAGCTGGCGCCGCTGCTCGGGCGGAGCCGGGCGAAGGAGCTGCTCACAGAGGTCGCGCGGCGTGCCTATGCCGAAGGCCGCCCGCTGGCCGAACTGCTCGCTGGGGAGCCGGAGTTGAAGGACCTTGACCTCTCCGCACCGACCGACCCCGCCCGTTACACGGGTTCCGCCGGAGCCCTCACCGACCGCGCGTTGGAGCGACGTTGACCGAGAAGCTGCTCAACTTCCGTGCCGAGGGGCCCGATTCCGCTCCCCCGCTGCTGCTCGGGCCCTCGCTGGGCACGTCGTACGCCCTGTGGGACAAGGTCGCGCCCGAACTGTCCGTCACCCACCGGGTGATCCGCTGGGACCTGCCCGGGCACGGCGGTTCGGCGCCCGAGCTGATCGGTCCCGAGGCCACCGTCGCGGACCTCGCGAATCTGGTGCTCGCGCTCGCCGACTCGCTCGGGATCGAGCAATTCGTCTACGCGGGTGTTTCGTTGGGGGGTGCGGTCGGTCTGCATCTCGCGGTGCATCACCCCGAGCGGGTCGCGTCGCTCGCCGTCATCTGTTCCTCGGCGCACTTCAACGGGGCCAAGCCGTGGGAGGAACGGGCCGCGCGGGTGCGGAGCGAGGGGGTGGGGTGGCTGGTGGAGAGCGCCGACTCCCGTTGGTTCACACCCGGGTTCACCGTGCCGGAGCTGGTGGCCGACCAGGGTGCCGCCGACCCGGCCGCGTATGCCGCGTGCTGTGACGCGCTGGCCGCGTACGACCTGCGGTCGCGGCTCTCCGAGATCCGCGCGCGGACGCTGGTGATCGCCGGGCGCGAGGATCCGGCGACCCCGCCCGCGCATCTGCGGGAGATCGCCGACGCGGTGGCGGGCTCGGCCCTCGTCGAGATTCCGGGGGCCTCGCATCTGGCGCCTGCGCAGTGTCCTTCGGCCGTTCTCGGCGCGCTGCGTGCGCATCTTGGTGGGGGTGCGCGGCTTGGGATGGCGGTGCGGCGGGAGGTACTCGGTGACGCCCACGTGGACCTTGCGCAGGCTCGGCAGACTGCGTTCACCGCGCGCTTCCAGGACTTCATCTCCCGGTACGCGTGGGGGGAGATCTGGACCGACCCCACGTTGTCGCGGCGCGAGCGGAGCATGGTCACGTTGACGGCGTTGGTGGCGGGTGGGCATTCCGACGAACTGGCGATGCATGTGCGGGCGGCTCGGCGCAATGGGCTCACTGCGGAGGAGATCGGGGCGGTGTTGATGCAGAGCGCTGTGTATTGCGGGGTGCCTGCGGCGAACTCGGCGTTCGCCGTGGCTCAGCGGGTGTTGTTGGCGGAAGACGGCGACTAGTGGGGTGGGGGTGGCCTTGTGTGTCGGCTGCGGCTGCGTCGTGGCTGGTCGCGCAGTTCCCCGCGCCCCTAAAAAAGCAGGCCGGCCCTAGTCTTGGGGGCGCGAGGAACTACGCCCCCGTCAAAAGCGCAGGCCAGCCCAAGTTCTTAGAGGCGCGGCCTCAAAAACGCAGGCCGGCCCAGGCTTTCAGGGGCGCGGGGAACTGCGCGACCAGCCCCCACCGGGCCGCGGCCGAAGAACAACTCAACGCAACCCCCTCCCCGTCTCCAACACGTCCCGCGCCTGGGTCACCAACCCGTCCGCCCCGCACGAACGCGCCAGCGTCAAACCCCTGTTGATCTCCGAGACCGACCGCGCGGCGATCCCGTACTCGACCCGCGCCGCCGCATGCTCGTACTGACAGGGCGAGGACTCCAAGTACGCGACAGCCTGCGCAGCAAGCCGTACCGCACGCTGCCCCGTCTCCAGCGCGGCCGCACAGCGGAGGGCCTCCCCGATCGCCGTGTCCGTGCCGAAGTGTTCGGCCTGGCGGCGCGCGTCCGTGGCGAGTTGGGCCGCCCGGGTCGGATCCTCGACGGCGAGCGCGCGGGCGAGGTCCACGGCCCAGGGCACCAGGACCGGGTTGTGATGGCCGCGTACGGTCGCCGCCTTCGCGGCCTGTTCGAGTTCGTTGATGCCGTCCTTCGTGCGGCCGACGGCGAGCAGGAGCCGGCCGCGCACACAGCGCGGGTCGGGCAGCACGATGGTGGACGGGTACGGCGGGACGAAGCCGTACTGTTCCGCGGTCTCCCAGGCCTCCTCGACATGGCCGCGAGCGAGCAGCGTGTCGACCAGGTTGCAGGTCGCCGACCAGTACAGCGGCAGTCCGCGGCCGACGCGCTCGGCGAAGTGCAGGGAATCGCGCAGCGAGATCTCGGCCTCGCGGAGACGCCCGCGCCGACGGTGCCCGAGGCCGACGTAGGCATGCGCCAGGGAGAGATGGCCGCCGCTCCAGCCCGCGCTCACATAGGCGCGCAGGGCTTCGTTGTACAGGCTCTCCGCGCGGTCCAGGCGGTCCGTGTAGGCATACGCGCTGGCCAGCATCATGAGGATCTCCAGGCCCCACTCGGTGTCGGTCCAGCCGAGTCCGGGGGCGAGCCGCCCGTTGACGAGGGCGCGGTCGCAGACCTCGACGACCTCCTCGGCGTTCTCCCCGTGGGTCATGGCGTCGAAGCCGCGCAGGATCAGCAGGGCCCGCTCGGAGTTGTCCCGGCCGGTGCAGGTGCCGGCGAGTGCGGCGAGCCGCTCGGAGCGTCCCGGGGAGGTGCCCTCGCCCGCGTGGATGCCCTCCCACATGAACTGCACGGCCTGGAGCCGCATCCGGGCGGCGCCCGGTTCGTACCGGGCGGCCTCCGCCTCGACGGTGCGGACGGCCTCCTCCAGTTGGTCGTTGTGGGTCAGCGCCTGGGACAGCCGGAAAACGGCGTCCACGCGTGCGTGGCCGTCGAGTCCGGGCATGCCGAGGGCTGTCTGGAGGTGGCCGATGGTGGTGGCGGGCGCGGTGAGGAGGGTGGCGCAGCCCAGTTCGTAGAGCACGTGCGCGTGGGTCTCGGTGAGCGGTGGCTCCAGGAGGGCGCGCTCCAGACAGCGGCGGGCGGCGTCGGGGGCGCCGATGGAGAGGTGTTCGCGGGCCGCCTCGCGGAGTTGCTCGACGAGTTCCTGGTCGTCGTCCGGGTGCACCTTGAGGAGGTGCCGTGAGGCGGCGGCCGCGCCGAGCCCGTTGTCGGTGACGACCTGGGCGGCGATGCCGTGCATGGCCGTGCGCACACCGCCCGGGATGGAGTCGTAGACATCGCTGGCGATCAGCGGGTGGACGAACTCCAGCTCGCCCGCGCCGGCCTGGGAGGCGGCGGGGTCGGGCGCGGTGAGGATGCGGTCGGCGCGCAGCAACTCGGCGCAGCGGACCGCCTCTTCGCGGCTCATGGTGGCGAGCTTGGCGACCAGGTCCACGGAGATGCCGGTGCCGAGGATGGCGGCGGCCCAGGCGAACCGGGTGGCCTCGAAGCCCAGGTCGTCCAGGCGGGCGAGCAGTCCGCCGCCGCGCGCGGAGCGGTTGAGCTCGCGCAGTTCGGCGGCCGATTCCTCGACGGGGGCGAGGCCGCTGTCCTTGACCTTGGCGAGGAGTTCGACGGTCTCGTACGGGTTGCCGTCGGTGACCGCCCACACCTCGCGGCAGAACGCGCCGTCGGCGTGCGGGCCGAGGGTGGCGCGGGTGAGCCCCGCGGTGGCCTGCGGGGTGAGGGAATCCAGGACCGTGGGCGGCGGGCCCGCGGCGGCGGCGATGGCGTCCAGGTAGCGGGCGCTCTCGCCGCTGACCTCGCCGGGCCTGCGGGCGACCACGACCAGGACGGACAGGTCGTCGAGGCGTTCGGCGAACGCGGCGAGCCAGCGCAGGGTCTCCTGGTCGGCCCAGTGGGCGTCGTCGATCAGCAGGACCAGCGGCCAGTCGCGTTTGGCGAGGCGGCGCACCGCGGCGACCAGTCCGTCGCACACGCCCTGCGGGTCGGCCTGCCGTTCGCCGGGTTCGGTGACGCCGAGGGCGGGGCCCGCGATGTCGTACCAGTCGCCGAGGTACTCGCGGATCTCCTCGGGCATCAGCGAGAGGAGGGCGGGCTGCAGCAACTGCCGTACGACGTTGAAGGGGACGGACTTGAGCGTCTCGCCGCCGCGCGCGTGCCAGACCGTGCAGTTGCGGGCCTCGGCGATACGGCGGGTCTCGGCCAGCAGCGCGGTCTTGCCGAATCCGGCCTCGGCCCGGACCATCAGCAGGCTGCCCGAGGACGACTCGTCGGCGCGCAGCGCGTCGATCGCCTCCGCGATGCCCTCGACCGCCTTCTCGCGCTCCCACAGAGAGGCCGATCCGGCTCCCGGAGGCCGTTCCTCCGTCATCCCGATACCTCCCCAGTAGCCCGAACGACGTACAGCCCTTGAGCGTAGCCGTCCGGATGCCGAAGTGGAGGCCGGTCCGGGCAGCTGTTGCCGCAACGGGTGACGGCGGTCCTTCCGCCGGACTCACGCAGGTGACGAACGGTCAAGAGGCGCTGAAATGAAGGTGTTTTCCGATCAATCCCGACCCGTCCCGAACAGGCCTGCGGTACGGGCACTGGTCGCCGGGTCGGTGGGCAATTTCATCGAGTGGTACGAGTTCGGTGTCTACGGCTACTTCTCGACGGTGATCGCGGCGGAGTTCTTCACCCCGGAGGGCACCGGCGCGGCCGAGGGGCTGGTGCGGACGTACGCCTCGTTCGCGCTGGCGTTCTTCTTCCGGCCGGTCGGCGCCGCCGTGTTCGGCCGGCTCGGCGACCGGGTGGGACGGCGGCCGGTGCTGATCCTGGTGATCGCGCTGATGACCGGTGCGACGACGCTGATCGGTGTGCTGCCGACGTATGCGACGGTCGGCGCCCTCGCGCCCTGGCTGCTCACGTTTCTGAGGGTCCTTCAGGGACTGTCGGCGGGTGGGGAGTTCGGTGGTGCGGTGGCGCTGCTGACGGAGTTCGCGCCACCGGGACGGCGTGGGCTGTACGGGGCGTGGCAGTCGTTCACCGTGGCGCTGGGGCTGTTGGGCGGGGCGGGGGTCGCGGCGCTGCTCGCGACCGTGCTCGACGCCGGTCAACTGGCGCACTGGGGCTGGCGGTCGGCGTTCCTGCTGACGCTGCCGATGGGGCTCGGCGCGCTGTGGCTCCGGCTGCGGCTGGAGGAGACACCGTCGTTCCGGAGCGGGACGGTGAGCGGGTCGGTGAGCGGGTCGGTACGGGAGGTGCCGCCCGCGCGGGAGGTCCGGGCGGCGATCGTGCTGGGCGTCGGGCGGGTGATGGGGTGGTCGGCGGCCGGTTACACCTTCCTGGTGGTGCTGCCGTCGTATCTGCGGGGCACGCTCGACGCCAGCTTCCAACAGGCGCTCCTGGCCACGGTGTTGGCCAACATCGGGTTCGCGGTCACCATCCTTCCGGCGGGGCTGCTGAGCGACCGGGTGGGGCGCCGACCGGTGATGCTGACGGGCGCGGTGCTGGTCGTGGCCCTGTCCGTGCCCTTGCTCAACCTCCTTCAGGACGACGGGACTTCGAACGCGGTGAAGGGTGCGTGGGTGTTCGGGGCGGGTGCCGTGGTGGGGCTGATGGCGGGGCCCGGCCCGGCGATGCTCGCGGAGATGTTCCCGACGAGCGTCCGCTACACCGGTCTGGGACTCGCCTACGCCCTGTCCAATGCCGTGTTCTCGGGGTGTGCCGGGCTCATCATCACCGAGAGCGTCGGGCGGACCGGGAACGTGGACGTTCCGGCGTACTACGCGGCGACGGCCTGCGCGGTGAGCGCGCTCGCGCTCGTCAAGAACCGGACGGGAAAGGTGAGTTGGTCGGATGCTGGTGATCGGGCTGATGTCCGGGACGTCGTACGACGCGATCGACGCGGCGGCGGCCGGGCTGAGCCTCGTCGGTGACAGTGTCGTACTGGAACCGCTCGGGATGGTGAGCACGCCGTACGACGAGGAGGTGCGGGAGGCGCTCGCGGCGGCGCTGCCGCCGGCCGCCACCACGCTGGCCGAGGTGTGCCGGCTGGACACCCGGATCGGGCAGGCCTTCGCCGCGGCGGCCGTCCGGGCGAACGGTGAACTGTGCGACGGGCGGGCTCAGTTGGTGGCCTCGCACGGGCAGACGGTCTATCACTGGGTGGCGGGCGGCGCGGTGCACGGCACGCTGCAACTGGGGCAGCCGGCCTGGATCGCGGAGGCGACCGGGCTGCCGGTGGTCGCCGACTTCCGGCCGCGCGACATCGCCGCCGGGGGACAGGGCGCGCCGCTCGTCAGCCTGGTCGACCTGCTGTGGCTGCGCGGCCGGCCGGGCACACCGGTCGCGCTCAACCTCGGCGGGATCGCCAACCTCACCGCCCCCGACGGCACGGCCTTCGACACCGGACCGGCGTGCGCGCTGATCGACGCGGCGGCGCGGGGCTTCAGCGGCGGGCGGCTCGGCCACGACGCGGAGGGCGCCCTCGCGGCCCGCGGATCCGTCCACGAGCCTTTGCTGGAACGGCTGTTGAGCGAGCCGTACTACGCGCTGCCCGCGCCGAAGACGACCGGCAAGGAACTGTTCCACCTCGGCTACCTCCAGGACGCGCTGGCGGGCCTCGGCACCCTCCCCGCCGAGGACGTCATCGCGACCCTCACCCTGCTCACGGCCCGCACGGTCGCGAACGCGGTCCGGCCGCTGGCCCCCACGGAGGTCGTCGCCTCTGGCGGCGGCACCCGCAACCCGACCCTGATGACCCTGCTCGCCACGGAGCTCCCGGGCGTCCCCCTCCGCACCTCCGACGACCTGGGCCTCCCGTCCCCCGCGAAGGAGGCCTACGCCTTCGCCGTCCTCGGCTTCCTCACGGCCCACGGCCTCCCGGGCACCGTCCCGACGAGCACCGGCGCCCGGCATCCGAGCGTCCTCGGCTCGGTGACACCGGGGCGGCGGGGGTTCGGGTTGCCCGCGACGGTGGAACGGGGGCCGGTGCGGCTGGTGTTGGGGTGATGAACTGGGAGAAGTGACACCGCTGCGGCCGGAGTCGGCGTGACGGGTGGGGAGAAGTGGCACCGCTGCGGCTGATGTCAGGGTGACGGGTGGGGTGAAGTGGGACCGGTGCGGCTGATGTCGGGGGGTCGGAGAGCGGCCCGCCGCCCCGCCGGAATCCGCCCGCCACTCCCTCGGCACCCCACCCGTACCCGGTCAGAGCCCGGTCAGAGGCCTGCCGCCACCCACCCGCACGACCCCGCCGCCGCCCCCGCTCCGCCGCGTCCCCCCGCTTCGGGCCGGATCCTCTCATCCCGCTTTCACCGACGCCTCATACGGTAGGGGCATGACGCAGGTGACTCCCCCCGGGTGGTACCCCGATCCCGGGCAGACGAATGACGGTCCCGCCGCCGAGCGCTGGTGGGACGGCAAGGCATGGACGGACCGGACCCGGCCCGCGGGGTCGGGGGCCGATTGGGGTCCCCCGACGGAGCCGCCGTACGGCGGGGCGTATCCGGCGTATCCCGCCGTGCCCCCTGCCGCGCCGCGCCGCAATCTGCGCACCGGCATAGCCGTGGCGGTGGCCGTGGCGGTGCTCACCGCGATCGGTGTCGGTGCGTACGCGCTGTCCGGCGACGGCAGCGGGAACGGCACCCAGGCCGGCAACCAGCAGGCGCCGAACGGCCAGGGCGGCGTCGGCGGCCAGGGCGGCCCCGAGGGACAGGGCGGCACGGGCGGTTCCGGTGGTACCGGCGGCCAGAACGATCCCTTCGGCGGGTCAGGGGGATCCGGGGGATCCGGCGGCACGGGCGGTGCGACGCCCGCACCCAGCGAGTCCGCGCAGCCGAAGGTCGCGGCCGGCGGAGCCGTGACCGACTCCCTGGACGGCATCAGCCTTCCCGTGCCGTCCGACTGGTACGGCCAGGTCATCCAGATCGGCGCGCAGGTCACGTCGAACACCTCGTACAAGTGCCCCGGCAACACCTCGCAGACCTGCACCAACGGCGGCGCGTACTCCGCGCCCGCGGTGGTGCTGGGCACGAAGGGCAGCACGGCCGAGGCGGTCGCGAAGGCGGACATCGCCGCCAACGCCAAGGAGTCCTACGGCGGTACGTCCTACGGCAGCATCACCTCGCACGAGGTGCTCGCCTCCAAGGCCGTGACCGTGGCCGGGCAGAAGGGCTACCTGGTCCGCTGGAAGGCGGTCACCAGCAAGGGCGCCGACGGCTATGTCGAGTCGCTCGCGTTCCCCTCGCCCGCCAGCAGCGGCCAGATCGTCGTGGTCCGCTTCGGTGTCGACGTCGGCCAGAAGCAGTCCGTCATCGACGAGATCACCTCGGGCATCAAGGTGTCCACGGGCAGCGGCGACGGCCAGAAGATCTGATCCCGCCCCGCACACCGGTCGGCCGGGTGGGGCGCCTCTCCGCTCAAGAGGAACCCCACCCGGCCGGGGGGTGCGCGCCGCCCCCGTCCCCACGGTGCGGCGCGATCAGGTCACCGTCCGGTCATCCCATGGACGGCGGCCTGGTCTAGGTGAGACCGAGTGCCGGCAGCACCGCGGCCTCCACGAATCGGACGAGGTAGTCGGGGTCGGCGTAACAGCCCTCCAGGACGGGACGGGCCCGCAGGACGCCGAAGATCTGGGCCGGGACGTACGGCAGCGCCGGATGGTCGGCCGGGATCTCGCCGCGTTCCACGCCACGGCGCAGGATGTCCTCCAGCGCGGCGATCTCGGGGTGGACGAGCGCCTCACGGACCGCCTGGGCGAGTTCGCTGTCCTGGATGACGGCGTGACCGAGCGCCGAGACGAGTTTCGTGTCCTTCGCCGACCAGGCGCCCGCCGCCCGCGCGGCCTGGCGCAGATCCTCCGCGAGGGATCCCGTGTCGATGCCGGTGAAGTGCACCCGGCGGTTGGCGCGCAGCGCGGCGGCGACGAACTGGGGCTTGGTCCCCCACTGCCGGTACAGCGTGGACTTGCTGCACCGCGTGCTGCTGGCGACGCCCTCCATGCTGACGGAGTCGTAGCCGCATTCTCTGATCTGTTCGAGCACGGCGTCGAAGAACTCCCGCTCACGCTCGGGCGTGATCTTGGAGCGGCGCGAGGCGGCGACCGTGTCCGGTGCGTCCTCAGCCTGCGACGTCATGGCTCTTCTCCTCGCTCGGCCCGCGGACTCGGGGTCCGCTCAAGAGTGTGTCTCGTTTCGCTATCGATACGCCAGTGTACCGGTACATCGCCGTATCGGTACACTCTCGTATCGGTACACTGGCGTATCGGAACGAACTCGTACCGATGAGTTCGGTCCGCCGGGAGGGTCACAAGCCCTGCCAGCACCACCACACGCACCACCGTCAGCGAAGGGGCCGGGGGATGAATGCCCGCACCGAGCCTGCAGAGCCGGAGACCAGCGCGATAGCGCGGCCTCCGCTCGTCCGTGAGCTCCTGCTCGTCGCAGGACTCTTCCTCGTCTACAAGTTCGGCCGCCAACTGGCGACGGGCCATACCGGTGAGGCCCTGCACAACGCCCGCCACGTATGGGACCTGGAACGGACCCTGCGTCTCCCGAACGAGGGCTCGGTGCAGTCGGTGCTGCTGCACAGCGACACCCTCGTGCACCTCGCGAACACCTTCTACGCGACCGTCCACTTCCCGGCCACGGTCGCCTTCCTGGTCTGGCTGTACCTGCGGCGCCCCGCGCACTACGTCTGGGCCCGCCGGGTCCTGGCCACGGTCACCTCGGCCGCCCTCGTCCTGCCCTTCGTGTTCCCGCTCGCGCCCCCGCGCATGCTGGCCGCGACGGGCTTGGTCGACACCGCCAAGGTCTACGGCCCCTCCGTGTACGGCCCGCCGACCAGCGACCACCTCTCGAACCAGTTCGCGGCGATGCCCTCGCTGCACTTCGGCTGGGCGCTGATGGTGGCGGTCGGCCTGATCGTCGCGACCCGCTCGCGCTGGCGCTGGCTGTGGCTGCTGCACCCGCTGGTCACCCTGATGGTGATCGTGGGCACGGCGAACCACTACTGGCTCGACGCGATCGTGGCCGCCGCCATGCTCGGCGTCGCCCTCGCGCTGATCCACCCGCCGCACCGCACGGCGACCACGGCAGGCCGCGGTCAGCCGGAGCTCGCCCCCGAGAAGCAGCCGGTTCTCGTCGGAGCGGGCCGATGAACGCCACGCTCGTCGCCGTCGTCCTGTCCCTCTTCTCCTCCGTCGCCTACGCGGCCGCCGCCGTGGCCCAGGAGCGGCTCGCCTCCCGCAACTCCGACGCGGGCACGCTGCGGCTGCTCGCCACCGGCGCCTGGTGGGGGACGGTCGTGCTGAACGCGGGCGCCGCGCTGCTGCACGTCGTGGCCCTCAAGTACGGCCCCCTGACCGTCGTCCAGCCGCTGGGCGCGCTGACCCTCGTCGCCGCCGTCCCGATGGGCGCGCGGGTGGCCGGGCGGCGGGTCAGCACCACCGAATGGCGGGGCACCGCGCTCACCCTGCTCGGCCTGTCGGCCCTGCTGGTCACGGCGTCCGGGCCCCAGCCCGACCAAGTACTCACCGTTCCGCAGGCGTTGGCGGTCGCGGGCGCGACGTCCGCGCTGATCGGACTCCTGGCCCGACGCGGCGCGAAGCCGGGTCTGCGGCACGCCTCGGCGTCCGGTGTCGCCTCGGGTGTCGCCTCCGCGCTCACGCAGACCGTGACGGTCGCGGCGACGGACCGCTCGGGCCCGCTGCTGAGCATGCAGGTGGTCGGAGTCGCCCTGCTGGTCGCGGTGTTCGCGGCGGGCGGGCTGCTGCTCTCGCAGACCGCCTACCGGGGCGGCCTCGGCGCCCCGCTCGCGGTGGTGACCCTGGCGAACCCGGTGGCCGCCGCCGCGATCGGCCTCGCGCTGCTGGGCGAACGCCTCCAGGGCGGCGCGGCCGGGATCCTCCTCGCGCTGACAGGGGCCGGCATCGCGTCATGGGGCGTGGTCCTGCTGACCCGGGTGGTCCCCGCGGCACCCCTGCCGCACGAGTACGGCGACCACGATCACCCTGTGGCCGCCGTGCTGGCGCTGGAGCCCGAATCGGCCTCCCCGGAACCGGCGTTGATGCCCCGGCAGCCGAACCGACGGTCCGAGCCGGGGCATCTCACCGCACGGTGACCGGGGTGGTCAGCCGAGGCCGCGCGAGTCCTGCTTGAGCGCGGTGTCGACGGTCAGCGCCGTCGCCACCACCAGGCTCAGCAGCGGCTCGGGCAGCTGGTAGTGGATCTGCAGGACGTAGTTGTCCGCGGTGGTGAACATCGTCTTGGCGAGGCCTTCCCAGGTCTTGGTGATCCGGGCGACCTCGTTGTCCGCGTGGTCGACGATCGCGAAGTTCCACGCCCGCCAGTTCTCCGCCTTGATCGCGCCTATCTGCCGGCCGTCCGCGAAGATCCCGAAGTTGATCTTCCCGATCATGTTCTGCTGCACGATCTCGCCCACCGGCGAACCGTCCGGGCGGGACACGAGCACCTTGGACTTCATGATCTTCGCGGGCCGGGTCAGCACCAACTGCGGCTGCCCGTAGGCGTCCCGGATCTCCAGCCGGTGAGTCATGAACTGGTCGAGGCTGGAGACGAAGCGCAGCGCCTTCTTCAGCGCGCTCTGGCCGATCTCGGTGACCGAGCCGATCAGATTGCCGTTCTGGTCCATGACCTTGTACTCGTTGGTCAGCTCGATCAGCTTGGCCTTCTGGTTCACCACCAGGACCGGCTCGCTGAACAGGCTGCCGCCACCGGGGCCGCCGCCCGCGACCCCGGCCTGCTGCTGCACCTGCTGCTGGACCCGCGGGTCCGGACCGGCCGCCTGCTGCGGCACGGCCTGCGGCGGCTGCTGCGACTTGGCGCCCTGCGCCTGCTGGTCCGCGTTGGTGTGGTCGGTCCACTTCGCGCCGTCCCAGTACCGGAGGGTCTGGGGCGCTCCGTGCGGATCCGGGTACCAGCCTGCAGGTGTGTTCGAATGCGTGGTCACCGGGGCACACTACCGCGAGTGCCCCGGAAAACAACCGGCTTCACGAAGCCCCTCAGACGGTGACGATCGCCGGGTCGCTGACCCCCGGCCGGCCGTTCTCGACATGTCCGGCGAATCGCCGCAGGAAGCCCGCGCCGCCGTCGGAGGTGACCGTCAGGTCGTACCAGCGCTCGCTCGCGCCCAGGTCGAAGGTGTGCCGTACGGTGGCGCCCGCCCGCACCTTGATCGTCTGAGTACGCCCGCCGTAGCCGTTGGCGACCTTCAACTGCGCTGTCCCGGAGCCCTTGTTGGTGAAGATCAGCTCGATGTCGTCGCCGCAGGTGCGGGCGGTGACCTCGGGTCCGGCACTCCTGCCGGGGCCCTTGAAGACGCGCAGGAAGCCGTTCGGGCCGTGCACGGTCAGGTCGTACGAGCCGTTCGAGTACGCCGAGTTCCAGGCGTCGGAGACGGACTTGCCGGCCTCGGTGGTGTAACTCCAGGGCCCGTCCGTGCGGTTGGCAGAGGTGACCAGGAAGTTGGCGCCGGCCTTCGCGCCGGAGGCGAAGGTCAGCGTGAACTTCCCGGCCGCCGTGTCGGCCGAACCGTCCACCGTCGCCGCGTACTTGAGCGGCCGGGCCGGGCGCAGTCCGCGCTCCTGCTTGGGCAGCGCCGGGTTGGCGGGCGGGGTCGGCACGTAGTCGGGGTGGCGGTTCTTGTCCGGCGGCCGGTAGCCGTCGGTGTCCGGCAGCGGGACCTTCTTGACGTCCTTGTGGGAGAAGTCGAAGGCGGTGGTCAGGTCCCCGCAGATCGCACGCCGCCACGGCGAGATGTTGGGCTCGTGGACACCGAAGCGGCGCTCCATGAACCGGATGACCGAGGTGTGGTCGAAGGTCTCCGAGCAGACGTAACCGCCCTTGCTCCAGGGCGAGACGACGATCATCGGCACCCGCTGGCCGAGGCCGTAGGGACCGGCCGGGTGGCTCGCGTCGCCCTTGAAGAGGTCGGGGCCGACGTCGACGGTCGACTTGCCCTGCGCGGCCGAGCCCGGCGCGAACGGCGGCACCAGGTGGTCGAAGAAGCCGTCGTTCTCGTCGTACGTGATGAACAGGGCCGTCTTCGCCCAGACCTTGGGGTCGGAGGTGAGCGCGTCCAGGACCTGGGCGACGTACCAAGCACCGTAGTTCGCGGGCCAGTTGGGGTGCTCGGTGAAGGCCTCGGGGGCGACGATCCAGGAGATCTTCGGCAGCGTGCCGCCCTTGACGTCGGCCTTCAGCCGGTCGAAGAAGCCCTCGCCCTTGGTGGCGTCGGTGCCGGTGCGGGCCTTGTCGTAGAGCGGGTCGCCGGGCTGGGCGTTCTGGAACTGCTTGAAGTAGAGCAGCGAGTTGTCGCCGTAGTTGCCGCGGTAGGCGTCCGTGATCCAGCCCCAGCCGCCGGCCGCGTCGAGGCCGTCGCCGACGTCCTGGTAGATCTTCCAGGAGACCCCGGCCTTCTCGAGGCGCTCGGGGTACGTCGTCCAGCTGTAGCCGGCCTCGTCGTTGCCGAGGACGGGGCCGCCCCCGGTGCCGTCGTTGCCGGTGTAACCCGTCCACAGGTAGTAGCGGTTGGGGTCCGTGGAGCCGATGAACGAACAGTGGTAGGCGTCGCAGATGGTGAAGGAGTCGGCGAGCGCGTAGTGGAACGGGATGTCCTCACGGTTCAGGTACGCCATCGTCGTGGAGCCCTTGGACGGCACCCATTTGTCGTACTTGCCGCCGTCGAACGCGGCGTGCCCGTCGTTCCAGCCGTGCGGGAGGTCCTGGATGAACTGGAGGCCCAGGTCGTCGGCCTCGGGGCGGAACGGCAGGATGTCCTTGGTGCCGTCCGACTGGTACCAGACCGGTTTACCGTCCTGCCGGGTCACGACCGGGCGGGGGTCGCCGAAGCCCCGGACACCTCTGAGCGAACCGAAGTAGTGGTCGAAGGACCGGTTCTCCTGCATCAGGACGACGATGTGCTCGACGTCCTCGATGCTCCCCGAGCTGTGGTTCGCGGGGAGCGCGGCGGCCCGCTCGATGCTGCTCGACAGTGCCGTGAACGCCGTGGTGGCACCGGCGAGTTGGAGAAATCGACGCCGATTGACTTCGGACATGGGTGAGGCACCTCTCATCCTGACGCGCGGCCGGCCGGAACATGGCGAAATGCGCGCGGTGCGAGTGTTCCAAGTGCAACAAACGTCAGGGAAGGGTCCGGTGGCGCCCATGTGAAACTCGCCCGTACGTGCGGGGGCGGACCGTCACGTGCTCGCCAGGGCCTCCGTCGGGGTGAGCCGGGAGGCCCGCACGGAGGGGTGGACACCGGCGGCCATGCCGATGAGGACGGCGCCGGCGAAACCGCCCGCCACCGCCGGGAGCGGGATCACCGGGGGCCAGCCCTGACAGCCGGCGTAGCCCACGGTCGCCAGGATGCCGAGGGCCGCGCCGGCGAGGCCGCCGAGGCAGGACAGGGCCACGGACTCGGTGAGGAACTGGCCGCGGATCCGGCCCCTGTTGGCGCCCAGCGCGCGGCGCGGGCCGATCTCCTTACGGCGTTCGAGGACCGAGATGACCATGGTGTTGGCCACGCCGATCCCGCCCACCGGCAGGGCCACCCCGGCGAGGCCGAGGAAGAGCGCGGAGAACGTCGTCTCGGTGGCGCGCTTGGCGGCGAGGGCGTCGGAGGGGCGGCCGACCTGCACCACGCCGGGGGTTCGGGGTAGAGGTGCCGCCTTGCTGTAGCCCAGAGTGCCGCTCAGCGTCCGGGAGTTGGACAGGTCGGTCCTGGTCACCGTGGCGGTGCCGACCCGCGCGGAGGCGGTGGCCGTCGTGTCCGGTTTCGCGTTCCCGTCCTGCCATACGGTGCCGCCGAGCGCGGTCGCCGTGACGCCGGCCAGCGCTGCGGCCCCGATCTTCAGGCGGCGTTTCCCGTTACGGGGACGGGTGTCGTCATCGGTCGTGGTCACTGCTTGTACGCCTTCAACTGGCAGTCGTGGTCGAGCCGGTCCTGCTGGGGTTGGGTCAGGGCGGACTCGCCGTCGTAGTTCCAGCCGGAGCCGTCGGCCAGGCCCTTGACCTTGAGGCCTCCGTCGTTGAGGCACCTGATGTACGTGCGGAAGTCGTCCAGGTAGTGCGGGTTCTTCGCCGGGTCCAACTCCGGTGGCTGGAGCGGCTTCTTCCCGAGACACGCCTTGTCGGCGGCGGCGTTCTCGGTGGCGCTACCCCCGGGGAACCACTGCTTCGAACCCGACTTGTATCCGCCCGGGACACCGTGATCGCGCAGACAGTCGAGATAGCTGCCCGTGAGCCGGGTCTGCTCCGCCTCCGAGGTGTCCAGCCTCAACTGGGGACGGCCCGCGTCGGAGTCGACACCCTGCGACGGCGCCCCGCTCGCACTCGGTCTGCCGATCGACGCGACACCCTTGTCGTCGGACCCGGTGTTCCCGTGACCGCCCGAGCCGCCGCACGCGGCGAGGAGGAGGAAAGCCAGTGCCGCGCCGAGGCCGGTGAGGGCTACGGACCGCCTTCGACGACTGAGTTTCGACATGGCGGCACCGTGTCCGGAGGATATGAAGATCCTGTCAGGCCACCGTCAGACTCCTGTCTGGTGTCCCGGCGGCGACCTTAGGGTGAGCCGCGTGAACGCATATGTCCTGGTGGCCGAGGACGACGTCAAACAGGCCGAGGTGATCCGCCGCTATCTGGAACGCGAGGGCCACTCCTCCCTGGTCGTCCACGACGGGCGCGCGGCCATCGACGAGGTACGGCGGCGGCGGCCGGATCTGCTCGTCCTCGACGTCATGATGCCCTTGGTCGACGGGCTGGACGTATGCCGTGTGCTGCGCCGGGAGTGCGAGGTGCCCGTGCTGATGCTGACCGCGCGCAGCACGGAGGAGGACCTCCTGCTCGGCCTCGATCTGGGCGCCGACGACTACATGACGAAGCCTTACAGCCCACGGGAGTTGATGGCCCGCATCCGCACCCTGCTGCGGCGCGCCCGTGGCGCCACGGCGGCGCCGGACGATCCCGTGCTGCGGATCGGCGCGCTCGCCATCGACCCGGTCCGCCGTACCGTCGGGCTCGACGGACGCCAAGTGGTGTGCACGCCAGGCGAGTTCGAGATCCTCGCGGCGATGGCCGCCGAACCGGAACGGGTCTTCACCCGTCGCCAACTGCTCGCCCTGACACGGGAGTTCGACCGCTACATCACCGAGCGCACGATCGACGTCCATGTCCTCAACCTGCGCAAGAAGATAGAGGCCGTGCCTCGCCAACCGGCCTATCTGCAAACGGTGTACGGCGTCGGCTACAAGCTCGTGGACGGCACCCGTGCGCGGTGACACGGAGACCGGCGGCGAGGGGCGGCCCAGAATCCGGCTGCGGGCCAAAGTGCCGTTGCACAGAAGCCTGTTGGTGCGACTGCTGGCCACCTCGGTGATGATCGCCGTCTGTTCGGTCGCGGCCACCGCGTGGCTGGCCGCGCGCACCACGAGCAGCGCCATCCAGCAGGAACAGGGCCAACTCCTGTCGTCCGACACCGAGATCTACGGCACGCTGGTCGGCTACGCCGCCGTCCACCCGGACTGGAACGGCGTCGCCCCGACCCTGCGCAGCCTCGCCGAGCGCACCGGACGGCAGATCACCCTGACCACCCAGAGCCGTCGTACCATCGCCGCGTCGTCCGTCAGCGCCGCCGCTCTCCCCACCAGGGCATCGGCGATCGTCGACGCCCTGCGCACCGACCCCGCGCTGCTGCCCGGCGGCGAGACGGACCGGATCGACCCCCGTGCCGTCGGCCCGTACCGGCTGACCGCCGGCGAGCGGAAGAACCTGCGCCAGTGGGCGAACAAGGTCTTCTACTGCCTGCGTGCCACGACCGGTGCCGCCACCCTCACCGAGGAACCGAACGGTCGCCCGTCCATCAAGCTCCCCGACAGCGCCCTGGGCGGGTCCTTCGTGGACGAGGGATGCGGCCTCGACCAACTCGCCGATCCTGTCCCGACCGAGATCGCGCCGCTCAGCCGGCTCAACGCCATGGTCAACGACTGCCTGGAGCGCCAGAAGCAGCCCGGGGTGAAGATCGGCATCGACTTCGTCATCCGTATGAGAGGCAACTCCCAACCCGCCCAGACCTGCCTCGACACCGCCCGCCGCGACCAGCTCACCCCCTATGTCGCGCCGGCCGCGCTGCTGTTCGTCACCACCCCGACCGGCTCGACGGCCGCCCCCGCCTTCCATTTCACGTCCGCCGGCACCACCCGCGTCGCCGGCGCCGCCGGGCTGGTGCTGCTGGTCACCGTGGCCGTCACCGTCGTCGTCGGCACGCGGCTCGTCAGACCGCTGCGCGCGCTGGCCGACGCCGCCCGCCGTCCGGTGGAGGAACACCAGCGGGTACCGGTGACGACCAACGACGAGATCGGCCACCTCGCCGCCGCCTTCAACGACCTCTCCCAGCGGCGCGAACGCGTGGAGGGCCGGCGGAAGGCGATGGTCAGCGATGTCGCCCACGAACTGCGCACCCCGCTCAGCACCATCCGCGGCTGGCTCGAGGCCGTGCAGGACGGCATCGCCACCTCCGACCAGGCGCTCGTGGACTCCCTGCTCGAAGAGGCGCTGCTGCTCCAGCACATCGTCGACGACCTCCAGGATCTCGCGGAGGCGGACGCGGGCCAGTTGCGCATCCACCCCGAGTCCCTCCTCGTACGCGACCTTCTCGACCATGTCGCCACCGCCCACCTCGGCCCCGCCGAGACCGCGGGCGTCACCCTCACCACCCACGTCGACGGCGACCCCGAACTGTCCGGCGATCCCGTACGGCTGCGGCAGGTCGTCGGCAACCTGGTCGCCAACGCCCTGCGGCACACCCCGCCCGGCGGCAGCGTCACCCTCCGGGCCCACCGGGCCGCGGGCCTCCTCACGATCGAGGTCGCCGACACCGGGACCGGTATCCCCGCCGAGGACCTGCCCCGGGTCTTCGACCGTTTCTGGCGCGCCGAGAAGTCCCGCAGCCGCCGCACCGGCGGCAGCGGTCTGGGCCTCGCCATCGTGCGCCGGCTGACCGAGGCGCACGGCGGGACGGTGACGGTGACCAGCGCGGTCGGCACCGGCACGGTCTTCACCGTCCGCCTTCCCGCGTGAACCGCCTCCCCTCGTGAACTACTCGCCGGGCGGCGGCAGTCGCATCCCGGCGAGGTCCGCCGGGACCGGGGTGTCCGGCCGGAAGAACGGTTCCGAGGGCCCGTCCTGGGCATTCGCGGGGGCGTCCGTGAGCCGGAACCGGTCGCGCAGCCGGCCGTAGAAATCCGTCGGGCGCAGCCGCACGAGGCGGACGCGTTGCGGGGCGCGGAAGACGCCGATCCAGTCGCCGGGGTCCAGGACGCCGCGCAGTTGGCCGTCGACGCTGACGGCGGCCTGGCCGGAGTGGGGCAGGACGCGCAGGCCGATCGGTTCGTCGGGGGCGGCGATCACGCTGCGGTTGAACGTCATGTGCGGGGCGATCGGGGTGAAGACGAGGGCGTCCATGTGGGGCGAGAGGACGGGTCCCCCGGCGGCGAAACTGTAGGCCGTGGACCCGGTGGGAGTGGCGACGGCCAGCGCGTCCGCCGAGTAGGTCGCCAGCAGCCGTCCGGCGAGGTAGACACCGACGCCGACCTGCCGGTCGCGGGCCAGTTTCTCCAGGACGACGTCGTTGAGCGCGGTGACGTCCAGCGCGCACCCCCAGCCGCCGCCCTCCGTGGTCTCCGGCCGGACCCGCGGCGGCGGCAGCGCGGGACCGCGGCCGTAGCGCAGCAGGGCCTCCATCTCCTCGGGGATGTCCAGCGGGCGCGAGGCCCGCATGGTCAGCGTCATGCGCTCCTCGACGATGGCCCGTCCCTCGTGTACGGCGTCCAGGGCGTCGCCGATGTCGCAGGCCGGGACCTCGGTGAGGAAGCCGACCTTGCCGAGGTCGACGCCGAGGACGTCGGCGTCGCTCTTGACGGCGATGCGGGCGCCGCGCAGGAAGGTGCCGTCGCCGCCGAGGGTGACGACGAGGTCGGGGTTGCCCGCGGCCTCGGCCTCCTCGCGTCCGGTGCGGCGGTGGTGGTCCTTGGCCCACACGTCGATCTCCGTGCAGCGGACGTCGTGCGCCGCGCTCCAGGCGTGCACGGCGGCCGCCGCGTCCCGGGCGGTCTCACGTCCCAGGTGGACGACGAGGCCGATACGACGTACGGGCATGGGGGCCTCCAGGGAGTGCGGTCAGGACGCGGAACGTCAGGCGCGGAGTTCGGCGGCCGGTGCGGGGCGTTCGTCGGGCGGGACCAGGCTGAGCACGATCTTCCCCCGCGTGTGGCGCCGCTGCACCTGCCGGTAGGCCTCCTGGACCTGTTCCAGCGGGTCCACCTCGCCGATCGGGACGGTGAGCAGGCCCTGGGAGACCAATGCGGCCAGTTCCACGACCAGTTGAGGGGTGAAGACGTCCTCCTGGGCCCGGCTGCGGACGCCGTGGCGGGCGACGGCCCGGCCGTCGGCGAGGGTGTTGACGCGGTGCGGGGCGACGCCCATCTCGATGGCGATGTCGACGTTGCCCTGACCGAAGGTGTCCACGAAGGCGTCGATCCCGTCGGGAGCGGCGGCCCTCAGCCGGTCGGCGAGGCCGGGGCCGTGCTCGACGGGCACGACACCGAGCGAGCGCAGGAAGTCGGCGTTGTGCGGTCCGGCGGTGCCGATGACCCGCGCGCCCCGCAGCCGCGCGAGCTGTACGGCGAGGGAGCCGACCCCGCCGGCGGCACCGGACACCACGACGGTGTCCCCTTCTTCCGACGCTACGGCGTCGACGGCGGCCCAGGCCGTCACCCCGACCGCGGACAGCGGCGCGGCGGCTTCCCAGCCGATGTCGGCGGGCTTGGGGGCGAGGACGTCGGCGGGCGAGACGACGTAGTCGGCCTGTGCCCTCCGGGGCAGGTAGCCGATGACCTCGTCGCCGAGCGCGAAGTCCGTTACGCCGTCGCCGAGTTCGGCGACCCAGCCGGCGAAGTCGTTGCCCTGGCCTTCGGGAAACACGGCCGGCCACATGTCCGCGAAGACGCCCTGCCGGATGCCGGCCTCACCGGGATTGACCCCTGCGACGACGACCCGGACGAGGACTTCCCCGGGGCCCGCCTTCGGCCGCGGCACCTCGACGACCTCCAGCACCTCCGGACCGCCGTAGCGCGAGAACGTCACTGCTCGGGGCATGGTCGGATCTCCTGATGCCGGTGGCCTGCGGAAGGTGGGGCGGTGACCTCTGTGCGGGAGGGCCGGCCCCGGCCGAGGCTACGTGTTCGCGATCGCCCGGGCCTTCTTCGGCTCGGTGGCCATCGACCGCAGCGTCTCGAAGGCGGTGGCGGTGGGGCCGGCCGGTTCGGCCTGGTAGACGACGAGTTGCTGGTGCGGGGCGCCGTTGACGGTGAACGCGGCGAAGGCGATGTGCAGGTCGCCGACGTGCGGGTGCCTGAGGTGTTTGCCTTCCTGGGACTTGCTCTTGACGTCGTGCAGCCGCCAGATACCGGCGAACTCCTCGCTCTCGTCGGACAGTTCCTCGACCACCTCGGCGATACGGGCCGAATCGGGATCGTGGCCGTAGGCGGCCCGGAGTTCGGCGACACAGGAATGCGCGGCCCGCACCCATTCCTGGTAGAACTCACGCCCCGCCGGGTCGACGAACACATTGCGGGCGAGGTTGTCGAACGCGTCGAATCCGCTGTGCAGCGCCGTGGCAAGGGAGTTGCCCGCGAGAATGTCGAGAGCCGGGCCGAGCACGAACGCCGGGGTGTGCTCCCAGCCGTCCATCAACCGCAGCAACTGCGGGCTCACTTCGGTCTCGCCCCGGCTGTGCGGACGCTGCGAGGCCGTCAGGCAGAGGCGGTTGAGATGATCGGCGGACTCCGCGTCCAGCTTCAGCGCCTGCGCCACGGCCTCCAGGACCTGCGGCGACGGGCTGTTCTCGCGTCCCTGCTCAAGCCTGATGTAGTAGTCGGAGCTGACTCCGGCGAGCAGCGCGACCTCCTCCCTGCGCAGTCCCGGCACCCGGCGTCGCCCGTACTCCGGCAGACCGACGTCCTGGGGCTTGAGGGCCTCGCGGCGGGCCCGGAGGAAATCACCCAAAGGGGTCCCATTACTCATGCGGCCAGACCAGATGCTCTTCGAGCGACCCGGGGAGCCGTCATCCTGGGTGCAACGCACCCACCGTCCGCCGAACTTCTCCGGGTGTTTTCCGCCTAGCCTCGACGGTATGCACAACGACACGCGCCCCGACCCGGTGGAAGGGCTGGGTCAGTTTCTCCGCTCCCGCCGGGAACGGGTCGGCCCCGCCGATGTGGGTCTGTCCGGCTCCGGCCGGCGGCGGGTGCCCGGGCTGCGCCGCGACGAGGTCGCGGCCCTCACCGGGGTCAGCCCGAGCTACTACAGCAGACTGGAGCAGGGCCGTGAACCCAGCCCCTCGGTACGGGTGTTGGAGGCCATCGCCCGGGTGCTGCGGCTGGCGGAGGAGGACCGGCTCGAACTGTTCCGGCTGGCGCGGCCCACGGCCCGTCGTACGAAGCCGCCCACCCGCGTCGAGCGGGTGCGCCCGCATCTGCGACAGCTGATCGAGAGCTGGACCAGGACCCCGGCCTTCATCATCGGCCACGCCCAGGACCTGCTGGCCACCAACGTCCTCGCCGACGTCCTCTACCGCGACTTCGCCCAGCACGACAACGTGCTGCGCATGCTCTTCCTCGACCCCGCGGCGAAGACGTTCTACCGCAGCCCCGAGCGGGCGAAGGACCGTGCGGTCGCCGATCTCCAGCAGAGCGCGGCGAGCACCCCGGAGGATCCCCGCATCCTGGAACTCGTCGGTGAACTCTCCGTGCGCAGCGGCGAGTTCCGCTCACTGTGGGCCCGCGAGTACACCCGGGTCCCGCCCTATGAGGTCAAACGGATGCGCCATTCCGTGGTGGGGGACCTGGAACTGCGGCACGAGGCCCTGAACATCCGCAGCGCACCCGGGCAGCAGCTCATCATTCTGCAGGCGGAGCCGGACTCACCCTCGGCGGACGGGCTGGCGCTGCTGGGTTCGCTCAACGCGCCCGAGCCGACATCACCGGGATAACTGGGATCACTGGGATAACGGGAATCACTGGGAATCGCGCTCGACCGCGCCCAGTATTCGGTCCAGGAAATCGCCGAGAAGGCGCACCTCGTCCGCCGTCAGCGGGTCGAAGAAAAGCCGCCGTACGATTTCCACATGCGTGGGCGCGGCGGCCTCGATCGCTTCCCGGCCCTTTTCCGTGAGCCGCACCATGGAGCCACGGGCGTCGTCGGCGCAGGCCTCGCGGGTGACGAGCCCGCGCTTCAGCTCATCCGGGATGCCGGTTTCGACCCGCTCCACGTCGGCGACCTCGACCCGGGTGCCCGCCTCCTGGAGGACAGTTCGGGTCTGACCCGCGCGCCGGCGGGCCAGATCGGCGGCCCGTTCTTCTACCGCTGCGGGCGGCCCGGGGAGCTGTAGGCACGCCCGGGGCAACAGCCGTAGACCGCCTTGACCTTGTCGCGACGTCAGGGTTTCTACTGAGGTCATGCGAATCGGCGAGCTCGCCGCCCTCGTCGGGGTCACCCCTCGGGCCGTGCGGCACTACCACCATCTCGGGCTGCTGCCCGAACCCGTACGGCGGAGCAACGGCTACCGCGAGTACGGCATCCGGGACGCCGTCCTGCTGGCCCGCGTCCGGCGGCTGACCGAACTCGGCCTCGGTCTCGACGAGGTGCGTGACGTCCTCGCCGACGACGAGGGCCGCGAACTGGTCGAAGTCCTCCAGGAGTTGGACGAGGACCTCGGACGGCAGGAAGCGGTCGTCCGGGAGCGGCGCCAACGGCTCGCCGCGCTGCTGGCAGAGGCCCGGGCCGGCCGGCTGACCGCCGACGCTCCTCTGTCGCCGCAGCTCACCGCGCTGCTGGCGGGCCTCGGCGAGCTGCCGGACTCCCCCATCGCCGCGAAGGACCGGGAGATCCTGGCCCTCCTCGACACCGTGGCGCCCGAGGCGGAGCGGGTCCGGCTGATGGAGGCGCTGCGGGGGATGCAGGAGCACGCCGGCGAGATGTACGCCCTGCTGGACGCCCTCGCCGACAAGGAGCCGGACGACCCCGGGGTGACCCGTGCCGCCACCGCGCTCGCGGCCCTGCTGCCCGCCGATCTGATCGCGGGGTTCCCCGACCGGCCCGACAACGGTCTGACCGACGTCATCTTCGCTGACCTGGCACCGGCCCAGTCGGCAGCGGTGCTCCGTGCGATCGAACTCGTGAAGCAGCGACAGGAAGCACCGTCGTGACGACGCCGGAGATCCGGGTCCCCCTGCCCGAAGCCCCCGTGCGAGGACCGGCCCTGCGGAAACTGCGCGTCATCGCGGTGCCCGCCCAACTCGCGCTGGCCACTTGCCTGTTCAGCGGGGTCCCGGTGCCCGACACCGTGCTGCTCGCCGCCAAGCTGCTCCTGCTGCTGCTCCTCGGCGCCGAGGCGTATGTCTGGCTGCGGCTACGGCGGCTCGGCCTGTCCCGGCGCGAGGCGCTCGCGCGGCTCGTACCGGAGCGCGTGGCGCGGTACCTCGCTCACGAGGGGCGGATCATGGCCGGCCTGGTCCGGTGGGTCGCCCGCCGTCCGCACGGTGTCCGCGGGGCCGACGCGGTCTTCCCGCACGCCCGCGACCGGGCCGCCATGATGTACGGCCTCACGTTCGTGTGCGTGGCCGAGACGGTCGCGCTGTCGTTCCTGCTCGCCCGCTTGCCCGTCGTCCACGCCGTCCTCCTGGTCGTCGACGTCTACACCGTGCTGTTCGTCCTCGGCATGCACGCCGCCGCCGTCACCCGGCCGCACGTCCTGGCCGGGGGTGTCCTGCGCATCCGGCAGGCGGCCCATGTCGACCTCCGTGTCCCGGTCGCCCGGATCGCCGCCGTCCGGCGCGAGACGCGGTACACCCACGAGAAGAAGGACGGCGAACTGAACCTCCCCGTCGGCTCGCAGACCTCCCTCACCCTCGAACTGACCGAACCGGTCGACGCGCCGACGTTCCTCGGCGCTCCCCGCCTCGTACGGGTGATCCGCTTGCACGCCGACGATCCGAAGTCCCTCTACGACGCCGTCACCCGGGCACGGGCCACGGCTCAGGACGCCGACTGAATGTCCCCCCGCGTGGACGCCGCGATGGTGTCCCGGTGGGCGAAGTCGCCCGGGGGGATGCCGGGATGGTGGCCGAGAGAGGTCGACGGGACTGTGACCGAGGGGCCGAGGGTGAGGCGGGAGACGATGCGGTAGCGGTCCCCGCGATAGATCGAGTGGACGTATTCGACGGGCCGGCCCGTGGTGTCCGAGGTGAGGCGCTCGAAGAGGAGGGCCGGGGAGAGTTCGGGGACGTCGAGGAGTTCGGCCTCGGCGCGGGTGACGACGGTCGGCTCGATCGCCTGCACCGCCTCCTGGACGTGCACGCCGTGCTGTTCCCGGAGGTGTTCGTAGAGGTCGCCGGCCTCCAACTCCCGCGCGGACAGCGTGGGGACGAGGTCGGCCCGGATGTGCAGATGCTCGATGGCCATCGGGGCGCCGTCGACCAGGCGCAGCCGTGCCACGTACACGATCTCGGCGGCGGGCGAGAGGCGCAGCCGACGGCCCACGCGGGCGCCGGCCGGGATCGTGGTGAACTCCAGCAGGCGGCTCGACCAGGCGCCGGAGGCCTGAGGGGCCGTCATGGTCTGCTCGCCGGAGACGAGTTCCTGGGTGATCTTCTCGGGTGCCACGAACATGCCGCGCCCGTGTTCCCGCACCAGCAGCCCCGCCGCGACAAGTTCGTCGACCGCCGCGCGCAAGGTCGGCCGGGACACGCCCAGTCGGGCGCAGAGGACGCGCTCGGAGGGGATCGCGTCCCCCGGGTGGTGCGACTCGACGAGGTCGAGGATGAAGTCGCGGACCCGCTCCCGCTTCAGCACCGCACCTGGCGCGTCGGCCTTCATGTCGCACTCCCCCTGCGCGGAGCCCCCGTTCGGTCAACCACTTGACCAGTTGACCAACGGCGGCCCGCAATCGCCCTGTTGACCCGGGCAGTGTAACCACCACCGGGCGATGATCCTTCCCATCCGGATCGACCGACACGCCAAGTCACCTTGTGCCAGGGGGGGTTGACGCCCGCATTGGTCTATGCCACCTTCATCCCCACATCGACAGGTGAGCTGTCCAGTGAGCTTCACTGGTCAGGTGGTAAGGCGAACGCTCATGCCCTCCCCAGGTGAAGCTCCCCCACACGCCCCACCCCGGAGACGATCCATGCCCGCACAGCATTCCGCGCTCTCCCTCGTCCCCCGCCCCACCAAGTCGGCTGTCCTGCCGGGGCGGTTCACGCTCGAACCCGACACCGCGCTGCACATCGGCCCAGGCGCCGAACCGGCCGCGGACCTCCTGCGCACCCTCCTCGCCCCGGCCACCGGGTTGCCTCTACGGCCTTCCCCCGAGGGGCAGTTGACCCTGGCGCTCGACCCCGGACTCGCCGGTCTCGCGGGCCTCGGCGAGGAGGGCTACGGCCTCACCGTCGCCCCGCACGCCGTACTGCTGCGCGCCGCGCACCTCACCGGCCTGCTGCGCGGGATCCAGACGATCCGTCAACTCCTGCCCCCGCAGGCCCTGTCGGAGACTCCGCGGCCGGACACGCGCTGGACACTGCCCTGTGTCGAGATCACCGACCTCCCCCGGCACCCGTGGCGCGGCGCGATGCTGGACGTGGCCCGGCACTTCCAGCCCGTCTCCTACCTGCGCCGGTACGTCGACCTTTTGGCCCTGCACAAGATCGGCGTCTTCCATCTGCACCTCACCGACGACCAGGGCTGGCGCATGCCGGTGTCCGCCTACCCGAAGCTCACCGAGATCGGCGGCCACCGCGCCGAGTCCCCACAGGGGCCCGCCGGAGGCGACTTGTACGACGGTGCCCCGCACGGCGGGTCGTACACACGGGCCGAACTCACCGGACTGGTGAGCTATGCGGCGGCGCGCGGAGTCACCGTCATGCCGGAGACAGAGATGCCCGGCCATGTGCGGGCCGCCCTCGCCGCCTATCCCCACCTGGGCAACAACCCGGGGCGCACCCTCGACGTCTGGACCCGCTGGGGCGTGTGCGACACCGTCCTCGGGGTCCACGACGAGGTCCTCGACTTCTGCCGTACGGTCCTCGACGAGGTCATGGACGTCTTCCCCTCGCCGTACATCCACGTCGGCGGCGAGGAGTGCCCCACCGCCGAGTGGACGCACAGTCCCGCCGCCCGCGAACGGGCCCTGGCGCAGGGCCTGTCGAGCCCCGCCGCGCTGCACGGCTGGTTCCTCGGGGAGATCGGCGAGTTCCTCGTGCGGCACGGGCGGCGGCCGGTCGCCTGGGCCGAGTCCGGTGCCGAACTGCCCCTGGACTTCACGGTGATGACCTGGCGGGACGCGGCCCACACCCTCACGGCGGCCCGCCGCGGCCACCCCGTCGTGAACGCGCAGCACCGGGCGACCTATCTCGACTACGCCCAGTCCGAGGACCCGGGCGAGCCCCCGGCCCAGCCGGGCGGCGTCGTCGATCTGCGCACCGTCCACGCCCACGACCCGGTGCCCGAGGACGCCGAACGAGCCGTGGCCGAGCGGGTGTTGGGCACCCAGGCCCAGTTGTGGACCGAGTTCGTCACGACACCCGAGCGGATCGAGTACCTCACCTACCCCCGCCTGTGCGCCCTGGCCGACCGCGCCTGGAGCGGCGCGACCGACTGGGCGGACTTCCGCTCCCGGCTGGACGACCACACGGCCCGGCTGGACGCGCTCGGCGTCTCCTACCACCCCCTCACGTGACCCGCCCTCCCGTACGGCCCCGACCTGTCCCGTTCCGGAATCACCCCACCCTTCTGGAGAGGCACGACATGAGACACGACCTGAGGTTCGCGAAGAACAGACTGCGTGCCGCCGCGTCCGCCGCCGCGGTGGCCCTGGGCGCCGCCGCGCTCACCGCGATGCCGTCCACCGCGAGCGCGGCGGGCGACGGACTGAACGTCCAGTACCGCACCAGCGCCACGGGAGCGACCGCCGACCAGTCCGAGCCCTGGTTCAAGGTGCGGAACACCGGCTCCACCACGGTGCAGTTGGCGAACGTCAAGCTCCGCTACTACTTCAAGGCGGACTCGGCGAGCGCGAGTTACCGCTTCGCGTGTTCCTGGGCCGTCAAGGGCTGCGCCAACATCACGGGCACCTTCGGCACGCTCGCCAACCCGACGGCCACGGCGGACCGTTACCTGGAGATCGGCTTCACCTCCGGCGCCGGCAGCCTCGCGCCCGGCGCCGACACCAGCGACATGCAACTGCGCTTCTACCAGTCGACATGGCAGACCCTGAACCAGAGCGACGACTACTCCTTCGGCGCCTCCCGGACGTCGTACGCCGACTGGTCCAAGGTCACGGCACAGCTGTCCGGCACCACCCTGTGGGGCACGGCCCCGGCCGGCAACGACCCGACGAACCCGCCCACCGACCCGCCGACCCATCCCCCGGCCACCGGCGCCACCCTGTTCGACGACTTCAACTACAGCGCCTACAACGACCCGAAGATCTCCGCGCACGGCTGGAACGTGCGCTCCACCTCCGGCGGTCCGGGTGTCTCCGGTGCCACCTGGGCGCCCCAGAACGTCACCTTCGCCAGTACGAGCGGCAACTCCGTGATGAACCTGGAGACGTCGACGGCGGGCACCGGCGAGAGCACCAAGCAGACCGAAGTCGTCACCAACGCACGGAAGTTCAAGAACGGCACCTACGCGGCCCGGGTCAAGTTCGACGACGCGCCCACGTCCGGCCCGGACGGCGACCACCTCGTCCAGACCTTCTTCACCATCAACGACCTCACCGCGCCGCTGGCGGACGACTACTCCGAGTACGACTTCGAGTACCTCCCCAACGGCGGCTGGGGCGAGACCTCCAACATCCTCTACACGACGTCCTGGGAGACCTACCAGGCCGACCCGTGGATCGCGGTCAACCAGCACACCGAGGGCCGGCAGAGCTACAACGGCTGGCACGACCTGGTGCTGACCATCGACAACAGCAGCATCAAGTACTACATCGACGGCCGGCTCTTCGGCACCCATGACGCCGCGTACCTCCCGGAGCGCCCCATGTCGATCAACTTCAACCAGTGGCTGATCGACTTCGGCGGCCTGACCAGCTCCACCGCCCGCGCCTACGACGAGCAGGTCGACTACGTCCTGCACGTCAAGGACCAGGTCCTCACACCGGCGCAGGTCGCCGCGAAGATCGCTGCCTACCGCGGCGCGGGCACCACGTTCGAGGACACCGTTCCCGGCAGCTGATCACTCGGAGCGGTGGGCCGCGCACTCGGCGTACAGCGCCCGAGGACGCGGCCCACCGTCGCCTAAGCTCCGGGCCATGCGCGTAATGGTCCTGGAGGACGACCCCGAACTGGGTCCCGTCGTCGCAGCTCAGCTACGGGACGCGGGGTTCGCGGTGGACCTCGCGCGGACGCTGGCCGAGGCGGATCTCAAGCTGTCCGTCCATCGCTACGACTGTGTCGTGGCCGACCGCTCGGTCCCGGACGGCGACTCCCTCACGCTGCTCGCCGCACGGCGCCGCGCCGGATCGGTGCTGCCCTTCCTGCTGCTGACCGCGCTGGACGCGGTGAGCGACCGGGTCGCGGGCTTCGAGCACGGGGCGGACGACTACCTGGTCAAACCGTTCGCCTTCGCCGAACTCGTCGTACGGGTAAGGGCGTTGTGCCGCAGGGAGCAACCCGCGCGGCCGTCCGTCCTGCGGGCGGGTGACCTGGAACTGGATCTGCCGCGGCGCCGGGTGACCCGGGCCGGGGTGCTGCTCAGCCTGTCCGCCAAGGAGTTCGCGGTGCTCGAACTGCTGATGCTGCGCACGGGCGAGGTCGTCACACGCAGCGAGCTGATCGAGAGCTGCTGGGACGAGGCGAGCGAGCCGATGTCCAATGTCGTGGACGTGCTGATCGGCCAGTTGCGCAGACGGCTCGGGCCGCCCGATCCCATCGCGACGATGCGCGGTGTCGGCTACCGCCTGGGCGGCGAGGCGTGAAGCGCCGCGAACCGGCGTCCGCCCTCTCGCCCGCCGTGGCCCGGCTGCGGCGCACCCGCCGGCTGATGACGCTCCTGTTCGCCTCGACGACGGCGGCCTGTCTCGTCGTCCTCGCCGTGGTCGCCGTACGGATCGACGCCGCGTCCCGCCGCTCCGGCCTCGACCACGAGGTGGGCAGCCGCGCGGCGGGGCTGTCGCGGGCGGTCTGGTTCGACGCGGGGGTACTGCACCTGGAGCCGCTGCACGAGGACGAACTCGCCCAGGGCGCACAGGCGTTGGCCGTCCTCCAGGCCGCGCCCGGGAAGGCGCCGACGCTGCGGAACGTCGTACCGGGACGCTCCTCGCTGCCCTCGCAGGACCGGCTGGAGGAGGTCTGGCGGAGTGTCCTGGACGAGCAGGAGACCGTCCTCGTCAGCGATTCCGCCGCCGGGGGCGGGCGGCTGCGGTGGGCGGCGGCTCCGGTCTGGGACGACGACCGGATCGGGGCGGCCGTGCTGGTCGGCACGGAGTCGGCGCGCAGCGACCACGATCACGGCCTCCTGGTGCGCTGGCTGGCCCTCGGCTGCACGGCGCTGGTGTGCTGTGCGGCGGCCGTAGGACATCTGTTGTCCGGGCGGGCCATGCGGCCGGCGCTGCGCGGGCTCGGGCAGCAGGAGCAGTTCCTCGCGGAGGCCGCGCACGAGCTGCGCACACCGCTGGCGACCCTGCGGCTCACCGTCGAACGGGGCGGCTCGTCCGACGAGACGCTACGGCTGGTCGACCGGCTGAGCCGACTGGTCACCGGGCTGCTCGCCAGAGCCCGGCTGGAATCCGGAGCGCAGCGGGTCGAGTTGATCCCGCTGCGGCTCGACCAGTTGGTGGAGACCACCGTCGAGGAGCTGCCGGACCACGCGAGCGTGACCGTGACGTCCGAGCCGGTGGTGGTGCGCGGCGATCCGGACCTGCTGGCGCAGGCGGTGCGGAATCTGGTGGAGAACGCCCAGCGGCACGGGGGCCCGGCCGGTTCGCCGGTGGCGGTCACCGTCGCTCCGGGGCTGGTCACGGTCCGCGACCACGGGCCGGGGGTGCCTCTCTCCGACCGGGAACGCGTGTTCGCCCGCGGTGTCACCGGGTCCGGTCCCGGCACGGGTGCGGGCCTCGCCATCGTCCGCTGGGTGGCCGGTCTGCATGACGGCACCGCCCGCCTCACGGACGCTCCGGGCGGCGGCCTGCTCGCCGAACTGCGGCTGCCGACGGACCCCGCGCACGGAGAAAGCGCCTCTTCCTGACAAGGGCGCCCGCCCCACGTCCACCGGCGTCCTCATCGTCATGACATGAAGGCCCCGGCACCGTGGGCGCATGAACGCATCGCGCAGGCCCGTCCTGCTGGTCACCACCACCGCCGCGAGCCTCGGCGTCGTACTCGTCGCCATGAACCTGTACGGCGCGGCCTCCACGACTCCCGCTCCCGAGGCAGCCGTTCGGGTCGACCAGGTCGGCTATGTGCGCGGCGAGACCAAGCAGGCTTACGTCATGGGCCCCTCGAAGGCGCTCGCGGGGGCGCGCTTCAAGGTCGTCGACGCGAAGGACAAGGTCGTCACGGCGGGCAGGCTCGGCGCCGTCACCGGCCACTGGAACGCCAAGTACCCCTCGGTGCGCACGGTCGACCTCTCCGAACTGGACGCCCCCGGCACCTACCGCATCCTCCTCACCGGCACCGCGACCGGCCGCTCCCCCGCCTTCCGGATCGCCGACGCGAGCGAGCTGATGACCCCGCTGGTCCGGGACAACGTCCGCTTCCTGCAAGCCCAGCGTGACGGCGCCGATGTACTGCCCGGGGCCCTGAAGCACGGCCCGTCCCATCTCGCCGACGAGGACGCGACCGTCTACGCCGACCCGCACTACGACGAGGCGGGCGAGGAGTTGCTCGACGAGAGGCTGACCCCGACCGGTGACACGGTCGACGCCTCGGGCGGCTGGTTCGACGCGGGCGACTTCCTCAAGTTCACCGGCACCACCTCCTACTCGACCGCCGAACTCCTGCTCGCCGAGCGGGACTTGCCCGCCATGCCCGCGCTGTCCGCCGAGGCCGACCACGGCCTGGAGTGGCTGGACAAGATGTGGGACGGGGACAGCGGGACGCTCTACGCCCAGGTCGGCATCGGCGCGGGCAACGACGCCGTACGGACGGACCACGACGTGTGGCGGCTGCCGGAGGCCGACGACCGGCTCGATGTGTCGCCCGGTGACCCTGACCACACGATCAAACACCGGCCGGTGTTCCGCGCGAACGCGCCGGGCGAGCCGATCACCCCGAGTCTGGCGGGACGGGTGGCGGCGGTGTTCGCCCTCGCCGCGCGGCGCACGGCCGACAGCGACCCGGACCGGGCGCGGGAGTGGCTGGAGAAGGCCGCGGCCGTCTACGAGCAGGCCGACACCGACCCGGACCCGGACAAGCCGCTCGTCACCGCCTTCCCCACCGGCTTCTATCCCGAGGACTCCTGGCAGGACGACATGGAGTTCGCGGGTGCCGAACTGGCACTGGCAGCAAGGGAGTTGGGTGACGACCGGGAAGGCGACTGGACCGGTGAAGCGGCCCGCTGGGCCCGGGCCTACCTGGACTCCGACGTCAAGGGCACCCTCAACGTCGCGGACGTCAGTGCCCTCGCCCATGTCGACCTGGCCATCGCCCTGGACGGCGCCCGCAGCAACGACGTCGGGGCCGAGGACCTGTACAAGGATCTGCGCCGCCAGTTGGAGGACGGGGTCCACCGCGCCGGGCACGATCCGTTCGGTGCCGGCGCGGTCTACGACGACTTCGACGCCGTACCGCACACCTTTGGTCTGGTGGCCACCGCCCGCCTCTACGCCAGGGCGACCGGTGACACCCGCTACGCGGCCTTCGCGGGGCGGCAGCGGGGCTGGGCGCTCGGCGCGAACCCGTGGGGAACAAGCTTCGTGATCGGCGCGGGTGAGGTCTATCCGCACTGCCCGGAACACCAGTTGGCGAACCTGCGCGGCAGCCTGGACGGGAATGGCGCGATCCTGCGGGGCGCGGTGGTCAACGGCCCCAACGCGGCTGACGAACTGGCCGACTTGAACGGCTTTCCCACCATGAGGAAGTGCACCGCGGCCCCGCCGTCGGGAGCCTGGACCGACTTCGACGGCAAGGGTTCGCGGTACGTGGACGACGTGGGCGCCTGGCAGACGGTGGAACCCTCGCTGGACTTCACCACGACGGCGCTGCTGGCCTTCGCCCTGACTGCGCAGGACGAAAGCCACTGAGGCGAGGCGTGTCCGGTAATTCCTCGCGTCCCCGGACGACGTATGACGGCCGCGACTCGTCGATCGAGCCGCGGCCGTCGCCGTCGGAAGCGGGTCCGTCATCCGATGCCCGACTCCTTGGTGAACCGAGTGACCAGGGAGACGAACTTGCCGGAGTCCTGGACGAGCATCGCGTGGCCGGCGTCAGGGAACATGACCAGCTTGGCGTGCTTGGCCCGCTGAGTGATGATGCGCGCGTTTCCGGACGGGGTGATCCTGTCGAGGGAGCCGTTGGTGATCAGCATCGGAATGGTGCTGTCGGGCAGCTTGTCCCAGGTGCCCTCGAAGGACCCGTACGCCTGCCCGGCCTGGTATTGACGCAGCAGCGTCACGTTGCCGACCTTCTCCGGCGGGATCAGACCGAGCTGCTCGATGTACGCGGTCCGCGCGGCGGTGGCGTCGGCGGGGAAGAGCAGGTCCATCATCTGCGGCCCCGTGGTCGTGGGGCTGTTGAGCTCCTTTGCCACCGCGGGCGGCGTGTTGATGGCCCGGCTGCCGCCGAGGTCGCCGCCGGTGCTCACGAGCGCGCTGATCGCACCCGGGTGCAGGGCGGCGACGGTCAGGCCGATCTCGCCGCCCATCGACCAGCCGAGCAGGGTGGGGTGTCGCAGACCCAGCGCCTTGATCAGACCGACGGTGTCGTCCGCCATGAGCGGAATGGTGTCGGGGACCGAGGTGTCGTCGGTCGTGTGGCCGACGCCGCGGTTGTCGAAGATCGTGACGTGGTAGTGCCGGCCGAGCTTGCTCAGCAGGTCGACCGTCCAGTCGCTCATGGTGCCGGTGTCGCCCATGACCATGATGAGGTCGGGGCCGGAGCCGAACTGGCGGTAGCCGATCTTGATGCCGTCGACCGGGATCCGGCGCACCGGCCCGAGGAACGCGCCCGGCCCGCTCGGGGTGGAGTTCCGGACGACGGTCGACGCCGCCGTGGTAGCGGTCATGGCCGTGGCCCGCGTGCTCGGCCTGCTGCTCGAAGCGCTGGTCGCCTGTCCGCCGCCGGACGAACAGGCGACCGCTCCGAGGGCCACCGTGGCCGCGGCCACGGCCAGCCGAGTCAGGGGGCGGGCACGCGGCGTGCGGTGCGATGCGGACATGAGGGACCTCCGTGCTGATCATGTGTGGGTGGGGGGTTGAGCAAGATGAGCCGCAAGACGAGCTGTGGGTTCGGTGCGCGGGTCGGGCGCCGTGCCGCGGGCTGTTCCGCGGCTCAGACGGAGCGGCTCAGACGGAGCGGCTCAGACGTAGGCGCCCGGGCGGTGGGCCGGCTTGTTCGCGTCGCGGTCGGCCGCCCGTGCCTGGAGCAACTGGCCCCGGATGACGATCGTGCCCAGGCGGACGACGACCTCGCCGACCGCCATCAGGAGCAGGGCTACGACCCAGGCCTGGCCGCTGGTGACGTTGTGCGCGACGGAGAAGCTGGTCAGGTGTGCGGCGCCGGAGGGATGCGTGGACCACACCGCGAAACCCAGGCGGAAGCCCATGCTGATGATCCAGAGTGCGGCCGCGCCGCGGGAGGCCTTGATCAGCACGTGCCCGTCGGCGTGCCGGACGCGGGTGAGCAGACCGCCTGCGAGCCCGAAGACGACCCCGGTGACCGCGAAGATCACGGCCAGCGGCACGTCGTTGCCGGCGGTCGGGATGTCGGTCAGGTAGTTGCCGGCGGCCCAGGCGATCATGCCGAGCGGGAGCAGGATGGTGCGGGTGGTCAGCCGCTCCTCGCGCAGTTGGCGAAGAACGATGAGCAGGAGCGCGATGTCGATGAACCAGTCGGTCGTTGTCATGTGTAAGAGCATTCGCCGATGCGCCCCGAACTCCTTCAACCCAGGGTTGTAACCCGGGTTGAAGTCCGCGCCGTCACCGCTCGGTGTTGTCGACCAGGCCGAAGCGCCAGGCCCAGGCGATCAGCGCGCCGCGATCCTCCAGCGCCAGCTTGGCCAGGACGTGGTTGAGGTGCGTTTTCACCGTCGCCGGGCTGACGAACATCTCGCTCGCCACCTGCCGGTTGTTCAGCCCCTTCGCCAGCAGCCGGACGACGTCGACCTCCCGCCTGGTCAGCCCCTCGGCCTCGGGAGGAAGCGCCGCCGGCGAGGACGCGGCGGCGGGCGCAACGGGCTCCGTCACGACGAGCTGCACGAGCCGCCGCTGCACGGCCGGGTCGAGGACGGTCCGACCGGCCGCCACCTCCCGGACCGCGGCCAGCACCGCCTCGCCGGTCGCGTCCTTGGTCAGGTAGCCGAGCGCGCCGGCCCGCAGCGCGGGCATCACCGCGTCGTCGTCGGCGAACGTCGTCAGGATCAGGACCCGTGTCTCCATCCCCGCCGCCACTATCTCGGCCGTCACCTGCGCGCCGTCGAGCCCGGGCATCCGCAGGTCGACGAGGGCGACGTCGGGCCGCTCCGCCACGGCGAGCCGCACCGCCTCGTTCCCGTCGCCGGCCTGCCCGACCACCTGGATGTCCTCCGCCGAGGTCAGCAGCAGCACCACCCCGTCCCGCACCACCGCCTGGTCGTCCGCGACCAGCACCCGAATCGTCACGCGCCTGCCTTCCTGTCTGCCGTAATGCCGCCGGTGTCGGTGCCGGGTGCGCCAGTGCCGCCCGCTGCGGCCACATCCCCGGAATCGGAAGCGGTGTCCGCCGCGACGCCGTCGGCCTGCACGACCGGCACACGGAGGGCGATCCGCCAGCCCGGTCCCTCGGGTGCGGGTCCGGCGGTCAACGTGCCGCCGACGGCCTCGATCCGCTCGGCCATGCCGCGCAGCCCCGTGCCGCTGCCCTGCACTCCCGACGGGCCGCGACCGGCCGGCAGCCCACGGTCCCGTACGACAGCGCGCATCTCGGAGCCCTCCCACACCAGGTCCACGTCGATGGCGCTACCGGTCGCGTAGCGCGCCGCGTTCGTCATGGCCTCCTGCACCGCCCGGTACACCGCGTGCCCGGCCTCGGGTGTGAGCCGACCGGTCCGGCCGCTGACGCGCAGCCGCGCCTCACCCGGAAAACCCCTGGTCAGGCCGTCGATATCGGCCACGCCCCGGAGCGGTACGGAACGCAGCACACCCACCGCCGCGCGGGCCTCCTGCACTCCGTCCCGCGCGAGTTCGGCGGCGCGGTCCAGCGGCCCGGTCAGCGTCGCCGGAGCACCGTCACGCCGCGCGATCGCCCTGATCGCCTGAAGCTGCATGGACAATCCGGCGAGGCTGTGCGCGAGCACGTCGTGCATCTCGTGGGCGATCCGCCTCCGCTCCTCCAGGGCCGCCGCCTCCTGGCGGGATGCGCGGGACGCCTCCACTTCGGCCAGCAGCGCGACCGCGCGGTCCCGCTCGGTCTGGAGCGCGGCGTGCTCGATCGTACGGTCGGCGAGCAGCCACACGCCGACGGCCGCCAGCAGGCCGGCCACGCTGTGGAAGATCACCATGACCGCGACGCCGAAGCCGACCGCCAGCAGCGCGACGCAGGCGTTGCGCACCGGCCCGGCCGGGACGCACATCGGCAGCACGGCGGCGGCGGCCAGCACGGGAACCTCGCCGAGCCCGTCGGGCACGAGAGCCATGATGGCGAAGCCGGTCCCGATGGTCAGCGCGACACCGAACCAGGTCAGCGGCGTCGGCAGCGCCCGGCCACTGAGCACCAGGCCCAGCTCCGCGCAGAGCCCGAGCACGGCGACGACGACCTTCAGCGCCACCCCGTCGGCCGCGATCACCGAGACCACCATGCAGGCGATCAGCGCGCCCGCGCCGATCACGTCACCCCGCTCGAAGATCCGGCGGCGGCCGGGACCGGCCGCGGACCGGATCACGTCGGGCCACACACTCACCATTCCCGCGCTCCGTTCGCCATCGGCCGGCTCCCGCCGCCCGCGCACTGCGAGTCTCACACGTGACTACGGCTACGTTGAGCACGACCGACGCGGTGCACTCACGGCCGGCGGCGCACGGTGGCGTGCGTATACGTGGCGTCGGCACGTCCCTTGCAGCGCCCGGCGACCGGCCCGGCCCACCTCCCCCTCATCGACCGCCTCGGCGGCGACTTCGTTGGCACGGTCGATCCCGGCCATGTGCTCCTCCGCCCAGGTCCGCAGCCCCGCGAGCCCGGCTTCCAGGGACAGCCCGAGTCCGGTGAGTCGGTGAAAGGCGCAGCCGGCGTCCAGGTGCACGGCAACGCGGGCACAGGTCCCCCGGTGATCACAGAGCGTCGCAACTCCATGATCGCTGTGACCTGTGCCCGTTCCGCGGCCGACGTTCTCCAGCGTGCCGGCCCACCGATTCGGCGCAACCGGACCGGATACGCGCCCTGGTGCGTCTCAGGACGTGAGGTAGCAGGACTTGCTCACATTCGGCAGCGGGTCGGAACCGAAGGCCGCCGTCGTGCAACTCGCGCCGCCCGTGAACGCCTTGTAGAGGAAGCGGTCCCGCGCGCCGTAGGCGAGGGTCTGTTGTCCGCTGAAGCCGCAGGTCCCGCCTTCCGCCGCGCAGTTGGTGGCGTAGCCGACCGGGCCGCCGGTGGCGGTGTAACAGGCCTTGGACTCACCGGAGACGGGGTCACCGAACACGGCGTCGGTGCACGCCGTGTCGCCGGTGGCGGTGGCCGCGGTGAACGCTCCGTAGGCGCCGTACAGCACCGGCTGTCCCGCCACTGCCGCACAAGTCCCGCTCTGGTCCGCGCACTTGGTCCAGCCACCGGCCGGAGCGCCTGCGGGCGGCAGATAGCAGGACTTGGCGACACCGTCGATCGGATCGCCGAAGTGGGCGTTGGAGCAGGCGACGGAGCCGTTGGTGACCTGGTGGACGAAGTTGCCGTTGGCGCCGTAGGCGACGTCCCGGTTGTAGCCGGGCACGGCGCACGTGCCGTTCTCGGCCGCGCAGACGGTGTATCCGGGCGGGCCGCCCACGTCGGCGACGTAGCAGGACTTGACGAGGTTCGCCGCAGGGTCGCCGCCGAAGGAGTCGTTGGAGCAGGCGGTGCTGCCGCTCACCGTCTTGTAGGTGTACGTCCCGGCGCCGTAGGCCACCGAGCGGGTGCCGCTGAAGGAGCAGGTGCCGCCCTCGCCCACGCACCGGGTGTAGCCCGCGCGCAGGGCGCCGGTGCCGGGTTCGGCGGGCGGTGCCGGGTTGCCGAGGCCGCCGGCGGAGACGGTGTAGCTGCCGGGGGCGACGCCGGTGAGATAGACGTAGGTGTCGTCCTGGCCGCCGCCGGTGATGCCGGAGGTCGGCGTGAAGGCTCCGTTCTTCCATACGACGGTGCCGTTCACGGTGACCGTGATGTCGCCGCCGAGCTTCGGGACGCCGATCCGGCCGGTGCTGCCGGACGGGCTGGAGAGCGTGGCCGAGTAGGTGCCGGCCGAAGGGTCGCGGGACCAGGACGCGTTGATGGCGCCCTGGGGTGTGGTGATTCGGCCCTGGGCACTGGTCAGGTCGCCGGGGTGCGGTACGAAGCGGTAGGCGCCGGTGGACGACTCTGGCGCGGTGCCGAGCACGTCGAAGGTGAGCGTGGAGGTGGGTGCGGTGGACCAGCCGTGCGCCAGGCTCATGAACGAACCGCCGTACGCGAGACCGCCGTCGGACTGGATGCCCTCCCAGAACGTGCTCCTCGTGCCGATGTCGCTGTCGAGCATGTGGCCCCAGGTGCGGCGGATCTGGTCCAGGGCGGTGAAGTCGTCGTTGGCGGTGAAGCGGGCGTTGAGTTCCATGCCGCCGGCGAACGGCGAGACGTTGCCGCCCCATTCGGGGGTGGTGGGGCCGTAGATGCCCCAGTTCTTGCCGAGTCCGGTGATGATGCTCTTCGACTTGGCCGTGGAGTCGCTCAACCCGTACCAGACGGCGAGGGAGTTGCCGTCCTGCGGGTAAAGGCCGCTGGTCGGGTTGTCCTTGTACATGCCCTTCGAGGCGTCCCACAGACGGGAGTTGGCCGCCGACCTGATGGCGTCGGCCCTGCTGTTCCAGCTCGCGGCGAGCGCGCTGTCGCCCTCCACCGCGGCGAGGGTCGCGCCGCCCCTGAGGGCGCCGTACAGCAGCGCGTTGGCGGAGATGTTCTCGCCGCCCTGGCCGACCCGGGCCCAGTCCTGGGTGCGGGTCACGTTGAGCAGGTTGTTGCCGTCGATCTTGTTGGTGATGAAGGCCATCCCCCGCTTGTAGTTGGACCATTCGGAGTCCAGCCACGACCGGTCGCCGGTGTACGTGTAGTACGTGGACGTCCCCAGCAGCGTCCACGTGTGGTACGTGTCCGAGCCGGTGAGGTTGAACGGCGGCCCGGACCAGGGGATTTCACCCGCCGCCGACTGCGCGTCGTACATCGTGGTGAGCGCGTTGCGGGTCGAGGTGAGGTCGTTGGAGTACGCGTACTGCGTGGGGACGGCGATGCCCATGTCGCCGGGCCACACCGTGCGGTCGCGCTTCGCCCCGTCGACCAGGACGGAGTCCCCGACACCCACGGTGGCGCTGTTGTCCCACGCCGAGGAGGGCGGCGGCCACGCGCGGCCCTGGTTGGAGGCGATGGTGTTCAACTGCACTGTGTACGCACCGGCGTACCAGATGCGGTTGAGCAACTCGTCGCTGGATGTGAAGTAGTTGGGGTAGTCGGCCGGGTTGCTCTTCCCCGGCGCCGCGGTGAAGTTGAGGCTGACGCCCTTGAGGTCCACCCAGCCCGAGCTGTCCAGGAAGACGGTCAAGTAGCGGAACCCGCCCCGCAGTTGGACGGTGGGCATCGTGTACGTCCCGTTGGCGGAGGGTGTGGCGTAGAGGGCGCCGTCCTCGCCGTCCCGGCCGCTGCTGCGGTCGCTGTTGTTGCCCACGTACAGGGACGACTCGCTGAAGGCCAGGCCGACACGTTGGCCGCTGGAGCTGGTGCTGCCGAATGACAACGTTACCAAGCCGCCGACCTCCTTCCCGAAGTCGAGCGTGATCGCCGACTGGGATCCGGAGATCCGGGTCGACTGTCCGCTCAGCACGTTCGTCGGGTTCGCGACGCCGCCGGAGGTGCGGTGGACGGCGGTCGGCTTGACGGTGCGCGAGGTCGGCGAGTAGTTCACGGCGTCAAGTGCCGCCTTGGGGGCGGGTGTCGCGGTCGCCGGTGCCGCGCCGGCGGACAGGGCCGGGGTCACGGCCAGCGCGGCCGCCACCACCATGGTGAACCCGACCACGGGCCCCGGTCTCGGCTTGCGGTTCTGCGGTGCTCTGCGGCGGCGCATGAGTGCCTCCCGGGTCGGTGGGGGAACCAGTCGCTCAACTGGACAACCAGGCGTATGAATCGATTCAACTCGATCGATCACGGGGGCCCGGAGACGGAGGAGCAACGGGTACGCGAGATGACTCGCCGAAGTTCGCACCGATGATGGGCGCCGGGAAAGCGGGTGTCAACCCGTCACGAGAGCCTTCAACTCCCGCGTAAAAAGCGCGTCTTACGACATTGACAGGGTCGCACCAAGCCGGTTCACTGCGTCGAGGACGGTAGAGGTATGGACCATTGATCCAGAGCTGAATCCATTCACACCCGGCGTCCCCCATCGTGAAATCGAGGCGAGTTCCGGTGTCCCCACATGACTTCGACATCGTTGTCGGACCACGGTTCCTCAACTTTCTGCTGACGGCCGCCCTCGCGTTCGTGGCACTGGTACCGGCCGCGACGCCGGCGTCCGCCGCGACCCAGGTGTGCGTCCTGGCCTGTGACACGCTGGACCCTTCGCAGGCCAGGCAGGAAACGTTTCCAGTGCCGGACAAGACGCTCAACGGGCGGCGTGTCCAGCTCCATGTGTCCGACGCGGACGACATGGCGTGGGCCGGCATCGACAACGGCACGACCGGTGACGCGGTGTGGCTGGACCGCTCCTGGGACGGCGGCGCGACCTGGGACGGCCTGCTGGGCAAGGCGAGCATCCCGAGCACCTGGACCGGCACCAGGACGCTCATGTACAACATCACCGACCCGCGCGACCACAAGCGCGGCCTGGTCCGGGCCTGCGGCGACGCGGCCGGCGTCGGCTGCACGAACTGGGTCTACCCCACGGTCTGCGACACCGTCTGCGACGGCACGAGCGCGGGCCAGGCGGCGGGCGACGACCAGCCGGTGCCCTCAACCACCTTGTACGGCCGGACAATTCGGCTGCACGTCGACCAGCAGAACTCGGCGGCCTGGGCGAGCGTCGACACCGGTGGCGCCGGTGACGAGATCTGGCTGGACCGCTCCTGGGACGGCGGCGCGACCTGGCCGGACGGCTCCTCCCTGGGCCGTACCAGCACCCCCTCCGGGTCGACCGGCACCCGTACCACCATGTACGCCACCCGCGACCCGCGCGGTCTCCTCTACGGCGGCGCGGTCCGCGCGTGCGGCCGGGAGGCGAGCCACAACGAGGGCAGCTGCACCGCGTGGTACCGGCCCGTGCCGACCCGGGCGCGCGCGGCGGCGGACGCGCTGATGACGTCGTACGACCCCTACAACGGCTGGTGGCCCAGCAGTTGGTGGAACTCGGCGGCCACTCTCACCTCTGTCATCGACTTCGCGAGGACGACGGGCACGCACGACTACGACTGGGTCATCGCCCGGACCTTCGACAAGAACAAGGGCGTCTTCCCGGCCGGGACGCGGAGTTCGGACGCGATCGAGGGCGACTTCGTCAGCCGGTCGATCGACGACTCCGGCTGGTGGGCGATCGCGTGGATCGACGCGTACGACTACACGCACGACGTGCGCTATCTCAACGAGGCCGTCACCATCGCCAGTTACATCCAGCAGTACTGGGACACCGGCACCTGCGGCGGTGGCGTGTGGTGGGACCGGGAGAAGACCTACAAGAACGCGGTGACGAACGGGCAGTACCTGTGGCTGACCACCGCGCTGCACCAGCGCGTCGCGGGCGACACCGTGTGGCTCCAGCGGGCGAAGACCTCGGCCGCCTGGTACAGGGCCGGCGGGATGATCAACTCCTCGGGTCTTGTCAATGACGGGCTGTCCTCGTCCTGCGCCAACAACGGCTCCACCGTGTGGAGTTACAACCAGGGACTGGCCATCGGCGCCTTCACCGAACTGTGGAAGACGACCGGGGACAGCTCGCTGCTGGCCACCGCACGGACCCTCGCGGACGCGGCGATCAGCAGTCCGACGCTGACGTCCGGCGGGGTGCTCACCGAGTCCTGCGACGTCGGTTCGGCGTCCTGCGACGACAACCGGAAGCAGTTCAAGGGCATCTTCATGCGGAACTTCGCCGACCTGGCGAAGGTGACCGGCTCCAGCACCTACCGCGCCTACGTCCAGAAGCAGGCCGACACGCTGTGGGCGCAGGACCGGTCCTCCCTCAACGCGCTCGGTGAACGCTGGGCGGGGACCAGCCCGAACCAGACCGACTGGCGTACGCAGGCAAGCGCGCTCGGCGCGCTGACGGCCGCGGCGGGCTGAGCTCAGGGTGGGTGCGGGACTCCTGGGGTAACGGCGGCCTGGTTGCGTCTGGCGGACGCGACCAGGCTTGCCGTGAAGCAGCCCACCCCGAGGAGCAGGCGATGAGCACCACCCACACGGACACCGTGACCTGGAACGACAAGGCCTTCGACGAGATCGCCGCGAACGACGCGGGCCGTCCCGTCCTGTTCACCAACGCCCGGGTCCTGACGATGGACCCCCTGATCGGAACCCTGCGCGGCGCCGACGTCCTGCTCGTCGGCGCCCTGCTGGTGGGCGTCGGCCCGGGCATCATCACGGCGGCCGGGGACGACAACGCCATCGTCGTCGACTGCACGGGCATGACGGTGGTGCCGGCCGTGGTGGACACCGTCGCCCTGGTCGGTGGGCGCGGCCAACGCTCCGAGTACGTGGGGACGTTGACGCCCGGCAACACCGGTGACCTGCTCGTCGTGCCGGACGAGTTCGCCCCGGACGTGGCGGGCGCGCAGGCCATGCTGCTGACCCGGCCCCAAGAGGTCCGCGCCCTGATCGCGAACGGCAAGCCGGTCCTCTGGGCGGGCACCGACGCCCCCGACCGGTCCACCGCCCCCGAGGCGGGCATCCCCGCCGCCGAGGACCTGACCGGCAGCCCGCGCGTCGGTGTCTGGATCGACAGGAACGACTTCCTGTACCAGGAGTTGACGGCCGACGGCCGCTACGACGAGACCCGGGGCGGCCGTCCGCACGCCTACGAGGGCCGCTACTGGATCGACGGCGACCGCATCGACTACCTCGACGACCTCGGCTTCTGGGCCTTCGGCGAGTTCCGGGGCGACGAACTGCGTCACGCGGGGTACGCGATGCGACTCGGGGCGGACTCCCGGTCGTAGCGGATCACCGGAACTCGGCGCGCAACCGGGCCTCCGCCCCGGGGTCCGTTCGCGGGTGGAGGTCCAGGGCCGCCAACGCGGCGCCGAGCAACGGGGGTTGGGTGCAGACCACCGGGCGGACACTCGGTACGGCTTCGGTGAGTCTGCGTTCGACGTCGTCGAGGAGGGCCCGGTGTCCGGCGGCCAACACGCTGCCGCCGAGGACCACTTCGGGGTCCGGGGCGGTGGCGAGCTGGAGGCGGCACAGGACGGTCAGGGCCATTCCGCTGGACCTCCGGCGGCGTCCTCTACGACTACGTCGACAGCGTCGCCATGGACCGCAAGCTCGCGGTCCTGAAGGGCCTGGGCGTCACCAAGGTCTCGGTGTGGTCGCTGGGCGGCGGGAACCCCTGGTTCTCCAACTGATACGAGTACGCGGACGGAGCGTTCCGGGGCCGACCCCGGAACGCCCCGAACTCCCGTCAGTGGGCAGGGGTGTTGAGGACGTGGTCGCGGGACGCTCTGACCTCGGCGCGCAGGGCGGGCCGGCTCCTGAGGTCGGTCGATGGCGGTTCGACGCTAGGTTTGCGACGATGAATCGGTCCAGCACATGGTTCTGCTCGAACCGATCGCCCAAAGGGATGGATGAGGTCGTGGACCTGCGTCACCTGAGGTACTTCCTCGCCGTCGCCGAGACCCGTAACTTCACCCAGGCGGCGGCCGGTTGCTATGTCGCCCAGTCCGCGCTGAGCCAGCAGATCGCCCGGCTGGAGAAGGACGTGGGCGCCCGGCTCTTCAGCCGCACCAGCCGTTCCGTACGGCTGACGGCCGCCGGGGAACTCCTCGAACCGCTGGCCCGCCGCATCCTCGCCGACGTCGACAACGCCCGGGCGGCGCTCGACGCCCTGTCCGGGCTGCGGCGCGGGCGGCTGCGGCTCGGGCTGGTCCAGACGCGGGCCTCCTCGGTCGACCTGGTCGAGGTGATGGCCGACTACCACGCCCGCTACCCGGGCATCGACTTCCATGTGACCAACGCGCCCAGCGCGGAGATGGCCGCGTCGGTCCTGGCCGGGGACCTCGACCTCGCGGTCGTCGGCCTCGGTCCGCGTCAAGTCCCGGACGGGCTGGACCACTTGGTGCTGGCCGTCGACCCGCTGGTGCTGATCGTGCCCGCCGATCACGCCCTGGCCGACCGTGACACCGTCGACCTCGCCGATCTCCCGGAGAGCCACCAGCTCATCCAGTTCACCCGGGGCAGCGGGCTGCGCCGCCAGGTGGAGGCAGCCTTCGCCCGCGCCGGGGTGGAACCGGGCCGGCACTTCCAGGTCGGCCAGATCCACGACATGATCCGGCTGGCGGCACGGGGCATCGGCGTGACGGTCGTCCCGCGCTCGTCCGTGTTCACCGGCTCCGCACCGGGCACCGGCCCCCAGGACTCCCTGCCGTACGGCGCCCGCGCGCTCCGGGTCGCGGACGAGGCGGCCGTGCACACCATCTGCGTGGTCCACGACAGCAAGCGGCTGGCGCCGGCCGCCGCCGCGTTCCTGGAAGTGGTGGAACGGCACACGGTCGGCGGACGGGGCGACCAGTCGTCCGGTCGTCGTGATCAATCGTCCTGACAGATCGCTGCGTCCGCATCCATATGTTGGACGGAACGCTCCCGTGGCGCGAGGCTCGTAGGGAAGTCGGAACTCCGGCGAGAGCGAATGGGAGCAATGCCATGCCTGCCGCACTGCACGACGCGTGGGCCACGGTCGTCCCCGACATGAAGGACCGGCACGGCCCGCTCCCTCCTCTCATGCTCGCGCTGACGGTGGTGACCGGGCTCGTGGACGCCTTCAGCTATCTCGTCCTGGGCCATGTCTTCGTCGCCAACATGACCGGCAACGTCGTCTTCTCCGGCTTCGCGATCGCCGGCTCGGCGGGCTTCTCCCTGGTGGCCTCCCTCGCCGCGCTGGCCGCGTTCGCCACGGGCGCCCTGCTCGGCGGACGGCTCGCGCACGGGGCCGACGCCCACCGCGGCCGGGTCCTGCACCTGGCGCTGCTGCTGGAGACGACCCTGGTCCTGGCCGCGTACGTGGTCGCCGAGGTGACGGACACCGCGCATGTCGGCACGGCCGTCCAGTACACCCTGATCGCGCTCCTCGGCCTCGCGATGGGCGTGCAGAACGCCACCGCCCGTGCCCTGGCCGTGCCCGACCTGACGACGACCGTGCTGACGCTCACCATCACCGGGGTCGCCGCGGACAGCCGCCTCGCGGGCGGCGAGGGCAGCAAGGTCGGCCGCCGGGTGCTCTCGGCCGCGGCGATGTTCGCGGGCGGTCTGGCCGGTGCCGTCGCGGTCGAGCACGGCGGCCGGGCGCTGCCCCTGCTGTTCGCCGCGCTGCTGCTGGTGGCGGCCTCCGGCACCGCGTTCGTCCTGACCCGCTCCGACGCCTCGTGGACGAAGCCGCTGTGAACGGCAACCGCCGCACGCTTCACTCAGCCCTCCTCGAACTCGCCCTGACCGCACTGATGTTGTTCGTCGTGGCCACCACGGTCCGCTGGCTGCTGGGCACCCTCGACCCGGCGTCCGGCGGCTGGTGGAACACCCCGGAGGGCCGACTGCTCGCGGTGGCCCCGCTCTCCGGCTACACGGTCACCGCCGTCATGCTCTCCCCCTGGGACAAGGTGACCGGCGGCCACATCAACCCGGCGATCACCCTCGCGATGTGGCGCTACGGCCGCCCGCCGGGCCGCGACGTCGCGCCGTTCATCGCGGGTCAACTGATCGGATCGCTGCTAGGCATCGCGGCCGGACGTATCGTCCGGGGGCCGGTGTTCGCCTCCCCGGCCGTGGACTTCGCCGTCATCCGCCCTGCTCCCGGATGGAGTTGGGCCGCCGTCGCCGTGGTCGGGACGGCCACGATGTTCGTCATCGTCGCCGTCGCCGGAATCGGTCTCTCCAGCCGCAGGCTCGGCCCGTTCACCCCCTGGGCGGTCGGCACGATGATCGCCGCGCAGATCATCGCGTTCGGCACCCTGTCCGGCGGAATCGCCAACCCCGCACGGGAGTTCGGCCCGGCGGTGTTCTCCGGGAGTCCGGCCCTCCTGCCGGTCTGTCTGCTCGCACCGCCGGTGGGTGCGCTCGCGGCCACGGTCGTGATCAACCAGGTCAACTCCCGTCGCCGTACGGCCACATGGGCACCGGCCGCGAAGGAACCGGCGCCGACTTCGCGGCCGTAGCCGAAGCTCCCGCGCGCTCTTCCCCGGTGGCGGCGGCACGGCCACAATGGACGCCCGGTGTCGGCGTGTTCGCGCCCTGGGAGGTCTCGTATGGCGTCGCAACCCGTGCCTCGGCCGAAGGGCGGCCCCTTGGATCGTCGGCCCGGGCCGCTTCCGGTGCCGGGACGCGCGGCGGGGCGGGACGCTCCCGTGCACGACGCCGCGACGCTCGGGTTCGTCGACCGGCCCGGACGCGACTACTGGTGGCGGCAGTTGAGCGAGGCGGTCCGAGACCGGATGGTCACCAGGGTCGGTCCGATCGTCGAGTGGTGGGCGTACTGCCACCGCGCGGACGAAGAGCGGCCGTACGCGGTGGTGTTCGGCGAGCGGGGTCTCGCCGTGGCCACGCCGACCCTCAACAACCAAGGCGGGCCGGCCCAGTTGCTCACCGTCGTGCCGTTCGTGCCGTCGTCGTTGCGGCACGCGGTGGTCGTGCGGAAGCCGACCCGGCTGCGCCCCGGTCGTCCCGCGTTGCCGGGCGGCGACACCGCGCAGGCGTACGGCGAGGAACTGCCGCTGCCCGCGCGTCTGCGCGGAGTTCTCGGCAATCTGCCCGCGGAGGCTCAGGCGCGTTTGCAGTGGCCGTTCGTCAACGGCGACGAGTTCGACCGGGGCGACTTCTTCTACTCGGGGGACGACGACGAGTTGGACATCTGGTGCTACCTGGCCGGACGCCGGTGGGTGACCTTCGTGTCCGGACACGGCTCGGGTCTGTCCGGTCCCGCGCACCGCGCCTCGTGGCGGCTGGTCTGCCGGCAGGCCGAGGTCGCGGCACGGTGACCGCGGCCGACGAACCGGAGCTCTACGCCCTGCTCGGTGTCCCGGCCGACGCCACCAGGGCGGAGATCGTGCGCGCTTTCCGCCGCAGCGCGCTGAGCCACCACCCTGACCGCGGCGGCGACACGAAGGCCTTCCAACAGCTGCACCAGGCCTACGAGACGCTGTCCGACCCGGTGCGACGGAAGACGTACGACCGTCGCCGCGCGGCGGCGGCGCGTGGTGCGCCCGTCGCCGACGCCGAACCGCCAGCGGCTGCCGACCCCTTCGAGTGGGCCTCCGGTGCGGGCCCGCGCACGGGGGCCGACTCGGGCGATCTGCGTGACCAGGGGGTGCACGCCGGTTCCTTCGCGACGCACGATCCGGATCGTTCGTGGCGGCGGGAGGACCGGTTCGCCTGGTGGAAGCCCGTCGACGAACCGCGGCCGAAGCGACGCCGACGGTGACCCGCCGCGGTCGACGCCAGTCCGTCGGTCGACGACAGTGCCTCGGTCAACGACAGTCCGCTGCCACGATCCCGGAGCCCTCCCCTTTCGCCGGTACCAACAGCATCTGCCCCACCGCGAGGCCGGTTCGCTTTCCCATGTCGTTGCGTTCCTGCAAGTCCTCGACGGTCGTGCCGTACTCGCAGGCGAGGGCGGACAGCGTGTCACCGCGTTCGACGAAATGGATGCGGAAGTCGAGGGAGGGCAACGGGCGGGGGATGACCGGCTCGGGGAACGACACGGTGAAGTGCGGTGTCGGCAGGAAAGCGGTGGGGAGAGGCCACGGCGAGTACCGCGAGACGGCCGCCCTCGGCAGCCCGGTCCGCCCGTAGGGCTGGGAGGAGTCGGAGCCGAGCAGGGCGGCCACCCACACCATCCCCGCCACGGCCACGGCACCCATGGTCACCTTGGCGACCTTGCGTTGCCGCGCGAGTTCCTCGACGACCAGGTCCGGCGCGCTCCTGCCGCTCCGCCCGGCCGTTGTCCGGCCGGCCGGAGCGGCCACCGTACGCAGGGCGAGGACGACCGGCGCCTCGATGTCGAGGCCGAGGCGCGCGAGTTCGGCGCGCAGGGCCGGCACCGCCGCCTTGTCGCGTGCGGCGGCCGCGACGAGATCGTCCAGGCGCCCGCGCGGGTCCAGCGGACAGTCCAGGACGTAGCCCCGGGTCCAACTGAGCGCCCAGCGCGCACGGCCCGCGCCGGCCAGCGCCTGCCCGGTCAGCGCGTACAGGGCCTCGGCGAGCTGCTCCTCGGGCTCGGGTGCGTCGGTGAGACGGCGTACGAGCGCTGTCTGCTCGCCGCGATCCAACAGGCCGAGGACGGTGGCGAGGGTGGGGCGCGCGGTCGTACCGGTGTCGCTCGCGGCGTCCAGCAGGAGGCTCGCGAGTTCGATGGCGAACGCCTCGGCGGCCAGGTCGGCCCACTCCGTCCGGGGCAGTGCCGTCGCCGAGCGTCCGGCTTCGCCGAGCATCCTGCGCTGCACCCGGGGCACCGGTGACGGGTCGCCGATCAGCGGGATCTCGTCCTCGACGGTCCTGGGAGGCGTGGCGGGCCGGGCCTCGATCAGGGCCAGTCGTCGGGCCAGCGGTGGATGGGAGTCCAGCGGGGAACGGCCCGCCTCGACGGGGTGCGCGCGCAGTTCGGCCATCCGCCTGCGGACCAGCGGGTCACCCGTCATCGCGGCGAACGCCTCGAACACGTCCTCGGGCACGAACCCGAGCCGCTGCACGGGCCGCAGATACCGGCTCTCGAACCCGGCCCAGGTGATGCCGAGCGCGTGGACGGCGCGCAGCGCCTGGGCGGTCACCTCGGGACCGACCATGGCGACCGCCTCCGCGTCCGCCTCCAGCTCCTGGCGTCGGCGCACCGCCAGCGACAGGCGCAGATACACCCAGGCGTAGACGCCGATCGCCGCCTGGAACAGCCACGTGTACCCGACCCGGGCCTCGTCCGACCGCGCGGTCATCCGCAGCCGGAACAGGGTGGAACGCAGCGACGCGGCCCCCCGGTAGGTGATCGCGCCGAACCGGGTGTGCCGGCCCGCGTAGTGGCCGAGTTCATGGCAGAGCACGGCCCGCAGCTCCACGGGCTTCAGCCAGAGGAGCAGCGGCACGCCCAGGTTCATGGTCCGCTCCCCGACCGCGAAGCCGAGCAGCCGCGCGTCCTCCGACACCGACGCGTTGGCCTCCGCCGTCAGAAGGATCCGGCCGGGCGGCCGGGTGCCCAACTGCCCGGCCAGATCCTCGACCAGCCGCCACAGACCGGGCGCGTCGGCGCGGCGCAGGACGACCGAGTCGGGCGGGGACTCCTCCGTGCGGCTCACCGTGGCCATCCCGTACAGCAGGGCGGCGGCCGCCGGGATGCTGCCGCCCACGGCGAGCGACCAGTTGCCCGCCTGTGAAGGGCGTTCGACCATCCCCCGCAGCATGAGGACGACGAGTGCCGCGTCGGCCGCGAGGAGAGCGAACGACACGACGTAGAACCCGGCGAGCATCCCCACGGCGAACAGCCCGCGTAACCACCCCACCACCGTGCTCACTTGACGTCCCCCCGTCTGCGGGCCAGCTCCGCCCGCGCCCGGGCGAGCCCGTCAGTGTCCTCCTCGACGGCCGCCCGGAGCCATGCCTGCGCGTCCCGCAGGGCGACGACGACGGGGTCCCGGCCGAGGCCGATCCGGCTCACGTCCACTCGACCCGGACGGGCCGACTGCGGGCCGGACATGAACGGGTCGTGCCTGCTCGTGTCGTCCGCGGCCATGTCCAGCGCCTCCTTGAGCGTCCGGCGCGCCTTGGACACGTTCGCGGCGACACCGCCGCGCGTCATCCGCAGCGTCTCGGCGATCTCCTTCTGGGACCAGCCGTGCAGACAGAACAGCACCATGGTGACGCGCTGCCGCGACGGCAGAGCCGCCAGCAGCCGCAGCACCTCGCGGGCCTCCGCGCTCTGTTCGGGGCCGGCCCGGACCGGCACCGGCACGTCCGGCAGCCGGTCCTGGCCCGTTCTGCGCCTGCGGCGCGTCTTCCACAGCCGCTGGACCGCGACCCGGTACACCCACGCCTCGGGCAGCTCGTACCCGGCGATACGGTCCCACGCCCGATACGCCTCCAGGAACGCCTCCTGGGTGACGTCCTCGGCGTCCTCGCGACTGCCGCAGAGCATGATCACCTGCGCCAGCACCCGTCCGTACGCGCCCGCGAAGAAGTCCTCGAAGTCCCTTTGCCCCACGGCCAGTTCCTGTCCCGCGCTCACGGTCGCCCCACCCCGGCCGGCTCTACGACGGTCGCCGAACGCGCGTTCAGCGTGTCCCCGTCGGCACGCGTGACCTCGACCGTGCCCCCGGGCCCGGCCGCCCGCACGACCGTGGCCAGCGCCTGCGCCCACGCACGCTCCCGCACCGGCTGCGTCCACAGCACCGCCAGCGCGTACACCAGCCGTGCGCACACCGGCACCACGACCACCACCACAGGTTCGACAACCATTTCAGGGTCCCTCCACAGGATCACAGCAGTGACACCCTGATACAGCCGTCGGTGCCCAACTGGTTTACCCGGGACCGCGATGAGGCCGATCCTCGCGGGTCTCCCTGGCGTGCTTCGGGACCACGAACAAGGGCCGGCCGATGAACACGAGAGAGAGCTGAGCCACGAGCCCGAGGAGAAAGACGATCAGCCCCGCGGACGCAATCCCCAATGCGACCGGGCTCCTTGCACCCGGGCTCCCCGCCGCCGGCAGCCAGGCGCCGCCGAGGAAAAGGAGCGTCAAGCCGCTCAAGCACACGGAGTTGAGCACGGAACCGCTTTCGAGCCTCCGCTGCCCTTTCTCCCCAAGATGCCGCCAGAGAGGCCCCGGCGACGTGCGCACCGTGGGGTCGCGCCAATACCTGACCGCTCGCACCCAGGAGCGGGCGGAGAGCGTGGCGAAAGCGGCGGCACCTGTGAGAGCGGTCCAAGACGTCATGGCAAGAACGACCTTCCCCTGTCCGAAGTGATGTTGTTCGCCATGGTGCCGGTGACAGAACCTACCGCCACTTCCCCCACCCCCTTCCGTGACGCGGAAGCGCTATTGCGGCCCCGCGCCCCCCTTCCGGACGATGTCGCCATCACCCACCGACGGGAGCCGCAACGATGCCGCACATGACCGCCTTCGCCAGGAACCAGTGGTACGTCGCCGCCTACAGCCACGAGGTCGGCCGCGACCTGCTCGGCCGGACGGTCCTCGGCGAGCCCCTCGTCTTCTACCGCACCGAGGACGACGGCACCGCCGTGGCGCTGCACGACCGGTGTGTGCACCGGCGGTTCCCGCTCTCCGGGAGCCGGCTCGACGGCGACCGGGTCGTCTGCGGCTACCACGGCTTCACCTACGACACGACCGGCACCTGCGTGTACGTGCCCGGCCAGAAACGCATTCCCCGCAGCGCCCGCGTCGCCTCGTACCCGGTGGTCGAGCAGGACGCGCTGGTCTGGGTGTGGATCGGCGACCCGGCGCTCGCGGACCCGCAGGTCATCCCCCGCGCCCCGCATCTCGCCTCCCCCGACTGGGTCACCGTCAGCGGCATGGAACCGATCGACGCCGACTACGGCCTCCTCGTCGACAACCTCCTCGACCTCTCCCACGAGACCTATCTGCACGGCGGTTACATCGGCTCCCCGGAGGTCGCCGAGACGCCGATCACCACGGAGGTCGACGAGGGCGCCGGCGTCGTACGGGTGAGCCGGCACATGGGAGACGCCGAGTGCCCGCCGTTCTACGCCAAGTCCACCGGGATACAGGGGCGGATCACCCGCTGGCAGGACATCGAGTACCACGCGCCCTGCCTCTACCTCCTGCACAGCCGGATCGCCCCGGTCGGCGTGCTCCCCGAGGAGGACGGCAGCGACCCGAACGGCTTCCACACCGAGATCACCTACGCCATCACACCCTCCTCGGACGGCAAGGTGTACGACTTCTGGGCGGTCTCCCGCGACTGGGCCACGGACGACGCCGAGGTCACCGAGTTCCTGCGGAGCAACAACCACACGGTCGTGATGCAGGACGTGGACGCGCTCAACCTCCTTCAGAAGACGCTGGGTTCGGAGCGCGCGGGCTATCAGGAGCTGAGCATCAACATCGACACCGGTGGTCTCGCCGCCCGTCGTATCCTCGCCCGGCTGGTCGAGGAGGGCGCCAAGCCCGTGGAGAAGGTCCAGTGACCGCTCCGACCGGCGAGGTCTACCGCATCGACTGGCTGCCGGGGACGGACGTCCTGCACGGCACCTGTCACTGCGGCCGCGAGCACACGTCGCAGGACCCGATCGAGATGTGGGAGTGGATGCTCGCCCACCCCCGCGGCCACTCGGTCGACGATCCGCAGGGAGCGGGCACATGAGCACCTACGAGGCCGAACTCGTCGTAGCGGCAAGGGAGTTCGCAGCCGACGGCGTCCTCGCCCTCACCCTGCGCCATCCGCTCGGCGAGCAACTCCCCTCCTGGGAACCGGGCGCCCACATCGACGTCGTGCTCGGCCCGGACCTGGAGCGCCAGTACTCGCTGTGCGGCGACCCGGCCGACCGCACGGCATGGCGGATAGCGGTACTGCGGGAGCCGGACGGGCGGGGCGGATCGGCGTACGTGCACGGGCAGTTGGGGCTGGGCGACAAGGTCGGGGTGCGCGGGCCGCGCAACCACTTCCGGCTGGAGCCCGCCTCCCACTACCGCTTCGTCGCGGGCGGCATCGGCATCACCCCGCTCCTGCCGATGCTGGCCGCGGCGGAGGCGGCGGGGGCGCAGTGGAGCCTCCTCTACGGCGGCCGCACCCGCAACTCCCTGGCGTTCACCGCGGAGTTGAGCCGCTACGGCGACCGCGTCACCGTCGCTCCGCAGGACGAGGTCGGGCTGCTCGACCTGCCGTCGGTGCTGGACGACGTACCCGAAGGGACTCTGGTCTACTGCTGCGGTCCCGGGCCGCTGCTCGACGCGGTCGAGGCGCGGTGTCCCGGCGGGATCCTACGCGTGGAGCGGTTCCAGCCGAAGGCCCAAGTGGCGGGCGCCGACAGCGAGTTCGAGGTCGTCCTGGAGCGGAGCGGCAGGACGGTCACCGTCCCGGTGGGCGTGTCCGTGCTCGACACCGTACGCGCCGCCGGTGTCGAGGTCCTGTTCTCCTGCACCGAGGGCACCTGCGGGACCTGCGAGACCGAGGTCGTCGACGGCACCCCGGACCACCGCGACTCGGTACTGAGCGAGGAGGAGCGGGCGGCCGGCGAGACGATGCTCATCTGCGTCTCGCGCTGCCTGGGAAAGCGGCTCGTGCTGGATCTGTGATCGCCGGGCACGCCGAACCGCAGTCGCCGGACACACCACGATGTGATCCCCGGACACGCCAAGAGCGCACTTCGATAACTGTCAACAATATTGTGAGCATCAGCCTTGACCTGGCCGTGCAGGGGCCATACGTTCCCGCTCAACACCAATTGAGCACCACTGTGCGGTGTGCGCACAGCCTGTCGGAACACCGTCGTCTGCACAGGAGTTGCCATGCGTCGTCTGCTCGTCGGCCTCGCGGCCGGAACAGTGCTGGTCGCCGCGTCGGCCTGCGGTTCGTCCGGCAACGGAGCGTCGGATCAGAACAGCTCGTCCACCGGCACCACCACGGTCAAGGTGGGGGTCATCCCCATCGTCGATGTCGCCCCGCTCTATCTCGGCCAGAAGGAGGGCTTCTTCAGCAAGCACGGCCTGAAACTGTCGATGACGCTCGCGCAGGGCGGCGCGGCCATCGTGCCGGGGGTGGTCAGCGGCCAGTTCCAGTTCGGCTTCTCCAACATGACCTCGCTGATGCTCGCCCGGTCCAACGATGTCCCGGTGAAGGCCATCGCCAACGGTGTCGCCTCAACGGGCGTGTCCGGCAAGGACTTTGGCGCCCTCGTCGTCAAGAAGGGCAGCACGCTGAAGTCGGCGAAGGAGTTGGAGGGCAAGAAGGTCGCGGTCAACACGCTGAAGAACATCAACGAGACGGCCGTACGCGAATCCGTCCGCAAGGCCGGCGGCGACCCGGACAAGGTCAAGTTCGTCGAGCTGGCCTTCGACCAGATGCCGGCCGCGCTCGACAAGGGTCAGATCGACGCGGCGATGGCCGTCGAACCCGCGCTCACCACCATGCTGAACCAGGGCGCCCAGCAGATCGCCTGGCCGCTGGTCGACGTCGCGCCGAACCTCACCGTCGCCATGTACTTCACGTCCTCGGCGTACGCGACGAAGAGCCCGGACGTGGTCAAGAGGTTCCAGGAGGCCACCGCCGAGTCGCTGGCCTACGCGGACGCCCATCCGGACGAGGTCCGCCAGATCGTCGCCACCTACACCAAGGTCCCGGCGAGCGTGCTGGCCAAGGTGATCCTGCCCAAGTGGCCCGCAGATCCGAACCGTTCCTCGATCGAGGCGCTGGAAAAGCTGAGCGAGACCGACGGCCTCTTCAAGAAGACCCCCGACCTGAACACGCTGCTCCCGTGAAAGGACTGAACACCGCACTCGGTGCGGCCGGACTCGCGGCCTTCCTCGCCCTCGGCGAGGTCGTGCCGCGCGTCGGCATCGTCAAGGAGGCCTACTTCCCGCCGACCAGCAGAATCGCGTCGGCGTTCTGGGACGAACTCAGCGACGGCACGTTCTGGTCGGCGCTCGGCGACACCCTCACCGGCTGGGCCCTCGGCCTCGCGATCGCCGTCGGCGCGGGCATCGTCGTCGGCGTCCTGCTCTCCGTCGTCCCCCACCTCCGCGAGGCGACGGCCTCGACCGTCGAGTTCCTCCGCCCGATCCCGTCGGTCGCCCTCATCCCCCTCGCAGTGCTGTTGTACGGCACCGAACTCAGGTCGGTGCTGTTGCTCGTCGTCTACGCCTCCTTCTGGCAGATCCTCATCCAGGTCCTCTACGGCGTCCAGGACGTCGACCCGGTCGCCGAGGAGACGGCACGGTCCTACGGTCTCGGCACCTGGGCCAGGGTGCGGCACGTGCTGTGGCCGAGCGCGCTGCCGTACGTGATGACGGGCGTACGGCTGGCCGCGGCCGTCGCGCTGATCCTCACCATCACGGCCGAACTGGTCATCGGGGCACCGGGGTTGGGCGCGACCATCGCGGTCGCCCAGTCCTCGCAGGCCGTGCCCGAGATGTACGCGCTGATCGTGGTGACCGGTCTGCTGGGGCTCCTCATCAACGTCGGCGCGCGTACGGTGGAACGGCGGGCGCTGGCCTGGCACCAGTCGGTGCGCGGGGAGGTGGCGGTATGAGGCGCGCACTGACCCGGCTGCTGTTCGCCCTCGCACTGCCGGCCGTCCTGGTCACTGTCTGGTGGCTGGCATCGGACGGCAGCACCAACGTGTACTGGCCGCCGCTGCGCACGATCCTGAAGACCTTCCCCGACGTGTGGACCGGCGACCGCCTCAGAACCGACGTCCTGTCCAGCGTGCTGCGGCTCGCGGCGGGTTACGCCACGGCGGCCGTCGTCGGCGTCGCGCTCGGCACGGTGATCGGCTCCTACCGTCGGGTCCGCGCGGTGTGCGAACCGGTCCTGGAGTTCCTACGGGCTGTACCGCCACCGGTGTTGGTCCCCGTCATCATGCTGTTCGCGGGCATCGGCGACACGATGAAGATCGCGGTCATCGCGAGCGGCTGCGTCTGGCCCGTCCTCCTCAACACCGTCGAGGGCGTCCGCGCGGTCGACCCGGTCATGAAGGAGACAGCCCTCTCCTACGGCATCACGGGCACCGCCCGCCTCCGCAGTCTGGTGCTGCGCTCGGCCAGCCCGCAGATCTTCGCGGGGCTGCGCCAGGCGCTGTCCATCGGGATCATCCTCATGGTCATCAGTGAGATGTTCGCGGCCACCGACGGTCTGGGCTTCACCATCGTCCAGTTCCAACGCAGCTTCGCCATCCCCGACATGTGGACCGGCATCCTCGTCCTCGGCATGCTGGGATTCCTGCTCTCCGTCGTCTTCCAGATGGTCGAGCGGCGGGTGCTCGGCTGGTACCACGGCCTGCGCGCGGCCGCCCGCCGGTCCTCCTGAACATCGCGAAAGGGCGGTCCATGCACGCGCAACTCGACGTATCCGGCCTGCACAAGGTCTACGAGGGTTCCGGCCGACATGTGGAGGCGGTACGGGACCTCACCTTCACCGTCGACGCGGGCGAACTCGTGTGTCTCGTCGGCCCGTCGGGCTGCGGCAAGACCACCCTGCTGAAGTGCATGGGCGGCCTGCTCACCCCGACTGCGGGCGAAGTCCTCCTGGGCGGACGGAAGGTGGACGGTCCGCCGCCCGGGATGGCGTTCGTGTTCCAGGAGTACGGGCGCAGCCTCTTCCCCTGGATGCGGGTCGGCGAGAACGTCGAACTGCCCCTGAAACAGAAGAACTTGAGCAAGGCGCGCAGGCGTGAGCTGGTCGCGGACGCGCTGGAGTCGGTGGGGCTGACGGAGGCCGCGGGGGCGTATCCGTGGCAGTTGTCCGGCGGTATGCAGCAGCGGGTCGCGATCGCGCGGGCGCTGGCGTACGAGCCCGAAGTCCTGCTGATGGACGAGCCGTTCGCGGCGGTCGACGCGCAGACCCGGGCCGATCTGGAGGACCTGGTACGGGGGTTGTGGCGGGAGCGCGGCATCACGATCCTGTTCGTGACGCACGACATCGACGAGGCCGTCTACTTGGGTGAACGGGTGGTCGTGCTGTCCGCGTCCCCGACCGTCGTGCAGGAGCAGTTGAAGGTCGATCTGCCCGTGGAGCGAGACCAGTTGCACACCCGGGTCGCCCCGCGCTTCGCCGAACTGCGGACCCATGTGTACGAGCAGATCCAGGCGGCGAAGCGCGGAACTCTGCCGGTCCAGGACCGACTCACGAAGTCGTCGAATACGCCTCCACTTCACTGAACTGCGCTGCCGGCCAACCGGAGTTGGCGGTGACGGCGATCCGCAGACAGCGCAGGTTCGTGCCGCTCGGCAGCGCCACGGTGACCGTGTTCCCGGTCGCCGGGTCGAAGCGGTAACCGGCGGAGCCGACGACGGTCGAGTAGGTAGAGCCGTTCGTGCTGCCCAGCACGGACAGCGTCTCGGTGCGGGCGCCCCACGCGGACGACGGCGGCAGCTTCAACACCACCCTGCGGACGGCTTGGTTGGCGCCGAGGTCGACCGTCCAGGTCTGCGGGAACGCGTTGTTGGCGGATTCCCAGTAGGTGTTCGCGTCGCCGTCGACCGCCTTGCCCGGTGTGTAGACGTCCTGCGAGCCGGTCGCGGTGGCCGGGCGGCCCTTGGCGAGGTTGGTGTTCTGGTCCGGGGGCGGGGTGCCCTGCCCGGGCTGCGGCCACGTCGAGCAGTCCGACCAGGTGCTGCTCCAGCCGGAGTTGCCGCCGCCGTCGGTGAGGGTGAAGGTGCCGGAGCCGGACGGATAGGGGCAGTTGTAGATGCCGGCCGCGCCGACGCCGGTGGCCTGTACGTTGCTGAACCTGGCCGCGCCCTGCGCCTCCGCCTGGACGACGACCGTCCCGGTGTTCTGCACGCTCGCACCGCTCACGGTGACATTGCCGGTCGAGTAGCCGTGGCCGCCGCCGGACACGAACTCGAAGGCGCTGTACGGGCTGTTGGTGATCGTCGTGTTGGTGATGTTCACGGTCGCGTTGACCGCGCTGTCGTAGGAGTCGACGCGCAGCGCGCCCATCGGGTGTCCCCAGTTGGGGTTGATCGCCCCGGTGCGGACGAGGGTGTTGCCGTCGACCGTGATGGTGCCGGCCAGCGGGGAGAAGGGGTCGAGGAACTTCTGGTTGGAGATCGCGATGCCGCTGCCGAGGGCGTTGGTGTCGGAGATCAGGTTGTTCCTGACCGTGATGTCGGTGCCGCCGTAGATCGCGATGCCGTTGGCGAGGTTCGGCTGCGAGATGGTGTTGTTCTCGAAACTGCTGTTGGTGTCCGGGGAGTTGAGCGACCACATGGCGAGGGAGTCGTCGCCCTGGTCGCGGAGGAAGTTGTTGCGGACGATCACGCCGTGGGCGTTGCCGTTGAGGTTGAGGCCGTCGGCGGTGGTGTCGAGGATCCGGTTGTTCTCGACGACGAGGTTGTCGTTGTTGCCCGTCAGCCAGAAGCCGCACTTGAGGTGCTGGATCCACATCCCGGAGACCGAACTCCCCGACCCGAGCGTCCCGTTGACGAAGTTGTCCGGGTTGGAGTCGACGCGTTCGGTGACCTCGCCGATGACCGCGAAGTCCTTGATGTGGACGCCGCCGGAGGAGCTGGACTGGTCGATGAAGCGCGAGCTGTGCACGACCGAGTACCACTGACCGGCGCCCTGGAGCGTCACGTTCTGCACGCCGCTGAGGGAGGAGGTGAGCCGGTAGTCGCCCGGCGGGATCCACACCACTCCCCCCTGTGCGGCGGAGATGGCGTCACGGAAGGCCTGGGTGGAGTCGCCCGCGCCGCTGGGGTCGGCGCCCCTGGAGACCACGGACACCGAACCGGCGGGCTGGGTGGCGGCCCCGGCGACCTGCTCGAAGTCGGCCACGTCGACGGTGACCTGGGTGCCCGTGGACACGAAGGCGACCTTGTCGCCCTGCTGCACGTTCTGGCCGAGCAGGAGCCGCGCGTTGTCGAAGAAGTGGTGCGCCTTGACACCCGCGATCCAACTGGTGTCGACGTACGAGTACTTGGACGTCACGGCGAGCGTCCTGCTGATCTTGACGCCGTTGACGTACACGTCGAGGCTGCCGCTCTGACCGTCCGGGACGCTGTACGACACGTTCACGGCGTTGGCCGCGCGCGGCACGGTGAACTCGACACGCTGGCCCGAGGTGAGCCGTACGGCCTGCCGTCCGGAGGCCTCGGAGGCGAGGGTCCCCTGGGTGTAGTCGGGGCCGACCCTGGTACCGGTCGTGGTGGCGGACTCGGCCTCGACGGACGTGAAGGGGAGGGTGGCTCCCGAGGCCGCGTGGGCGGCGGCCGGGGCCAGGGCGACAAACGTGCCGGCGGTGAGGGCGACCGCCGCACCGATCATTGACATGCGCCTGACAGTTACGAGTGTGGTGCCGTGCATGTGCCGATCCCTTCGGGGTGGGGGTAAGGGGATAGCGGATGCGGGGTGGCGGTCGACTGTCGACGATCTTCGGTCATCGGTCGACCACCGGCATTACGCGGTATGCAGCCAGGCGGCCGTGTCCCGTGGCAGCCTGCCTTGGTCGTCCAGGGGGTTACTGGTCAGCAGGAGCCGGTCGTGCGCGGGGAGGTCGACCGCCGTGTCCGACAGGTTGACCACACAGATCACGCCCTCCGCACGGGCGAAGGCGAGGACGCCTTCGGGGGCGGGCAGCCAGGTGAGGGGGCCGTCGCCGAAGACCGGCCGCAGGCGGATCGCGTCGCGGTAGAGGTTGAGCATGGAGTCGACGGTCCGCTGCTGACGGTCGACCGCATACGATGTCCAGCCGGTCGGCTGCGGCAGCCACGGCTCACCGCGCGAACCGAAGCCCGCGTACGGCGCGTCCTCGACCCAGGGCAGCGGCACCCGGCAGCCGTCACGGCCGGGGTCGGTGCCGCCGGAGCGCAAGTACATCGGATCCTGTATGCGGTCGACCGGCAGCTCGACCTCGGGCAGTCCCAGCTCCTCCCCCTGGTAGAGGTAGACCACTCCGGGCAGGGCCAGCGACAGCAGCGCCGCCGCCCGCGCGCGCCGGGTGCCCAGGGCGAGGTCGGTCGGGGTGCCGAAGGCCTTGGCGGCGAAGTCGAAGCCGGTGTCGGCGCGGCCGTAGCGGGTGACCGTGCGGGTCACGTCGTGGTTGCACAGGACCCAGGTGGCGGGCGCTCCGATCGGCGCGTGCTCGGCGAGGGTCTCGTCGATCGAGGTGCGCAGCCGGTCCGGGTCCCAGGGGCAGGACAGGAAGGCGAAGTTGAAGGCGGTGTGCAGTTCGTCGGGGCGCAGATAGCGGGCGAAGCGTTCGGTGTCGGGGAGCCAGACCTCGCCGACGAAGACGGCGCCGTACTCGTCGGCGACGGCCCGCCAAGAGCGGTAGATGTCGTGGAGTTCGTCACGGTCGACGAAGGGGTTCGGGTCGCGGCCCTCGACGAAGTCGGGCAGTGCGGGGTCCTTGGCGAGCAGCGCCGCCGAGTCGATGCGGACCCCTTCGACCCCGCGCTCGAACCAGAAGCGCAGGATGTCCTCGTGCTCCTGACGCACCGCCGGGTGGGCCCAGTTGAGGTCGGGCTGTTCGGGGGTGAACAGGTGGAGGTACCAGTCGCCGTCCGGGAGGCGGGTCCAGACGGGTTCGGTGGAGCCGGCGAACTGGGACGGCCAGTCGTTGGGCGGGAGTTCGCCGTGTGCGCCGCGTCCGGGGCGGAAGTGGAACAGCTCGCGCTCGGGGCCGCCAGCGAGGGCGGCACGGAACCACGGATGCTGGTCGGAGACGTGGTTGGGCACGATGTCGACGATCGTGCGGATGCCCAGCTCCCGTGCCTCGCTGATGAGTTTCTCCGCCTCGGCGAGCGAGCCGAAGGCCGGGTCGATGGCGCGGTAGTCGGCGACGTCGTAGCCGCCGTCCTTCATCGGTGACAGGTACCAGGGGTTGAACCACAGGGCGTCCACGCCGAGTTCGGCGAGATACGGCAGCCTGGAGCGGACTCCCGCGAGGTCGCCCGTGCCGTCGCCGTCGCCGTCCGCGAAGCTGCGCACGTACACCTGGTAGATGACGGCCGAGCGCCACCAGTCGTCGTGGCTCTGGGCATGGGGAGGCTGTCCCACGGTGCTGGCCTTTCTGTCGGGGGCGTCGAAGGGGGCGGTGTCAGCCCTTCGTGCTGCCCGCGCTGATCCCGGCGATGATGTGCCGTTGGAAGACCAGGAACATCGCGACCATGGGGATGCTCGCGATCACCATCGCGGCGATGAGCACGGTCAGTTGGATGTTCTGGGACAGCTGGACGAGTGCCACGCTGATCGGCTGTTTGTCGGTGTCGGAGAAGACCATCAGCGGCCACAGGAAGTCCTGCCAGACGGCGACGAGCGCGAAGATCGAGACGACGCCGAGGACCGGGCGGGACATGGGCAGCACGATGGACCACAGGGTGCGGAGTTTTCCGGCGCCGTCGATCTCGGCGGCTTCCAGGACGTCGCGCGGGAGTTGGTCGAAGAACCGTTTGAGGAGGTACAGGTTGAAGGCGTTGGCGACGGCCGGCAGCCAGATGCCGAGGGGGTCGTTCAGCAGGCTGGTGTGGATCAGCGGGAGGTCGGCGACGGTCAGGTACTTCGGTACGACCAGGGCCTGCGCCGGGACCATCAGCGTCGCCAGGATGCCGCCGAGGATCAACTTGCCGAAGGCGGGCTTCAGTTTGGACAGGGCGTAGGCGGCGGCCGTGCACAGGACGAGTTGGAACGCCCAGGCGCCGGCGGCCTGGACGACGGTGTTCCACAGGTGTTCCGGGAGCTGCATCAGGTCCCAGGCGTCGGTGTAGCCGCTGAGGTGCCAGTGCTTGGGGACGATCGTGGGCGGGGTCTGCGCGATCTCGTCCGGCGACTTCACGGCGCCGGTGACCATCCAGTAGACGGGGAAGAGGAAGGCGAGCGCGAAGAGGACGACGACGCCGGTGAACACCGTCCAGTAGACGGCTTTTCCGCGCGGCCGGGCGAGGGTCGCCGGGGAGAGCAGCGTGCGGGTGGTCACAGGTCGTCCTCTCCGGAGCGGGTCAGCCGCAGATAGGCGGCGGAGAAGACACCGAGCAGCACGAGGAGCATCACGCTGAGCGCGCAGGCGCCGCCGAAGTCGTTGTAGAGGAAGGCGTATTTGTAGATCAGGTAGAGCACGGTGACGGTGGCGTTCTCCGGGCCGCCGCCGGTGATGACGAACGGTTCGGTGAAGACCTGCATCGTGGCGATGATCTGAAGGAGCATCAGCATGAGGATCACGAAGCGGGTCTGAGGGATCGTCACATACCGCACGCGTTGCAGCAGGCTCGCGCCGTCGAGTTCGGCGGCCTCGTACAGGTCGCCGGGGATGGACTGGAGCGCGGCCAGGTAGATCAGGACGGTGCCGCCCATGTTGGCCCAAGTGGCCACGATCACCAGGGAGATGAGGGCGGTGTCGGTGCCGTTGGACCAGTTCGAGGTGGGCAGGTGCAGGAAGCGCAGCGTCTCGTTGGCGAGGCCCGCTCCGGGGTCGTAGAACCATTTCCACAGCAGGGCGGTGACCACCGGCGGGATCATCACGGGGAGGTAGACGACGATCCTGAAGAAGGCCTTCCAGTGCCTCAACTCGTTGAGGACCAGGGCGAGTACGAACGGGATCGCGAAGCCGATGAGGAGGGCCAGCAGGGTGAAGACGAGGGTGTTGCGCCAGGCGGCGGTGAACTCGGGGTCATGCCAGACGCGGGTGAAGTTGGCGGTGCCGACCCACTCGGGCGAGGAGCCGGGCGTGTACTTCTGGAAGGCGATCACGACCGCGCGGATCGCCGGGTACCAGGAGAACAGGGCGAAGCAGATGAGCCCGCCGACGAGGAACGCGTAGGCGCGGGCCTGGTCCAGGAGGCGGCGCCGCCTCCGGCCCCCGGCCGGGGGCGGCGCCTGGACCTGTCGAACCGCCGTCGTCAGGGCGGGACTCCGGGTGGCCGTCCGGGTCATCGGGTCAGCCCCGGGCCAGGATGCCGTCGATCTTTCCGGAGGCGTCCTTGAGGAGCTGGTCGATGTTCGCGTCCTTCTTGGTGAGGACGGCGGAGACGGCTCCGTCGAGGACGGAGTAGATCTGCTGGGCGTCCGGCGGCTCGATCTTCATCTGGAGGGACTGGTTGCCGTCCAGGAAGGCCTGGTAATTCTGCACCGGGACATTGGAGTTGGCCTTCTTGACCTGCTGGTCCTTGGCGTCGGCGGCGCCGGTGAACAGGCGCGGTTCGGGCAGTCCGACAGGTGCGTTGGCCTGCTTGGCGCGGGCGTAGTCGCCGAGGAAGCCGCTGCCCGGGGTGAGGAACATGCTGTCGAGCCACTTGAGGCCGGCGCGGATCTGGGCGGGCGTGTCGTGCTTGTTGAACATGTAGCCGTCGCCGCCGATGAGCGTGCCCTGGCCGCCGGGCATCGGGCCGAGGGCGAGGTCGTCGTAGTTGCCGCCCTTCTCCTTGACCAGGATCGGGATGTTGTCCGGCGCGGAGAGGTACATGCCGAGCTTGCCCGAACCCATCAGCTGCTGCACGTCGTTGATGACGAGGAGCTGCTTGCTGCCCATCGAGTTGTCGGTCCAGCGCATGTCGTGCAGGTTCTGCAGCACGGCGTGGCCCTGCGGCGTGTCGACGTCGGCCTTCTTGCCGTCGGCGCTGACGACGTCACCGCCCTGCGAGTACATCTCGGCGGTGAAGTGCCAACCCCCTTGGTTCTGGGCGCTGTAGTCGGCGTAGCCGACGGTGCCGTTGCCGAGCGCGGCTATCTTCTTCGCGTCGGCCCGGACCTCGGCCCAGGTCGTCGGCGCCTTGTCGGGGTCGAGGCCGGCCTGCTGGAAGAGCTTGCGGTTGTAGATCAGGCCCATCGAGTAGCCGGTGCGCGGGATGCCGTAGATCTTCCCGTCGACGGTGTAGATGTCGCGCAGCTGCTTCTGCAGCGTGTCGTAGCTCTTCAACTCCTTGATGTACGGCGTGAGATCGGCGGCCTGGTTGATGTCGACGACGTGCTTGGCGTCCGTGAAGTACGTGTAGAACACGTCCTCCATCTGGCCGCCGGCGAGTTTGGCGTCGAAGGTCTTCGGGTCCTGGCAGGGGAACGCGTCGTGGGTGACGACGTCGATGTCCGTGTTCTTCTTCTCGAAGGACGCGACATCGGAGTCGAAGAACTTGCGGTCGACCTTGGCGCTCTTGGGCGGTTCGCAGTTGACCGTGATGCGTGTCTTGCCGCTCGCCGAGTCGTCGCCGGACCCGCAGGCGGAGGCGGTGAGCGCGAGTGAACAGACGCCGATCGCGGCGAAGGTGCGGCGGAACCCGGTGCTTCTCATCGGTGGACCCCTCTGGGCAGGAGCGGTGGGCGCCGCACACTCAAGCACCGCCGACATCCGTCCGCAAGATGTCGCGCAGAATCTGTAATTATTCGACAGCGCGGCGACGCTCAGTCGCGCGGCGCTTGCGCGGTGGAACCGCGCACTACCAATTCCGGTTCGAAGAGCAGCTCTTCGGGCGGTACGGCCGTGCCACCGACCTGCGAGTTCAGGAGCTCCACGGCCGCTCGCCCCATGGCCTCGATGGGCTGGCGGACGGTGGTCAGCGGGGGCTCGGTGCAGTTCATGAAGGCGGAGTCGTCGTAACCGACGACAGAAATCCGTGAGGGGACGTCAAGTCCCTTGCGGCGGGCGGCCCTTATCGCGCCGAGGGCGAGGGGGTCGCTGGCGCAGATGATGCCGGTGACGCCCCGGTCGATCAGCCGGGAGGCCGCGGCGTGACCGCCCTCGATGGAGAAGATGGCCCGGGCGACGAACTCCTCGGGCAGATCCCCCGAGATGGCCCGGGCGGCGGCCAACTTCCTTGCGGAGGGCATGTGGTCGGCGGGGCCGAGGACGAGTCCGATGCGCTCGTGGCCGAGGGAGGCGAGGTGTCGCCAGGCCTGCTCGACGGCGACCGCGTCGTCGCAGGACACGGCGGGGAAACCGAGGTGGTCGATGGCCGCGTTGACCAGGACGACCGGGATGTTGCGCTCGGCGAGCAGCCGGTAGTGGTCGTGCGGCGCGTCGGCCTGCGCGTAGAGCCCACCGGCGAACACGACGCCGGAGACCTGCTGTTCCAGCAGCAGCGTCACGTAGTCGGCCTCGGAGACCCCGCCCTTGGTCTGGGTGCACAGCACCGGGGTGAGGCCGAGTTGGGCGAGCGCGCCGCCGATCACCTCCGCGAAGGCGGGGAAGATGGGGTTCTGAAGCTCGGGCAACACGAGACCCACGAGCCGTGCCCGCTCCCCGCGCAGTTGGGTGGGCCGCTCGTAGCCGAGGACGTCCAGGGCCGAGAGCACCGCCTGTCGGGTGGGCTCGGAGACTCCGGGTTTGCCGTTGAGCACTCGGCTGACCGTGGCCTCGCTGACCCCGACCTTCTTCGCCACCTCAGCAAGTCGTCGCGTCATGCACGCAAGAATAGCGCAAGATACGCAAGTGGTTTGCGTTATGGGTGAGTCGGATCACGTGATCCACGGCTCCGGGTGCCGGTCAGTCGTGGGCGGCCCACAGACCGCGGACATGCCCGAGGTGCCGGGTCATGATCTCACGCACGGCCCGCTTGTCGCGGTCCAACAGTGCGTCGAGAAGCTCCAAGTGCTCCTGCGCGGAGGCGAGTAGACGGCCGGCCTCGACCAGCGCGGTCAGCCCGTAGAGCCGCGAGCGCCCGCGCAGATCGCCGACGACCTCGACCAGGTGGGCGTTGCCGGCCAGGGCGAGCAGTCCGAGATGGAAGCGGGTGTCGGCCTCGACGTACGCGATGAGGTCACCGGCCACGGCCGCGCCGACGATCTCCCGGGCGGCCGGCCGCAGCGCCTCCAGCGAGACGGGGTCGGCGCTCTCGGCCAGCCCCACCACCGTGGGGATCTCGATCAGCGCACGGATGTGGGTGTACTCGTCGAGCTGCTTCTCCGAGACCGCGGTGACCCGGAACCCCTTGTTCGGGACGGTGTCGACCAGCCCCTCCTTGGCCAGGTCCAGCATGGCCTCGCGCACCGGCGTCGCCGAGACCCCGAAGCGGGCGGCCAGGGTCGGCGCGGAGTACACCTCGCCCGGCCGCAGCTCCCCCGCGATCATCGCGGCCCGCAGGGCGTCGACGACCCGCTCGCGATAGCTGCTCTTCCTGCCGCCCAGCGTGGGCAGATCCGGAGGGGTGGTGGGCGGGGCGCTGGTGCGCTGGGCGACCATCGAATCTCCTAGTGGTGCAATGTCACACACGGTGCAATGTCACGCGTGACCGCCGATTATCCCCGGTCTAGAGGATGAATCCGCCCGGGAACGGATCGGTGGGATCGAGCAGGTACTGGGCGGTGCCGGTGATCCAGGCGCGGCCGGTGAAGCTGGGCAGGACGGCGGGGACACCGGCGACTTCGGTGGTGTCCAGGAGCCGTCCGGTGAACTGGGTCCCGATGAAGGACTCGTTCACGAACTCGGTGTGCAGCGGGAGTTCACCGCGCGCGTGGAGTTGCGCCATGCGCGCGCTGGTGCCCGTGCCGCAGGGTGAGCGGTCGAACCAGCCCGGGTGGATCGCCATCGCGTGCCGGGAGTACCGGGCGGTCGCGCCGGGCGCGTAGAGGTGCACGTGATGGCAACCGCGAATGGAGGCGTCCTCGGGGTGGACGGGCTCGTCGCTCTCGTTGATCGCCGCCATGAGGGACAGGCCGGCCTTGATGATGTCGTCCTTGCGGGACCGGTCGAAGGGCAGCCCGAACTGGTCCAGCGGCAGGATGGCGTAGAAATTGCCGCCGTACGCCATGTCGTATGTCACCGTCCGCCCGTCGGCGAGGGTGATCTTGCGGTCCAGGCCGGCGGCGAACGACGGGACGTTCTTGAGGGTGACGTTCTTCGCGGCGCCGTTCTCGACCGCGACCTCGGCGACGACCGGTCCCGCCGGGGTGTCGAGGCGGATCGTGGTGACCGGTTCGACGACCTCGACCATGCCTGTCTCGACGAGCACGGTGGCCACGCCGATCGTGCCGTGCCCGCACATCGGCAGATAGCCCGAGACCTCGATGTAGACGACGCCCCAGTCGCAGTCGGGGCGGGTGGGCGGCTGGAGGATCGCGCCGCTCATCGCGGAGTGGCCGCGCGGCTCGTTCATCAGGAACTGCCGGATGTGGTCGCGGTGTTCGCGGAAGTACAGCCGCCGCTCGTTCATGGTCGCGCCGGGGATGGTGCCGATGCCGCCGGTGATCACGCGGGTGGGCATGCCCTCGGTGTGCGAGTCGACGGCGTGCAGGACGAGTGTGCTGCGCATGAGGCTCCCTGTTCGATCGATGCCGGTGCGAGGGTACTTACGCGAGTCCGGCCGCGACGGCCTTCTCGGTGGCGGCGCGCACGGCCGCCTCCTGCTCGGGCAGCAGCGGGACGCGCGGCGGACGCACCGGGCCGCCGTGTCGGCCGACGAGGTCCATGGACAGCTTGATGGCCTGCACGAACTCCACCTTGGAGTCCCAGCGCAGCAGCGGGTGAAGTTGCTCGTACAGCTTCTTCGCCGTGGCCAGGTCGCCGCCGACGGCCGCGTGGTACAGCTCGACGCTCGCGGCGGGCAGCGCGTTCGGGTAACCGGCCACCCAGCCCTTCGCACCCGCGAGCGCGAGTTCCAGCAGGACGTCGTCGGCGCCGATCAACAGGTCCAGTTCCGGAGCGAGTTCGGCGAGCTGGTAGGCGCGGCGGACATCGCCGGAGAACTCCTTCACGGCGTGGATGTACCCCTCGCCGTGCAGCTTGGCGAGCAGTTCGGGCACCAGGTCGACCTTGGTGTCGATGGGGTTGTTGTACGCCACGATCGGCACCCCCGCCTTCGCGACCTCCGCGTAGTGCGCGAGGACCGAACGCTCGTCTGCGCGATAGGCGTTGGGCGGCAGCAGCATCACGGAGGCACAGCCCGCGTCGCGGGCCTGCTCGGCCCAGCGGCGGGACTCGGCGGAGCCGTAGGCGGCGACCCCGGGCATCACGCGCGCGCCGCCGATCGCGGCGACCGCCGTCTCGACGACCTTGGCGCGCTCCTCGGGTGTGAGCACCTGGTACTCGCCGAGCGAGCCGTTCGGTACGACACCGTCGCACCCGTTGTCGACCAGCCATGCGCAGTGCTCGGCGAACTTGCCGTAGTCGACGGCGAGTTGCTCGGTCAGCGGGAGCGCGGTGGCGACGAGGACGCCGCGCCAGGGGCGGTTCGGGGTGGTGGTCATCCGGAGTCCCTCTCAATGGGGTGTGACATTTTACTGATGGACAGGGCGACGGCGGCCCAGGGCGCCGCAGTCGGTCGGGCAGGGCGGTCAGTCGGGTGGCGCGGGTGATCGGTCGTCCTCGGCCTCGCCCGCCCGTGCGAGCACCCCGAGCGGTACGGGCCGCGCGAACGGCCGCCGGGACGGGCTGAGTTCGCATCCGGCGAGCCCCGCGACGGCGGGCCCGCACATCCGCCCCTGGCACCAGCCCATCCCGGCCCGCGTCAGCAGCTTCACGGTGCGTACGTCACCGGCGCCGAGCTCCTCCACGGCCTCGTGGATCGCTCCCCCGGTGACCTCCTCGCAGCGGCAGACGACGGTGTCGTCGGTGACGAGGTCGGTCCAACGGGCGGGCGGCGCGTACACGGTGTCGAGTGCGGCGAAGAACTCCCGCAGTCCCGTGCGGGACTTGGCGGCCGTCGCCCAGGTGCGCGGGTCGGGTTCGGTGCCGTGCAGGCGTGCGGCGGCGGAGCGTCCCGCGATGTGCCCCTCGGTGAGGGAGAGGGCCGCGCCGCCGATGCCGGTGGTCTCGCCGGCCGCCCAGACGCCGGGGACGTCGGTGCGCTGTTCGTCGTCGACGTGGACGTTGATCCCGTCGAGCCGACAGCCGAGGGTCTCGGCGAGGTCGGTGTGCGGGAGCATGCCGTGGCCGATCGCGAGGGTGTCGCAGGCGATGCGGCGTGCGGTGCCCGGCCGGACCCGTCCGTCGGTGTCGAGCGCGGCGACCGTCACCGCCGCCAGCCGCTCCTCGCCGTGCGCCTCGACGACGGTGTGCCGGGTGAGCAACTTGACCCGGTGGCGCAGAAGTTGGGCCGCGTACTGGGCGCCCTCGACCAGCTTGCCGGGTTGCGCGGCGAGCGCGCGGGTCCGTCGTACGAACGCTCTGGGGTCGGCGGACTCGACGAGGGCGGCTACGTCAACACCGGCTGCTGCGAGGCCTGTTGTCACGGGGAGGAGGAGCGGTCCGGTGCCGGCGATCACGGCGGTGCGTCCGGGGACGGCGAGGGTGCCCTTGAGCATGGCCTGGGCGCCGCCCGCGGTGAGGACTCCGGGGAGCGTCCAGCCGGGGAACGGGAGGACCTTCTCGTACCCGCCGGTGGCCAGGAGGACGGCGTCTGCGCGTACCTCGACCGGGGTCTCCTGTTCGGGGCCGAGGAGGGCGTGCACGGTGAAGTCGCCGTGCGGGCCGCCTCGGTCGGACGTACCGGGCCGGTGGTTCGGCCCCCGCTCCACGAGCCAGACATGACGGTCCGTCAAGTGCGTTACGCGGCCCGCCTCCACGTGTCGCGCGAGGGAGTCCCTGAGCCGCTCCCACGTCCGCCACTGATGGTGCAGGGCCTGCGGGCGCCGGGCACGCAGTTCGGCGGCCGGCTGTCGGTAGAACTGGCCGCCCGCCCACGCCGCCGAGTCGATCAGGGTGACGCGGACGCCGTGTGCCGCGGCGGCGACGGTGGCGGCGAGTCCCGCCGGACCGGCGCCGATCACGGCGAGGTGCGGTCGGTCAGTCATCGTGGCCCGTCCCCTCCTGCGTACGGATGGCGTCCCCCGGGTGCAATGGCACCAGGCAGGCCCGTTGGTTCGGGCGGGAGTTGACGGTGACGAGGCAGTCGTAGCAGACGCCGATCCCGCAGAAGACGCCGCGCGGACGGCCCTCGCCACGGGTGGTGCGCCAGGACGTCACGCCCGCCGCCCACAGTGCGGCGGCGACGGTCTGGCCGGGGAGTGCCTCGATCTCGCGGCCGTCGAGGGTGACCGTGAAGGCGGGGTCCGGGTGGGCCTCGGCGAGGTCCAGCGGGGAGCTCATGCGTCCTCCTCGGGGAAGCGGTCGGGCCGGAAGGGTGCCGGGTCGAGGTCCGGGGTCCGGCCGTCCAGCAGTTGGGCGATCAAGTGCCCTGTGCCGGTGGCGAGTCCGATGCCCGCGCCCTCGTGCCCGCAGGCGTGGACGAGCCCGGGGACGCGGGGGTCGGGCCCGATGGCGGGCAGGTGGTCCGGCAGGTACGGGCGGAAGCCGAGGTAGGAGCGCATCGCGCGGACGTCGGACAGGAACGGGAAGAGTCTCGTCGCGCCCGCGGCCAGCGCCCGCACGACCGGCAGCGAGAACGTCCGGTCGAAGCCGACGCGTTCGCGGCTCGCGCCGATCAGGATCGGTCCCGCGGCCGTGCCCTCCACGACCGGTGAGGTCTGGAGTGCGGCCGAGTCGCTGGCCACGTCGGCCACGTAGTCGGCGGCGTACACCTTGTGGCGGACCAGGCGTGGCAGTGGTTCGGTGACGAGGACGAAGCCGCGGCGCGGGAGGACGGGGAGGGTGACTCCGGCCAGGGCGGCGAGTTCGCCGCCCCAGGTGCCGGCCGCGTTGACGACGATGGGGGCGAGGATGTCGCCCCGGTCGGTGCGGACGCCTTCGACGGTGCCGTCCGTCGTGAGGAGTACGTCCGTCACCGTACGGCCGGTGAGCAGCCGGGCGCCCGAGACCCGTACGAGGTGGGCGGCGGCCAGGGCGGGCATCACCTGGCAGTCCTGCGGGTAGTACACGCCGCCGGGGAGGCCGGGGGCGAGGTGGGGTTCGAGGTCGTTGAGGGTGTCGGCGTCGACCGGCTCGGCGACGACTCCGGCGGTGCGCTGCTCCTCGGCGAATCGCTCCAGTGCGGCGAGTCCGTCGGGCGTGGAGGCGACGACGAGGCCGCCCTTCGCCTCGTACTCGACGAACTCCCCGAGTTCTTCCGCGAGTTGTGCCCACAGGCGGCCGGAGAGGAGGGCGAGGTCGAGTTCCGGGCCCGGCTCCTTGTCGGAGACGAGGAGGTTGCCCTCGCCGGCGCCGGTCGTGCCGCCCGCGACCGGGCCGCGGTCCACGATGATGACGTCGAGGCCCGCCCGGGCCGCGTAGAGGGCGCAGGCCGCGCCCACCGTCCCGGCTCCGACGACCACGACATCGCAGGTCAGTCGCTTGCTCACGTCAGTACTATGTCACATGTCTCTCTGGCTGGGTATGGTGCGACGCGAGTGTCACCACCCCCGGAACCACCGCACACGGAAGAGGTGCCCGTCGTGGCCAAGGGCCGAAAGAACGGTCTCTACCGAGGAATCTCCGACGAGCTGTCCGCCCTGATGCGGACCGGCTGGGCCGACACCGAACGCACGGACCTGGAGCCGACCGAGCAGGCCCCGTACGCGGCCCGCCGCCGGGCCGCGCTGTCCGCGCTCTTCCCGGGCGAGCGCCTGGTCGTGCCGTCCGGGAACCTCCTGATCCGCTCGAACGACAGCCACCACCCGTTCCGCCCGTACTCCGGCTATGTGCATCTGACCGGCGACCAGACACGCGACGGCGCCCTGGTCCTGGAGCCCCGCCCCGACGGCGGCCACGACGCGCACTGTTACCAACTCCCCCGCGACAGCCGGGACAGCGACGAGTTCTGGGCGGGCTACACCGCCGAACTGTGGATGGGCCGCCGCCGCACACTGGCCGAGTCTGCACTGGTGCTCGGTCTGCCCTGCCGGGACATCCGGACGATCGCCGAGGACCTGGCGAAGACCTCCGGAACCCCCACCCGCATCGTCCGCGGCATCGACCCGGCACTGGACGCCGCGCTCGACACCGACGAGGAACACGACGCAGAGCTGGAGACGGCCGTCTCCGGACTGCGGCTCGTCAAGGACGACTGGGAGATCGGCGAGATGCGCCGGGCCGTCGACTCCACGGTGCGCGGATTCACCGATGTCGTACGGGAGTTGTCGCAGGCGGTCGCCACCTCGGAGCGCTGGATCGAGGGCACGTTCTTCCGCCGGGCACGCGTAGAGGGCAACCACGTCGGCTACGGCTCGATCTGCGCCGCCGGCGAACACGCCACGATCATGCACTGGACCGACAACGACGGCCCGGTCCGCCCCGGTGAACTCCTGCTGCTGGACGCGGGCGTGGAGACGCACAGCCTCTACACCGCCGACGTCACCCGCACCCTCCCGATCAACGGGACGTTCAGTCCGGTCCAACGCAAGGTCTACGACGCGGTGTTCGAGGCCCAGGAGGCCGGCATGGCAGCGGTGAAGCCGGGTGCGACGTACCGGGACTTCCACGAGGCGTCCCAACGGGCGCTGGCCGCGCGGCTGGTGGAGTGGGGCTTCATCGAGGGGCCGGCCGAGCGGGCCTACGAACTGGCGCTCCAGCGGCGGTTCACGATGGCGGGCACCGGGCACATGCTCGGGCTCGACGTCCACGACTGCGCCGAGGCGCGGAGCGAGGAGTACGTGGACGGGGTCCTCGAACCCGGCATGGTGCTCACCGTCGAGCCGGGCCTGCACTTCCAGTCCGACGACCTGACGGTCCCGGAGGAGTGGCGGGGCATCGGCGTCCGGATCGAGGACGATCTGCTGGTGACGGCGGACGGCTACGAGAACCTGTCGGCGGGGCTGCCGCGCTCGGCCGACGAAGTCGAGGCGTGGATGCGGGAGTTCGCGGGCTGAACTGGGTCAGTGCGCCGAACTGGTCCACCCGCGCGTCGGGGTGACCGGTCGTCAGACACGGCTGGCGGTGGCCGTGTCGGCGGACAGCCGCTGCGCCACGTAGATCGGGAGCACGGAGATCAGGACGAGCACGGCCGCCACCACGTTGACCACGGGCGCCTGTTGGGGCCGGGTCATGTTGTTGAAGATCCAGATCGGCAGGGTCTCGATGCCGGGCCCGGCGGTGAACGTGGTCACCACGATCTCGTCGAAGGACAGCGCGAACGCGAGCAGACCGCCCGCGAGGAGCGCCGAGCGCACCAGCGGGAAGGTGACATCGACGAAGGCGCGGAAGGTGTCGGCGCCCAGATCCATCGCGGCTTCCTCGTACGACCCGGAGGTGCGTCTGAGCCGGGCGACGACGTTGTTGAAGACGACGACGATGCAGAAGGTGGCGTGTCCGACGATCACCGTGAACAGGCCGAGGCCCACGCCGAGCGGCTCAAGTACCGTGCTGAACGCCGAGTTGAGGGCGATGCCCGTGACGATGCCGGGCAGCGCGATCGGCAGCACGACGACGAAGGAGATGGCGCCGCGGCCGAAGAAGCGGTACCGGGCGACCGCGAAGGCGATCAGGGTGCCGAGCACCAGCGCGATGGCGGTGGCGCCGAGTCCGGCCTTCACCGAGACCCAAAGGGCCGTGCGGGCACCGGAGTTCTGCCAGGCGACGGACCACCAGTGCAGGGTCAGGCTGTCCGGCGGCCAACTCGCGCTGCGGTCCGGGTTCAGGGAGTTGACGAGGACGAGCAGGAGCGGGACGTAGATCACCGCGAAGCCGAACCCGGCGGCCACGCGCAGGGCGATGCGCGCGGAACGGGAGAGCTGCATGACATGTCACCTCCTTCAGAGGCGGTCGACGGTGTTTTACAGGCTGCTCAACGCGCCCGTACGGCGCATCGCCAGCAGGTACACGACGATGACGACGACCGGGACGGTGCCGAGGGCGGCGGCCATGGGCAGGTTGAGTTCGATGTTGGAGTAGACGAGGTTGCCGATGAGCTGGGTCTTGCCGCCGACGATCTGCACGGTGATGTAGTCGCCGAGGCTGAGCGAGAAGGTGAAGATCGACCCGGCGGCGACGGACGGCAGCACCATCGGCAGCACGACGGACCGGAAGGTCCGTCCGGCCCGCGCGCCCAAGTCCGCCGACGCGTCGAGGAGGTTGGCTGGCAGTTGCTCCAGCGCCGTGTGGATCGGCAGGACCATGTACGGCAGCCAGAGGTACGTGAGCGTGAGGACCGTCGCCGGCAGTCCGAACCCGGGTCCGCTCAGGCCGAACGGCTGCAACATCCAGTCGGCCAGGCCTCCTTGGGACAGGATGAGCCGCCACGCGTAGACCTTGACCAGGTAACTGGCCCACAGCGGCGTGAGGATGGCGACCACCAGCAGCGGTCGCCACTTCGGCCTGGCGACGCGGGCGGTGTAGAAGGCGAGCGGGAACGCGAGCACGGCGCACAGGACGGTGACGGCGAGCGCGACGCCGATGCTGCGCAGGATGACCTGCCGGTACACGGGCACCGTGAACAGCTCGTGGAAGTTGTCGGTCGAGAAGACCTTCACCACCTCGGAGGTGAAGGAGTCCGTCGTCCAGAACGCCGAGACGAACAGCACGCTCAGCGAGCCGAGATAGAGCACGGCGAGCCACAGCAGCGGTGCGGTGAGCAGCAGGGAGAGCCGCAGCCGGGGGCGCCGGTACAGCGCCCCCGCGGTCCGGTTCAGCAAGGACATGTGTCAGCCCTTGATCTCGGTCCAGGCCTGCACCCACTTGGCGTACGGCACGCACTTGACGTCGGTGCGGCCGTCGAGGCACTGCTGGATGGGCGTGTTCCAGAAGGCGATGTTCTTCCAGTACGCGGTGTCGGCGGCGTGGTAGGTGGTGCAGAAGTTCTTGTCGCTGGTCTCGGCGCAGGCCTCGGAGTTGGCGGGGGCCTCGCCGAAGTACTCGGCGACCTGGGCGTTGACCTTCGGGGAGACGATCCAATTGAGCCACTGGTAGGCGCAGTTGGGGTGCTTGGCCTTGGCGGAGATCATCCAGGTGTCGGACCAGCCGGTCGAACCCTCCTTGGGTACGAAGGCCTTGATCTTGGTGCCCTCGTCGGCGGTGAGGTTGGCGATGACCTGCCAGGTGGTGCCGACGACGGAGTCGCCGCTCTTGAAGGCGGAGATCTCCTTGAGGTAGTCGCTCCAGTACTCGCCGATGTCCGCGTTCTGCTTCTTCAGCAGGGCGACGGCCGCGTCGAACTGGGTCTGGTCGAGCGCGTAGGGGTCCTTGATCTTCAACTCGGGCTTGGTGGCCTTGAGATAGAGGGCCGCGTCGGCGATGTAGATCGGCGAGTCGTACGCGGTGACATGGCCCTTGTACTTCGAGGCGTCGTCGAAGACCGCGGCCCAGGAGGTCGGGGCGGGGGTGACCTTCTGGGTGTTGTACATCAGCAGGTTGGCACCGCGGCCGTGCGGGATGCCGTAGGCCTTGCCCTTGACCGAGTTCCAGGCCTGGAGCTTCAAGTCCGGGAAGATGTCCTTGTAGTTGGGGACCAGGCTCGTGTTGACGGGGGCGGCGTCGCCGGAGGCTATGAGGCGCAGGGAGGCGTCGCCGGAGGCGGAGACGGCGTCGTACTCGCCGGTCTTCATCAGCTTGACCATCTCGTCGGAGCTGGCGGCGACCTTGGAGTTGACCTGGCAGCCCGTCTGCTTCTCGAAGTCGCCGACCCAGTTCACCTTGGGGTCGTTCGAGCCGTCCTCGACATAGCCGGCCCAGGCGATCAGGTTGACCTCGCCCTCGCTCTTGCCGAGCTTCGACTGGGCTTTGAGATCAGGGGGGTTGAGGCCGCCGCCCGACGAGCCGCTGTCGGAGGAGCCGCAGGCGGTGGCGGCGAGCAGGACGGCGGCACAGGCCGTCACCTGGAGGGTTCGGGTGAGACGCACGGCGTTCTCCATGGGTGAAGGAGATGGGTGACAAAGACGAGTGACGGAGCGAGCGGGGTCAGCGGGGGTCGGGGACGTGCACCGTGTGGCGCCGGTGCCATTGCAGTAGCACCCGGCTGCCGCGATAGGCGGCGACATCTTCGGCGGAGGTCTCCAGGTTCTGCTGGAGCGCGGTGAGCCGGCCGCCTGTGTCGAGGTCGACGAGGAAGCGGGTGGAGTCCCCGAGGTAGACGACCTCGGCGACGGTGCCGGCGGCGCTCTCGTGGTCGGGGTCGTCGGCCTGGGCGGAGTCCTTGAGGACGCGGATCTTCTCGGGCCGGATGCTGTAGGTGCCCGTGGTGCCGACGACGCGCTGCGCGGACTCGCCCGCCAGCAGGTTGGAGGTGCCGACGAAGGACGCGACGAACGGGGTCGAGGGGCGTTCGTAGACCTCGGCGGGGGTACCGACCTGTTCGATGCGGCCCTCGTTGAAGACGGCGATGCGGTCGCTCATCGTCAGGGCCTCCTCCTGGTCGTGGGTGACGAAGACGAAGGTGATGCCCACCTCCCGCTGGAGCGCCTTGAGTTCGACCTGCATCTGCTCGCGCAGTTTCAGGTCGAGGGCGCCGAGCGGTTCGTCGAGCAGCAGGACGCGGGGGCGGCCGACGAGGGCGCGGGCGAGGGCGACGCGTTGCCGCTGGCCGCCGGAGAGCTGGGCCGGGCGACGGGTGCCGTAGCCCTCAAGTCGTACTTCGGCGAGGGCTGTTCGGGCGCGGACCAGTCGTTCGGCCTTGGGGACCCCCCGGACCTTGAGGCCGTAGGCGACGTTCTGTTCGACCGTCATGTGCGGAAAGAGGGCGTAGTCCTGGAAGACGGTGTGGACGTCCCGTTCGAAGGGGGCGAGGCCGGTGACGTCCTGGCCGGCGAGTTCGACGGTGCCGCCGGTGGGGCTCTCGAAGCCGGCGATCATGCGGAGCACGGTCGTCTTGCCCGAGCCGGACGGGCCGAGCATCGAGAAGAACTCGCCGTCCCTGATCTCCAGGTCGACGCCGGCCACGGCGGTGGTCTCCCCGAACGATTTCCGCAGATCCCGCAGCCGGATCGCAATCCCCTCCATGGGCGGGAACCTTTCTGGCGCTCTGTAACGTTGCACGGAAACATATGAAGTCATAGTTCAAATCTCAAGACCCCCTTGGGGTAAAGCTTGAGTCAACGTGCAAGGTGGTGGCCGTGAACCAGCAGCAGCACATGAACGGCGGCGCCCGGAAAGCCGTCTTCGCCCCGGTCGACAACCGGGCGCGGGTCGACGCCGTCGTCAGCAGGCTCGGGGACGCCATCGAACTCGGACTGCTCGCCGAAGGTGAGCAGCTGCCGGGCGAGAGCGAGCTCGCCGGGCAGCTCGGCGTGTCCACGGTGACCCTGCGGGAGGCGCTGATGGCGCTGCGCCAGCAAGGCCTCGTCACCACCCGCCGGGGGCGCGGCGGCGGCAGCTTCGTGTCGCTGCCCGAGGTCCCGGGCGAGGAACGGCTGAAGGTCCGGCTGCGCGGCTGGAGCACCGAGGAACTGCGTGACCTCGGCGACCACTGGGCGGCCCTGTCCGGCACCGCGGCCCGGCTCGCCGCACAGCGCACCGAGCCGGAGGATCTGGTCCAACTCCGGCGCAGCGCCGAGGAGTTGACGCACGCCGAGGACGCGGCGGCGCGCGGCAGGGTGTACGGCCGGTTCCATGTCGAGCTCGCCGCCGCCGCGCAGTCCGCCCGACTCACCCGCGAACAGGTCGCGTTGCAGACCGAGGTCGGCGCACTGCTGTGTCTGGTGCTCGGGAACGACGAATATCGTGAAGAAGCCGCGGCCCGTCACCGCTCCGTAATCTCGGCCGTGCAAGATGGGGCCCACGATTCGGCCAGGGAGTCGGCCGAGCGGTGCGTGCAGGAGTCGACGGCGCGGCTCATCGCCGAGCGGCTGGCCCTGTAACCGTCATCGCGTCCGCTCCCCGTCTGCTGGAGGGCACGCATGAGCCTCGCGACGGCAACGCCGGCCACGGCACCCGAGCAGTCCGTCGCGGCCGGGGTCCGCTCGGCTCTGGAGTCCGTCTTCGACGCCGTGGCGGCCACCCGCGCCGACACCACGGCGCTGCTCGCCAAGGTGGCCGCACAGGGCCGCCGCCCGGCGACCGTCGACCTCGCCGCACTCCGCCCGGGCCTCCATCTCCGGCTCTCCCGCCACGAGTTGGTGTCCGGCGTCGGCTTCGTCGCCGCGCCGGGACTGCTGAGCGACGTACCCGCGTGGCTGGAGTGGTGGCAGACCACGGCCGACGGAGGCATCCGGCCGCTGCTGCTCGACCTCGATCCCGAGCACTCGGCGTACGCGGACTACACGCACTGGGACTGGTTCGCGCTGCCCCGTGACACCGGGGAGCGGGCGGTCGCCGGACCGTACGTCGACTACCTCTGCTCGGACGAGTACAGCCTCACGCTGTCCGCGCCGGTCGAGATGGACGGACGGTTCGCCGGGGTGGCCGCCGCGGATGTGTATCTGCGGCACTTCGAGGCGGCCGTGATGCCGATGCTGCACCAACTCCCGGGCCCGGCAAGGCTGGTGAACGCGCGGGGCCGGGTCGCCGCGTCCACCGACCCCCGGCACCTGGTCGGTTCACTCAGCAAGGGACCGGACTTCGCCGAGGCGCTCGCGGCGGGCCGGGCGGCATATGCGCGGGGGGCGCGGCTGGTGCCGTGCGACGGGGTGCCGCTGGTGCTGGTCGTCGTAGAGCGGTGACCAACGGACAGCCAGGCACGGGGAGTTGACGGTCCGACGCTCAGTCGGCCGCCGGGACAACCCGCAGGTGTCCGGCGCCGCGTCCCGGCCTGCGGACCCTGGCCGACGGGGTCCGGCGGGCCTCGCGCAGGACCAGCGTCAGACGCGTATAGCCCATGTTCTCCAGGGTCTTGGGGGTCTCGCCGACGACCCGGCAGTCGGTGGCGCCCCAGCGCGGGTCGGGGTGCAGCAACGGGCGGACCGCGCCGTCGTGCTCGACGGCCCCCGCGCCGACCGCGCGGATCCAGTGCGGCAGGCCCTGCCGGTAGGCGGCTTCCATGATCGGGTCCTGGGCGATGTCACGGCGGATCGCCTGGAGGCCGTGGTCGTGTCCGTGGCTCTCCACGGCGGCGGCGAAGTGGGCCAGCATCGGCAGACACCAACTCGACTCGTGCTGACCGAGAACGGTGCTCGCGTCGGGGTGGAAGAGCACGAAGCGAAGGAAGTTGTCGCCCGGCATCGCCGTCGGGTGCGGGCCGACCGCCCGGAAAAGTGACTTGAAGGCGCCGTTGGTCAACACCACGTCCCAGCGGTGGTCCACGACGACGGAGGGAAAGGTGACGGCCTCCAACAGCGTGCCGTAGTCCAGCAGATACGCCTGGTCCTCGGGACTCTCGGGGACGGGCCGCGGCGCGGACCGCTGCCCACCTGCCTGGTACGCCATCGGGAGGTCACCCCTCTTGCCTATGCGGCCTTCTCGCGGCGCCCTGATCCTGCTGCCCCGACGCGAGCCGTGTCAACTATCGTGGCATTTCATGCTTGTTGACGGCTGAAATTGGCCACAGTTGTGGCGAGACCTGGATGCGAGTTCGAACCAACCGCTACCCTCCGGGATGTTCACGGCCACCGTTTGTGAGAAGCCTGTGAGAGACGTTGAGGAGATCTGTCGGTGTCGGATGGCTTCGAGGTACAGGGCACGACGGCGACCGCTCTGCTGCCCGCCGTCGTCGACCGCGTCACCGCGCTCGCCGAACGGCTCGACGTGCCGCAGTCCGAGGTCGTCCACATCGGCCGGCTGTCCGTCGCCTGCGGTGTCCCGGAGTCCGTGGTCAGGGCCCTGCTGAGCGGCCGTCCCGCGGGCGAGCCCGATGTGCAGGCCCGGTTCCTGCAACGCCTCGGCCTGCTGCGCCGCACCAGACTCAAGCCCAACGGGCGCAAGTACACCCAGCAGGAGATCGCCGACGGCGCGGGCATGTCCCGCCAGCAGGCGGGCGCGCTCATCAACGGCGACCGGCGTCCCACCATGGAGCACTGCGACGCCCTCCAGCGCTTCTTCCGCGTGCACGCCGGATTCCTCACGGCCGAGGACCCCGAGGCCCTCGCGGGCGCCCTCCAGCGCACCGAGCAGGAACTGTTGCAGAAGCTCGCCGACCGCGAGCGCGCTGCGGCCGAGGCCGCGGAGGACCCGCTGGAGCGGCTGCTCCAGGACCACGGAGTGCGCGGAATCGCCTGGCGCGCCGCGCAGTTGCCCACGGACCAGCACCGCGACAAGGTCGCCGAGTGGCTGGACATGCTCCTGGAGAGCGTGAAGCGGCCCGAGTCGTGATCCGGGGGAGGACTGTGGGCATCGGCAGGCAGATGCGCCGCCTGTGCGGCGAGTTGGTCGCGGAGCTGAGCCTCGGCGCACCCGCACGCCCGCACGACCTGTACACCGCGCTGTGCGACGCGATGAGCCGCCGCCGGGGCCGCCCGGTCCAGTTCCGTACGGCCGCCTTCCCGGCCTGCACCGCGAGCGGGCTGTGGCTCGACATGGCGGACCAGGATCTCGTGGTGATCGAGGAACGCACCGCGCCCGACCACCAGTTGGTGATCCTGGGCCACGAGCTGTGGCACATGAAGGCCGGCCACTGCGGCCCGCATCTGGAGGGCGTCGCGGTGGCCGCCCGGCTCCTGGGCGAGACCGTCGACGAGGCGGCGCTGCGGGCCACGGTCCTCAAGGTGGCCGCCCGCAGCCGGTTCGAGCGCGCCGACGAGCGGGAGGCCGAGAGCTTCGGTCTGCTGCTGGCCAGCAAGTGCCGTACGTGGCTCGCCGGTTCGTCGCTGCGGGGGCCCGCGCGGCACGACCATCTGGCGGGGCGGATCGAGGCGTCGCTGGGGTATCCCGGTCTGCGGGGCTGAGAGTTGACGGGCCGTCACTCTCAAGAGGTCTAGGTGGCGCTGCGTTCGCTCGCCTCCCGCAGGTCCCGTTCCGTCGCTCCGCCCTGCGCGGTGACGCCGGGGCGGCCCTCGCACAGGAGGTCGCGCCAGTGCTCGCGGCTCCAGTGGGCGGGGGTGGTGGTGTGGGTGAACTCCTCCACCAGGGTGAGGAATCGGGCCGGGTCGGTGTGGAACGGGAAGTGTCCCGCGCCCTCGAAGATCTCCAGCCGGCTGCCCGGCATCGCCTCGTGGGCGCCGTACGCGTGCCGTACCGGCACCACGCTGTCCCGGTCGCCCCACAGCAGCATGGTCGGCATGCCCTCGGTCAGATAGCAGCGGTCGAGCATGGTCACCACCTGACCGCGCCAGTCGACGACCGCGCGCAGGGTGCGGATGAAGGCGTTGCGGGCGGTCTCGTCGGGCAACGCGTCGACGAGGGTGAGGAGTTCGGGGGCGTCCTGACCGAGGTCGGTGTCGAGAAGACGCATCAGGCCGACGGCTAGGCCGACTTGGAGGCGCATGCCGGGCAACCGCAGTGCGGACAGGGCGAGATGGGACCCGGGGAGCGAGACGAGCCGTAGCACCGGATTGACCTCGCGGCCCACGCCGCCCGCGCTGACCAGGACGAGGCGTTCGGTGCGCTCGGGGAACTGGTAGGCGAACTGCATCGCCACTCCCCCGCCCAGCGAGTGCCCGAGCAGGGTCGCGGACTCGATGCCGAGCGTGGTGAGCAGATCGCGCACGCCGTTGGCGTAGGCGGCGACCGAGTAGTCGGCGCGCGGTTTGTCGGAGGCGCCGTGCCCGAGGAGGTCGGGGGCGATCACCGTGTGGGTGCGGGCGAGGTCGGGGATCAGGTCGGTCCAGGTGGCGGAGGAGTCGCCGATGCCGTGGATGAGGACCAGCGCCGGGCCCTCGCCGGCCATCCGGAAGGCACGGCGGTATCCGTGCACGACGCGGTACCGCAGTTCGAGTTCTCCGGCACCCACCGAGCGCAGTCGTGCGGCGCGCGCCGGGCGCCGTGCCGGAACATCCGCCACGCACTCGCCTCCCGTTCACCTGGCCGCCCACCAGCGGCCGAAAGCCCTTCCTCCCAGCGTAGGGCCGCTGTCCCACCGGGGATTTCGGTGAGGTTTCGCCTCCGCTAAGCGGGCGAACCGGCGCCCGCCGAGGCGGGATTGTCAGTGGCACCCGGCAAGCTGGAGTCGTGCCACCGCCGTGCGGGGGCGCATGACGCCGAACAGGGGAGAGCCGTCCTATGCAGACCGCAGTGATGACCGACCGCGAGCGCGCCGCCGTTCAGGCCTATCTACGGCTGCTGCACACGGTCAGAGCAGCCTTCGACGGCCCACCGGGCGCCCCCCGGCCGGTCCTTGTCCCGCCCTCGGTGCTGGCCGAGGCGGACCAGGCGCTGACGGACGCCGGACTCGCGGGCAACGAGGAGGCGTTCTTCCGGCTGTTGGAGAGCTGGTGCCCGGAAGGGTGAGGGGCGGGTTCAGGGATGCGGGACCGTGACGGCCGTGGCGACCAGTCCGCGCCCGACGGTCCAGCGGCCCTCGAACACGTCGAGGCGTACACCGTCGACCACCGGGCCGGGGACGAGGAGGCGTGCGCGCAGCGTGCCGCGTGCTTCCTCGCCGGGGTCCGTGAAGACCTCGATGTCGGCCTCCGAGAAGTCCAGCCACTTGCCCGTGAGGGGGAACCACGCCTTGTAGACGGACTCCTTGGCGCTGAACAGGAGCCGGTCCCAGTGCACCGCGGGCCGCTCTGCCGCCAGGCGCGTGAGGCGTTCCTGTTCGGCGGGCAGGGCGACGGAGGCGAGGACGCCGTCCGGGAGCGGGGCGTGGGGTTCGGCGTCGATGCCGAGCGAGGCGAGGTCGGTGGCGCGGGCCAGCGCGGCGGCGCGGTAGCCGTCGCAGTGGGTCATGCTGCCGATGACACCGGTGGGCCAGGTCGGCGCCCCGTGGGCGCCGGGCAGGATCGGCTGCGGAGGCACACCGAGCTTCTCCATGGCACGCCGCGCGCAGGCCCGTACGGCCGCGAACTCGCGCTGCCGCTTGGGTACCGCGCGGACCACGCGGGCTTCTTCCTCGGGGTACAGCGGGGCGTCCTGGAGCCCCTCGTCACCGTGTGTCTCCACGCTCACCACGGAGTCCGGGAGCAGTTCCTCGATCACCGGTTCCGACCTCCATCGGCAGGATGCGGCGCAGTCGGCCCGGGGGGTCCGGGCGCTTCTGCCACTCGCGGGGGTATCCCACGGACACCTCTTCGAAGCGGACCCCCTCGTGGTGGGTGGTCCGCGGGATGTGGAGATGGCCGTAGACCATGGTGTCCACGCGGAATCTGCGGTGCCAGTCGGCGGTCAGGGTAGTGCCGCACCACATGGCGAACTCGGGGTACCAGAGGACTTCCGTGGGGTGCCGGTCCAGGGGGTAGTGGTTGATCAGGACCGTGGGCAGGGTGTCGGGGATCTCGGCGAGCCGGCGTTCGGTCGCGGCGACGCGGGCCCGGCACCAGGCCTCGCGGCTGGGGTAGGGGTCGGGGTGCAGCAGGAACTCGTCGTTGCAGACGATGCCGGTGCCGTGCGCGTACGTCAGTCCCTCGTCCTTGGTGGCGCAGCCGGCCGGGAGGAACGAGTAGTCGTAGAGGAGGAAGAGCGGGGCGACGACGACCGGGCCGCCGGGGCCCTCCCAGACGGGGTAGGGGTCCTCGGGGGTGAGGACGCCCAACTCCCGGCACAGGGCGACGAGATGGTCGTAGCGGGCGACGCCGCGCAGGGTGACGGGGTCCTTGGGGTGGGTCCACAGTTCGTGGTTGCCGGGGGCCCAGAGGACCTTGCGGAAGCGGCCGGCGAGGAGTTCGAGGACCCAGCGGATGTCGGCCACGGTCTCGGCGATGTCACCGGCCACGATGAGCCAGTCCTCGTCCGTGACGGGCCGCATGTTCTGGACCAGGGCGCGGTTCTCCGCGTACCCGATGTGCAGGTCGCTGATGGCCAGCAGCTGTCCGGCTCCGCCGGCCGTCGACTCCACCCTCGCCCCCTCCGCGCACCCGAATGAGCCCACGAGATCACATCCCGCCGTGCCGCGACAAGACGGCGAGGCGGGCGGGGGCGGACGGGCCGGCCGGGAGGCCGGGCGGGGAGGTCGAAACCGTGCGGCGACGCGCGTTCACGTGCCAGGTGGGCACCATCGGGGAATCCGTAACACGGGCGTTGCACGCGGCACCCTTCGAACGCCGTATGATCGCCCCAACACCACCGTCACGAACGCCCCTTCGCCGAGGGCGGTTTGGTGTACCTCCAACCACCTTGGCCGGGCACGGCCCTGTTTTGCCGTGCCCGCGAACCCGAAAGGACGGCCCTGCATGGTCTCTCGCGTACGCGTCTGGCTCAACCGCACGTACGCGGAGAACGTGTTCTTCATGGATCAGCTGCGGAGAAATCCCAGCGATCGGGCCGTCGAGATCCATGCCACGCACGGCGACGTGGACTCCCCCGTACTGGCCGCCGCCGACACCGCCGACCTGGAGCCCGAGGGCCTGTCCCAGGCCGCGTACGTCGAGTACGCCCTCGACCAGTGCGCCCGCCGCGGCATCGACGTGTTCGTGCCCCGGCTGCACCAGTCGGAGATCGTCGCGCACCGCGCGGACTTCGAGGCGGTGGGCACGGCGCTGCTGGCGCCGACCCCCGAGGCCGTCGCCGTCTTCCACGACAAGGTGATCGCGTACGAGGCCGTCCAGGCGATCGGCGTGCCCGTACCGCCGTGGTGGCGGGTCCGCACCGCGCCCGAACTCGTCGCGGCCGTCGAGGAGTTGGAGGCCGCCGGACACAAGGCGTGCTTCAAGCCGGCGTCCGGGGCGGGCGGGGTGGGCTTCCGCGTGGTCACGCGCGCCCCCTTCTCCCTCATGCACCTCAACGGCTTCCCGAGCCCCTACGTCCCGCTCGACACGGTCGTCGAGGCGCTGGAGCGGGCCGACGAGCAGGTCGACTGGCTGGTCATGCCGCGTCTGGAGGAGCCGGAGGTGTCGGTGGACTGCCTGACCGGTCCCGACAACGTGGTCCGGCTCGCCGTGGGCCGCACGAAGAACGGCCGCCGTCGCGGTTTCACCCTGCACGAGCAGTGGCTGGAGCCGGCCCGCCGGATCGCCGAGGGCTTCGGGCTGCACTATCTGTCCAACATCCAGTTCCGTATGTTCGGCGACACGCCCGTACTGATGGACGTCAACACCCGCCCCGCGGGCGGCCTGCACCAGCTGTCGCTGTGCGGGGTCAACGCCCCTTGGGCGGCAGTGCAGTTGGCGCTCGGCGAGGACCCGGGCACGATCGAGCCGCCGTTCCTGGGCGCGGACTACGCGGTGGTGTCCGGCCCGCGTCAGCTGCGTCCGGTGTCGCTCCCGCACCAGCGCGCGGAGGAGTCGGAGCCCCTGCTCCCGGCGGCGGCCGCACCCGCGCAGGACTCGGTGGACACCGTGGACGCTGTGGACACGGCACCGGAGGCCTCCGAGACGGGCAGCCGGGCAGCGGCCCGCGCCTGACTCCTCGGGCCCACCCGCCCTCGCACCACAACTTCATACCGGTCTGGACCAATCATGGCGTCGCATCTTGACACCGCGATTGGTCCATACCAACTTGGTTGCGCACCCTCCTGCACTCCCGAACACCCCCATTCCTTCAGGGAGATCGCGTGCGCGACACACTCAGACGTTCCAGACGTCGGTTCCTCGCCCTGCTCGGTACCGCGGCCCTGGCCATGGCCGGGGCCATCGCGCTGCCCGGCACCGCGGAGGCGGCCAACGTCCTGACCAACCCCGGCTTCGAGTCGGGCAGTCTCTCCCCCTGGTCCTGCACCGGGAACCTCGGCTCGGTCGTCTCCTCGCCCGTACACGGAGGCTCCAAGGCCCTTGCGGGCGCGGTGAGTTCGAGCGACACCGCGCAGTGCACCCAGACGGTGGCCGTGCAACCGAACACGGCCTACTCGCTCAGCGGCTGGGTGCGCGGAAGTTATGTCTACCTCGGTGTCAACGGCGGTTCCTCGACGTGGACTTCGTCCCCGTCGGCGTACACCCAGTTGACGACGTCCTTCACCACCGGCGCCGCGCAGACCAGCGCCACCATCTACGTCCACGGCTGGTACGCGCAGGGCACCTACTACGCGGACGACATCAGCCTCGACGGTCCCGGCGGTGGCGGCGGTGGCGACACCCAGGCCCCGACCGCGCCGACCGGCCTGACGTCCACGGCCAAGACCTCCTCCAGCGTGTCGCTGTCGTGGGGCGCCGCGAGCGACAACGTGGGCGTCACGGCGTACGACATCTACAGCGGCGCCAACCAGGTCCTCAGCGTCTCGGGCACGAGCGGGACGGTCAGCGGGCTCGCGTCCAGCACCGCCTACACGTTCACCGTCAAGGCGCGCGACGCGGCCGGGAACAGCTCGGCGGCCTCCAACGCGGTGAGCGTCACGACAAGTGCCGGCACCGGTGGCGGCACCGGGTTCACCCAGGTCGCGCCGTATCTGTACGAGGGCTGGGGCGATCCGCCGAGTCCGAGCACGGTGATGAGCGCGACCGGCATCAAGTGGTTCACCATGGCGTTCGTGCTCGACTCCGGTGGCTGCACGCCGAGTTGGGACGGCAGCCGGGCGCTGACCGGTGGCGTCGACCAGACCGCCATCAACCAGATCCGCGCGGCCGGCGGTGACATCGTGCCGTCCTTCGGCGGCTGGCAGGGCAGCAAGCTCGGCGCCAACTGCTCCTCCGCGAGCGCACTCGCCGGGGCCCTGCAGAAGGTGATCACCGCCTACGGCCTCAAGGCGATCGACATGGACATCGAGAACACGGACGAGTTCGAGAACGAGGCCGTCCAGGCGAAGATCCTGACCGCGCTGAAGACCGTCAAGGCCAACAACCCGGGCCTGAGGACGATCGTCACCTTCGGCACCTCGACGACCGGCCCGACGTACTACGGCAACCGGCTCATCGAGCAGGCGCAGTCGCTGGGCGCCGGCATCGACGTCTTCACCATCATGCCGTTCGACTTCGGCGGCGGCTCCGACATGTACGGCAACACGGTGGCCGCGGCCGAGGGCCTGAAGACCAAGCTGAAGTCCACGTTCGGCTGGGACGACGCGACGGCCTACTCGCACATCGGTATCTCGGGCATGAACGGTCTGTCGGACCAGTCCGAGACCACGACTCCGGCCATCTGGACGCAGATCCGTGACTGGTCGAACTCGCACCACATCGCGCGGCTCGCGTTCTGGTCGGTCAACCGTGACCGCGGGTGCGCCGGCGGCGGAGTGGTGAGCAACTGCTCCGGCATCAGCCAGAACACCTGGCAGTTCACGTCCATCACGGCCGGTTTCACCGGCTGACGACCCCCACCCCTGGCGGCCGGTCCCCCGTGTGGGCCGGCCGCCTCGGTGTGGGCCGGGCAGTCGCCGCCGACCGTCAGAAGCGGCCTGATCCCCGGTACAGCTCCAACTCCCCGTCCAGTTCCACGGCGAGGACCGTGGCGAGCGGGTCGAGATCGGCCAGGGGCGGCGGGTCGATCCACAACTGGCCCACGGCCTCGTGGAGTCCGCCGACGACCCGGTGCGCGAGTTCGGTGCCGGTGCCCAGCACGGTGACCCGGCGGACCGGGGTGACCAGTCCCCGGACACCGATCTCGGCGCGTGGGACGTCGAACAGGGTGAGGTAGAGGGTGCGGCCGTCTGCGGAGAGAGTGCTCGGCCCGTAGTGGTGCCCGGCCGGGAGGCCGCGGACCGTGCCGTACACGGCGTCGGAGTGCTTGCGGATCCACTCCCCCAGCCCTTCGAGACGCTCGACCTGCGGCTGCGGGATGGTGCCGTCCTCCATCGGGCCGACGTCGAGGAGCAGGTTGCCGCCCCCGCCGATCGTCTCCGTGAAGTAACGCACCAGCTGGCTCAGCGACTTGTGGTTGTCGTCGTGGTGCTGGTAGCCCCACGAGTCGTTGATGGTGAGGCACAACTCCCAGGGCCCGTCCGGGGGTTCGACGGGGGCACCCTGTTCCGGTGTCGCGTAGTCGCCCTCGCTGAGCATCCGGGCGTTGAAGACGACATGCGGCGAGTACGAGCGGATCAGCGCGGCGAGTTCCTTGATCCGCCACTGCTCCTCGCTGCGGTCCCACTCGCCGTCGAACCACATCAGATCGGGCCGGTAGCGGGAGGCCAACTCCCGTATCTGACCGTCCCGGTAGACGATGAACCGCTCCCAGGCCGCCAGGTCCTCGCCCTCGGCCGAGCACTCGGAGTACCGGTTGTCCTCCTGCTCAGGCGGGCGACCCGGCTTGCGGGTGGTGGCGTAGTCGGGGTGGTTCCAGTCGGAGTGCGAGTAGTAGAGGCCGACCTTCAGGCCCTGCTCGCGGAGGGCGTCCGCGTAACCGGTGAGGTAGTCCCTGCCGAGGTTGAGATCGCCGAACCCGGTGTCCCACAGCGCCACTCCGTCGTGGTGGCGGCTGGTGAGGACGGCGTACTTCGCACCCGCGCGGGCGAACAGGTCGGCCCAGGCGCGCGGGTCGTACTTCGCGCCGCTGAACCGGCCGAGCTGGGACATGTACCGATCGTGCGGCACGATGTCGTCGTAGAACGACCAGGACTCCTGGACGCCGTCGACGGCGTAGATCCCCCAGTGGACGAAGATCCCCAACTTGGCGTCGGTGAACCACGGTTGCATGGACACGGCTGAACTCCCGTTACGTACAAAGGCCAGTTGGGGGACAGCCAAGGGGCGGGACCGGTGTGCGACAACCAGCCCCGCCCCCTGGGGTTCTACTGACCTGCGTCCGCCCGCTTCAGACGGAGCGTCAGGATCTGGAAGGGCCGCAGCTTCACGGCGACCGAGTCGCCGTCGACGGAGACGTCCTCCAGTGGACGCTCCAGCAGGTCGGTGATCCCGGCGCCCGCGAGCGGGAAGCCCGTGCGCAGGACACCCTCGGCGCGGCCGCCGTTCGACTCGTAGAGCCGGACCACGACATCGCCGGACTCGTCGTCGGCGAGCTTGACCGCCTCGACGGTGACGCCCTCGCCGTCGACGGAGACGACCGGCTCCGGGGCGCCGACCGAATCGGCCACCCGCAGCGGGAGGTTGAGCGCGTAGCCCTCGGCGACCGCGTCGTCGATGCTCGCGCCGGGCAGCAGCGAGTAGACGAAGCGGTGCTTGCCCTGGTCGGCGCCCGGGTCCGGGATGCGCGGGGCGCGCACCAGGCTCAGGCGGACCGTGGTCGTCGTACCGCCGTCCTCGCGGACCGTGCGCGAGACGTCGTGGCCGTACGTCGAGTCGTTGATGACGGCGACGCCGTAGCCGGGCTCGGCGAGGTGCACCCAGCGGTGGCCGGAGACCTCGAAACGGGCCGCCTCCCAACTGGTGTTGGTGTGCGTGGGCCGCTGGATGTGGCCGAACTGGATCTCGGCGGAGGAGTGCGCCGCCCGGATGTCCACCGGGAAGCCCGCCTTGAGGAACTTCTCGGCCTCGTGCCAGTCGATGTCGGTCTCGAAGTCGATCCGGGCGCTGCCCGCGCGGAGGGTGATCGTCTGCACGATCCTCGAGCCCTTGCCGAAGGACCGCTGCACGCGGATCGCGCCGAGCAGCGGGTCCTGCTCGACGACCGTGATCGAGTCGGCGGCCAGGAGGTCGGTGAAGCGGTTCTTGTAGTGCTTGTCGACGTCCCAGGCGTCCCAGTAGTTCGGGAGGTCGGTGTGGAGGCGGAGCAAGTTGCCCTGGTCGGCGAGGACTTCGCGGCCGCCGTGGCGCAGGTCGCGCACGGAGGCGAGGGTGCCGTCGTCGGCGAGTTCGACGCGGACGATGCCGTTGTCGAGGACGCGGTCGGTGACGGTCACCGCCTGCGGGACGTACTCGGCGGCCAGCGGGGCGCTGCCGTTCGCGGGGACCGTCGCGTACATCGGGACACCGGTCGCGGTGCGGATGACCTCGGCGCGGTCGTAGGGGCTGGTGTTGAAGACACGGGTCCCGCCGCCGCCGAGCGCGGCCACGGCAGCCGCCGTCAACTCCTCCAACTCCGTTGCCACGCGGGCGTATTCGGCCTCGGCCTCGCGGTGCACCCAGGCGATCGAGGAGCCCGGCAGGATGTCGTGGAACTGGTGCAGCAGGACCGTCTTCCACAGCCGGTCGAGCTTCTCGTACGGGTAGGCGTAACCCGGTGCGTGCAGCGCGGCCGTCGTCGCCCACAACTCGGCCTCGCGCAGCTTGTGTTCGCTGCGGCGGTTGCCCTGCTTGGTGCGGGCCTGGGAGGTGTAGGTGGCGCGGTGGAGTTCGAGGTAGAGCTCGCCGACCCAGACCGGGGCGTCGGGGTACTCGGCGCGGGCCTTGGCGAAGAACTCGTCGGGGTGCTCGACGACGACCTTGGGCGAACCTTCCAAGTCGGCGAGCCTGCGCGCCCGTTCCATGATCTCGCGAGTGGGACCGCCACCGCCGTCGCCCCAGCCGAACGGGGCCAGCGAGCGGGTCGCGCTGCCCTTCTCCTGGTAGTTGCGGACCGCGCGGGACATCTCCTCGCCGCTGAAGCGGGCGTTGTAGGTGTCGACCGGCGGGAAGTGGGTGAAGATGCGGGTGCCGTCGATGCCCTCCCACCAGAAGGTGTGGTGGGGGAACTTGTTGGTCTGGTTCCAGGAGATCTTCTGGGTGAGGAACCACTCGTTGCCGGCGAGCTTGGCGAGCTGCGGGTAGGCGGCGTTGTAGCCGAAGGAGTCGGGCAGCCAGACGCCCTTGGTCTCGACGCCGAAGTGCTCGATGAAGAACCGCTTGCCGTGGACGAGTTGGCGGGCGATGGCCTCGCCGCCGGGCAGGTTGCCGTCGGACTCGACCCACATGCCGCCGACCGGCGCCCACTGGCCGCGCTTGACGGACTCCTGGATGCGGGCCCACACCTGCGGGTAGTTGTCGCGCACCCACTCGTACTGCTGGGCCTGCGAGCAGGCGAAGATGAAGTCCTCGTACTCGTCGGCGAGCGAGGTCACGTTCGAGAAGGTGCGGGACGTCTTGCGCTTGGTCTCGCGGATCGGCCACAGCCATGCCGAGTCGATGTGCGCGTGCCCGACACCGGAGACGATGTGCGCGCTGGCGTTGGCTGGCTTGGACAGCACGGGCTTGAGCGCGGCCCGGACGTCGGCGGCCGTACCGGCCACGTCGTCGAGGTCGAGGAGGTCCAGGGCCCGGTCGAGGGCGTGCATGATCTCGTGCCGGCGCGGGTCGTGCTCGCCCAGTTCCAGCATCAGCTCGCGCAGCACCTGGATATCCAGGTCGAGGTGGAAGACCTCCTCGTCGAGGACGGCGAGGTCGGCGCGGCGGAATGTATACAGTGGACGGTCGCCTGCGGTCAGTACATCGCCGAGCGGTGTCGGCTCCGAGAAGTTGTTGGCGAGGATGTCGGGGTTGGAGGCCGCCTCGACCAGGTAGTCGATCACCTCGCCGCCCTCCGCCGGGTTGGCGATGGCCACGTACTGGTTGAGCGGGTTGACCGCCTTCAGCGGTGTCCCGTCCACGAGGTGGACCAGCGCCTCGGCCTGGTTGCCCGGCCAGTCGCCCGTGAAGCCGAGGTCGATGACGGCCTCGACGCGCTTCCCGGCCCACTCGGCGGGCACCTCGCCGCGCATCCGGAACCAGGTGGTGCCCCAGGGCGGACCCCACGGGGTGTCCATCGCGAACGGCGTGTACGGCGCCGCCGCGGCCTCCTCGAAGGGGACCGGCTCACCGGGGGCCTGCCAGGCCTCGACCGTGAAGGGCGCGGTCGCCGCGTAGATCGCGGGCTTGATCCGCTGGTCATGGGCGCGCTGGACGCGCTCCTCGATCCGGCTGCGTTCGTCGTGCATGGGAGGTCTCCAGGGAACCAGGGAGCTGAGCTGCTGAGAACGTGGGGAGTTGTTGAGAGCGTGCGGAGCTGTTGAGGACTCGCTGTCGAGACCTCACTGTCGAGAACTCGGGGAAAGCGCTTACTGGGGCGGTGCCTACTTAAGGTACGCCAGACCCGGGTGGACCTCGGTATAGCCCTCCACCAGGCGGCGCGCGACGTTCACGGAGTCGACCAGCGGGTGCAGCGCGAAGGCCTTCACCGCCGTCGTTCGGGAGCCGTTCTCGGCCGCCGCGAGGACCTCGCGCTCGACGCCCTTGACCGCGCAGACCAGGCCGGTGGCGTGGTCGGGCAGCGGGGCGACCGCGACGGGGTGGGCGCCGTTGGCGTCGACCAGGCACGGCACCTCGATGACGGCGTCCGCGTCGAGGACGGACAGGGCACCTTGGTTGCGGACGTTGAGGATCAGGGTGGTGCGTTCGTCGCGGGCGATGGCCCGCATTAGGGCGAGGGCGACCTTCTCGTACCCGCCGGAGAGGTCGTCGGCGTCGCGTTCGCCGGCGCCGGCCGTCTCCCGGTTCTCGGACATGTAGGTCGCCTCGCGCTCGGCGCGGGTGCGGTCCCAGGCGGTGAGCGCGGCGGCGTCCGGGCGCTTCATCTCGTCGTAGAACTGGGCCTGTTGGTCACGGAGGAACGCGCCGCGGGTCCGCTCGACCTCGCGGTAGGCGCGGACGGTCTCGCGGTTGAAGTAGTAGTAGTGCAGGTACTCGTTCGGGATCGCGCCCAGCGACTGGAGCCAGTCGGTGCCGAAGAGCTTGCCCTCCTCGAAGGAGCCGAGCAGGTCGGTGTCGGCGAGCAGGCGCGGGAGTTCGTCGCGGCCGGCCACACGCAGGCCGCGTACCCAGCCGAGGTGGTTGAGGCCGACGTAGTCGATGAAGGCCTCGCGCGGGTTGGCGCCGAGCACCTTGGCGATACGGCGACCGAGGCCGACCGGGGAGTCGCAGATGCCGATGACGCGGTCGCCGAGGTGGCGGGACATGGCCTCGGTGACCAGGCCGGCGGGGTTGGTGAAGTTGATGACCCAGGCGTCGGGGGCGAGACGGGCCACGCGTTGCGCGATGTCGACGGCGACGGGGACGGTTCGCAGACCATAGGCAATACCGCCGGCGCCGACCGTCTCCTGGCCGAGGACGCCTTCCGCCAATGCCACGCGCTCGTCGTTCGCGCGGCCCTCCAGGCCGCCGACGCGGATCGCGGAGAAGACGAAGTCGGCGCCGCGCAGGGCCTCGTCGAGGTCGGTGGTGGCGGTGACCTTGGGGGCGTCGGGCACGGTGGCGGCCTGTTCGGCCAGTACACGGGCGACCGCATACAGTCGACTGTCGTCGAGATCGTGCAGCACCACTTCGGTGACCCGGCCCTCGCCGCGGTCCGTCAGCAGTGCCCCGTACACGAGCGGCACCCGGAACCCGCCGCCGCCCAGAATCGTCAGCTTCACGCTTTCACCTTTCCTGCCACGACGACCTCGACGCCCGCTTCCTCCAGGGAGGAGCGGGTCACCGGGTCGACCGGGGCGTTCGTCACCACCGCGTCCAGGTCCTCGGGACCGCACACCTTCGCCATCCCCGTACCCGGGAACTTCTGCGCGTCGGCGAGCAGGACGACCTTTTCGGCGGCCTTGATCATGGCTCGCTTGACCGGCACCTCGACGACCGTCGTGTCCATCACCTGCCCGCCGGGCCGCACTCCACTGGTGCCGAGGAAGAGCCAGTCGGCGTGCAGTTGGCGCAGGTTGTCCTCGGTGAGGAAGCCCACCAGGGAGCGGTACTCTCGCCGGACCATGCCGCCGAGCAGCACCAGTTCGATGCCCTCGTCGTCGGCCAGCTCCTCGTAGACCACGAGGTTGCTGGTGATCACGGTGAGCCGGCGGCCGTGCAGTTGCCGGGCGAGCCGGTAGGCGGTGGTGCCGATGTCCAGGAGGACCGACTCGCCGTCCGCCACCATGGCGGCGGCGCGCGCGGCTATCGCGTCCTTCTCGGCCACCCGCACCTCGGCGACCTCGGCGAAGGGCTGATCGCCCTCGTCGGCCACGGCACCGCCGTGGACCCGGGTGAGCAGTCCGTCCTCCTCCAGTTTGAGCAGGTCGCGCCGGATGGTGGCCGGACTCACGCCCAGTTGCTCGGAGAGGTCGGTCACAGAGGCGGGGCCACCGGAGCGAAGGGCCCGCAGGATGAGTTGGTGTCGTCGTTCTGCCAGCACGCGGTGCACACTACTCGTCATCTTCAATCATTTCCATGCTCAGTTCTGCTCGGGTATTGACCAATCTCCCCGGGCAGAGCACGATTCCGGCATCGAAAATGACGAGTTTTGACGAGAGGTGGCGCGCGTGGACGACGACAGGCCCGATGTGCTGCTGACCGGGCTGCTCTTCTACGACCTCGTCCTGACGGGTCTGGGAAAGCCGCCGACGCCGGGCGAGGAGATCTGGACGGCGGGCATGGGCTGCGGCCCCGGCGGCATCGCGAACCTCGCGGTGGCCACGGCCCGCTTCGGCCTGCGCACCTCGCTGGCCACGGTCTTCGGTGACGACTTCTACGGCGAGTACTGCCGGGACGTCCTGTGCGACCAGGAGAATATCGACCTCTCGCTCTCCCGCACCGCGGACGGCTGGCCCACCCCCGTCACCGTCTCGCTCGCGACCGGCCACGACCGGGCGCTGGTCACCCACGGCCAGGAGCCCCCGTTCTCGCAGGACGCGCTGATGGGCGACCCGCCCGAGGCGCGCACGGCGCTGGTGCACATCGAGGCCGAGCCGCGCGAGTGGATCGCCAAGGCCGCCGCGAACGGCACCCACGTCTACGCGGACGTCGGCTGGGACCCCACCCAGGAGTGGTCCCGCGACCTCCTCGACCAACTCGCCCTGTGCCACGCCTTCCTCCCGAACGAGACCGAGGCGATGGCCTACACCCGCACCGACAGCGCGGTAGCGGCCCTCGGCACGCTCGCGGAACTGGTGCCGGTGGCGGTCGTCACCCGGGGCGGGGACGGCGCGATCGCCGTCGACCAGACCACCGGGGAGTACGCGGAGGTCCCGGCCCTCGCCGTGGACGTCCTGGACGCGACCGGCGCAGGAGACGTCTTCGGGGCGAGCTTCGTCACGGCCTCCCTCGGCGGCTGGCCCCTGGCCGAACGGCTGCGGTTCGCGGTCCTCGCGGCCGGGCTGTCCGTACGGCACCACGGCGGCGCCCTCGCGGCTCCCGGCTGGTACGGCGTCGACCGCTGGTGGCGCTCCCTGACCGATCCCGACCTGAAGCGGACCTACGGCTTCCTCGCCGACCGGCTGCCGGCGGACGTGGGCTCCCAGGTGCACCACGCGCCCGTCACCCCGCCCGCCCGACAGCACTGACCCGCACCCGATCCACCGCCCCGTCCCAGAGCCCCACAGCACCCCCGATCCACCGCACCATCGCAGAGCCCCACAGCACCCCCGCCCCACACCCACACCACCACGCCCCTCAGTACCACGCACAGGAACAACAGGAGTGACCCGTGGACCTTTCACGCAGAGGCTTCCTCCAGGCCGCCGCCCTCACCGCGGCCGCGTCCGGCCTGACCGTCGCATGCGGCGGCGGCTCCGGATCGGGCGGAACCAAGAACGGCAAGAACCTCACCCTGTGGTACTGGGGCGGCGCGCTCAGCGACAAGGTGGTGGCGGAGGCGAAGACCCACTTCAGCGGTACGGTCAAGCTGACGGCCGCCTCCATCGGCGGTGACTTCAAGCAGAAGCTCACCACCACCCTCGCCGCGGGCGGCTCCTCCGTGCCCGACATCACCGGCATCAAGGGCGAGGACATCGCGTCCTTCCTGCCCAACGCCTCCCGCTTCCTCGACCTGAACGACCTGGGCTTCAAGAAGGTCTCCTCGCAGTACCTGGACTGGAAGACGAAGCTCGCCCAGACCTCCGACGGCAAGCAGATCGGCTTCCCGATCGACATCGGCCCGACCGCGCTCTTCTACCGCGAGGACCTGTTCGCCAAGGCCGGCGTGGACACCGACCCCGACAAGGTCGCCGCCCTGGTCACGACCTGGGAGGACTACTTCCAGCTCGGCATGGAGCTTCAGAAGAAGAACCCCGGCACCTACCTGGTCAACAACCTCGGCTCCATGTTCGACATGACCATCGGCCAGGGCACCCAGCGGTTCATCGACAAGAACAACCACTTCATCGGCGACCAGGACCACATCCGCGCCGCCTGGACCACCTCGGTCCGCCCCTACACCCTGGGGCTCGACGCCAAGATCAACGACAACAGCTGGAACGCCGCCGTCGGCAAGAACCTCCTCACCGAGTTGGGCGCGGCCTGGCACGCGCTGGACATCGAGCAGGCCGCCCCTCAGACCAAGGGCAAGTGGCGGGTGTGCGCGATGCCCGTCGGACCGGCCAACCAGGGCGGCTCCTACCTGGCCCTGCCCAAGCAGTGCCGCAACCCCGAAGAGGCCTTCAAGATCATCAGCTGGATCCTCAGCCCGGCCAACGACGCCCGCGGGTTCACCGACGCCGCCATCTTCCCCGCGGCCCCGGCCGCGTACACCATGCCGGCCATGACCGGCCCCGACGCCTTCTTCGGCGGACAGAAGATCATCGAGGTCTTCGGGCCGGCCGCCAAGTCCGTCCCGGCCGCCTACGAGGCCCCGGCCGACGCCGCTGTCATGGCCCCCTACAAGACGGAGCTGACCAATATCGAGGCCAAGGGCAAGAAGCCCGACGACGCCTGGAACGACGCGGTCAGCCAGGCCAAGCAGATCGCCCGCCGCCAGGGGGTGAACTGAGGTGACGTCCCCTCCGGTCGCCGGTCCCGCCACGGTGCGCGAACACCGCGGCGGGCCGGGCCCGGCCCGGTTCCGCCCCCGGCGCGCCACGCCCGTCGGCACCGTCCGGCCGAAGCGGCGCGGCCCGCTGAAGTACTGGCGGCAGTACCTGGCGATCTCGCCCTTCTACCTGATCTTCGCCGCGTTCTCCTTCTTTCCGGTCTTCTACTCGCTGTACCTGGCCTTCCAGCGCTGGGACGGCCTCGGCGTCAAGCAGTTCGTGGGCCTTCAGCAGTTCAGGTTCCTGTGGTCGGACCCGGTCTTCTGGCTGTCGATCCGCAACACCCTGGTGATCTGGGTGCTGTCCACGGTGCCCACCCTGCTGGGCGCCCTGGTGCTGGCCACGCTGCTGCACTCGGTGCGCCGCTTCAAGGGCTTCTACCGGATCGCGCTCTACGTGCCGAACGTCACCTCGATCGTCGCCGTGGCGATCTTCTTCGGCGCGGTGTTCAGCAACAACTTCGGCCTGGTCAACGCGATCCTCGGGACGGTCGGCATCTCGCCGGTGCCGTGGCTGAGCAACCCGTGGCTGATCAAGGTGGTCATCGCGCTGCTGATGACCTGGATGTGGACCGGCTACAACATGATCATCTACCTGGCCGGTCTCCAGGCGATCCCGACCTCCATCTACGAGGCGGCGAAGGTGGACGGCGCCGGCCCGGTCCGCACGTTCTTCCAGATCACCGTCCCGATCCTGCGGCCGATCATCCTGTTCACCGTCATCATCTCGACCATCAACGGCCTTCAGAGCTTCAGCGAACCCCAGGTGTTGTTCGCCAGCAACGCCGCCAACGCCAACCTCGGCGGCCCCGGACAGGCCGGCCTGACGACGCTCCTGTACTTCTACCAGTCGGCCTTCCTCAACAACGACTACGGCTACGGAGCCGCCATCGTGTGGGCCTTCTTCCTGCTGATCATCGTCCTCGTCGCCGTCAACTGGCGCCTCACCCAACGAGGGAGGAAGCCGTGACCACAGCCGACACCACGGCCGTCACACCGGCCGAGCCGACACAGCCGGCCCCGCGCGCGCGACGGCTGCGCCGCCCCAAGGGTCTGACCGCGCACATCATCCTCATGGCGGCCGTCCTGCTCTCGGTCTTCCCGTTCGCGTGGACGATCGTCATGGCGACCAACACCACCCAGGACATCTACAAGAGCCCGCCGAAGTTCACCTTCGGCTCCCACCTGCTGGAGAACGTCCGGCACGTGCTGAACACCATCGACTTCTTCGGGTCGATGCTCAACACGATCGTCGTCGCGACCGTCACCACCGTCCTGGTGCTGTTCGTCGACTCACTGGCGGCGTTCACCTTCGCGAAGTTCGACTTCCCCGGCCGCAAGGTGCTCTTCGGCACGCTGCTGCTGTTCATGATGCTGCCACTGCAACTGGCGATCCTGCCGCAGTTCATCCTCATGTCGAACATCGGCTGGGTGGGCATGCTGAAGGCGCTGATCCCACCCGCCCTGGCCAACGCCTTCGGCATCTTCTGGCTGCGCCAGTACATCGAGAACGGCGTGCCCGACGAACTCCTCGACGCCGCGCGCATCGACGGCGCCGGGTTCTTCCGCCAGTACTGGAACATCGCCCTGCCGATGATCAGGCCCGCGCTGTCCTTCCTCGCCATCTACGCCTTCGTCGGCGCCTGGAACGACTACGTCTGGCCGCTCATCGTGCTCACCAACCCGGACCACGTGACCCTCCAGGTGGAGCTGGCCCAGCTGAACGTCGGCCACACCACCGACTACAGCATGGTCATGGCCGGGGTGCTGATGGCGTCGCTCCCGCTGGTGCTGGTCTTCGCCATCTTCGCGCGCGGCTTCATCGCGGGCGCCACCGAGGGCGCGGTGCAGGGCACCTGACCCGCGCGGGCCACCCCGGCCCGCGCGGTACGCGCAGCACAGAGGAGGGATCCGGTGACGGACACCGACGCCGAGCGGACGCGGGGAGCAGCGCGCAACGGGCCTTCCGCAGCGGAGGGCGAGGGCCCTTCGGCGCCCCTGCCCTTCCCCCGGCGCCGTCCCGTGCCCGCCGGACGGGGCGGCACCCCGCGCGACAAAGTGCTCGTGGTGGGCATGGACGGGCTGCGCCACGACCGGCTGGTCCGCTCCCCGGCCCACGCTCCCGTCCTGCACGGCCTGCTGGCCAAGGGCGCCCACGGCACCAGCCTGCTGCCGTACGGCGAGGCCGACGGCCAGGCCGAGGGCGGGCCGTCGACCAGCATGGCCTACACCGACTCCGGGCCCGGCTGGTCCAGCGTGCTGACCGGGGTGTGGCCCGACCGGCACGGGGTCACCGGCAACGACTTCGCCCGCGCCGACTACACCCGCCACCCCGACTTCCTCAGCCGTGCGGCCCTCGCCCTCCCCGGCCTGCGCACCGCCGCCGCGGTGTCCTGGCCGGAACTGGTCCACCGCGGTGTCCTGGGCCCCGCCATCGGCCAGCGGGTGCACCACGACGGCGAGAGCGACGGCTACGCGAGAGCGGACGTCCTCGTCGCCGGCACCGCCCTGCGCTGGCTCACCGAGGACGACCCCGACCTGCTGTTCGTGTACTTCGGCGCCACCGACGAGGCGGGCCACGCCACGGGTCCCCTCTCCGCCGCCTACGACGACGCCCTCCTCGCCCAGGACACCCACCTGGGGCGGCTGCTGGCGGCGCTCGACGCCCGGCCGTCCGACGAGCGGTGGACCGTGCTGGTCACCACCGACCACGGGCACCTGGACACCGGCGGCCACGGCGGCGACACCCGCGCCGAGCGCGAGGTGTTCGTCGTCCTCGCCGGGCCCGGCACGGCCGCCGGCACCCGGCTCGACTCACCCCGGCTCATCGACGTCGCCCCCACCGTCCTGGACCGGCTCGGCATCCCCGTCGAACCGGACTGGGGCCTGCCCGGACGGGTCCTGCCCGGACCCACCGCACCACCCCGGTCACCCTTGTCACCCCTGTCACCCCAGTCACCCCTGTCATCCACACCACGCCCGCCCGATACGCCAAGCACGCCAACCGCAAAGGGAGCCACCCGCCGATGAACGATCCGTCGATCCACGGGCCCCGGCCCGCCGATCCCCTGATCGCCCTCCGCCCCTGGGAGGCACCCGAGCTGACCTCCTGGGCACGGCTCCCCATGAACGCCGTCGACCGGCGCACCGGAGCGCTCCTCCTGGACGGCGACTGGCGCTTCCAACTGCTGCCGGCGCCGGACGCCCCGCTCGCGGACGGCTGGTCGTCCGCATACGTGCCCGGTGTATGGACCATGCAGGATACGGACGACCTTCCGCAGTACACGAACGTCCGTATGCCGTATGCGGAATTCCCTCCGCTGTCGCCCGCGGCCAATCCGACGGGTGTCTACGAGCGGGCGATCGACATCCCCGCCGAGTGGACCGGGCGGCGGATCGTCCTCCAGGTCGGGGCCGCCGAGAGCGTGCTGCTCGTGCACGTGGACGGGCGGCCCGTCGGCATCTCCAAGGACTCCCATCTCGCCGCCGAGTTCGACCTCTCGCAGGTCGTACGTCCCGGCGCGTCGGCCACCGTACGGCTGACCGTCGTCAAGTGGTCGGACTCCTCGCACATCGAGGACCAGGACCAGTGGTGGCACGGGGGCATCACGCGCTCGGTGCTGCTGTACGCGACCGATCCGCTGTATCTCGCGGACGTGACCGTGCGCGCCGGGTACGACGGAGAGCTGCGCGTCGACTGCCAGGTGCGGGACGCGGGCGGCGCGCTGCCCGCCGGGTGGTGGATCAGCGGCGATCTGGAGGGGCAACTCCTGGCCCAGGACGCGGAGTTCGACCGGTTCAACACGGAGGACGACCGCGTCTCCGACTTCCTCGGCGAGGCCCGCATCCGGGCCACCGTCCCCGAGGCGCGGACCTGGAACGCCGAGACGCCCGAGTTGTACGGCCTCACCGTCCGGCTGCACCGCGCCGACGGAACGGTCGCCGACACGTCGTACCGGCGCATCGGATTCCGTGACGTCGAGATCGTCGGGCGGGACCTGCTCGTCAACGGCGAGCGCGTGTTCGTCCGGGGTGTCAACCGGCACGACTTCCATCCGCTGACCGGCCGCACGGTGTCGTACGACGACATGCGCGCGGACCTGGTGCTGCTCAAGCGGTTCGGCTTCAACGCGGTGCGCACCTCGCACTACCCGAACGACCCGGCGCTCTACGACCTCGCCGACGAGCTCGGACTGTATGTGGTCGACGAGGCGGACATCGAGTCGCACGACCACGCGCACGAGATCGCCGACGACCCGCGCTATCTGAACGCGTTCGTGGACCGCGTCTCGCGGATGGTGCTGCGGGACAAGAACCACCCGTCGGTCATCGTCTGGTCGCTCGGCAACGAGTCCGACTACGGCGCGAACCACGACGCGGCGGCCGGCTGGGTCCGCCGGCACGATCCGACCAGGCCGATCCAGTACGAGGGCGCGGCCAAGCGCGGCTGGGCCGATCCGGACCTCGCCTCCGACATCGCGTGCCCGATGTACGCGTCGCTGGAGGACTGTGTCGCGCACGCGCTGTCCGGTGAGCAGACGAAGCCGTTGATCCAGTGCGAGTACTCGCACGCGATGGGCAACAGCAACGGCACGCTCGCGGACCACTGGGCCGCCATCGAGTCAACCCCGGGTCTTCAGGGCGGCTTCATCTGGGAGTTCTGGGACCACGGAATCCTGCAACGTGTGAGCGACGGAAGACCCACCGGCCGCGCGGGCGCCGGACTGTATGACAACGGTGTCGCCGCGCCCGGTCAACGCTGGGCGTACGGCGGTGACTTCGGCGAGTCGATCCACGACGGCGCGTTCATCGCGGACGGCGTGGTGTTTCCCGACCGCACGCCCAAGCCGGTGATGTTCGAGCACCGGGAGATCGCGGCGCCGGTGCGCATCGAGTCCTTCCGGCACGAGGGCATCGTCCTCGGCAACCACCAGCACTTCCGGGGACTCGAATGGCTCGCCGGGACCTGGGAGTTGGCGCTCGCGCACGGCCGTACGCTGACCGCCCCGGCAAAACTGCCCGCCCTGTGCCCCGGCGAGACGACGGCCGTACCGCTGCCGTTCGAGCTGCCGGCGGACGGCGGCGAGGCCTGGCTGACGCTGCGCGTGACGACGGCCGAGGACCAGGTGTGGGCGCCGCGCGGCACGGAGGTGTGCGCGCCCCAGGTGCGGCTGCGGGCGGCAACTCCCCTGACGTTGCCGGCTGTCGGCGGCAGCCGGGTCGAGGTCGACGGGGAGGGCCTGCTGCGCCACCCGCTGTTGGCCCTCGCCCCGACCCTGTCCCTCTGGCGGGCGCCCACCGACAACGACGAGTTGGGCGGCATGGCGGCGCGCTGGCGGACCTGGGGGCTCGACTCGCTGGTCCGCAAGGTCGTCTCGGTACGGCGGGACGGCGAGCGGGTGACGACGGTCGCCGAGTACGCCGGGGCCGTGGGTGTGGTCCGGCACTGCCAGGTGTTCACACCGGTGGAGGGCGGGGTGCGGGTCGAGGAATCGGCCGAGCTGCCCGAGGAGTTCGTCGACGTGGCCCGGGTGGGCACCGTGTTCGAGACGGTGCCGGGTCTTGATCTGCTGGAGTGGTTCGGCCGGGGTCCGTGGGAGTCGTACCCCGACCGCAGCACGGGCGCGCCCGTGGGCCACCACTCGGTCCCCGTCGACGAGTTGTTCACTCCGTATCTGCGGCCGCAGGAGAGCGGTGGCCGGCACGGGGTGCGGTGGTTCACGCTGTCGGCACCGGACGCCACCGGTCTCACGGTCGACCTCGACGAGCCCCGCCAGGTCTCGGTGACCCGCCATCGCGCCGAGGACCTGACCGCCGTACGGCATCACGACGAACTGGTGCCGCGCACGTCCTGTGTGGTGCAACTCGACGCGGCGCACCGGGGGTTGGGCACGGCCTCGTGCGGGCCCGACACCACACCGCAGTATCTCGTCGCACCGGGTGTCCATCGCTGGAGCTGGACCCTGCGCGTTCTGTGAGATCACCGGATCCCGAATCCTCGGTTTCCGGCTCCCCAGTCCTGACCTCACCGGCCTTGAACTCCCGAGCTTTCACGAGCACTTATCCACGGAGCACACATGTGTACTTCGCATGAGCACGAGCAGTGCGAGAGCGCCCAGGCGGGCGCCGGGCGGCGCAACTTCCTGCGGGCGACCGCCCTGCTCGGCGCCGCCGCCACGGCCGGCGTCGCGCTGCCGACCGTCGCCGAGGGGGCCCCGAACTCCAGCTCCAAGACCGCGAGTTGGCGACCCGACACCGACAGCCGGCGCTTCACGCTCGCCGTGATGCCGGACACCCAGTACCTCTTCGACGGGCCGAGCATCGACAAGGCGCCGATCGAGGCCTCGCTGCGTTATCTCCTGGAGCACGGCAAGGACGACAACATCGTCTTCCTGTCCCACCTGGGCGACCTGACGCAGAACGGCGCGCAGCCCGAATTCGCCGCGATCGGGGAGGCGTTCAGGCTGCTGGACCGGCGGGGCGTCGGCTACAGCGTGCTGGCCGGCAACCACGACATCAAGTCGTCGACCGACGACCAGCGCGGCGCGTCGCCCTACCTGGACGCCTTCGGCCCGCAGCGCTTCAAGAACAAGTCCACGTTCGGCGGCGCCTCTTCGGACGGCTACAACACGTACCACGTGTTCGAGGCGGCCGGACGGGAGTGGCTCGTCCTCGCGCTGGACTGGCGGCTGTCGGCGCAGGGCTACGCCTGGGCGAAGGACGTCATCGCCCAGCACCCGAAGACGCCGGTCGTCCTCACCACGCACGAACTGGTCGTGGACGACGACACGTTGTCGGACTACGGGCAGCAGCTGTGGGACCGGCTCATCGCGGACCACGACCAGATCTTCCTCACGCTGAACGGCCACTACTGGCCCGCGGGCCGGGCGACGCGCAAGAACGCGGCGGGCAACGACGTCCACCTGCACCTGACGAACTATCAGAACCGCTACTTCGGCGGCGCGGCGATGATCCGCCTCTACCACTTCGACCTGGACCGCGACGTCATCGACGTGGAGACCGTGTCGCCGTGGATCCTGGGCCGGGCGGCGAAGGGCCTCAACGAGCTGGAGCGCCAGGAGATCGAACTCAGCGGCGACGCCGACCGGTTCTCCGTCGACATCGACTTCGCGGACCGCTTCGCCGGCTTCGACCCGGTGCCGGTCCGCCCGGCGCGTCCCGCGTCGACAATGCTGATCCCGGGCACGGCCGCCTACTGGCGCTTCGAGTCCCCGGTCTCCGGCACAGGCACCGTCCGTGACCTGTCCGGCCGCGGCAACGACCTCACCGTGGTCTCCGTGAACGGCGGCACCCTCGGCTGGTCGGCGGACCACCACCCGGACCAACCGGGCCACGGCAGCCTGGAGTTCACGGGCTACAAGTCCCCGCTGAAGGGCGCCTACCTGCGGACCGTGGACGGTGCGCCGCTCAACTCGGCGACGTTCAGGAGCGGTTACACCATAGAGGCGTTCTACTGGCTGCCCGCCGACTGGAACGCCTCGCACAACGCCTGGGCCGGTCTGGTCAGCCGCACCGGCCGCAACGGTTCGGTCGGCACGGTGACGGACGATCCCGACGAGCCGCTCGCGACCCTGTCCCTCTCGGACGGGCCGGGCCCGCAGTGGGCTGTACACCCCCTGAACCAGCAGCAGTTGGCGACCAACTGGGGTGACGAGACCGACCCCGAGATCTGGTGGCACGTCGCCGTCGTCAACGACGGACGGCACACCACCATGTACGTCCAGGGCTGCCCGGTGGCCCGCAACCCGCACGCTCCGGCGACCGGCATCGCCTCCTCCGGACAGCCGTGGCTGCTCGGCGGTTACGAGTACGCGGACAAGATCGACCAGATCCTGCACGGCCGCCTCGGCGACGTCCGGATCGTCTCGCGGGCGCTGCCCGTCTCCTCCTTCATGACCCACTGACAGCCCTCCAGAGGACTTCCGCATCATCATGACCGAGCAGCAGCTGCCCACCTGGGCCGACCCGTCCGTCTCCCCCACCGCCCTCGACGCGCAGGGCGTCTCCCGGCGCCAACTCCTGCGCCGCGCAGGCCTGTTCGGCGCCGCGTTCACCCTCGGCGCGGGCCCGCTCGCCACGTCCGCGGCGGCGTCCGGGCGGGGCTACGGCGGCAACGACCCGCGCCTCGCCTACCTCGTCGGCGACCACCACGTGCACTCCGTGTACAGCCATGACGCGAAGTACACGTTCTCCCAGCAGGCGCAGGCCGCCGCGAAGTACGGCCTCGACTGGATGGTGTTCAACGAGCACTCCAACTTCGGACACGCCTCCTACGGCGCGAAGTTGGAGCACGCGGAGATCCTCAAGGCCCGCGCCGAGAACCCGCGCCAACTGATCTTCCAGGGCCTGGAGTGGTACATCCCGGCCGCCGAGCACTGCACGGTGTTCGCGGCGCCGGGCCGCCACGAGGTGGATCTGCTCACGCAGTTCGAGCTGGCCTACGACGGGAAGCTGCTCGGCTACACGGAGGGCGCGGCCGGGGCCGCCGACACCGCCCGCAACGAGGCTCACGCGGTGAAGGCCCTCAAGTGGCTGGCCGCGCAACGGCGTTCGGGCTATGTGGACGATGTCCTCGTCCTCGCCAACCACCCGCTGCGCCTGGGCATCGACTCCCCGCACGAGATCCGGGCCTGGCGGGACGCGGCCCCCGAGATCATGATCGGCATGGAGGGCGCACCCGGCGCGCAGGGCGCGGCCCTGCCCGGCTGGCGTGGTGCGACGTCGATCCGGGGCGAGTACGAGAACAAGCCGTCGGCGCAGTCCTGGTCGGGGTATCCGGCGGACGCGTATGTGACGTACGGCGGTTTCGACTGGGCGACGGCGACCGTCGGCGGGCTGTGGGACTCGATGCTGGCCGAGGGCCGACTCTTCTCTATCACCACCAACTCCGACAACCACCGTACGGTCTACGACACTTGGGCCAACGGCGGCTGGCCCGAGGGGCAGAACTTCGACAACACCGGCAAGCTGCCCGACCCGGTACAGACCGGCACCGCGCAGCCCGGCAGCGACTTCTGGCCCGGCGAGTTCAGCCGCACGCACGTCGGTGTGACCCGCTACGGCTACGGCGCGGTGATGGCGGGGATGCGCGCGGGCCGGGTCTGGGTCGATCACGGGCATCTGCTGGACGGGCTCGACGTCCGACTGAAGCGGGACTGCGACCACGGCCAGGGCGTCACGCTGGGCGGCCGACTGCGGGTCCGCAAGGGTGACCGGCTCACGCTGAACATCACCGTGACGACCACCTCGCGGCCCAACGCCCAGGGAATCCTGCCCGAGTTGGCGCACGTGGACGTGATCCGGGGTGCGGTGCGCGGCGCGGTGTCCGACCGGGACGCGTGGCGGGCACCGGACACGAAGGTCGTGCGGACGGCGGACGTGAGCGGCCGCAAGGGGACGTACACACTGCGCGTCCCGGTGACCGCCGGGGACGAGTCCTTCTATCTGCGGCTGCGCGGCAGCGACGGCGAGCGACACGGCGCGGGCTACCTAGGCGCCTCGGTCGATCCGCACGGCCCGATCCCCCACGAGCCCGGAAACGGTGACCCGTGGGCCGACACGTGGTTCTATTCCAACCCCATCTTCGTCGACCTGGCAGGTATCTGATGAAGCGTCAACTCACTTTCCTCGCTGCCTTATTGGGTGCTCTCACGCTCGGCGTGAGCACCTCCTCGGCCGCCGCGACCACCTGGGTGGAGACCGGCACGGCCTACACCGGCAGCCTCGGCGGCGGTGAGGGTGTCGCCAGTCAGGCGGACGGCTCGCTGCTGTACCGCGGGCTGGCGTCCATCCCGCTGGATCTGCGCATCCAGGGCTGGAACCACATCGGTGACCCCGACATCGCGAACGGCTACGTCTTCGACGCCTACCAGGGCGCCGACACGGCCACGTCCAAGATGTACGCGGTCACCACGCCGTCCGGGACGCGCTACACGTACGTCCACACGCTGGACTCGGGCGAGAAGATCAACAACTCGTTCGACGCGATCTCGCCGGACACGCAGTGGATGGTGTCGGGCGAGTGGGGCGACCAGTCCAGACTCCAGGTCTTCCCCACTCCCCTGCTCAACCCGTCCACTCCGGCGACGGGCGGGGCGCTGCCGCAGGCCGGGCAGATCACCCTGGACAGGACGGTGAACGACATCCAGGGCTGCGACTTCGTGACGGACACCCGGCTGGTGTGCGTCTCGGACGACGCGTCGGGGAGCAAGTTCCCCGAGATCCGCCCGCTCCTCCAGGTCGACCTGCCGCACAAGCTGGACGGGCAGCCGATCACCGGCACGGTGACGAGCCTGTTCGCACTGCCGGCGCGGAGTATCTGCACGGGCACGTTCGAGGCCGAAGGCATCGACTACGACGTGAACAGCGGGACGTTGCGTGCCGAGGTCGTGCAGCCGGGCGTGTGCCAGGTGTCGACCAGCGTGTACTCGTACAAGCAGCAGTAGTAGTCGAGGGTCGCTCAGGCGTAGAACCGCGAGAGGCTCTGGAGGACGGCGGCGGGCTTCGGCCCGCCGTCGATCTCTATCGTCCCGTCGACGGCGATCTGCACCCCGCCCGGCACGTCCTCGACCGAGGCGAGCTTCGCGGCGAGCCGGATCCGCGAGCCCACCTTGACCGGTGCGGGGAAACGCACCTTGTTCAGGCCGTAGTTGACCTTCGTCGACACGCCCTCGACGTCCAGCAGCTCGGTGAAGAGCGGGATGAAGAGGGAGAGGGTCAGGTAGCCGTGCGCGATGGGCGCGCCGAAGGGGCCCGCCGCGGCCTTCTCCGGGTCGACGTGGATCCACTGGTGGTCGCCCGTCGCGTCGGCGAAGGTGTCGATGCGCTCCTGGGTGACCTCGATCCACTCGCTGGTGCCGAGGTCGCTGCCGGCGAGCTTCTTGAGTTCGTCGAGGCCGTTGACGGTGATGGTCATGTCGCTTTCCCTACTTAAGAGTTGGTGCCGAAGCGCTTGCGCACCCGGGACTTGAGGAGCTTGCCGGAGGCGGTGCGCGGGAGTTCGTCCGCGACCACCACCGACTTGGGGATCTTGTATTTGGCGAGCCGGCCGGCCAGCGACGCGAGCACCTCGTCGGGGTCCGGCGTGGCACCCTCGCGGGGTACGACGACCGCGCGCGGCACCTCGCCCCACTTGTCGTCCGGGACACCGATGACCGCGCACTCGACGATGTCGGGGTGGGCCAGGAGCAGGTCCTCGATCTCGGCGGGATAGATGTTCTCCCCGCCGGAGATGATCATGTCCTTCATACGGTCGACGATGTACACGTATCCGTCCTCGTCGGTCCGTGCCGCGTCCCCGCTGCGGAACCAGCCGTCGGCGAAGACCGCGGCCGTCTCCTCGGGCAACCCCCAATAACCGGGCATGACATGGGGTCCGCGCACGACGACCTCGCCCGTCTCGCCGACGTCGGCGGGGGTGAGGTCCGGCCGGACGACCCGTACGTCGCTGAAGAAGTGCGGTACGCCCGCCGAGCCCGCCTTGCTCACGGCGTGTTCGGCGTCCAGGAACAGGGTTCCGGGCGCGGCCTCCGTCATGCCGTAGCCCTGGAGGAAGGTCAGCCCGCGCTGCTGGTACGCGGCGATCAGCGGGGACGGGACCGGGGAGCCGCCGCAGGTGAGGATGCGCAGCGAGGACAGGTCGGCGTCGGCCCAGCGGGGGTGCCGGGCCAGTTGGTCGAACATCGTCGGGACCCCGAACATGAAGGTGATCCGGTGCCGTTCGACGAGGTCGAAGGTGGCCGCCGGGTCGAAGGCCTCGACCAGGACGCAGGTGCCGCCCTTGAGCAGGACCGGCAGGGTGAGCATGTTCAGACCGGCCGTGTGGAACAACGGGGCGGAGACCAGGGCGCGTTCGTCGGCGATCAGGTCGGTGTCGACGAGAACGTTGATCGCGTTCCAGGCCAGGTTGCCGTGGGTGAGCATGGCGCCCTTGGGGCGGCCGGTCGTGCCCGAGGTGTACATGATGATGCAGGTGTCGTCGGCCGACACGGGTTCGTCGATCGGCTCGGTGACGGCGACGTCGATCAACTCCTCGTATTCCGGGCCGACTTCGATGTAGACCCGGACGTCGGTGCTGCCCGGCAGTCCGGCGACGAGGCCGGCGTGCGTCGGGCCGTAGACGAGGATCTTGGCGCCGGAGTCGGTGAGTTGGTGGGCGATCTCCGGGCCGACGAGGCGGGTGTTGAGGGGGACGAAGACCGCGCCGAGGATGCCGGCCGCGAACAGGGTCTCCAGGTAGGAGGGGTGGTTGGGGCCGAGGTAGGCGATGCGGTCGCCGCGGCGGAGGCCACGGGTGCGCAGGGCGTGGGCGAGGCGGGTGGTTCGGGTGTGCAATGTGCCGTAGTCCATCGCCGTGCCGTCGCTGCCTGTCGACGAAGTACCGGATCCCGTCGACGAAGTACCGGATCCGGTCGACGAATCGTCACGCCCCGCCGACGGTCCTCCGTCGACCGTAGACAGTCCGCCGTAGACCAGAGCCGTGCGGTGTGGGGTCTTGCGGGCTCGGCGTGCGGGCCAGGAGCCCAGTCCCTCGTTGCGCATCGGGGGTCCCTTACGTCAGTCCGAGGAGGCGGGCGGCGTTCTCCTTGAGGATCTTCGGCCTGACCTCGTCCTTGATCGGGAGCTTCTCGAAGTCGGCGAGCCAGCGGTCCGGGGTGAGGACGGGGTAGTCGGAGCCGAAGAGGACCTTGTCCTTGAGGAGGGTGTTGGCGTACTGCACGAGTTGCGGCGGGAAGTACTTCGGCGACCAGCCGGACAGGTCGATGTGGACGCCCGGCTTGTGGGTGGCGACGGCGAGGGCCTCGTCCTGCCAGGGGAAGGACGGGTGCGCCAGGATGATCTTGAGGTGGGGGAAGTCGGCGGCGACGTCGTCCACGTGCAGGGGGTTGGAGTACTTGAGGCGGATACCGCCGCCGCCCGGTACTCCCGCGCCGATGCCGGTCTGGCCCGTGTGGAACAGGGCGATGGTGCCCGTCTCCTCGATGACCTCGTACAGGGCGTAGGCCACGGCCCGGTCGTTGGGGAAGAAGCCCTGGATGTTGGGGTGGAACTTGAAGCCCTTGACGCCGTACTCCTCGACCAGCCGTCGTGCCTGCTTCACGCCCGCTCGGCCCCGGAACGGGTCGATGGACGCGAAGGGGATGAGCACGTCGGCGTTGGCGGCGGCGGCCTCGGCGACCTCCTCGTTCGGGACGGGTTCGGTGCCGGTCGCGGACTCGGCGTCGACCGTGAAGATGACCGCGACCATCTTCCGCTCGCGGTAGTACGCGGCGGTCTCCTCCAGGGTCGGTTTCCGCTTGCCCTCGACCTTGAAGTAGGCGGAGGAGGCGTCGTGGAGGTCGTCGTCCAGTGAGGAGTGGCCCTTGGAGGACACCTCCGCGTGGGTGTGGACGTCGATCGCGACGAGGTCACTCAGGTCCATCACGCCTCCGGGAGCTTCGGTGCGGGGATGCCGACCGACTGGAGTTCGGCGCCGACCGAGGTGGGGAAGGCGTCGGCCAGGGTGTCGGGGGTCCAGCCGCCGTCGGCGTAGGCCGTGCTGATCTCCTGCGGGTGGGACCAGAGTGCCACCTTGTCTCCTCCGATGCCGATGGCCTGGCCGGTGATGGAACGCGCGGCCCCGGAGGCGAGGAACGGGACGAGGGCGGCGCAGTCCTCCGGGGTGCCGAAGCCCTCGCCCTTGCGGAGGAAGTCGGGCAGCGGGTCGCCGCCCCGCATGGCCTCGATGTAGGGGGCGAACGCGGGGATCGTCTCGGTCATCGCGGTCGCGGCGACCGGCACGATCGCGTTGACGGTGATGCCGGCGCGGCCCAGTTCCATCGACCAGGTGCGGGCGAAGGCGGCGATGCCGGCCTTGGCGGCCGAGTAGTTCGTCTGGCCGAAGTTGCCGCGCTGGCCGGCCGGCGAGCCGACCAGGATCAGGCTGCCGCCCTCGCCCTGCTCGCGCATCCGTACGGCGGCGGCGCGGGCGCAGGTGAAGGTGCCCTTGAGGTGGGTGGTGATCACCGCGTCGAAGTCCTCGTCGGTCATCTTCCACAGCACCTTGTCGCGCAGGATGCCCGCGTTGGTGACCAGGATGTCGAGCCGGCCGAACTCCTCGACGGCCCGGTTCACCAGCCGCTCGGCGGCCTCGGTGGTACCGACCGGGACCACCTCGGCGACGGCGGTGCCGCCCGCCTCGGTGATCGACTTCACGGCCTGCTCGGCCACCGCCTCGTCGATGTCGTTGACGACCACGGACGCGCCGTGGGCGGCCAGGGCGTGCGCGTAGGCGAGGCCGAGGCCCCGGCCGCTGCCGGTGACGACGGCGACCTTGCCGGTCAGATCGATGCTGGGCACGAGCGGTCCCTTCACAAGACGAGGCTGCGGTACGCCACACCGGGACCGTCACAGCGCAGAGCGCGAGGACTGCAAAGACTGCGACAGCTACGACGACTGCGACGCCTGCGAGCGGCACCGGTGCGGCTTCGAGATCGAAGCTAAGAGCAATAATTGTTGACGTCAATAGTTGTTGCCGATGGACCATGTGCGTCACACTGGCCCGGAACCACCGCACGCCCCGCCCGGGGCCTCGACCCAGGGAGCCCGCCATCGCCCGCCAGCCGCACACCGCGAACCCCCCGATCGACGCGCACGAGCCGTGGATGCGCGGGCTGCACGCGGACACGGGGTATCTCATGTACCGGCTGGGGCTGCGTTCCGGTCAGCTCTTCAACACGTTCCTCCAGGAGTCGGGCCTGCGCCTGCGCCACTACGCGCTGCTCCGTTTCCTGGCCACGTCCGAGGGCGCCCTCCAGCGCGAACTGAGCACCAGGCTCGGCTACGACCCGAGCGCGATCGTCGGTCTGGTCGACGACCTGGAGAAGCTGGGATTCGCCGAGCGCCGCCCTTCCCCCGACGACCGGCGCAGCCGCATCGTGGTCCTGACGGCGGACGGCCGCGGTTTCCTCCGCGACACGGACGAGGCCGGCCTGCGGGTGACGAACGAACTGCTCGGCCCGCTGGACGCGACCCAGCGGGAGACCCTGCACGCGTTGTTGCAACAGGTCGCCGAGGACGGACTCGCCTGACGCCGGACAAGGAGGTACGGCGATGACCACCACCCGGCCGGAGACGACCGCCCGGTCCGCGCCCGACCGACTGCTCGCCGTGCTCGCCGCCTTCGACCACGAGCACACGGCCCTGTCCCTCTCCGACATCAGTCGCCGCGCCGGCCTCACCCTGACCACCGCCCACCGCCTCGCGGGCGCCCTCACCGAGTGGGGCGCGCTGGAGCGGGACGCGTCGGGCGTCTACCACGTGGGTCTACGGCTGTGGGAGATCGCGGCGCTCGCGCCCCGCGGCCTCGCCCTGCGCCAACTCGCGCTGCCCTACCTGGAGGACCTGTACGAATCGACGCACGAGAACGTGCAGTTGGCGGTGCGGGACGGTACGGAGGTCGTCTACACCGAGTGGATCTCGGGCCGTTCGGCGGTCGGGGTGCACATCCGGGTGGGCGCCCGCTGGCCGCTGCACGCCACGGGCGTGGGACTCACCCTGCTGGCCCACGGTGACGCGGACTTCCAAGAGGCCTACTGCGCGGGGCCGTTGGCGTCCTTCACGCCGTACACGATCGTCGATCCGCTACGACTGCGCCGGGTGCTGGCCGAAGTCCGGCGCACCGGCGTCGCGGTGAGCAGTCGTCAGATTACGGACGACGCGCTGTCGGTGGCGGCTCCGGTGCGCGGGCCGGGCGGTGCGGTGGTGGCCGCGGTGTCGGTGGTGGTGCCCCAAGTGGACGCGCAGGTACCGGCGTTGGTCCCTGCGGTGCGGCTCGCGGCGCGGGGGATATCGCGGGCGCTGGGGTGGCTGCCGGACCAGTGACGGCGTCCTCGACACCCACCGGGGAACTACTTGTTCTCGCCGGGCTTTCCGATGTGTTCGCCGTCGCCGGGGGTGTCGTCCCCGGGCTCGGCCGAGGCGGTGGAGGTGGTGAGGGCGGCGGTGGAGGTAGCGGCGGACGTGGGCCGCGTGTGGTCGCCACCGTCCCCGGACTTGCCGGTCGCGTCCGAGGCGTTGAGCTGGAAGGCGGCAGCTCGCCGCCCGTGCCGAGAAGGGAAACCAGGACGCCGACAAGCTGCGCGATCAGGGCGGGCATCCGAGCGGTGACGAGGACGACGGTGACGACTACGGCGGTCTGCTGGCCGGGAGTCAGAGTCTGGTGCGGCTGGTCTCCGGCGGGAAGGTGATCGCCCAGCACGGTGAGACGCCGACCGCTCCGCTCCCGCTGCCCACCCGGGACGGCTACCGCACGATCGACACCGACGGGCAGACCTGGCGCTCGCTGACCCGTTCGCTGAGCACCACCGGGGAGCGGCTCGAAGTGCTCCAGGACATCGACCCGATCGAACGGCGGCTGGCGGACAACACCGCGATCGTCGCCGCCGTCACCCTCCTCGCCGCGCTCACCGCGGCCGGCGGTGTCTGGCTGCTGACCCGGATCATCCTCCAGCCACTGGAGCGCCTGCGGACCGGTGCGCTGGCGATCAGTGCGGACACGGCCGGGCCCCAACTCCCCGGCGTCACCCGCCCGCAGGAGGTCGCCGACCTCTCCCGCGCCCTGAACGGCATGCTGGACCAGTTGCGCGTCAGCATGGACTCCACCCGCCGTTTCACCGCCGACGCCGGGCACGAACTGCGCACCCCGCTCACCAGCATCGGGGTCACCCTGGAGACCCTCCAGCGCAACCCCGACCTCCCCGCGCCCCAACGGGCCCGCGCCCTGGAGGCGATGAGCGCGGAGCACCGCCGTATCACCGCCCTGCTCACCGGTCTGCAGACCCTGGCCCGCGGCGACGCCCACGCGCTGCCCGAACAGGCCCCCGTCGCGCTGGCCGAACTCCTCGAAGCGGCCGTCACGCACGCGGCGCTCCGCCACCCCACCACCACCTACCGGCTCACCTCCGACAGCCCGGCGACCGTGCACGGCTGGCCGGTCGGCCTGCGCCTGGCCGTCGACAACCTCCTCGACAACGCGGCGCTCCACGGCCGCCCCGACGGCACCGTGGACGTCCGCCTCGAACAGGCCGCGGACACGGTCCGGATCACCGTCGGCGACGACGGTCCCGGCATCCCCGCCGACCAACAGCAGTCCATGAAGGCCCGGTTCACCCGAGGTGCCCGCACCCGCTCCCCCGGCTCCGGCCTCGGCCTCGCCCTCGTCGACCAGCAGGCCCACCTCCACCACGGCACCTTCGACCTCGCCCCCGGCCCCCTTGGCGGCCTGGCAGCCACCCTCAGCCTCCCCTCGGCCCCCGAGGACGAGCCCGGCGAACGACCCGCCCCCGACTGACAACTCCCCTTCCTCCCAACCGAGTTGGGGGGCGTCCGCGGATTCGGGCGCATACACGGGCCTACGACGGGACAGGCCGCCGGAGCCGACACCCGCCCGGCCCGCCCGTCTCACCCGGGCAGCCCCGCCAGCATCCGCCGGTCCCGAGGTGCCGCCTTCCGGTCCAGGCGCGCGTCCAGCAACCGTCGTGCCGCGTCGCACCGTCCCGCCGACACCAGTGCGTACAGCAACGTCTCCTCGACGACCTCGCGTTGGGCCGCGCTGCCGCCCACCTTGCGCAGCACCGGCAGCAGGGCGTCGAGGCCGTGGGCCGCCTCGTGGAAGCGGTGGTCGACGAGGGCGGCGAAGGCGTCACAGAGCGGGGCGATGATCTCGCGTTGGACCGGATCGGCGCCCGCCGCGTGGTCGCGCAGGCGGCGCAGGGCGGGGAGGTCTCCGGCGGCGGTGAGGGTCACCGCCGCGTGCAGCGCGGTGAACGCGGTCGCGGGCCGCTCCAGCACCTCGACGGCGACCGAGTCCAGGACGTCCGAAGTCGGCAGTTCCCCGGGCCAGTTGCCGCTGAGCCGGGCCCGCCACAGCAGTGACCCGGAGTCGACCAGCGCGCGCACTCCGGTCACCCTCCCCGACGCTCGGCTCCGCTCGCGCGGGGGGACCCCCATCGGGGCCAACTGGGCGTACCAGCGCCTGCGGACGGCGGCCGGGTCGTCCAACGCGAGTTCGTGCAGGGCGATGTGCCAGGAGAAGTGGGCCCGGTGGACGGCACCCCGGCCCTGCCCGGAGACCCAGCCGTCCAGCCAGTCCCGGCCCGCCTCGTGCGCGCCGGACTCGTAGTGGACGTGGGCCAGCGCGTGCACGGCGTGACCGGAGGAGGGCTCAACTGCCAGGGCTCGGTGGGCGAGTTCGCCCGCCTCGTGCAGCCGGCCCTGCTCCTGGCGGAGGAACGCGAGCAGCGAGGTGTGGAACCAGTGCCCGTCGTAGGCGGGGGACGTGCGCTCGACCAGGCGGAGCGCGTAGTCGTCGTCCAGGTCGGTGACGCCGGAGAAGGCGATGGTGGGGACGGCGGCGGCGAGGGCGAGCGCGTCGGCGGGGTGGGTGTCGAGGTGGCGCAGCAACGCGCGGTCCCCGTCGGCGGATTGGACCCGGCGCGTGATCACGTCCACGAAGGACCGCTCGCGCTCGTCGGCCCGTTCGCGGGCGCAGCGCTGGGCGTCGGCGAGGGCCCGGGGTACGTCCACGGCGGCTCCGCACTCGTGGCCGAGGAGGGCCAACGCCGCGTGCGCCAGGGCGAATCCGGGGTCGAGGGCGATCGCGCGGGAGAAGGCGTCCTCGGCTCCGGCGCGCACTTTGAGGACCCGGTCGAGTCCGTTGCGGTACGCGGTGGCGGCCTCGGCACGGGTGGAGAGCGGGAGTCCGAGTCCGTCGACGGGCCTGCGGCGGGTGCGGCGGGCCGGTGGTGCGAGCAGGTGCCGCGCGAGGGCGGCGGCCTGGACCCGGATCTCGGGGATCGCGGTGGTCTCCCAGAGTTCGCCGCGCCTCGGGGCGCCGAGCGTGAACAGCGGTCGTACGCACCGGCCTTGGGCGTCGAGGAGGCGTCCGTCGCGGGTGGCGACCCCTATGCCGAGCGGTCCGGGGACGGCCGTACCGGTCTCGAACAGGCCACGCCACAAGGGGTCTTCGAGCCGCTGTCCCGGTCCGGTGCAGTCGATCACCCAACCGACGCGCAGCGTAAGGCCGTTGGTGAGGGTGACCACGAACTGCCCGTCGTGCTCGGTCACGTCGGCGATCGTGCCGGCGTGGACCTGGAGGCGTCGCGCGGTGCGGGCCCGGGTGACCGATTCGGCGGTGGCGGGGGCCATGCGGTGGCGGTGGGTGTTCCAGATCGCGCCCTCGTGGGCGAGGAACTCCCCGCGTTCTTCGGGGGTGAGGCTGTGCCAGAGTCTCGCGGTGTGCGGGCGGAGGCTGTCGAGGGCGGGCCGCCAGTCGCCGTGGGTGCGGACGGAGCGGCTGACGTGCCGGTAGACGGTGCGGCGCAGTCCGCTCAGCGTCAGGTCGCGCGGCCACTTCGGGGCTTCCATGGCGCCGGCCGGGCCCAACGCGTGCGGCTGCGGCAGGAGTCCGCTGCGGGAGACGGTGTGCACGGTGCGTTCTGGCCGGTCGAGGGTGAGGGCGAGGTCCACGGCGGTGAGGCCGGTACCGACGAGGAGGAGGTCGGCGGTGTCCTCGCGTACGGCGTCCAACGCACCCGGTGTCCAGGGTGAGTTGACGAAGCGGGGCGAGGTGCGCAGCACGGGCGGGGCCCAGGCGGCGGTCGGGGCGGCGGGGCCGGTGGCGAGGACGGCGCTGTCGGCGGTGAGGAGTCCCCCGTCGGCGAGGTGGAGTTCCACCGGGCCTTCGGGGGTGCCGGTACAGCTCTCCGCGCGGGTGCGCAGCCGTCGTACGGAGACTGTGCCGTGGGAGCGGACGACGGACTGGGCGAGGGTGTCGGCGAGATAGGCGCCGTAGCGGTAGCGGGTGGCGAAGTCGGCGCCGGTGACGGTGGGTTCGCCGTGGCGGCAGAGCCAGCGGGTGAAGTGGCCGGGGTCGTCGGGGTAGCAACTCATGCCGCCCGCCGGGACGTTGAGCCGATGGCGTGGATCGGGTGTGGCGTAGGCGGTGCCGCGGCCGGCTTCCGGGGCCGGGTCGACCAGCACCAGGTCGAGCGGGGTCCGGCGGCGTGTGGCGCTCTCGCAGAGCTGGACGGCGGTCAGGGTTCCTGCCGCGCCCGCTCCGACGATCGCCACGGTGGGCCGCTTGCGGACTTCGGTCACGAATACCTCCGGCGGTGGTCTGCCGCGGAGCCGCCGAAGCGGAACTCCGCCTTCAGTTCCTTCCTCACTATTCCGACCGGGCAGGTGGGGAAGCCATGGCGGGACGGGGATCTCACCGGATACTCAGGGCACCGGTCGGCGCGTTCATACTCTGTTCACACTCGCGGAGCGTCCGGCAACCGTGGTTTCAGGCCTTCTTTCAGGCTCTCTTCACAGGAATCTCAGGTTGGGGCCCTGGGATTCAAAGACTCGCCCCATGGAAGTGGCGCAGGATGCAACGGCACTGGTGATCTCGTCGCGTACGACCAGGGTGTGCGCGACGTATGGAGGAAGGCCTGCTGTGGGCGCGTCGCACATATCCAACCGGTCCGAGGGCACATCGGAGAGGTGGTCCCGTCGTGGGGTCCTCACCGTGCTCGGGGTGGTGCCGGCCGCCGTTCTGACCGGCTGCAGCGGCTCGGCGGGCGCCGCCGAGAGTTCCTCCTCGGGTGGTGCGTCGGCGACGGCGTCCGCGAAGGCCGCGAAGGTGCCGACCGTGACGGTCCTGCCCGCCGACGGCACCAAGAAGGCCGGCTTCGCCACTCCCGTCGAGGTCAGCGTGACCGACGGCACGCTCGCCACGGTGAAGGTGACCGGCAACGACGGCTCCACGCTGGCCGGGACCTTCAACGACGCCAAGACGAAATGGACGTCCACCAAGAATCCCTACTCGGGCACGAAGTACACGGTCGCGGCGCAGGCGCAGGGCGCCACCGCGAAGACCGCGACCTTCACCACCAAGTCGCCCGGCGAGACCTTCGTCGGCTACTTCACCCCCGAGGCGGACTCCACCTCCGGCGTCGGCATGCCCGTGTCGATCAACTTCACGCACGCGGTCAAGGACCGGGCCGCCGTCCAGAAGGCGATCACGGTCACCGCCGAGCCCGCCGTCGAGGTGGTCGGACACTGGTTCAGCGACACCCGGCTCGACTTCCGCCCCGAGACGTACTGGGCGGCCGGCACGAAGATCACGCTCAGCCTGCGGCTGAAGGACGTCGAGGGCCAGGACGGCATCTACGGCACCCAGTCCAAGGACGTCACCTTCCACATCGGGCGCGCGCAGATCAGCACGGTCGACCTGTCCAGCAAGGAGATGGTCGTCAAGCGGGACGGCAAGACCCTCGCCACCTACCCGGTCAGCGGCGGCAACGCCCAGCACACCACCTGGGCCGGGATCATGGTGATCAGCGAGCGCTTCAAGCAGACCCGCATGGAGTCCTCCACGGTCGGGCTCGGCGACGAGTACGACATCTCCGACGTCCCGCACGCCCAGCGCCTCACCACCTCCGGCACCTTCGTGCACGGCAACTACTGGGCGTCGACCTCGGTGTTCGGCAGCGAGAACACCAGCCACGGCTGCGTCGGCCTGCACGACGCCAAGGGGGCGAACAACAGCTCCGTGGCGGGCTACAAGTTCTACGACAGCTCGATGCTCGGCGACGTCGTCATCGTGAAGAACTCCGGCGACAAGACCGTGGCGGCGGACAACGGCCTCAACGGCTGGAACCTGTCCTGGGCGAACTGGAAGGCGGGCAGCGCGGTCTAGGCCGACCTGTCCGGCGGGCCGTGTCGCCGGCCCGGGGCGCGGCGCACGGACTCCCGGGCCGGCTCCCACCCGCATCGCCTCAGGGGCGCGGGGAGCCGCGGCATGGTCGTCGGTCACCGACTCCCGCACGCTCGAACGACCGCGCGCCGGACCCGTCGCGTCGCCCGCGGTACCGGCCTCCGGCGACCGCGTTCCCTGGGACCGGGTCGACCGGAGAGCCCCCTGCCCCGACGCCCCGCCAAGCCGCTCGGAAACCCCCTCTTTCACCGGGATTCATCGCCTTCATCACCTGAACTCCCGCACAGCGAAAGGACTTCCGCGGCTTCACCTCTTGACGCTCGGAGTGGCTGAGAGCACATTGACCGCGCAACTACTGCGTGAGAGCGCTCTCAGGCAGGCACGGCACCCGCATCCCCCTCCGTATCCGAGAGGCACCGATGAGTGAAACCTCCGGCACGCAGCGCAGACCCCGTCCCCTACGGCGCGTCCTGATCGCCGTCCTCAGCACCCTCGGCCTGGCGGCCGCCACCGCCACGGCCTTCACCCTGCCCGCGAACGCCTCCGCGCCCACGCCCCCCACCGGCTGGACACAGGTGTTCCTGGACGACTTCAACGGCACCGCGGGCACCGGTGTCTCCACCACCAACTGGCAGTACGACACCGGCACTTCGTACCCGGGCGGGGCCGCCAACTGGGGCACCGGCGAGGTAGAGACGATGACCTCCTCCACCAACAACGTGGCGCTCGACGGCAACGGCAACCTGCTGATCACCCCGCGCCGGGACGCCGCCGGCAACTGGACCTCGGGCCGTATCGAGACCAACCGCACCGACTTCCAGCCGCCGGCCGGCGGGAAGCTGCGTGTCGAGGCCCGTATCCAACTCCCCAACGTCACCGGCTCGTCGGCGCTCGGTTACTGGCCCGCGTTCTGGATGCTGGGCGCGCCCTACCGGGGCAACTACCAGAACTGGCCCGGCGTGGGCGAGTTGGACGTGATGGAGAACGTCCAGGGTCTCAACACCGACTGGGCGACGGTGCATTGCGGCACCAATCCGGGCGGCCCCTGCAACGAGACGACCGGCATCGGCGGCAACACCGCCTGTACCGGGACCACTTGCCAGGCCGGCTTCCACACGTACGCCATGGAGTGGGACAGGTCGACGAGCCCCGAGCAGATCCGCTTCTACCTCGACGGCGTCAACTTCCATACGGTGAACGCCAGTCAGGTCGACGCCACCACCTGGGCCAACGCCACCAACCACGGTTTCTTCATCATCCTGAACGTGGCGATGGGCGGCGGCTTCCCGGCGGCGTTCGGCGGCGGCCCCACCAGCGCCACCGACCCGAACCACCCGATGACGGTGGACTACGTCCAGGTGCTCCAGTCCACGGGCAGTGGGAGCGGTACCACGACCCCGCCGAGCGGCAGCCGGGACGCCTACAGCGCCATCCAGGCCGAGTCCTACGACAGCCAGTCCGGCACGATCGCCGAGACCACCACGGACACCGGCGGCGGCCAGGACATCGGCTCGATCGCCAACGGCGACTGGGCGCTCTACAAGGGCGTCGCCTTCGGCTCCACGGCGGCCACCCAGTTCTACGCCCGGGTCGCGAGCGGTGCGGCGAGCGGGGTCAGCGGTCTGGTGCAGGTACGGCTCGACAGCCCGACCGCGACCCCGATCGGCAGCTTCGCGCTGGCCAACACCGGGGGCTGGCAGTCGTGGAGGACGGTTCCGGCCAACATCAGCTCGGTCACCGGCACCCATGACGTCTACCTCACCTTCAGCAGCGGCCAGCCCGCGGACTTCGTGAACGTGAACTGGTTCGACTTCGGGCACTGATCCCAACTCCCCACGGGGAAAAGGGGCTTCGCGCGTGCGCGTGGGGCCCCTTCGCCATTCCCGCCGGGCCGGACGGTGGAGCGGGGCACCTGGGGGAGGCGTGCGTTTCCCTCGCCGGACGGGGCGAGATCACGACCAACTTCCTCTCTGCTGCTAGCCCCTTCCTTCCATCGCAGGTCAGCGGTCCGCCCTCCCGGGAACGACCGTCGGCCTGCGATGGACCGTAGTAGACCGGTCGGCTAGCTTCGTCGTACGACGCGGATCGGACGCCGGAACCCCGTTTCCTTCGAACTCGGAGCAAAGCCATGAACGACCACGGTCGCCAGGACGGCATCCACCCCTTCCCGGCCGGTATGCAGACGCGTGAGATCGAGACCAACGGCGCCACGATCCACGTACGCGTCGGCGGGCAGGGGCCGGCGGTCGTCCTGCTGCACGGCTTCGGCACCACGGGTGACATGTGGGGCCATCTGACGAACGCACTCATCGAGGACCACACGGTCATCGCGCCCGACCTGCGCGGGTTGGGCCGCTCGTCGAAACCCGACGGCGGCTACGACAAGAAGAACCAGGCGGCGGACGTATGGGGCGTGCTGGACGCCCTGGGTGTGCGGTCGATCGAGTTGGTCACGCACGACATCGGCATCATGGTCGGCTACGCGGTTGCCGCCACCCATCCCGAGCGCGTGAGCCTGTGGGTGGCGATCGACGCGCCGCTGCCCGGCATCGGACCCTGGGACCGGATCACCCAGGATCCGTCCATGTGGCACTTCGGCTTCGGCGGTCACGACATGGAGCGCCTGGTCGCGGGCCGTGAGCGCATCTATCTCGACCGTTTCTGGAACGAGCTCTCCGTGGTCCCGGAGCGGTTCGACGAGGCCAAGCGCCAGCACTACGCGGCGCTCTACGCACAGCCAGGCGCCATGCGGGCGAGCTTCGCCCAGTTCCTGACGTTCGGTCAGGACGCCGTCGACAACGAGAAGTTCCTCGCGCAGGGCAAGCTCCGGATGCCGGTACTGGCCTTCGGCGGCGAAGCCACCTTCGGCCCCGGCATCGGCGAAGTACTGCGGTGCGTCGCCGACGACGTCGAGCACGCGGTCGTCCCGGACTGCGGGCACTGGATCACGGAAGAGCAGCCGCAGGCCACGACCGACCTGGTCGTCGACTTCCTGCGCCGGGTGCGCTGAGGCCCACCGCCGCCGACGCGACCCGCGCACCACCCGTCAACTGTCCGACAGCCGGGCCCACTTCGGGCCCGAGCACCCGGGGCCCGGCACGGATCGACGTGCCGGGCCCCTTCTGTTTCGGTGCTCACCGGTCACGCTCACCGCAACTCCGCCCGGAACCCCGCCGGCGTCACATCCGTGTGCTGCTGGAAGAACTTGGAGAAGTTGGCCGCGTCGGGGAAGCCGACTGCCGCCCCCACGCGGCCGATCGGCAGGTCCGTGTGGGCCAACAGCCGTTTCGCCTCCAGGACGACCCGCTTGTCGATGAAGCCCTTGGGGGTCTCGCCGGTCGCGGCGCGGACCGCGCGGACCAGGGTGCGGCGGGAGTAGCCGAGGGCGTCGGCGTACGCGCTGACGCTGTGGTTGGTGGCGAAGCCCTGCTCGACGGCGTCGCGGAAGAGCGTGAACGTCGTGTCGGCCCGCTGCCGGGCCGCCTCCGCCGAGCTGGCCGCGAGATGCGCGAGCCGGAGCAGGAAGGCCGTCAGGGAGTGTCGTAGGACCGAGGTGTGCAGGCTGAGCGGGAGCGTGGTCGAGTCCTCGTACTCCCGGCGGAGCTGGCCCAACGAGGCGCGCAGGGCGGCGAGGCGGGGCTCGTCGGGGTGCAGGAGGGGCGGGAGGTCGTAGCGGTAGAGGCCGGTCGCCTCGACCGTGGCGCGGGGCAGGAAGCCGGGCTGCATGGTCAGGACCGTGCCGCGGTACTCGGCCATCCGCGAGAAGCGGTGGACCTGGCCGGGGCGGATCCACAGGACGTCGCCGACGTTCGCCTCGTACTCGGCGAAGTCGATCATGTGGCGGACCGGGCCCTCGTCGAAGAGCATCACCACATGGAAGTCGATGCGGTGGACGCGGTGCAGCGGTGCGTCGGCGTGCCAGGTGCGTCCGGTGCCCATCGGGCCGACCTGCATGCCGACGCCGCAGACGCTCAGATCGACAGGGAAGGGAAACGTTCTGATCACGTCGCCGTCACCGGCGACGCCTTGGATGGTTCTGTCCGCCATGTCCTTCTCGTGCCGCCTCAGTACGGGTTCCGGTGTCCCACTTTCACCACAGGCTGGCACACCGACACCTTCCCTCTTAAAAGTCAGACTTTTAGATTTGAAGGCGTCCGAGCAGTTCTGCCGCTCTACCGAGGACTTCTTGAAGATGAACGCGCACACACCTGACAGCTTCGAGTGGACCGATCTCGACCGTCGAGCCGTCGACACCGCCCGCGTTCTGGCCGCTGACGCGGTGCAGAAGGTCGGCAACGGGCACCCGGGTACCGCGATGGCTCTGGCCCCCGCCGCGTACACGATCTTTCAGAAGGTGATGCGTCACGACCCAGCGGATCCCGAGTGGACCGGTCGTGACCGCTTCGTCCTCTCCCCCGGCCACACCTCGCTGACGCTGTACACGCAGCTCTACCTCGCCGGGTACGAGCTGGAGCTCGACGACCTGAAGGCGTTCCGGACGCACGGTTCGAAGACGCCTGGTCACCCCGAGTACGGGCACACGGCCGGTGTGGAGACCACGACAGGACCGCTCGGCCAGGGTGTCGCCAACGCCGTCGGCATGGCGATGGCCGCCCGCTACGAGCGCGGCCTGTTCGACCCCGAGGCCCCCGAGGGCGAGTCGCCCTTCGACCACACGATCTGGGCGATCGTCTCCGACGGCGACCTGGAGGAGGGCATCTCCGCCGAGGCCTCCTCCCTCGCCGGCCACCAGCGGCTCGGCAACCTCGTCTTCGTCTACGACGACAACCACATCTCCATCGAGGGCGACACCGCGACCGCCTTCTCCGAGGACGTGCTGAAGCGGTACGAGGCCTACGGCTGGCACACCCAGCGCATCGAGCCCGCCGCCGACGGCGACATCGACCCGCACGCGCTGTACACGGCGCTCAGGACGGCGCAGGCCGAGACCGGGCGCCCCTCGATCATCGCGATGCGTACGATCATCGCCTGGCCCGCCCCGAACGCGCAGAACACCGAGGCCGCCCACGGCTCCGCGCTCGGCGCCGACGAGATCGCCGCCACCAAGCGCGTCCTCGGCTTCGACCCCGAGAAGTCCTTCGAGGTGGCCGACGAGGTCGTCGCGCACAGCCGTCAGGCCCTGGACCGGGGTGCCGAGGCGCACTCCGCCTGGGACAAGCGGCTCGACAAGTGGCGCGGCGCCCAGCCCGAGCGGGCGAAGCTCTTCGACCGGATCGTCGCCGGTCAGCTCCCCGACAGTTGGGAGGACGCCCTTCCGGTGTTCGAGGAGGGCTCCTCCGTCGCCACCCGGGCCGCGTCCGGCAAGACCCTCCAGGCGCTCGGCGCGGTCCTGCCCGAGCTGTGGGGCGGCTCCGCCGACCTGGCCGGCTCGAACAACACCACCATCGACAAGGCCTCGTCCTTCCTCCCGAAGGGCAACCCGCTGCCGGAGGCCGACCCGTACGGCCGTACGATCCACTTCGGTATTCGCGAGCACTCGATGGCGGCCGAGATGAACGGCATCGCCCTGCACGGCAACACCCGTGTCTACGGCGGCACCTTCCTGGTGTTCTCCGACTACATGCGCAACGCCGTCCGCCTCTCCGCGCTGATGCAGCTCCCGGTGACGTACGTCTGGACCCACGACTCGATCGGTCTCGGCGAGGACGGCCCCACCCACCAGCCGGTCGAGCACCTCGCCTCGCTGCGGGCCATCCCGGGCCTGAACATCGTCCGCCCCGCCGACGCCAACGAGACGGCGATCGCCTGGGCCGAGATCCTCAAGCGGCACGCCACGAAGCCCGCCCCGCACGGTCTCGCGCTGACCCGTCAGGGTGTGCCGACGTACGCGCCCAACTCCGATGCGGCGCGCGGCGGTTACGTCCTCAAGGACTCCTCCACCGGGACGCCGGACGTCGTGCTCATCGCGACCGGTTCCGAGGTCCACCTCGCCGTCGGGGCACGCGAGCAGTTGGAGGCGGAGGGCGTGGGCACGCGGGTGGTGTCGATGCCGTCCGTGGAGTGGTTCGAGGAGCAGTCGCGCGAGTACCGCGACAGCGTCCTTCCGCCGTCCGTGAAGGCCCGCGTTGCGGTCGAGGCCGGGATCGGTCTCACGTGGTACCGGTTCGTGGGTGACGCAGGACGCATCGTCTCCCTCGAACACTTCGGCGCCTCCGCCGATGCCAAGACCCTGTTCGCCGAGTTCGGTTTCACCGCCGAGAACGTCGCCGCCGCAGCCAGGGCTGTATTCAGTTCAACTACGGGCCTCGCCGCCGCGCGCGGTTGATCCGATCGCCAGAAAGAAGATGATCACAGTGACCGAAGTGACCGCCACCGCGGGAACACTCAAGCGCCTCTCCGACGAGGGCGTCTCCATCTGGCTGGACGACCTGTCGCGCAAGCGGATCGAGTCCGGCAACCTCGCCGAACTCATCGACACCAAGAACGTCGTCGGCGTCACCACCAACCCCTCCATCTTCCAGGCCGCCATCGGCTCCGGCGAGGGTTACGAGGAGCAGCTCGCCGACCTCGCCGTGCGCAAGGTGACGGTCGAAGAGGCCGTACGGATGATGACCACCGCCGACGTCCGCGCCGCCGCCGACATCCTGCGCCCGGTGTACGAGGCGACCGGCGGCCGGGACGGCCGGGTCTCCATCGAGGTCGACCCGCGCCTCGCCCACCGCACGACGGCGACGATCGCCGAGGCCAAGCAGTTGTCCTGGCTGGTGGACCGCCCCAACGTGATGATCAAGATCCCGGCGACGAAGGCCGGTCTCCCGGCCATCACCGAGGTCATCGGCGAGGGCATCAGCGTCAACGTCACGCTGATCTTCTCCCTGGAGCGCTACCGCGAGGTCATGGACGCCTACCTGGCCGGCCTGGAGAAGGCGCGGGCCGCGGGCATCGACCTGGCGACGATCCACTCCGTGGCGTCCTTCTTCGTCTCCCGCGTCGACTCCGAGATCGACAAGCGCCTCACCGCGCTCGGCACTGGGGGCACCTCCCAGGCTTTCGGCACTGGGGGAGAGGCCCTCGCCCTCAAGGGCAAGGCGGCGCTCGCCAACGCGCGGCTCGCCTACGAGGCGTACGAAGAGGTCTTCGCCGGTGACCGCTGGACCGCCCTCGCGGGCGCCAAGGCCACCAAGCAGCGCCCCCTGTGGGCCTCGACCGGCGTGAAGGACCCGTCCTACAAGGACACCCTGTACGTCGACGAGCTGGTCGCGCCCGGCACGGTCAACACCATGCCCGAGGCCACGCTGAACGCCACCGCCGACCACGGTGACATCCACGGCGACACGGTGACCGGCGGCTACGCGCAGGCACGCGCCGACCTGGACGCCGTAGAACGACTGGGGATCTCCTACGACGCGGTCGTCAAGCAGTTGGAGGACGAGGGCGTCGCCAAGTTCGAGGTGGCCTGGCAGGACCTGCTGGGTGCCGTCGCGAAGTCGCTGAGCGGCAAGGGGGTCGACGGGGAATGAGCGCGGACCTTCCCACAACCACGGCGTCCGAGCGGGCGCTCACCGTCGAGGCGCTCGCCGACGCGCTCGACCTCGACTGGGACAACCCGCTGCGGGACCCGCGCGACCGCCGGCTCCCCCGTATCGCGGGCCCGTCCGGCCTGGTCATCTTCGGGGTCACCGGTGACCTGTCCCGCAAGAAGCTGATGCCGGCCGTCTACGACCTGGCCAACCGGGGCATGCTGCCGCCGGGCTTCTCCCTCGTCGGGTTCGCCCGGCGGGACTGGGAGGACCAGGACTTCGCGCAGGTCGTGCACGACTCGGTGCGCGAGCACTCCCGGACCGAGTTCCGCGAGGAGGTCTGGCAGCAGCTCGCCGAGGGCATGCGGTTCATCCCGGGCGACTTCGACGACGACACCGCGTTCAAGCAACTGCGCGCCGCCGTCGACGAGTTGGACACCTCGCGCGGTACGAGCGGCAACTACGCGTTCTATCTCTCCGTACCGCCGAAGTTCTTCCCGAAGGTCGTCAAGCAGCTCAAGAAGCACGGGCTCGCGGACGCCCCGGACGGGGGCTGGCGGCGGGCGGTCATCGAGAAGCCGTTCGGGCGCGACCTGAAGAGCGCGCGGGAGCTGAACAAGATCGTGCACGAGGTGTTCGACCCGGACCAGGTGTTCCGGATCGACCACTACCTCGGCAAGGAGACCGTCCAGAACATCCTGGCGCTGCGCTTCGCCAACCAGATGTACGAGCCGATCTGGAACCGGTCCTACGTCGACCACATCCAGATCACGATGGCCGAGGACATCGGCATCGGCGGCCGGGCCGGCTACTACGACGGCATCGGCTCGGCGCGTGACGTCATCCAGAACCACCTGCTCCAACTCATGGCCCTCACCGCCATGGAGGAGCCGATCGCCTTCGACGAGGAGGCGCTGCTCACCGAGAAGCTCAAGGTGCTCAAGTCGGTTCGGCTGCCCGGGGAGTTGGGCGAGCACACGGTGTTCGGGCAGTACGCGGAGGGCTGGCAGGGCGGCGAGAAGGTCGTCGGCTACCTCCAGGAGGACGGTATCGACCCGCAGTCGAAGACCGACACCTACGCGGCCGTCAAGTTGGAGGTGGACAACCGCCGTTGGGCGGGCATCCCCTTCTATCTGCGCACCGGCAAGCGGCTCGGGCGGCGCGTCACGGAGATCGCGGTCGTCTTCAAGCGGGCCCCGCACTCCCCCTTCGACTCCAGCGCCACCGAGGAGCTGGGCCAGAACGCGATCGTCATCCGCGTCCAGCCCGACGAGGGCATGACGGTCCGGTTCGGCTCCAAGGTGCCGGGCACCTCGATGGAGATCCGGGACGTGTCCATGGACTTCGCCTACGGCGAGTCGTTCACGGAGTCGAGCCCGGAGGCGTACGAGCGGCTCATCCTGGATGTGCTGCTCGGCGACGCCAACCTGTTCCCGCGCCACCAGGAAGTGGAAGAGTCCTGGAAGATCCTCGACCCGATCGAGGAGTACTGGGCACAGAACGGCAGGCCCGCGCAGTACTCCTCGGGCAGTTGGGGCCCCGAGGAGGCGGACGAGATGCTCGCACGAGACGGACGGAGCTGGCGCAGGCCATGAAGATCGACCTGAGCGACACCACGGCAAGCAAGATCAACAAGGCACTGGTGCAGGGTCGCCGCGACATCGGCACCCCTGCCGTGGGCATGGTCCTGACGATGGTCATCGTCACGGACGAGGAGAACGCCTACGACTCGATCAAGGCGGCCGAGGAGGCCTCGCACGAGCACCCCTCGCGCACCCTGGTCGTCATCAAGCGGCACGCCCGTACCCCGCGCGACCGCACGAACTCGCACCTCGACGCCGAGGTCCGGGTGGGCGCCGACGCGGGCGCGGGTGAGACGGTCGTGCTGCGGACCTACGGCGAGGTGTCCGACCACGCCGACTCCGTGGTGCTGCCGCTGCTGCTGCCGGACGCGCCGGTGGTCGTGTGGTGGCCGGCGGAGGCACCCGAGATCCCGGCGAAGGACCCGCTGGGCGCCCTCGCGCAGCGCCGGATCACCGACCTGTACGCGGCGACGAACCCGCTCGAGGCCCTGGACGCCCGCGCCCGTTCCTACGCGCCCGGCGACACCGACCTCGCCTGGACCCGGCTGACCCCGTGGCGCTCGATGCTGGCGGCGGCCCTCGACCAGGCCAAGTCGAAGATCACCTCGGGTGCCGTGGAGAGCGAGGCCGACAACCCGGCCGCCGAGCTGCTGGCCCGCTGGCTGGAGGCCCGCCTCAAGGTGAAGATCGACCGCGTGGTCACCGCGGGCCCGGTCATCACGGCCGTCCGGCTGGGCACCGGTGCCGGCGAGGTCGTCATCGACCGGCCCGAGGGCCCGCTGGCCACGCTGTCCCTGCCCGGGCAGCCCTCCCGCACCCTCGCGCTGAAGGTCCGCACGACCTCCGAACTGATCGCCGAGGAGCTGCGGCGCCTCGACGCCGACGAGATGTACGCCATCGCCCTCCGGGCCGAGGGCACCAAGGAGACCCCTTCTCATGCCTGACTCCCCCAAGCTCGTGCGGCGGCCCGAGTGGGCCGCCCTGGAGGACCACCGCGCGGGTCAACTGCACCCGCGGTTGCGCGAGTTGTTCGCGGCGGACCCGGGGCGCGCGGAGCGGTACGTGGTCACCGTCGGCGATCTGCGCATCGACTATTCCAAGCACCTGATCACGGACGAGACCCTCGCCCTGCTCCAGGAACTCGCCACCGCCACCGACGTGTTCGGCCTGCGGGACGCGATGTTCCGCGGCGAGAAGATCAACGTCACGGAGGACCGCGCGGTCCTGCACACCGCGCTGCGCGCCCCGCGTGACGCGGTGGTCGAGGTCGACGGCGAGAACGTGGTGCCGCAGGTGCACGCGGTGCTCGACAAGATGGCCGGCTTCGCCGACCGCGTCCGCTCCGGCGAGTGGACCGGCCACACGGGCCGCCGTATCCGCAACATCGTCAACATCGGCATCGGCGGCTCCGACCTCGGTCCCGCGATGGCGTACGAAGCCCTCCGCGCCTTCACCGACCGCGGTCTGACGGTGCGCTTCGTGTCGAACGTGGACGGCGCCGACCTGCACGAGGCCACCCGTGACCTCGACCCGGCCGAGACACTGTTCATCGTCGCGTCCAAGACCTTCACCACGATCGAGACGATCACCAACGCGACGTCCGCCCGGACGTGGCTCCTTGAGGGTCTCGGGGGCGACGACAAGGCCGTCGCGAAGCACTTCGTGGCGCTGTCGACGAACGCCGGGAAGGTGTCGGACTTCGGTATCGACACGGACAACATGTTCGAGTTCTGGGACTGGGTCGGCGGACGCTACTCGTTCGACTCGGCCATCGGACTGTCGCTGATGATCGCCATCGGCCCGGACCGCTTCCGGGAGATGCTCGACGGTTTCCACCTCGTCGACGAGCACTTCCGCACCGCGCCCGCCGAGTCCAACGCGCCGTTGCTGCTGGGCCTGTTGGGCGTCTGGTACGGCAACTTCTTCGACGCGCAGTCGCACGCGGTGCTGCCGTACTCGCACTATCTCTCCAAGTTCACCGCCTACTTGCAGCAGCTGGACATGGAGTCCAACGGCAAGTCGGTGGACCGGGACGGGAATCCGGTGGAATGGCAGACCGGCCCGGTGGTGTGGGGCACGCCCGGCACGAACGGGCAGCACGCCTACTACCAACTCATCCACCAGGGCACGAAGTTGATCCCGGCGGACTTCATCGGCTTCGTCAACCCGGTCGCCGAGCTGAGTGAGGGGCTGAAGGCGCAGCACGACCTGCTGATGGCCAACTTCTTCGCGCAGACACAGGCGTTGGCGTTCGGCAAGACGCCCGACGAGGTGCGGGCAGAGGGCGTCGCGGAGGAACTGGTCCCGCACAAGACGTTCCAGGGCAACCACCCCACGACCACGATCCTGGCCCGCGAGCTGACCCCCTCGGTGCTCGGCCAGCTCATCGCGCTCTACGAGCACAAGGTGTTCGTGCAGGGCGCGGTCTGGAACATCGACTCCTTCGACCAGTGGGGCGTCGAACTGGGCAAGGTCCTCGCCAAGCGCGTCGAACCCGCCCTCACCGAAGGCACGGACGTACCCGGTCTCGACTCCTCCACCGCCGCCCTCGTGGCTACCTACCGCACTCTCCGGAAGAAGTGAACGACATGCAGCTCGGACTCATCGGCCTCGGCAAGATGGGCGGCAACATGCGCGAGCGCATCCGCCGCGCGGGCCACACCGTCATCGGCTACGACCGCAACCCCGAGATCTCCGACGTGAGCGACCTGGCCGAACTGGTCGACAAGCTCGAAGCGCCACGCACGGTCTGGGTGATGGTCCCGGCCGGTGCCGCGACCCAGTCGGTCGTCGACGAGCTGGGCGGGCTGCTCCAGCCCGGTGACACGGTGGTCGACGGCGGCAACTCCCGCTGGACGGACGACGAGAAGCACGCGGAGGAGCTGGGCGCCAAGGGCATCGGCTTCGTCGACGCGGGTGTCTCCGGTGGTGTGTGGGGCCTGAAGAACGGCTACGCGCTGATGGTCGGCGGCGACGCCGAGAACATCGCGAAGGTGCAGCCGATCTTCGACGCGCTCAAGCCCGAGGGCGAGTTCGGCTTCGTGCACGCCGGCAAGGTGGGAGCCGGGCACTTCTCGAAGATGGTCCACAACGGCATCGAGTACGCCATGATGCAGGCCTATGCCGAGGGCTGGGAGCTGCTGGAGAAGGTCCACTCCGTGACGGACGTGCGGGAGGTGTTCCGGTCCTGGCAGGAGGGCACCGTGATCCGTTCCTGGCTGCTCGACCTCGCGGTCAACGCCCTTGACGGCGATGAGCACTTGGACAAGCTGCGCGGCTTCGCGGAGGACTCCGGCGAGGGCCGGTGGACCGTCGAGGCGGCCATCGACAACGCGGTGCCGCTGCCCGCGATCACGGCCTCCCTCTTCGCGCGGTTCGCCTCGCGTCAGGACGACTCGCCGCAGATGAAGATGGTCGCGGCGCTGCGCAACCAGTTCGGCGGCCACGCCGTCGAGTCGAAGTAGGCGCGCTGTGGGGGATCTTCTGCTGGTCCGCCACGGCGAGACGGAGTGGAGCGTGTCGGGCCAGCACACCAGCTGGACCGACCTGCCCCTCACCCGGCACGGCGAGGAACAGGCCAAGTCCCTCGCCCCGCTCCTGGCGGGCCGGACCTTCGCACTCGCCCTGAGCAGCCCGCTCGACCGCGCGATACGCACCGCCGGACTCGCGGGCATCACCGGGGCCGTACCCGACCCCGACCTGCACGAGTGGGACTACGGCGGCTACGAGGGCGTCACCACCGTCGACATCCACCGCACCCGCCCCGACTGGTTCCTGTGGACCGACGGGGTGCCCCCGGGACCGGTCGGACACCCCGGCGAGTCCCCGGACGAGGTGGGCGCCCGGGCCGACCAGGTGCTGAAGCGGGTGGACGGCGCGCTCGTGGACGGTGACGTGGTCCTCGTGGCCCACGCCCACTTCCTGCGCGTCCTCACCGCGCGTCGGCTGGGTCTGCCGGCGGCGGACGGCCGTCTGTTCCAACTGGCGACCGGCACGGTCAGCCGCCTCTCCACCGAGCACGACCGCCCCGTCATTGCCGAGTGGAACACCCGGCCATAACGACACAACTCCCCGGCCCGGACCGCGCGTTGACGTGCGGTCCGGGCCGCGGTCGTCCCCTGTGCCGGTGGCCTCCGCGCCGCTAGAGTCCCGCCTGATGGAGATCAACGATCTGACACAGGCCGAGGAAGAGGTGTGGCGGGCCTTCCCGTTGGGCGAGTCCGTGGACTTCCGTACGGCACCGGACGAGGACATCGCCCTCGGCGGCGGCTGGGGGCCCGAACGGATCGTCCGCGCCGAGGTGTTGCGGGCACTGGTGCTCAACGGGCCGCAGGAAGCGGGGGAGATAGCGTCGCTGAGTCTGGCGGGCGCCCGGGTCGTCGGCATGCTCGATCTGCAGTACGCGACGATCGACCACCCCGTCCGGCTGCGGAGCTGCTACTTCGACGAGGTACCCCGCTTCTACGCCTCCCGGCTGCGCGAACTCAACCTCAGCGAGTCCGTCCTGCCCGGGCTGACCGCCCACGCGATGCGCGTGGACGGCGTGCTGCGGATGACACGGTCCCGGTTCCGGGGAGTGGTGCGGCTCGCCGGGGCGAAGATCGCCGGGAGCCTGTTCATGGAGGGCTCGCGGATCATCGCTCCGGACGCGGAGGAGCCGGTGCTCCAGCTCAACCAGGCCGCCATCGGCGACGACCTCCGGGCGGCCGGCCTGAGCACCCACGGTCAGATACGGCTCAGCGGCGCGAGTGTCGCCGGGTCGGTCAACTTCAACACGGCGCACCTGTCCAACCCCGGGGGCTCCGCCATCGATGCCGAGATCCTCACCGTCGAGGGCAATGTCCTCGTCCGGGAGGCCCGTGTGGACGGCTGGATCGGCCTGCGCGGAGCCCGGATCGCGGGCCGGCTGGACCTGTCGTACGCGACGCTGTCGAACCCCGGCGGTCCCGTCCTGCTGGCGAGCAGCACCACCATGGGGGAACTCTGGCTGCGTGAGAGCCCGCCCATGCAGGGGGGACTCGTGCTGCGGAGCGCCCAGATCGACGTCCTGCTGCTGGAGCCGAGCGCGCTGCCGGACCAGGTCTTCCTCACCAGCTTCGCCTACACCTCGCTCATCCCGCACGAGCCCGCCGAGCGCCGGCTGACCATGCTCGAACGCGACGGTGACGGCTATGTCCCGCACGCCTACGAGCAGTTGGCCGCCGCCTACCGTCGCATCGGCGACGACGGCGCCGCCCGTCTCGTCCAACTCGCCAAGCAGCGCCGCCTGCGCGGCACCCACCTCTGGTACGGCCGTGTCTGGGGCTACGTCCAGGACGCCACCGTCGGCTACGGCTTCCGCCCGCTGCGTGCCTGCGGCTGGCTGCTGTCGCTGCTGGCGATCGGCTCCGTCGCGTACGGCCTGCATCACCCGGCCGCACTCAAGCCGTCCGAGGCACCGCACTTCAACCCGGTGTTCTACACGCTCGACCTGCTGCTGCCGGTGATCTCCTTCGGCCAGGAGGAGGCGTTCGCGCCGGCCGGCTGGTACCAGTACCTCGCCTACGCCCTGATCATCACCGGCTGGATCCTGGCCACGACCGTCGTCACCGGTGTGACCAGGACCGTCAGCCGCCAGTGAGGAGCTTCGCGGTGCGCTGGGCGGCCAGCCGCACCGGCGCGTTCTGGGCGCCGTAGCCGCGGTAGTCGCCGTCGCGCTGGACGAGTTCGAAGAAGACCCGCCCGACGGTGCGGGTGTAGCAGTGCCGGAACTCGCCGCCCGCGTCCCGGTCGTAGAGGATGCCCAGCTCCTGGTACGTCGCCAACTCGTCCTCGGTGAGGTCGAATCGGGCCGCGAGGTCGTCGTAGTAGTTCGCGGGCATCCGCAGCAACCGACCGCCCAGTTCACGGAAGCTGCGGGCCGCCGTGACCAAGTCCCCTGTGGCGAGGGCGATGTGCTGGGCGTGGGTGTCGCCCTCGGTCGGGGCCGCGCCGACGCTCAGGGCGATACGGACGCTGCCGTCGGGGGTGGTGACGGCGCGGCTGCGCAGCAGGCCGTAGGGGTCGGCTACGTCGACGCTCTCCTGGGCGTCGAGCCCAAGAACGGTGCGGTGGAAGAGAGTTGCCTCGTCGAAGTGGTGCCAGGGCTGGGTGAGGGCGAGGTGGTCGATGCGTTGGACGCCTGTCCCTGGGGGCGGTTGGGCGATGGTGTCGGTGAAGTCGGTGCGCCAGCCGGGGAGTTCGTGGGTGGTCGGGGCGGTCGGGGCGCAGAAGAAGAGTTCCGTGCCGTCCGGTGCGGCGACCGCTTCGAGTGGGACGTCCTCGGGTGCGCGGCGGCGCGGCAGGACGGGGGCGAGGAGTGCCTCGGCGCGGCGGGCGGCGCCCTGTGGGTCGGGGGATTCCAGGCCGATCGCCGCGAGCGCGGTGCCGTCCCGTCGTACGGCGGGGCCGGTGTTGACCAGGATGCGGGCCTCGCCCTGCTGCCACAGGTCGACCGGCTTGCTGCGGTGGCGGGCCGTGCGGGCGAAGCCGAGGGCACCGAGCAGGGCCGATACGGGTTCCGCGTCGGGCGTGACGAGTTCGGCGAAGGCGATGCCCGTGGGGACGACGGGAGCGGGGGGCCGAGAGACACCGACCGTCTCTTGAAGGACCAGCAGCGAGCGGTGGGCGTCCACGGCTGTCGGGCCCGCTTCCGCCTGCCGGAACACGTCGTTGAAGACCTCCAGCGAGAGCGGGCCGTCGTAGCCGGCGCTCAGGACGTGCCGGACGAGTCCGGCGACGTCGAAGCCGCCCTGGCCGGGGAAGCAGCGGTAGTGGCGGCTCCACTGGAGGACGTCCATCGCGAGCAGCGGGGCGTCGGCGAGCTGGAGGAAGAAGATCTTCTCGCCGGGGATGTCCTCGATGCCCTTGGGATCGGAACCCCGGGACAGGATGTGGAAGCTGTCCAGGCAGGTGCCGAGCGCGGGGTGGCCTGCCGTCTCGACGATGCGCCACGCGTGGTCGTACGTGCTGACGTGCCGCCCCCAGGCGAGCGCCTCGTAGGCGACCCGGACCCCGAACTCCTGCGCCAGGTCGGCCAGTCGGCTGAGCTGCGCGGCGGCGAGCGCGTCGTCGTCCTCGGCGAGCGGGGAGACACTGGAGCAGACGAGCACGGTGTCGGTACCGAGCCTGCGCATCAGCTCGAACTTGTGCCGGGCGCGGCGCAGATTGCGGCCGAACTCGGCCTCGGGGACCGCCTCGATGTCCCGCATGGGTTGATAGAGATCGATCGACAGCCCGAGGTCGCTGCACCGGGCGCGGATCTCCTCCGGGGCGAGGGGGCTGGCGAGGAGATCGTTCTCGAAGATCTCCACACCGTCGAAACCGGCCCGGGAGGCAGCGGCGAGCTTCTCGGTGAGGGAGCCGCTGAGGGAGACGGTGGCGATGGATGTACGCATCGGGTACCTCTCAATTTCGTTGCGGGCACGGCTGTTTCGAGTGCAGGGCGGGCACACCTCCTTCGGCACGGCCGCGGCTACTTCGGCGTGGGTACCGCGCCCGCCAGTTCCGCGATGTCGGTGAGCATCCGCGCGGTGTCCGGCTCGCGGCCGGTGAACAGACGGAAGGCGTCGGCTGCCTGGAAGACCGCCATGCCGGCGCCGTCGAGGGTGGCGCAGCCCAACGTGCGGGCGGTACGCAGGAGTTGGGTCTCCAGGGGGCGGTAGACGACCTCGGCGACCCAGAGGGCGGGGTGCAACAGGCTCGCGGGGAAGGGCAGTCCGGGGTGGGCGGCCATTCCGGTGGGGGTGGCGTGGACGATGCCGTCGGCACCGGTGAGCAGTGCGGGCAGCAGTTCGGGGCCGGCGGCGGACGCGCGGTCGGCGCCGAAGTGGCGGTTCAGGGAGTCGGCGAGGGCCGCGGCACGCTCGGGCAGCGCGTCGACGACGGTGACGCGCTCGGCGCCGAGGGTGAGCGTGGCGTGCGCGACGGCCGCGCCCGCGCCGCCCGCCCCGAGCTGGACGACCCGTTCCATGGGCGCGTCGGGCAGGCCGCGCGCGAAGGAGGCGGCGAAGCCGGTGACGTCCGTGTTGTGGCCGATCGCGCGCCCGTCCGCCGCGAGGACGACCGTGTTGACCGCGCCCAGCGCCTCGGCCTGCGGGGCGAGCCCGTCGAGGTGTTCGATGACGAGCTGTTTGCACGGGTGGGTGATGTTGAGCCCGTCGAAGCCCAGGTCGCGGGCGGCCCGCACCAGGTCGCCCACCGCCTCCGGGCCGACGTCGAGCACGTCGATGTCGATGAGCCGGTAGACGTAGCGCAGACCTTGCCGGTCGGCCTCGCGTTCGTGCAGGGCCGGGCTGAGGGAGGGGCCGATGCCGGAACCGATCAGTCCGACGAGATACGAGTCCTTGACGACCGTCGGTTCCTTGAAGACGTCGGCCATGTCGGCCCTCCTGAGCGGCTCACCAATGTACGAACTAGTACGTTAGCTATACCAGGATCCCCGGACCACGGGAAGCCCCGGACGGGAACTCGACGTCTCCCCACCGGGGCCCGGCTTCTAGAATCACCGGCACTGGCCCCTCGCCCGAAGGAACCCGATGACCAGCGTCGAAGAACCGGCACGACCGAACGGGCGGATCCGTGACGCCGCCCGCACCAAGGCCGAGATCCTCGACGTGGCCACCCAGGAGTTCGCGCGGGCCGGCTACGACGGCGCCCGCGTCGACGAGATCGCCGCCCGCACCCGCACCACGAAGCGGATGATCTACTACTACTTCGGCGGCAAGGAGCAGCTCTTCACGGCCGTCCTGGAGCGGGCCTACGGCGTGATCCGCGAGGCCGAACAGGGCCTGGACGTCGAGCACCTGGACCCCGTCGCGGCCATCCGCAGGCTCGCGGAGCTGACCTTCGACCACCATGAGCAGCACCCGGACTTCATCCGCCTGGTGTCCATCGAGAACATCCACGGGGCCGAGCACATCGCCGCCTCCGAGAAGCTCGGGAAGATCGGCTCGCCCGCCCTCGACGTGACCGGCCGCATTCTGGAGTCGGGCCGCAGGTCGGGCCTGTTCACGGCCGACGTGGACGCCGTCGACCTGCACGCGATGATCAGCTCGTACTGCTTCTTCCGGGTCGCCAACCGGCACACCTTCGGCGCCCTGTTCGGCCGCGACCTGGTGGCACCGGAGCAGCGCGAGCACTACCGGACCATGCTGGGCGACATGGTGATCGCCTATCTGACGGCGGAACGCACGACGGACTGAGGCCGCGCCGAGCTCGTACCGAGATCGCCCCGAGATCGCGCGACGGCACCTCTTGACACCCGGGAAACGCGAGCGCAACATCCCTACCCACCGGGACTAACTACCCAGTGGGTTAATTAGCCGCGTTCCGGCACCGCCACCCCGCTCCCCGTCTCCCCTCGCCTCGTCTCCCCTCTCCGCTCGCTCCGCCTACGGTGGAGTCTCCGCGAAGGAGCAAGCCGTGTCCGTCCCCGCCAAAGCCGTCGGGCAGCCGAAGAAGGCGGCAGCCGCCGCCTGGATCGGCAGCGCCCTGGAGTACTACGACTTCTTCATCTACGGCAGCGCCGCCGCGCTCATCTTCCCCAAGGTCTTCTTCGACGACTCGGACCCCGCGACCGCGACCCTGCTCTCGCTCGCGACCTTCGGGGTCGCCTACGCGGCCCGTCCGGTGGGCGCGCTCTTCCTCGGTCACTTCGGCGACCGGGTCGGCCGCAAGAAGATCATGATCTTCACGCTGCTGCTGATGGGCCTGTCGACGTTCCTCATCGGCTGCCTGCCCACCCGGGCCCAGGTCGGCTCGCTCGCCCCGGTCCTGCTCGTGCTGTGCCGGGTGCTCCAGGGCATCTCGGCGGCGGGCGAGCAGGCCAGCGCCAGTTCGATGACACTGGAGCACGCGCCCTCGGACCGGCGCGGCTTCTTCACCAGCTTCACCCTCGGCGGCACCCAGGGCGGCCAGCTCCTCGCCACCCTCGTCTTCCTCGGCATCGCCCAACTCCCCGAAGAACAGCTGCTGTCCTGGGGCTGGCGCGTCCCGTTCTGGGCCAGCGTGCTGGTCGCCGTTGCCGGCTACTTCATGCGCCGCAAGCTCCAGGAGACCCCGGCCTTCGCCGAGCAGGCGGCGACCGAGGGGGTCGTAAAACTGCCGCTCGTGGTGCTGCTGCGCGAGCACTGGGCGGACGTCCTGCGGGTGATCGCGGGCGCGCTCATCGCCTCCGTCTCCACGATCTTCACCGTGTGGGCGCTGGCCTACGCGACCAGCGACTCCGTCGGCATGTCCCGCACGTCGATGCTGTGGGTGGGCGCGCTCGCCAACCTCGTCGCCCTCGCCGCGATCCCCCTCTGGGCCACCCTGTCCGACCGCATCGGCCGCCGCCCGGTGTACCTGATCGGCGCGGTCGGCAGCGCGATCACGATGTTCCTCTACCTCTGGGCGATCTCGACGGGCTCCTACGCCCTCGTCCTGATCCTCGGCATCGTCACCTTCGGCGTCGTCTACAGCGCCGCGAACGGCGTGTGGCCCTCCTTCTACGGCGAGATGTTCTCGACCCGGGTACGGCTGTCCGGCATGGCCATCGGCACCCAGATCGGCTTCGCCGTGGCCGGGTTCGCGGTCACCTTCGCCGCGCAGATCGCGGGTCCGGACGGCACGGACTGGTCCTCGGTGGCCCTGTTCACGGCGGCGCTGTGCGTCCCGCCGGTCATCGCCGCGCTCACGGCCCGCGAGACCCACAAGGTCCCGACGGAACTCCTCGGCACCCGCTCCCCCAAGGAGGCGCCCCACCCGGAGACGGTGACGGCCTGACCGCCACCACCCCCTGAGCATCCCGGGTGCCGGACGCCTTACGGGCTCCGGCGCCCGGGGTTTCGACGCTCGCCCCCGGTCGACCACCGCCTAGGTGTTGGACCACGCCCGCGTGCACAGCACCAGCCGATAACCGTCCGGGTCCTCGATCGTGACACCCCACTCGTTCCAGTACGGGTTGGGTGACGGCACCCGCTTGCCGCCGTGCTCCTCCAGCCGCGTCACCAGGTCCTCCGGTACCGGACCGTCGACGTAGATCACGAGGAGGTCCTCCTCCGTGGGGCGCGGCTCGACCGGACCGCCGGGTTCGTGGACGAGTTCCAGATGCCAGTCGGCGTCGGGCCAGCCGAGCATCAGCAGATCGTGCTCGCCGGGTTCGCTCCCGCCCTCGGCCCGCCACAGGACAGCGAGTCCGAGGCCGTCGCCCCAGAACCGCCCGGCGACGGCGAGGTCCCTGGACGGGCGGGCGATCCTGATGTGACTACGGCCGTCGACCGGCATCGTGACCTCAACTCCCTTGTTCCCGAACCGCGGTGGCGTGTCCCACAGCCTAGGCGGGACCCTGATCGCCGGACCATCGGCCATCCGCCCTACGCCTCCGGTCGGGCGCACGCGACATCCGTCGGCCTGCGGGCACGTGGCGCGACGCCAACCGGGGTAGGACGCTCAACGGGCCGGGTGACACTCACGTCGTACGCGAACCGGCCTTCGTGAACCCGCGTGCGCAGGACGTCGTCGGTGCCCTGCGCCGCCCGGAGGGCCTCCGCGTGCCCCGGCCGATTTCAGGGGCGGCCGGTGCACGCGGGCCCGGCTCACCCCTCGTTGCCCCCGGCGGGAATCCCGTACGCCCGCTCCACCCGCAGCCGGAGCACGACCCGCCGGTCCCGCACCATCGCCGCCCGGTAGTCGTCCCAGTCGGGGTGCTCGCCCAGGACGTCGCGGTAGAGCCGGATGAGCTCCTCGACCGTGTCGTCGTGCGGGTCGGCGGCGACCGGTGTGAGGTCGGCCGTGCCCTCGGCGACCGTGTACGCGCGGCGGTCGGGGCTGGTCACGTGGTAGGAGGCGCGGGGGTCCCGGCGCAGGTTGCGGGTCTTGGCGCGGTCGTCGGTGATCGACACCCGGATGGTCCGCTCGTCGGGGTAGTAGGCGTGGCTGACGTTCGACAGCTGGGGCCGGCCGTCGCTCTTGAGGGTGACCAGCACCCCGCCGTGGCCGTCGGACAGCAGCCGGAGGAGGGGTGCGTCGTCCTGTGTCGTGTCCTGAGTCATAGACGGGACAACGGGCGCGGCGCATCCACCATTCCCGGTAGACACTGTCTACGGATGACTGGTAGACAGTGTCTATGAGTGCATCGGAAGCAGCGGGACTGCGGGACCGGCTCGTCGACGTCGGTGTCGGCCTGGTGGCGACGGAAGGGGCGCAGGCCCTCACCCTGCGGGAGATCGCCCGGCGGGCCGGTGTCTCGCACGGGGCGCCGCGCCGTTACTTCCCCACCCACCTGGAGCTGCTGTCCGCCATCGCGCGGCGCGGCTTCGCCGATCTGGGCGAGCGGGCGGGAGCGGCGATCGGCGACGGTACGGCGAGCCCGCGGGCGCAGGTGACGGCGCTGGGCCGCGTCTATCTGGAGTTCGCGCTGGACAACCCCGGCATGTACGAGTTGATGTTCCGTCACGATCTGCTGGAAAGCGGGCACTTGGGGCTGCGGGACACCAGCCTGCCCCTGTTCGGCGTCCTGGTGGACCTGGTCGGCCGGGCCCGTCCCGACCTGGACGCCCGCCCGGTCGCGGGCGCGTTGTGGGCGAACCTGCACGGCATCGCCCAGCTCTGGCGCTGGGGCAGCCTCCAACTCGCCACCGGTGCCGACGACTTCGTACCCCTGCTGCGCTCGGCCCTCGACGCGCATCTCGGTCCGGAGGCCGCCGTATGACCGCGCGTGGGCGGCTCGTGCTGGCCGGGAGTGCGGCGGGGGCGGCGGTCGTCGCGCTCGACGGAACCGTGCTCACCGTCGTACAGCCCACGTTGCAGCGGGAGTTGGGGGCGTCCCTGGCCCAGGTGCAGTGGACCAGCACCGCGTATCTGGTCGCCGTGGCGAGCCTGTTGGTGTCGGCCGGGCGGATCGGGGACCGGTACGGGCATCAGCGGGTGTTCGGGCTCGGCATCCTCGGCTTCGGGGTCGCCTCGGCCGGGATCGGACTGGCGCCCGGTGTCGGCTGGGTGATCGGACTCCGGGTCGTACAAGGGGTGTTCGGGGCACTGTTGCAGCCGGCCACGCTCGGCATGCTGCGCGCCGCGTTCCCGCCCGACCGGCTGGGCATGCCGATCGCCGTACGGACGAGTGTGATCGGACTCGCGGCAGCCGCCGGGCCGTTGGTGGGCGGGGCGTTGGTGGCTGCGGTGGGCTGGCGGGCCGTGTTCTTCCTCCATGTCGTGCCCTCGCTCGTCCTCGGCGTGCTCGCCCTCACCGTGCGGGGGCCGCGGCCGGCGGAGGCGAGCGACGTCCGGTTCGATCTGCCCGGCGCGCTGCTGCTCGCGCTGTGTCTCGCCTCGCTCGTCCAGGCGTTGGTGGATCTGCCCGGGTCGGCCGCCGGCCTGGCCGTGTCCGCGTCGGCCGGTCTCGCCTTCGTCCGGCATGAGCGTCGTACGGCGCATCCGCTCCTGCCGTCGGACGTCGTCGGTTCGACGGCGATCCGCGGTGCGCTCGCGATGCTGCTCGCCGCCTCGGCCGCTTTCTCCGGGACGCTGTTCGTCGTCACCTATGTGCTCCAGGAGGCATGGGGGCTCAGTCCGTTCCAAAGTGCCCTGCGGGGGCTGCCGTTGGCCGGGGCGATGGTCCTCGCCGCGCCCGTGTGCCCGGTGGTGCTGCGCCGGGTGGGGGCGCGCCGTACGGCCGGAGCGGCGACGGTGGTCGTGGCCCTGGCCGTTCTCGTGCCCTCCCGGGCCTCGGGGACGGTCGCGGTGTGCGGTGGATTCGCCCTGCTGGGGGCCGGGTTCGGGACGGTGATGGTGGCGGCGACCCAGGTCGTGGTGCGGGCGGCGGCCGTGGAGTCGGCCGGGGTGGCGGGCGGGCTCAAGCAGACCGCGGCGAACGTGGGGCCGACACTGGGAGTCGCCGTCGGGAGCGCGCTGTTGGCCGGAACCGGCCGGGCGTGGGCGCTCGGAGTGCTCGCCGCGGTGGCCCTGACCGGCGCTCTCGCCGCTCGCGCGCTGCCCGGGCGGACAGTCGCGTCGCTCACACATCCCCCCGTTACAGGAGACCGCGCAGGTGTTCCTGCGGGACGATGAGTTCCGAGGTGTCCGGGGCCGGGTATGCGGGACCCCACCTCGTGAACGCAATTCGGAGGAGAGCCATGGCACAGCTGCGACAAGAGGTCGACCCGGACGAGGTCGGACTGGATCACAAGGCGCTGGACCGCCTGGACCAGCACTTCGCCCACTACGTCGACGTGGAGCGCCTGCCGGGCTTCCTGGTGTCCGTGGCCCGCGGCGGACGCGTCGCCCACCTCACCGCCCACGGGTACCGCGATGTCGCGGCGAAACTCCCCGTCACACCGGACACGTTGTACCGGATCTACTCCATGACCAAGCCGGTCACCGCGGTCGCCGCGCTGATCCTGATGGAGGAGGGCAAACTCTCGCTGGACGACCCGGTCGCCGACCACCTGCCGGCCTTCGCCGACATGCGGGTCTACGACAGCGGCTCCGGCGCCGACGTGAAGACGCGGCCGGTGGAGCAGCCGATGCTGATCCGCCACCTGATGACCCACACCTCGGGCCTGACCTTCGCCTTCTACCACGCGCATCCCGTCGACGCCCTGTACCGGGAAGCCCACTTGGAGTCGTCCGTGCCGCCCGGCGCGAACCTCGCCGAGACGATCGACGTGTACGCGAGCCTGCCGCTCCAGTTCGAGCCGGGCACGCAGTGGAACTACTCCGTCGCCTCCAACGTGCTGGGCCGGATCGTCGAGGTGGTGTCCGGGCAGCGGCTCGACGAGTTCTTCGCCGAGCGGATCTTCCGGCCGCTCGGGATGCCGGACGCCGGCTTCCAGGTCCCGGACGACAAGGCGGACCGGCTCTCCGAGTTGTACGGCGACGCGGACGGCGGCGGTATCGAGCCGATCGCCGGGCTGCCGCTGCGGGGCGGCCGGCCGCGGTTCCTGTCGGGGAGCGGCGGGATGGCGGCGAGCCCGTACGACGTGCACCGGTTCGCGGAGTTCCTGCGGCGCCGGGGCGAACTCGACGGCACCCGGTTGCTCGCCCCCGAGACGGTCGACCTGATGGCCAGCAATCATCTCCCCGGCGGCGCCGACATGCGTGCCTTCGGCAGCCCCCCGCACCAGGAACCCGGCAACGACGGCATCGGTTTCGGCCTCAGCGTCTCCGTCGTCGTCGACCCCGAACGAACCCAAGCCCCCATGGGCCTGGGCGCGTTCGGGTGGAGCGGGGTGGCGACGACGACGTTCTGGGTGGACCCGGGCCGCGATCTCACCGTGCAGTTCATGACCCAGCTCCGGCCGAAGTCGTCACTGAAGATCATGCCGGAGCTCAAGCAGTTGGTGCACGAGGCGATCACCGGCTGAGGACCGGCCGCGTACGGCTACTGATCCACCCGCAAGGTGAACTCCAGCCCCTCCCCCGCCAGTTCGCTCAGCCACTCCCGTGACCGCTCCGCCGTCTCCGCCGCCCGGTTCAGCCCGGACGGCAGGTCGTCGGACAGGATGTGCCGGACAGCGAGGGAGAGGGGACGCGAGACGCAACGGGCCATCGCGCTCTCCTCCTCGTCGCCGACCAGGTCGAGGAGGTAGCCGCCGGACCAGGTCCCGCCCGTGTCGCTCCGGACGTCCAGGGACACCGCGAGGACGACCCGGTCGTGGTCGGCTTCCGTGGTGGGGTAGGTGGCCGCCAACTCCCGTGCCAGCGCGGCGATCCGGATGTCGTCGCCCGCCTTCAGTTCCTCGAACACCGCGTCCCAGGCCCGCAGCCAGCCCTCCAGGCGCAGCGTGCCGCGCACGAACGTCCGTGGTGTCCAGGCCGTCGGCAGCCCGTACTGCTCGATGAACGGCACGCTGTCCCGGTTCGGATAGACCTCGAAGGTCTCGCCGTCCACGTCATGCGGCCGGGTCACCTCCCAGGGCCGGGCCGCGACGGTCTCCGTGCCGTCCTCCAGGTAGCGCGCCGGTGAGCGCAGCGCGCCCAGGACTCCGGCCGGCGCCCAACTGAAGCGGTACCGGAAGTCGTTGGGCACCGCGGGGACACCGCCGCAGTACGAGGTGAGGGTGTACGAGGCCGCCGTGCCCGCGCCGATCGCGTCCTGGGCGCGGGCGACGAGGCTGTGGGCGAAGAGGTGGTCGATGCCCGGGTCGAGTCCGGCCTCGGTGAGGACGACGATGCCCGCCTTCTCGGCCGCCGGTACCTGTTCCAGGACGGCGTCCGAGACATAGCTGGAGCAGGCGAAGTGTGCCTGTCCGCGGACGCAGGCGGCCAGCAGCGCCGGATGTTCGGCCGCGGGCAGCATGGAGACGACGACGTCTCCGGGGGCCAGTTCGGCCGTGAGCGCGGCGAGGGTGAACGCGCGCGGTGCGGCGCGTCCCGTCAGGCCCAGGTGGTCGAGGGCCTGAGCCGCGCGCTCCTCGGTGCGGTGCCACAGCCGTACCCGGTCGGCGGCGTCGCAGAGTCGGGCGAGTCCGCTGCCGGTGGAGAGTCCGGCGCCGATCCAGTGGACGGTTCCGCTCGCGCGCACCACGTCAGACATGGCCCAACTCCCCTTCCGCGACGGCGATTTTGAGCTCACGGGACTTCGTACGGAAGAGGTCCAGGCTTCGCCTCCACGCGCCGCCGGTCCCGAAGTCCAGGAGCTGGGGCAGCAGCGCGGCCGAGAAGTCGGTGCTGGACTCCCTCGGCAGCAGGGACGGCAGGTTGTCGATGGCGATGAGGTCGAGCGGGGGCCGCGCGTGCAACTCCCTTACCGGGTCGCCCCATTCGGTCGTGCGGTCGTAGACCGGCAGGACGTTGAGGGGTGAGCCGACGTCGCAGGTGACGTCGCAGACGGTGCGGAGGCGACGGGTCGGGTCGTCGAGGTCCGGTTCGCGGAGGAAGGGCGGGACGGGGGTCGTGGCCAGGACGCAGTTGACCAGGACGTCGTGGGCCAACAGGGCCGGGCGGTCCAGGTTCTGGGTCTCGGGCAGGTCCCAACAGGTCGGCCGGACGCCGGCCGTGGAGAAGGCCACGCGGGCTCCCCGTCCGCTGCGGCCCAGCGCGCCGATCACCAGGGCGGTGAACTCCGCTTCCCCTGCGGCGGGTTGGAGGGTCTTGTCCAGCTCCTCCTTCGAGGTGGGCACCAGGGGCGCGGTCAGTCGGCCCCGGTGCTGGAGCACGGCGAGGGCCGCGCCCAGGTAGCCGGCCCAGAAGCCGAAGGCGGCGAGGCGGCGACCGTCGTCGTCCACCAGGTATTCGAGGTCGAGGAGCGCTCCTCCCCCGGCGCCGAAGCGCCGCAGCAGGTCGCTCGCCCCGGGCTGGCCCTTGTAGGCGTGCCCAAAGAAGATGTGACGGTGGGTCAACCCGGCCGGTTCGTCCGGGAGTTCCTTGAGGCCGAGGATCACCGCGTCCGGCGGCGCCGACACCCAGGAGTCGGCGGGTGCCACCCGGACGCCGACCGCCTCGTACTCCTCGATCGGGAAGATCCGCTGCGGGGACTCCTCGACCGTGAGGGTCACCCCGCTCTCGACGAGGCGGCGGGCGTCGGAGGGGACGACCGGGGTGCGGCGTTCGGTCGTGCGGGGCTCGTGGCGCAGCCACAGATGCAGCTCGGTCATACCAGGTTGACCTCCGGACGCGGGGCGTCGGCCGCGAACCGGCCGGCGCTCAGGGGGCTGACGTCCACGAAGGGTACGTGGCCGAGGTACAGGTCGCGGACGACCTCGCCGACGGCCGGTCCCTGGAGGAAACCGTGGCCGGAGAAGCCGGTGGCGTAGAGGAAGCGGGAGACCGAAGTCGCCTCGCCGATCAGGGCGTTGTGGTCCGGCGTGTTCTCGTACAGGCCCGCCCAGCCGCCGGTGCGGCGCAGTTCCAGGAGGCCGGGGGCGCGGCGCTGCATCGCCTCGGTGAGACGGGGGATCCAGCGGTCGTGGGTGTCGGTGGCGAAGCCGGGACGCTCGTCGGGGTCGGACATGCCGACGAGGAGGCCGGGGCCCTCGGCGTGGAAGTAGAGGCTCGTCGTGAAGTCGATCGTCATGGGGAGCGTGGGCGGCAGGCCCGGCACCGGTTCGGTGACCGCGATCTGGCGGCGCAGCGGCCGTACCGGGAGGTCCACGCCCGCCATCGCGCCGATCGCCTTCGACCAGGCGCCGGCCGCGCAGATCACCGTGTTCGTGTCGATGCGGCCCAGTGTGGTCAGCACGGCGGTGACGGTGGTGCCGTGGGTCTCGATGCCGGTGACGTCGGTGTGGCGCAGGATCGTCGCGCCGTGGGCGCGGGCGGCGGAGGCGTAGCCGTGCACGACGGCCTCGGGGGTGCAGTGGCCGTCGTCGGGCGAGTAGGCGGCGGCGAGGAGGCCCTCGGTGCTGATCAGCGGGGAGAGACGGCGGGCCTCGGCGGGGTCGATCAGACGGCTGGGCACGTCGAGGGAGTTCTGCAGCCGGACGCCCGCCTCGAAGGTGGCGACGTCCTCGGGCCGGGACAGCAGGAAGAGGTAGCCGACGCGATGTAACCCGATGTCGTACCCGGTGTCCTCCTCGAAGCGCTCGAAGGCCTCCAGGCTGCGGGCGCCCAGTTGCACGTTGAGCCCGTCGGAGAACTGGGCGCGCACTCCGCCGGCCGCCTTGGAGGTGGACCCGGCGGCGAGTTCGTCCCGTTCGACGAGGACCACGTCTCTGACGCCGGCGCGGGCCAGGTGGCAGGCGATGCTCGTACCGATGACCCCGCCGCCGATGACGACGACCTCAGCCTGACGCTTCACGGGCGCTCCTTCTTGGCCGCGTCGATCACGGCCCAGGCCGCGGCCGCGTCCTGGATGCCGAGTCCCACGCTGTTGTAGTGGACGATGTCGTCCGGTCGGGTACGGGCGGCGCGGCGGCCGGTGAGTACGGCGCCGAGCGGGATCAGGTCGGCGGGGGCGAGCAGTCCTTCGCGCAGGGCGTCGACGATCGGTCCGGCGTGCTCGGCGGCCGTCTCCGGGTCGTCGACGACGACGGCCGCCGACCGGCGCAGTACCTCCGCGTCGACCTCGCCGCGGGTGGGTTCGAAGGAGCCCACGCTGACGACCGTGCAGCCGGACGCGAGCCATGCGCCGCGCACCACGGGGGTGGTGCTGAGCGTGCAGGCGGCGACCACGGACGCGCCGGTCACGGCTTCCTGCGCGGTGTCCACCGCCTCTACCGGGAAGGGGAGTTGGGCCGTCAGCGTCCGCGCGGCCCGTGCGCGCCGCTCGGGGTTCGGGCTCCACAGGCGTACGGAGGTCAGCTCCCGGACCCGGGCGATCGCGTGGACGTGGGCGAGGGCCTGGGTGCCGGAGCCGAGGACGGCGAGCCGGTCGGCGTCGGGGGCGGCCAGGGCGTCGACCGCCACGGCGCTGCCCGCGGCCGTGCGCAGGGTCGTCACCGCCGTGCCGTCCATGACCGCGACCAGACGTCCGGTGAGCGGGTCGAGGGCGCTGATCACCGCGTGGATCGTGGGCAGCCCCGCCTTCGCGTTGGCCGGGTTGACGCTGCCGAACTTCGCCACCGCCCCGGTGTCCGCCGACAGCCGGGAGACATGGGCGAAGACGACGCTGTCGTCGAAGCGGCTCGGGTGCATGATCTTGCCGGGCAGGTCGGCCTCGCCGGCGCCGAGCGCGGTGAAGGCCGCGCGCTGCGAGGCGATGGCCGCGTCCGCGTCGAGCAGGTGCCGGACGCGGTCGCCGGAGAGGAAGAGGACGTCGTCGGTCATTCCCTCTTCCTGTCCGGACCGCGCTCACCGGAATCAGGACCAGTGCGCCACCGCGTCCAAATGGGGCAGGTGGTGGTCCAGACGCTCCCGCTTGGTGCGCAGATAGGTGATGTTGTTCTCGCAGGGCGGGATCAACAGCGGTACCTCTTCGGAGACTTTGATGCCGTGTTCCAGCAACGCCTCGCGTTTGCGCGGGTTGTTGGAGAGCAGCCGGACGCTCGCCACACCCAGGTCGTGCAGGATCTCGGCGGCCACGCCGTAGTCGCGGGCGTCGACCGGGAGGCCGAGGGCGAGGTTCGCCTCGACGGTGTCCAGGCCCTCCGCCTGGAGGGCCATCGCGCGCAACTTGGCGAGCAGGCCAATGCCGCGGCCCTCGTGCCCTCTCAAGTAGACGACTATGCCCCGGCCTTCGGCGACGACGGCGCGCATCGCGGCGTCCAACTGGTCGCCGCACTCGCAGTGCTGGGAGCCGAAGGCGTCGCCCGTCAGGCACTCCGAGTGGAGTCGGGTGAGTACGTCGTCCGTGCCGATGTCGCCGTAGACCAGGGCCACTTGCTCGTCACCGCGGTCGTGGTCCAGGTAACCGATCGCCTGGAATTTGCCGTACACGGTGGGCAAGGGAGCATTCACGACGCGTTCCGCGCCCGTGGGCTGTGGAGACTTCTTCTTGCCGAGTACGCCAATGTTTTCTGTCATGATCTGGTTCCTAAGCAGAGACGAAAGGCCGTGAAAAAATGAATGGTTCGGGCTCACGGACGGCGGCAAACGGACTGGTGCCGGCGGACACCACGCAGGACGTACGGTCTAGGGGGGCAAGTGTCTCAACACAGGTCGCCGTCCTTCCGGTCGGCAGTTTCGAGCAGCACGGCCCGTATCTTCCGCTGGCCACCGACACCCTCGTCGCCTGTGCCGTGGCCCGGGAGATCGCCGCGGCGTACCCGGTGCATCTCCTGCCGCCGGTGACGATCGGCTGCTCGCACGAGCACGCGGCCTGGCCGGGGACCGTCAGCATCTCTTCCGTGACCCTTCATGCGGTGGTGCGGGACATCGCGGACTCGCTCCGCCGCTCGGGGGTCGAGACCCTGGTGGTGGTCAACGGACACGGCGGAAACTACGTACTGGGCAACGTCGTTCAGGAGTCCTCCGCGCGCGGGGAGCGGATGGCGCTGTTCCCCGCCGCCGAGGACTGGGAGGCGGCGCTGGAGCGGGCCGGGGTACTGACCTCGCTGCTCACCGATATGCACGCGGGGGAAATCGAGACCTCCATTCTGCTGCACGCTCATCCTGAATTGATCCGTCCCGGTTATGAGACCTCCGACTTTGTCGCCGACGACCGTCGCCATCTTCTGACGCTCGGTATGTCCGGCTATACCGAGTCGGGCGTCATCGGACGCCCGTCCCTCGGCTCGGCGGAAAAGGGGAAGACCTTGCTGGCGAGCCTCGCCGATTCCTTCGGCGCGTATTTCTCGATGCTGACCTCGGACGCCTGAGCGGGCGCCGGGTCCGGTGCCTCGCTGCCGGACCCGGTGGTGCGCAGGCCGGTGTACCAGCGGGCGACCAGGACGACCAGGCCCGGCAGGGCTGCGACGAAGCTGAGCACGCCGTAGATCACCGAGACGGCCAGGCCGCTGCTCGCGCCGAGGCCCGCGGCGCCGAACGCCCAGGCGGTGACGCCCTCGCGGGGGCCCCAGCCGCCGACGTTCAGCGGCAGGCCCATGGCGAGCAGCGCGAGGATCGCGATGGGGAGCAACTGGGCGACGGTGGCGGCGGAGCCGGCGGCCCGGGCGGCGACGACGAACATCGCGAGGTGGCCCGCCAGGATGATCAGCGAGGAGAAGGTGACGCCGGGCCAGTTGGCGCGGGAGAACAGTCCGGCGCGGGCCTCGTCGAGGGTGGTGCGCAGGGCGCGGCCCCGGCCGGTGGCGGCGGCCGGACGGTTCATGCGTACGGCGGCCACGACCGCGAGGGCCCCGACGGCGCCGAGCAGGACGAGCGGGGCGATGCTGCGGACGTCGGCCATCACCGGGGAGTCCAGGCCCAGCAGGATGGTGATCCCGACGACGGCCAGCGCGATCTGGCCCGCGACGCGTTCGAGGACGACGGCGCGGACGGCACGGCCCATGTCGCCGGCGCTCTGTCCGTGGCGGACCGCGCGGTGCACGTCGCCGAGGATGCCGCCGGGCAGGGCCGCGTTGAGGAACAGGGCGCGGTAGTAGTCGGCGACGGCCCCGCCGAGCGGCAGTTTGATGCGCAGTCCGCGTGCCACCAGGGCCCAGCGCCAGGCGCTGAACACTGTGGTGACCAGGCCGATGCCGAGGCCGATCAGCAGGGTCGGTACGTCGATGCGGCGCAGGCCGTCCAGGAAGACGCCGGTGCCCAGGCGCCACAGGAGGACGCCGAGGATGGCGGCGCCCGCGACCGTGCCGAAGTGGGTGCGTACCGCGCGGGAGTTCACCCGGGTCAGGATCGCGCGCAGGACGCGGCGGGCGCCAAAGGCGCGGTCGGCGGTGGGGCGCGGTGCGGAGACGATCACCCCGATGCGGTCGCCGGAGACGGCGGAGCTGTGCAGCGGCGGGGTGTGCCGGGGCCGCCGCTGCACCTGCTGCACGGCTCCCTCGGCCCGCAGTTCGAGGGCGACCGGCGCGGGCCGCTCGACGCGCACCCGGCGCGTCTTGGTGCCCGGTCGCGGTACGACCGTCCGCATCGTCTCCACGCTCATGACGTTCCCCCCGTCGGCCGGGCCAGTGCCAGCAGGTCGCTGTGGTGGACGAGCACGGTCAACTCCCCCGCCGCGCACGCCGCGAGGCGCTGTTCCAGATAGTGGTCGGCACGTTCCTTCAGTTCGGGGCGTTCCTCGACGGCCGCGCCGACCCAGCCGCGCAGCCACTCGGCGGTGAGCGCGGCCTCGTCGGGGCCCAGCCGCCAGGCGCTCGGGTGGACGCGGACCGTGGCGCCGTGCGCGGCGAAGGCCTCGCAGGTGACGGTGACCGCGTCGGGGCCGAGCATGCCGTCGCGCCGCTGGTGGGCGTTGAACGCGTCGGCGATCTCGGCGTCCATCGGCTCGGCCGGGGTGAGTTCGACCCGCCCGGCGACGGAGAGCGTGAGCAGCGCGGGGCAGCCGGCGCCGACACAGGCGGCGACGAGCGCGTCGACCTCCTCACGGGTGAGGACGTCCAGGAGCGCGGAGGCCGTCACCAGCGAGGCGCCGACCAGCGCGTCCGGGGTCAGCCGGGCCACGTCGCCGCGCCGGGTCTCGACCGTGACGCGGCTGCCGTCGGCGGCGGCGCGGGGTGAGGCGACGGCGGCGAAGTGCAGGAGGTAGGGGTCGCGGTCGTGCAGGATCCAGTGCTGGGCGCCGTCCAGGCGCGGGGCGAGCCAGCGTCCCATCGAGCCGGTGCCGCAGCCCAGGTCGTGGATGACGACCCCGGACCGGCCCGGCAGGTTGGCCAGCCGGATGCGCAGCGGGTCGAGCAGTTCGGGCGCCCGCGCGACGGCGTCGGCGCCCTCCCGCAGCTCCAGCCACTCGGGCGCGTAGCGCGGCGGGTCGTCGGGGCCGACGTCCCGCAGTCGTACGGTGGCCCGCTCGCCGGGGCGGGTGGCGGGTCCGGCGCCGGGGATCACGGAACCGGACCCGAACTGCTCGACTGCGTCCACATCCACGGAAACCGCCACCACGTCCTCCGGCCCCGGCTGCGCAGCCGTAGCGTCCTTCGCCTCGGGCTGTACCGGAGGCACCAACATGCCCAGCGGTACGCCCCTGGGGCCCGGCTGTGCCGGGATCCGTCCGGTCTGGCCCGCCTGTACCGCGGCCGGTGCGGGCTGCGTGGACTGTGTGTTCCTCATGCCGCCCTCCGGGGTTCGCTGGGGAGCCGGGTGAGTACGCCGGCCAGGCTGCGGGCCGTGGTGGCCCAGCCGTCGAGCGCCGCTCGTCTACCCCGGGCCGCCGCCTTCAGACGTCGGCGTACGTCGGCCTCGCCGAACCAGCCGCGCAGTTCGGCGGCGAGGGCGGCGGGGGCCTCCGGCGGGACGAGGATGCCGGGCACCCCGCCGTCGGGGGCGCGGCCGACCGCCTCCGGCAGCCCGCCGACGTCCGTGGCCAGCACGGGGATGCCGCGGGCGAGGGCCTCGGTGACGGCCATGCCGTAGGTCTCGGCGTACGACATGAGGACCATGAGGTCGGCGGAGGCGTAGCTGGCGTCGAGTTCGGCGCCGGCCTGCGGGCCCGCGAGGTGCAGGCGGTCCTGGAGGCCGTACCGCGCGATGAGGTCCCGCAGGTGGTCGACGTACTCCGGGTCGTTGCCGAAGCCGCCGACGCAGACGCAGGTCCACGGCAGGTCGGTCGCGGCGGCCAGCGCCTCGATCAGCCGGTGCTGGCCCTTGCGCGGGGTCAGCGTGGCGACGCACAGCAGGCGGGAGACGCCGTCGGTGCCGGAGGCGAGGGGCGCGATGTCGGCGCCGGGGGTGGCGACATGGACGCGCTCGGGGGCGAGGCCGTGGTGGGAGACGAGGCGGCGCACCGCCCAGTCGCTGGTGCCGATGACGGCCGACACCGCGCGCAGGACCGTGCGCTCCCTCTCGTCCAGCTCCGCGGCGACGGCGGCCTCCAGGCCGGTCTCGTCGCCGAGCGGGAGGTGCACCAGGACGGCGAGGCTCAGCCGGTCGGCCTCGGGGACGACGATCTCGGGGACCCCGCAGGCCACGATCCCGTCCATGAGGACGGCGGCCCCGTCCGGCAACTCGCGCAGCACCCGGGCGAGTTCGGCGCGGGCGTCGGCACCGGGCCGGGGCCACTCGCCGTCCACGGCGTGCTTGTGGACCTGCCAGCCGAAGCCGGGGAGGTCCAGGCTGACCCGCCGGTCGTAGGCGTTGCCGCCGCTCGGCGCGGCCGGGTCGTCGACGCCGCCCGGCATCACGAAGTGCACGGTGCGCAGGGACATGGGGATGATCTCGGCATTCCGGGAGGCCGCGCGCTGTGCGGGCAGGAATCCCAGCGAGGGGGCACGGTCGATGGTCACGTCGCTCACAGAGCACGCTCGTAACTCGCCCAGGCGACGTGCGACTCGTGCAGGGTGACCTGGAGTCCGGCCAGGCCTTGGGCGCCCTCGCCGAGCGCGCCCTTCTGGATCCGCTCGGCGAGCCGGTCGGCGATGACCTTCGCGAGGAACTCCGTCGAGGTGTTGACCCCGGCGAAGTCGGGCTCGTTGTCGAGGTTTCTGTAGTTCAACTCACTCACGACGGCACCCAGTTCCTGGGTGGCCAGTCCGATGTCGACAACGATGTTGTCGTCGTCCAACTGCTCGCGCCGGAACGTGGCGTCCACAAGGAACGTGGCTCCGTGCAGCCGCTGTGCGGGCCCGAACACTTCGCCGTGGAAGCTGTGGGCGATCATGATGTGATCGCGAACGGTGATGCTGAACAACGGACGACCCTCCAGGTGCGGCGCGTCTGGTCCCCCGGCTGATCCCTGCCGGGGGATGCCGTGTAGTACGGCTCCACGCCTCCCCCTGTTCAGCCCGCTCTCACTCTTTTCTCAGGTCAGACGCGCTTGTCGTACGGAATTGAACGGTTCTCAACCAATGTCGGTGTAGCGGACCAGGTGACACAGGGCCGGGATCTCCCCCGAGGCGAGCCTCGGCAGCAGGTCCGGCAGCTCCTCGAAGTCGCTCTCCCCGGTGACCAACGCGTCCAGCGCGGGGTCGGCGAGCAGGTCGAGCGCGAGGGCGAGCCGGTCGGCGTAGCTGCGGTTCGCGCGGTTCGGGGAGACGGTGCCGACCTGGCTGCTGCGGATGACCAGGCGGCGGGAGTGGAAGGCCTCGCCGAGGGGGAGGCTCACTCTCCGGTCGCCGTACCAGCTGAGTTCGAGGACGGTGCCCTCGGGACTGAGCAGTTCCAGCGCGCGGGCCAGGCCCTGCTCGGTGGCGCTGGCGTGCACGACGAGGTCGCGGTCGCCGAGCGCGTCCTCGGGCAGCGCGAAGCCGACGCCCAGCGCCTCGGCGGTCTTGGCGCGCGCCGGATCGGCGTCCACCAACTGCACCCGCACGCCCGGGAAGCGGGCCAGCAGCGCGGCCACCGAACACCCGACCATCCCGCCGCCGACCACCGCGATCCGGTCGCCGATCAGTGGCCTCGCGTCCCACAGGGCGTTGACGGCGGTCTCCACGGTCCCGGCGAGGACGGCCCGCCCGGCGGGTACGGAGTCCGGCACGGGTGTCACGGCGCTCGCGGGGACGACGTAGCGCGTCTGGTGCGGATAGAGGCAGAAGACGGTACGGCCGAGCAGCGCGGCCGGGCCCTCCTCCACGACCCCGACATTGAGGTAGCCGTATTTCACCGGGCCCGGGAAGTCGCCCTCCTGGAAAGGTGCCCGCATCGTCGCGTGCTGGCTCTCCGGCACACCCCCGCGGAAGACCAGGGTCTCGGTGCCGCGGCTCACGCCCGACCACAGGGAGCGGACCAGCACCTCGTCCTTCGCGGGGTCCGGCAGAACGACGTCGCGTATCTCGCCGTGCCCCGGAGCGCTGACCCAAAACGCCCGCGCGGTGCGCTTCATCGGGATCCTCCTGAACGATCGGGAAGCTGTTCACGTACGGGTAACCACAGGCCGCGCACAGTACGCGGCGTTGATCGACTCTGTCATACGGCCGGAGGGTGTGCGGTGGCCCTGAACAACACATACGAAGCAAGGCTGGTCCAGCAGGAGACCGCTGTGGGAGCGGGCGTTCAGATCCTGTTGCTGGCGTTGCTCGGCACGGCGATCGGGATGGGGCCGGCCGGCTGGCTGACCGGCCTGGCATTCGCGATCGCCACCTGGGCCGTGCTGTCCAAGGCGCTGCACCGGTCCCGGACGCGTTCCTTCGGCCCGGCGAACCGGGTCACGCTCGGCCGCGCGATCCTGGTCGGCGGGGTGACCGCGCTGGTCGCGGACTCCTTCGAGAGCTCGCCGCCGGTGACGCTGCTGGTGGGTCTGACGGCGGTGGCCCTGATCCTGGACGGCGTCGACGGCAAGGTGGCCCGGCGCACGAACACCTCGACCGCGCTGGGCGCGCGCTTCGACATGGAGGTCGACGCGTTCCTGATCCTGGTGCTCAGCGTGTACGTCTCGACGCAGATGGGCCCGTGGGTCCTGCTGATCGGCGGCATGCGCTACGCGTTCGTCGCCGCGGCCCGCGTCTGGCTGTGGCTGAACGCCCCGCTCCCGCCGAGCACCGCCCGCAAGACCGTCGCCGCCACCCAGGGCATCCTGCTGCTGCTGGCGGGCTCGAACCTGCTGCCGCACACGGCCAACCTCGCCGTGGTAGCGCTCGCGCTGGGCACGCTGGTCTGGTCGTTCGGCCGCGACATCCTGTGGCTGTGGCGCACCTCCCGCACCACCCTCGTCGAGGAGATCCCGGCCGAGGAGAAGGTCCTCGAACTCGTCTCGCAGTAACAGCGGTCGGCACACGCACGCCGAAAGGGCCCGGACCACCAGACGGTGGATCCGGGCCCTTCGGCTTGCCGCACTACACGTGGGACGTGAGCGCTACGGGCGGCTACGACCGCGGCGCGCGGCTGCGTACGACGGCGAAGGCGCCGGCCGCGAGGCCGAGGACGCCCACGATCAGGCCGGCGATGCCGAGCCCGCGGGCGGTGGAGTCGCTGCTCGAACCCGACGAGGAGGCGGAGGTCGTCTTCGTGGCGGTGGCCGCCGTGGAGGCGGAGGCGGCCGGGGTCGCGTCGCCGTCCTCGCTCTCCTTCGCGGTGAGCTTGAGGACGGGCGCCGGGTTCTCCGGCTCGTCGTCGCCCGCCGCGGCCTCCTCGATCCAGCGGACGACATCGCCGTCCGAGTAGGTCTGGAGCGTCTTGAAGGACAACTGGTCGGTGTCGTCGGGCAGTTGACCGAAGGCGACGTTGAAGTCCTCGTACTGTCCGGCCCCGATCTTGCCGCCGGTCCAGGTGATCTCGGAGACGGCGTCGGTGATGTTGCCGTCGTCGGTCTTGACCGGGGTCTTCAGCTTGGTGCTCGTGACCTTCGCGGTCCAGCCGTTCTGCGGGGTGACCAGCACGCCGAGGACGGGGTGGTCGGTGGGCAGGAACACCTGGACCTTGGTGGTGCTCGCCTTGTCCTCCTCGTTGGGCACGCGGAAGGTGAGGACACCGTCCGTGGCGCCCTTGGCGTAGCTCTCCGGGTGGACGGTGACATGCGCGGAGGCGACGCCCGCGGCGGCCAGGACTCCGGCGGTGGCGAGCGCGGCGACGGTGCCTGCGCGGCGCAGGGTGGTGCGGTGTGCGGACATGGTGAGGTGATCTCCGTACGGGAAAAGGAAGTTGGGGGGGTCAGACCGGGTACGGGATCGGGACGGGCGGCCCTCGGCGGCTGACCGCGTGCCGCAGGAGGAGCTGGCGGAAGGGGGCCGCGTCGGCGCCGGCGTGCCCGGGGCCCACCGTGCGGGCGGGCAGGGGGGCGGGTGCGTCCCGCCACCAGGCCACGAGCCCCGGCACGAAGGCGACGGCCCAGCGCAGCAGCGACCACAGCGCGGCCTCACCGCGCCGCAGCCACCAGGCCGCGACGAGCGCGGCGACGACATGGGCGGCCACGGCGTGCGGGGTCATCGCCTGCGACTGCCGCATGGGCGCCATGCCGTGCCCCGACATGTGCGCCATCTCGGCCATCGCCATCCCGGCCCGGGGCCGCGCGAGGTCGAAACCGAGGTGGAGCCCCGCCTGAGTGACGAGCATGGCGGCACCGATGCCGGGCAGGGACCGCTCGCGTCCGCCGAGCAGCCACCCCATGACGAACACGACGAGGAACCCGGCACCGTCCGCCCACAGCGGGGGCGTCGCGCCGGTGGCGAGCCCGTGCCCGGCGGCAGCCAGCAGCACACACACCGCGGCGAACACCGCGGCGCGCAGGCTCCGTACCGCCGGGGATGCGCTCATGGTGACGGATCCTCCCACGCGCCGCTGCCGCCGCAGCCGCCGATGGCGGTTTAGGGGGCAGCTCATATCTGGTTCATGGCTTGGTACGGGGGTGGCGCCTGGGGCGTTCAGTTCGCGCGGGGTGACTCCTGCGGGCATGCGTCGATTTACCGGGATACGGCCGTCGGCCCGGTCCCGGGAGCGCCGCGACCAGGCGACGGCCGTTGCGGATCAACTCCCGTGCGCCGGCGGCCCGATGGCCGAGATCGGTACCGCGGCGGGCTCCGACCACGACCAACTGGGCGTCCGGCTCCGGTCGGGAGATCCCTGCGCGGGCGCACGGAGGCGGTGGCCCGGCGCGGTTCAGGTCCGCCGTGGCAGCACCCCGATCGCCGCGAGCGGTACGGCGGCCAGGGCCAGCCATGGGACGGCCGCGGGCAGGCCCGTGTCGAGGAGGGTGCCGGTGGCGGCGCTGCCGAGGAGGACGATCAGACCGGAGACGGAGGAGAGGGCTCCGGTGTAGAGGCCGAGGCGGCCGGGTTCGGCGAGGTCCGGGACCCAGGCGCGGGCGACGGGCGCGATGAGCATCTGTCCGAGGGTGAGCAGGACGACGAGGGCGGTCGCGGGCAACAGCGCGGTGGTGCCGGTCAGTTGGGCGGGTCGCGCCACCGCCACGGCCGTGAACCCCACGGCGATCAGCAGCAGCCCCGCCGCCATGGACCGGCGCGGGTCGAGCCTCTCTCCCACCCACCGGGTGACCGGCAACTGCGCGGTCACCACGAGCAGCGAGGACAGCGCGAACAGCCAGGCCAGCGGCGCCTGCGAGCCCGCCGCGCGCTCGACCTCCTCCGGGAGGGCCAGATAGAGCTGGTTGTAGGCGAGGAGATAGGCACCGTAGGCACAACACAGCGCCAGGAAGCGGCGGTTGAGCAGCAGAGTCCGCACGCCGCCCTTCGCTCTCATCCGCGTCCGCCCGGGAATGTGCTGCGGCAGCAGCCACGCGTGCCCGGCGAGAACCAGCACGAAGACCCCGGCCCCGGCGAGACACGTCACCCGGAAGTCCACCGCGAGCAACAGTGCGCCGAGCAACGGCCCGACGAAGGCGCCGACTTGACCGGCGACGGTGAACAGCGCGAGCACCCGCGTCCGGGATCCGCCGCCCGCCTCCTCCCACTCGACCGCCTGCCGCGCGACCTCCGACTCCACGGCCGGTGAGAACAGCGCGGCGGCGAACCCGATGAGCAGCACGGCCCCGACGACGGCCCAGGTCTCCTCGGCGTACCCGAGCCAGCCGAACCCGGCGATCCGCAGCACGCACCCCGCGAGCACGACGGGCCGGACGCCGTACCGGTCGGCGAGGGCACCGCCGACCACGAACAGCCCCTGCTGGCTGAAGGTCCGCAGCCCCAGCACGAGCCCGACCAGCCAGCCCGCCATGCCGATCACGTCCGCGAGATGCTCGGCGAGGAACGGCAGCACGGCGAAGAAGCCGATGTTGAAGGCGAGTTGGGTGAGGATCAGCAGTCGGAGCAGGGGCGAGAGCGGGGTCCGGGCGAGGGTGGCCGTGCTCATCGGACCGCCGACTGCCCTTGTCCTGCGGCTCGTACGCTGCCCGCCGCCGTCACCGCGAGCGCGCCGAGGAGGGCGAGGACGGCGGCGGGGGCGAGGACGGCCCAGGGAGCGCGTTCGGCGTAGGGCTGGTTCTCGGCGAGGAGCAACCCCCATTCCGGGGCGGGCGGTTGGGCGCCCAGGCCGAGGAAGCCGAGCGAGGCGAGGGCGAGGGCGACACCGGGCAGACGGAGCAGGGCGTGCCGGGTGACGGGTGGCAGGACGGCGGGCAGCAGCGCGCGGCGCAGGAGGTACCGCCGGCCCGCGCCCAGGCCCCGGGTGGCGGTCACGTGCAGGGTGGCGCGTTCCTGGCGCAGCAGAGCGGAGGTGTGCGCGGCTAGCGGCGTCCACGCGAGAACGGCCACGGCCAGGGCGGGGGTGCCGCTCCCGCTGCCGGCCACGGCGGTCACCAACAGGGCGGCCAGCACCGGCGGTACGGCGTTCACCGTGTCGACGAGCGGACCGGAGAGCCGGGGCGCCAGCCCGAGCAGCAGGCCTGCGCCGAGTGCGACGGCACTGATCGCGAGGGCGAGCAGCAGGGTGTCGACGGCGCCGTGGGCGACCCGCGCGAGGAGGTCCCGGCCGAGCGCGTCGGTGCCGAACGGGTGGGCCCAGGTGGGGTGTTGGAGGCGCAGTCCGGTGTCCAGGGCGAGGGGGTCGCGGGGCAGACCGAGCGCGACGACACCGAGGAGGAGGACACCGAGGACAAGGGGCGTGGTGTGTCGGGGAGTTGAGGTGGCGGGTCCGTGGAGGGAGGGGAGGGCGTCGGCGCGCAGCGCGGGACCGACGAGGAGGCGGGCGGCGAGGCGGGCGAGTCCGGCGGCACCGGCGGCGAGCAGGAGGAGGGCGAGGGTGCCGGCCTGGAGGACGGGCAGGTCCTGGGCCAGGGCGGCCTGAAGGGTGGTGCGCCCGAGCCCCGGTATGTCGAAGATCTGCTCGACGGCGACGGCCCCACCGGTGAGCCCGACGACGAACAACCCCATGTTGGGCAGCAGTCCGGGCAGACACCGCCGCACGGCGTGCCGCGCGATCCGCCCCCCGGACAGCCCCCGCGCGACCCCGGCCCGCACCCACGGCTCGGCGAACGCCCCCGGCAGCAGATCATCGAGCAACCGCCCGAGCACGGCCCCGGCGGGCACCCCGAGCGCGAGCGCGGGCAACACGATCCAGCGCGGCCCGTACCACCCGAGCGCGGGCAACCACCCGAGCTGCACCCCGACGACCGTGGCGAGCACGGACGCGACAAGGAACTCGGGGAGCGCGGCGAGCATGGCGGACCCGGTTGGCCCCGCGGGGCGACCGGTCCATCGCCGTGTGCGCAACTCCCGCAGCACGCCACCGCGTCCCGCCCCGGCACCGTCCGACCACTCCGTCCCGCGCCCGCCCCGCCGCAACGTACGCGCACACACCAGCCCGGCCGAGACGAGGGCCACCACGAGTGCCGCGCTCATCAACAGCAGGGACGCGCCCAGGGCTTGGAGTACGGCGGGCGTGACCTCGTCGCCGGAGATCCAGGACCGGCCGGCGTCGCCGCGCGGCAGGCCGGTGAGCCATTGGCCGAGGAGGTGCAACGGGCCGTTGTCGAGCCCCAGTTGGGCGCGGACGGCGGCGAGGACCTCGGGGTCGGGGTCACGTTCCGCCGAGCGGGCCTTGAGGACGGTGAGGGCCGGGTCGGTGCGGGACAGCCAGGGCAGCAGGCCCACCGCGCACACGAGGGCAGCCGCGAGGAAGGCGCGCCAAACCAGCGCGGTCGTGCGGTGCAGCATGGTTCAGCGCCGGGTTCCGGTGCCGACGAGGGTGCGCTCGTACGGGTCGAGGAGGACGCCCTCGACGGAGGTGCCGACGCCGGTGACGACCCGTTGGTGGACGAGCGGCACGACGGCGTCGGTACCGAGGATCTCGGCCTCGGCCGTCATCGCGGCGCTCTGCCGTGCGGAGGTGTCGGCCGTGCCCTCGGCCTTCGCGACGGCCCGGTCGACGGCCTTGTCACAGAGCAGGGCGAGGTTGTAGCCGCCGTCGCAGGTGTAGTCGCTGGCCAGCACGGCCACCGGATCACCCGTGTCCACCAGGGTGTTGCGGGCCACGACGAACGCGTCGAACTTCCCGGCCAGCGCGTCGCTCTCGATCCGCGAGTACTCCCGCACCTCCAACTCGACCTCGAATCCGGCCTGTTCCAGCTGCTGCTTCAACACCTGCGCGGCTTCGGGGAGTTCGGGCCGGTTGTCGTACGTCGCGAGGGTGATCGCCGTCCCGTCCGGCGCCGCCGCCTTCGCCCGTCCGACCGGTTGCTCGCGCTTCCCGGCGGCCCAGGTGACGGCGGGCCCGTAGATGCCCGCGCCCGCGTCGGCGTGACCCTCGTAGACGCCCTTGGCCAGTGCGCTCGTGTCGACGGCCTCGCGGGCCGCCGCCCGGAGCTTCGGGTCCTTGAACGGGCCTGTCCTGGTGTTGAGTTGGAGACTCGTGGTACGGGTGGTGGCGGTCTCGCGGCGGGTGGCGTTGTCGAGGGTGGCGGCCTGGGCGACGGGTATCGCCTCCGCCATGTCGACCTGCCCGGTGCGCAGCGCGTTGGTGCGGGCGGTGCCGTCCGCGATGAACCGTGCGTCGATTCCGGCGGCCCGGGCGAGGCCGCCCCAGTAGTCGTCGAAGCGGTCGAGGGTGGCCGCCGTGGAACCGGTGACCTTCGTCAGCTCGAAGGGACCGGTGGCGGTGCCGACCGGATCGACGCGGCCCTTCTCCTCGTACGCCTTCGGGGACAGCACGGCGAGCGCGGGACCGGCCAGCCTCAACGGCAGTACGGGGTCGGGGGAGTTGGTGCGGACGCGGAGGCGGTCGCCGCCCGCCGACTCGGCGGTGAGGGTGACACCGGAGAGCGCGGCGGGGGCGGGCTTCGCCTCGGCGGCGTGGGTGAGGGCGGCGGCCACCTGGGCCGGGGTGACCTCGGTCCCGTCCTGGAACGTGGCCTCGCGCAGGGTGAACAGCCAACTGCGGCCGCTCTCCCGCTGCCAGGACCGGGCGAGCGCGGGCGCGGCGGAGCCGTTGGCGTCCAGCGAGGTCAGCCCCTCGGTCACGCCGAGGCGGCTGAGGATCGTGGCGTCGGCGCCGTACGGGGAGAGGTTCTCGGCGGGCGGGAACGCGAGGGCGACGCGCAGCCGGGAGCCGGACGTCCCGGTCGTGTCCCCGCTCTCCTCGCCGGCGGAGGAGAAACAGCCGGTGAGCAGGGGCGCGAGAGTGATCGCAAGGAGCAGTCGGGCAGGGCGGGTTCGTCGCAGTCGCATCGCGGTCATCGCTCCATCGCCAGTTCGAAGTGCACGACCTGACCGCCGTGCGGGTCGTCGCGCTCGTCGTGCACGACCTTGCCGAGCGACCGCCAGAAGGCCTCGGCGCCGGGCACGGTGGGATCGGTGTGCAGATATACGGCGCGGTAGCCGCCGTCGGCCGCGGCGAACCCGAGGAGTTCGGCGACGAGATGCCGGGCGAGGCCGCGGCGCCGGTGCGCGGGGCGGACGTAGACGCGGCGTACTTGCGCGGTCCCGCCGGAGGGGTAGCGCTCGGCGAGTTCGCGCGGGTTCGGCGGGTGGGCCGGGCCGCGGGAGTCGAGGGCGGCGGTCGCCACGACCTCGCCGTCGGCGGGGTCGAGCGCCACGAGGAGGGTGTGGCGGGCCGGGGCGAGGTAGGCGGCGGCCGGGTCGATGATGTCGCCGTGCCAGCGCGGCACGTAGCCGGTACGGAAGTCGCGGTAGACGGTGTCGAGCATCACGGCACGCGCACCGTCGAGGTCGTCCGGGCCTGCCGCCCTGATGCAGTAGTCAAGCACTTGCACATCATATGCATTAAGACTCCAGCCTTGATCACTCTCGTGATCACTCTCGATTTGACAGCCCAGCGGCCACCCCCTAAAAACTAGCCACATGACATTCATTTTCAAAACCGCGAAAGCGACGGACCGGTAGTGCGCGTCGCGTTCGTCGGCAAGGGCGGCAGTGGAAAGACCACGTTGTCGGCGCTCTTCGCCCGCCATCTGGCCCGCTCCGGCGCCCCCGTGCTCGCCATCGACGGCGACATCAACCAGCACCTGGCGGAGGCCCTGTCCCCCGGCACCGAACCGGTCACCGCACCGCCTCTGGCCGCCCACCTGACCGAGCTCAAGGACTTCCTGCGCGGCACCAACCCGCGTATCGCCTCCGCCGAGGCCATGATCAAGACCACACCACCTGGCCGCGGTTCACGTCTGCTGCGTCTGCTCGGCGACGACGAGGTGCACGCCCGCCATGTGGTCCGGGCGGGTGACGTACCGCTGATGGCGACGGGCGAGTTCGAGGAGAGCGACCTCGGGGTGGCCTGCTACCACTCCAAACTCGGCGCGGTGGAGCTGTACTTGAACCACCTCGTCGACGCCCCCGGCGAGTACGTCGTGGTCGACATGACGGCCGGCGCCGACGCCTTCGCCTCCGGTCTGTTCACCCGCTTCGACCTGACGTTCCTGGTGGCCGAACCCACCCGCAAGGGCGTGTCCGTCTACCGCCAGTACCGGGACCACGCACGGGAGTTCGGCATCCGGCTCTCGGTGATCGGCAACAAGATCACCGGCGAGGACGACCTGCTCTTCCTCAAGGAGGAGGTGGGGGACGACCTCCTCACCCACCTCGTCCACTCACCCTGGGTGCGCGCGGCCGAACAGGGCCGGGCACAGGGCGAGTTGGAGCAGCCCAACCGCCACGCCCTGAACATCCTCCGCGAGGCAGTCGACGCCCGTCCCAGGGACTGGCCGACCCTGCACCGCCACGCCGTCGAGTTCCACCTCCGCAACGCCCACGCCTGGGCGGACAAGGCGACGGGCCTGGACCTCGCCGCCCAGGTGGACCCGGAGTACGTACCGGGCCCGCCGCACTGATCTCTCGACGACCGACCGCAATCTCACCGACTGACCAACTACCGGACAGGACACCCCTTTTCATGTCTCTCGACGTCTCCCCGAAGCTCCTCGCCGAAGCCGAGCACGGTGACATCCGCGAGGCGGACTTCGTGGACACGGTCCGCGCGTCCCTGCCGTACGCCTACGACCTCATCGCCGGCCTCGCGACCGAACTCCGCGCCGGCACGGCGGACTTCACCGACAACCAGACCCCGCCCCCGTCCGAGCGGGAACGCGGCCAACTGCTGCGGGCGCTGGCCAGCGACGCGATCCGGGGCAGCCTGGAGCGCCACTTCGGGGTGGCCCTGGCCTTCCAGAACTGCCATCGGGTGGCGGCGTTCCGGCCGACGGCACTGGACGGGGAGAGCTACGCGCGGTTCACGTCGGTCCGGTCCCAAGTGCTGAACCAGTCACCGGAGTTCAGGGACTGCTGACGGACTCCACCAGCGCGACGAACCGCTCGGCGTCGTCCCGCCACGGCATGTGCCCCGCGCCCGGCTGGACCGTGAACTCCGCGTTCGGGAACAGTTCCGCGTACTGGGCCATCGCGCGCGGTGGAGCGGAGATGTCGAACTCCCCGGCGAGGACGAGCACCGGGGAGGTGAAGCCGGCCAGGGCCGCACGGGTCCCGGGCGGGTCGAAGGCGCCCTCGGCGGCGTAGGTGTCCGCGGCCTCCGCGTTCTCCTCCTGTCCGTCGGACTCCTCGAAGGCGCGGGCCCGCTCGTCCCAACGGGCGTGGGCGAAGGGCGCGATGGCCTCCCAGGAGTCGGGGGTCGCACGGCCGGCGGTGATCTGCTCCAGGGCGCTGAACGCGGGTCCGAACCACGGTTCGGACCCGCGCAGTCGCGCCACTGCCAGACGGTCCTCGGCCGAGATCCCGATGCCGACCGCGTAGACGCTGGGCGTGACCAGGGTCAGCCGGGCCACGCGGTCCGGGTGGCGGGCCGTGTACAGCGCGGCCAGGTTCGCGCCGGCCGAGTGCGCGAGCAGGTCGATCCGGTCCAGGCCCAGGTGGTCGCGCAGGGCCTCGACGTCGTCCACGAGCCGGTCGCAGCGGTACGACTCCGGGTCCTGCGGCACCTCCGACGCGCCCGTGCCCCGTAGGTCCAGCCGGATCAGGCGGCGGTGTGCGGTCAGGCCGCCGAGGGTGCCGAGGTAGGCCGAGTCGCGCATCGGTCCGCCCGGGAGGCAGATCAGGGGCGGGCCGTCGCCCTCGGTGTGATGGGCGAGGCGGGTTCCGTCGGGTGCGGCGAAGGTCGGCATGGGCGCGAGCGTGTCAGGGGGCGGGGCCCACGGCAACCGGATTGCGCGGCGGCGAACGGGCCGGTCCGGTGCCGTGCTCCGGACCGGCCCAGCTGTCACCTCTTCTGCTCGACCCGCACCCAGTCCACCTCCGCCTGCACTCCCCCGGCCGCGACCTTGTCGACGCTCGACTGCGGCAGACCCCAGTACGGAGTGGTCACCTGGTTCCAGCCGGCCGGATACGCGCCGCCCAGCGCGAGGTTGAGGATGACGTACTGGTTGTGGTCGAAGACCCATTGGCCGCGGGTCGATTCGAGCTTGTTGCGGGTGGTCTCCTGGACGAGGTTGTCGTCCACGTAGAAGCGCATCGCGGTCGGGGTCCATTCGACCGCGTACGTGTGCCACTGGTCGATCGTGCCGGCGTTCGGGAAGGTCTGGCGGGCACCGATGTTGCCGTCCGCCGAGTAACCGGGGCCGTGCAGCGAGGTGCTCGTCCAGTCGGAGTAGCCGATGTTCTCCATGATGTCGGTCTCGCCGGAGGCCGGCCAGGACACGGACGGGTCGTCGACGTTGCTGCCGAGCAGCCAGAAGGCGGGCCAGAACCCGTCGCCGACCGGCAGCTTCATACGGGCGCTGACCTTGCCGTAGGTGAAGTCGAAGTGCGTGTTGGTGTCGATACGGCCCGACGTGAAGTCGTAAGTGCCGCCGCCCGCCTGGGTGCAGCCCTTGCAGTACTTCGCCCCGAGGATCAACTCACCGTTCTGTGTGCGGACGTTGTCCGTCGAGTCGACGTACGCCTGGGACTCGCCGTTGACCGGGCCCATCTCCGTGCCCGTCCTGACCACCCGCCACTTGCTGCGGTCCAGGGCGGCCGACGTGAAGTCGTCGAAGAACGTCGTCTGGTACGTGCCCGACTGGTCGCCGGGGAGGGCGGGGTAGGCGGCGGACGCGTTGCCGCCGGTGCCCCAGACCTGGAACTCGTAGAGCGAGTAGCCGAATTGGGCCGTGTAGGGCGCCGGGTTGTAGAAGGAGCGGCGTTCCTTGCCGAGCATGCGGACGTAGCGGCCGGCGACCGGCTGGGGCAGGGTCACCGTGTCGTGGCGGCCGGTCGCGTCGGCGGGGGCCTGGATGTTCGCGCGTCGCGCGGCGATGTCGGCGGCCGAAGGTTCGTAGACCGTGCGCCAGGTGGTGTTGTCGTCCGAGACCTGGAGCAAGTAGTCGACGGCGTAGGCGGATTCCCAGTAGAAGTCGACCGTGTCGATCGTCGAGGTCGCGCCGAGGTCCACCGAGACCCAGCGGTCGGCGTTCCAGTCGCTGGACCAACGGGTCGCGTCGTCCTTGAGGTTGGTGGGCCAGCCGCCGTCGGTGACGTACGTCGGTGAATTGCCGTTGTGCTGGTAGTAGTTGGAGTACGCCGGGTGGTTCAGGGCGAGGTTGGTGCGGGTCGTGGACGCGGGGGCCGGTTCGCCGCCGTAGACCTTGAAGGAGTAGAGCGAGTAGCCGTAGGGCGTGGCGCGTTCGAAGCCGCGCAGGCGGATATATCGGCCCGTCACCTCCTGGGGGTACGTGCTCGTGGTGACCGAGCCGCCGGTGCCGGCCGTCTCCGTGTAGAAGGGGCTCCAGTCGGTGCCGTTCTTCGAGATCTCCAGGACGTATCTCTTGCCGTAGGCCGCCTCCCAGTCGAGGGTGACGCGGTCGACGCGGAGGGTGGTGCCGAGGTCGAGGCGGATCCAGGCGTCGTCGGCGAAGTTGCTGGACCAGCGGGTGGCGCCGTCGCCGTCGAAGGCGAGGCCGGGAGTGGTGCCGCCGTTCTCGCTGCCGGAGGCGGTGACGGCGGCCGGGTTCGCGGCGTAGGCGGCGGCCGCGCGGTCGGTGTCCCAGGTCGCCGCGACGGCGGCCTGCGGAGCGGGGGCGGCGAGGGCCGGGGTCGCCACGAGCAGGGCCAGCGCGGTAAGTGCCGTGAGCAGGGTGCGGGTTGGCATGCGGGTCTCCTTGAGGGGCGGAACTCCTTCTGGGGGTGATCGTGCTGACGTGCACATGACACACATGGGACTGATGGTGCCCCGGTGGGTGCGGGCTCCCCCGCCCGCGCCCACCGGGGCGGCCTTGCTCAGGCCGCGCGCCGGGCCCGGCCGCGGTGGTCGCGGATGATGTCCGCGTACCGGCGGCCGGAGCCCTTGATCGTGCGGACCTGGGTCTCGTAGTCCACGTGGACCAGTCCGAACCGCTTCTCGTAGCCGTACGCCCACTCGAAGTTGTCGAGCAGCGACCAGGCGAAGTAGCCGGCCAGCGGGGCGCCCTTGCGGGCCGCCGAGGCGCAGGCCGCGAGGTGCTGGACCAGGTAGTCCTGGCGTTCCGGGTCGTCGACGGTGCCGTCGGGGCGTACGATGTCGGGGAACGAGGAGCCGTTCTCCGTGACGTAGATCCTGCGGGGGTCGTACTCCTCGGTGAGGCGCAGCAGCAGGGTCTCGATGCCGGACGCGTCGATCTCCCAGTCCATGCCGGTGCGCGGGACGCCGAGGCGGCGCACGGCGCGGGTGTAGGGGGCGGGGCCGGTGGGGTCGTCGGCGACGGTCGCCGGGAAGTAGTAGTTCAGGCCGAGCCAGTCCAGCGGTGCGGCGATGGTCGCCAGGTCGCCCGGCTGTTCCGGGAGTTCGACACCGTAGGTCTCGACCATGTCGGCCGGGAAGCCGCGGCCGTGCACCGGGTCGAGCCACCAGCGGTTGACGTGGCCGTCCTGCCGGCGCGTGGCCTGGACGTCCTCGTCGCGGTCGCTGGCGGGATACACCGTGGAGAGGTTGTTGACGATGCCGACCTGGGCGTTCGGGGCGGCGGCGCGGATCGCCTGCGCGGCGAGACCGTGGCCGAGGAGCAGGTGGTAGGAGGCGCGGACGGCGGCCGTGAGGTCGGTCCAGCCCGGGGCCATCTTGCCTTCGAGGTGGCCGATCCAGGCCGAGCAGGAGGGCTCGTTGAGGGTCGTCCAGTGGGTGACGCGGTCGCCGAGGCGTTCGGCGACGACCGAGGCGTACGCGGCGAAGTGCTCGGCGGTCGCGCGCTCGGGCCAGCCGCCGCGGTCCTGGAGCGCCTGGGGCAGGTCCCAGTGGTAGAGGGTGACGGAGGGGGTGATGCCCGCCTCCAGGAGTCCGTCCACCAACTGGTCGTAGAACGCGAGGCCCTTGGGGTTGACCGGGCCGTCGCCGCCGGGGGTCACCCGGGGCCAGGCGATGGACAACCGGTAGGCGTTGGCGCCGAGTTGGCGCATCAGGCCGATGTCCTCGCGCCAGCGGTGGTAGTGGTCGCAGGCGACGTCGCCGTTGTCGTTGTTGTCGATCTTGCCGGGGGTGTGCGAGAAGGTGTCCCAGATCGACGGCGCGCGTCCGTCCTCGGCGACCGCTCCCTCGATCTGGTACGCCGCGGTGGCCGTGCCCCACAGGAAGTCGTGCGGGAGTGCGGCGAAGTCGATGGTCACTGAAGTCCCTTTACGGTCAGCGGAGTTGTCAGTGGAGTCGGTCGGGTGGGTCACTTGACGGCGCCCGCCGTCAGCCCGGCGACGAGATAGCGCTGGAGCAGCAGGAAGCCGGCGACCACGGGCACGCTGACGACCAGCGAGGCGGCCATGATCTGGTTCCAGTACACGTCGTTGAGCGTGGAGTAGCCCTGGAGTCCGACGGCCAGCGTGCGGGTGGCGTCGTTGGTCATGACGGAGGCGAAGAGGACCTCGCCCCACGCGGTCATGAAGGCGTAGACGGCGACCGCGACGATGCCGGGGATCGCGGCGGGGACGACGACGCGCAGCAGCGCGCCGATCGGTCCGCAGCCGTCCACCAGCGCCGCCTCGTCCAGGTCCTTCGGGACGGAGTCGAAGTAGCCGATCAGCATCCAGATGGAGAACGGCAGCGAGAAGGTCAGATACGTCAGGATCAGACCGCCGCGCGAGCCGAACAGGGCGATGCCCGTGGCGTTGCCGATGTTGACGTAGAGGAGGAACAGCGGGAGGAGGAAGAGGATGCCGGGGAACATCTGCGTCGACAGGACGGTGACCGTGAAGACGCGCTTGCCGCGGAACTCGTAGCGGCTGACCGCGTACGCGGCGAAGACCGCGATCACCACCGAGCAGACGGTCGCGGCGACGGACACGATCAGCGAGTTCATGAAGTACTTCGCGAGCGGGACCGTCGACCAGATGTCGATGTACGGGCGGATCGTGAGCCCGCTCGGCAGCCAGCGGAACTTGCCCGTGACGTCCGAGAGCGGTTTCAGGGAGCTGGAGAGCATGACGTACACCGGCACCAGGACGAAGCCGGTGAGCAGGGTGAGGAAGATCCGCCGCGACCAGATGAAGGAGCGGGGCGGGGCCATGGGCGAGGCCATGGACGAGGGGTGACTAGACATCGGCCGTTTTCCGTCCGCGTGAGGTGAACACGAGATACACGCCGGTGACGACGAGCAGGAACAGGAGCAGCAGGACCGACATCGCCGAGCCGGTGCCGAAGTTCCAGGTGACGAACGAGGCCTGGTAGATGTGCACCGAGATCAGGTCCGCGGCCCCGGGGGCCGACCTGCCGAACAGGACGTACGGCGTGTTGAAGTCGTTGAACGTCCACAGGAACAGGACGAGGACCAGCACCTGGTTGACCGGCCGCAGCGACGGCAGGGTGATGCGGCGGATCTGCTGCAACCGGCCGGCGCCGTCGATGGAGGCCGCCTCGTACAGCTCCTTGGGGATGTTCTGCAGGCCGGCCATCACGATGAGGAAGGCGAACGGCCAGCCCTTCCACACGGACACGATCAGCAGCGCGTAGAAGCTGTTGTCGCCGATCAGCCAGAACGACGGCTTGTCGGTGAGGTGCAGCTGGTCGTGCAGGACGTGGTTCACCAGGCCGTTGTCGTGCTGGAACATGAACACCCAGGTGATGACGGCCGCGTAGACCGGCAGCGCGTACGGGATGAGGAAGAGCGCTCTCAGGAAGCCCCGGCCGCGGAAGGTGTCCTGCATGTAGATCGCGGCGACCGTGCCGATCAGCCAGCAGAAGGCGACCGACAGCAGGGTGAAGGCGACGGTGACGAAGAAGGAGTGGAGGAGCGACTTGCCCACGGGGGCGCTGAAGTCCACCGACACCTTGTAGTTGTCGAAGCCGGACCAGGGCGCGGTGCCCCAGTCGCGGATGTAGAACTGGGTGAGCTCCTTGAAGCTCATGACGATGCCGATGACCATCGGCACCAGGTGGACCAGGAGTTCGAGGAACAGGGCGGGCAGGAGCAGCAGGTAGGGCAGTCCGATACGGCGGATCCGTTCGCCGCGCCGCCGGCGCGGGCCGGGGGCCGCCGGGTCGGAAGGGTTCTTCCGCACGGCGGCCTCCGGGGTGACAGTGCTCGTCACAGTCGCACTCACTTCGCCGGCATCTGCTGCTGGGCCTTTTCGAGCTCCGCCTTGACGGACGCGGTGGTGACCGCGCGTCCGGCGGCGGCGTCGGCGAAGAGGTCCTTGACCGCCGTGCCGACCGCCGTCTCGAACTGCGACTCGTCGGCGACCTGCGGCAGCGCGGCGCCGCTGGTGGCGAGGGTGTTCTTCAGGACGGAGTTCGCCGGGGAGTTGAACGCCGCGTCCTCCTGTGCGGCCTTCACCGGCGGGATGGAGCTGTAGGCGGTGTTGAGGATCTTCTGCTCGGCGTCGCTCGTCAGGAACTTCACGAACTGGGTGGAGCCGTCGAGGTTGTCGGTGTTCTTGAAGACGGCCAGGTTGATGCCGGCCACCATCGAGTTCACCTGGGCGCCGGTGCCGGGGGTGCCGGACTGCACGGGTATCGGGGCGATGCCGTAGGCGCTGTCGCTCATGCCCTGCGACTTGAGGTTGGCGGACGCGGACTGCCACATCAGCATCGCCGTCCTGCCCTTGGCGAAGTCGCTGACGGACTGGTTCTGCGCGTACTCGGCGTTGCCGACCGGGATGATCTTGTCCTTGGCCATCAGGTCGACGTACTGCTTGACGGCGGCCACGACACCGTCGTTGGTGAAGTCGGCCAGCTCGTCGGCGGTGAAGAAGTCGGCGCCGTGCTGCTTGGCGAAGACGAAGGCGTGGTGGATGTTCTCGGAGACGTTGGCGCCCTCGGCCCCGAGCGCCTGCTTGCCCTTCGCCTCGATCTTCTTGCCGTCGGCGATCAACTCGGCCCAGGTGACCGGAGGTTGGGAGATGCCCGCGTCGGCGAAGATCTGCTTGTTGTAGTAGAGCGCGTACGCCATCGAGTACAGCGGGACGGCGGCCGGGTCCTTGCCGGTGGCGCCGGTGGAACCGAGCGCGGAGTCGACGAAGCGGTCCTTGCCGCCGATCTTCGCGAAGTTGGCCGCGTTCCACGGGAGGAAGGCGCCGGTGGCCTGGAGGGAGGCGCTCCAGGTGTTGCCGATGTTCAGGACGTCGGGGCCCTGGCCGGAAGTCGTCGCCGTGAGGATGCGGTTGAGCAGGTCGGACCAGGGCACGACCTCCAGCTTCACCGTGATGCCGGTCTGCTTCTTGAACTTGTCGAGTTCGGGCTGCAGGACCTTCTTGTCGATCGCGATGCTGGCGCCCTGGTTGGAGGCCCAGTAGGTCAGCGTCTTGGGCTTGTCGTTGGACCCCCCACCCGTGGACGAACCGCCTCCGCAGGCCGTGGCCGCCAGGGCGATGGACATGGTGACGGCGCCTACGGCCGCGGCTCGGATGCTGCGCATACTCCGGGTGTCCCTTCAGGGAATGCACTCACGACTTAATTTAGGACGTGAGTTAAACCTCGGAAGCCAGCAGCGTCAAGAGTTTGGACGCCACTCGTCGAACTCGGTCGTATCTCTTGACGGCCGCGTTCACGGACCTGAAGCATTCCCTCGCGAGAGAGCGCTCCCAACCCCACCGGCGTTCATTTCATGAACAAGGAGAGCCGCCTGATGTCCCCAGTTCCCCGCAGAGCCGTGCTCGGTGCCGCCGCAGCCGCGTCCGCCCTGGCCGCGCTGCCCGCAACCGCCTCCGCCGCCCCCGCAACTCCCGCGACTCCTGGTGCGAACAAGCCACTTGCCCTGCCGGGTGGCGGCGATCTCGGCCCCAACGTGATCGTCTTCGACCCGTCGACCGCCGGCATCCAGGCCAGGCTGGACCAGATCTTCGCCCAGCAGGAGACGGCCCAGTTCGGCACCGGCCGCTACGCCCTGTTCTTCAAGCCCGGCACCTACTCCGGGCTCAACGCACAGCTCGGCTTCTACACCTCGATCGCGGGCCTCGGCCTCTCCCCCGACGACACCACGATCAACGGTGACGTCACGGTCGACGCGGGCTGGTTCAACGGCAACGCCACGCAGAACTTCTGGCGTTCGGCGGAGAACCTCGCGCTCGTGCCCGTCAGCGGGACCAACAGGTGGGCCGTGGCTCAGGCGGCCCCCTTCCGGCGGATGCATGTGCGCGGCAGCCTCAACCTCTCGCCCAACGGCTACGGTTGGGCCAGTGGCGGCTACATCGCCGACAGCCGGATCGACGGACAGGTCCAGCCGTACTCGCAACAGCAGTGGTACACCCGGGACAGTGTGATCGGCAGCTGGCTCAACGGCGTCTGGAACATGGTGTTCTCGGGCGTGCAGGGCGCTCCCGCGCAGGGCTTCCCGAACCCGGTGTACACCACCCTCGCCACGACCCCGGTCTCCCGCGAGAAGCCGTTCCTCTACCTCAACGGCACCGAGTACCGCGTCTTCCTCCCCGAGAAGCGCACCAACGCGAGCGGGGTGACCTGGGGCAACGGCACACCGCGCGGCACCTCGCTGTCCCTGTCGCAGTTCTACGTCGCGAAGCCGGGCGTCACGGCCGCCACTCTCAACCAGGCGCTCACGCAGGGACTTCACCTCCTGCTGACGCCGGGGATCTACCACCTGGAGCAGCCGATCCAGGTGAACCGCGCCAACACCGTTGTCCTGGGCCTGGGTTACGCGACCCTGGTCCCCGACAACGGAGTCACGGCCCTCAAGACGGCCGACGTCGACGGCGTACGGCTGGCGGGCTTCCTGATCGACGCGGGCACGGTCAACTCCAACACCCTGCTGGAAGTGGGCCCTTCGGGCACGACGACGGACCACTCCGCCAACCCGACCACCGTGCAGGACGTGTTCGTGCGCATCGGCGGCGCGGGCGCGGGCAAGGCCACCACCAGCGTGGTCGTCAACAACCGGCACACCATCATCGACCACACCTGGCTCTGGCGCGCCGACCACGGCACGGGCATCGGCTGGGACACCAACCGGGCCGACTACGGGCTCGTCGTCAACGGCGCCGACGTGCTGACCACCGGACTGTTCGTGGAGCACTTCAACAAGTACGACGTGCAGTGGAACGGCGAGCGGGGCCGCACGATCTTCTTCCAGAACGAGAAGGCCTACGACGCCCCGAACCAGGCGGCGATCCAGAACGGCTCGATCAAGGGGTACGCGGCCTACAAGGTCGGTGCCAATGTGACCGTGCACGAGGGTTGGGGGCTCGGCAGTTACTGCTACTACAACGTCGACCCGACGATCGTGCAGCACAACGGCTTCGCCGCGCCGAACCGGGCGGGCGTGAAGTTCCACGACCTGCTCGTCGTCTCGCTCGGCGGGCAGGGCCAGTACGAACACGTCATCAACGAGACGGGCGCGGCGACTTCGGGTACGTCGACGGTCCCCTCCACGGTGGTGTCGTACCCCTGAGGTCGTGGGGGGGGGGGGGGGGGGGGGGCCCCCCCCCGCGCGCCCCCCCCCCCCCCCCCCCCCCCCGGGGGGGCGCCCCCGCGGGGCCCCCCCCCCCCCCCCCCCCCACACACCC